>CALUVG010000006.1 GCA_944324165.1 Candidatus Gastranaerophilales bacterium | reverse complement strand
ATATGCCGCAATAGCTCAGTTGGTAGAGCAAGGGACTGAAAATCCCTGTGTCCTTGGTTCAATTCCGAGTTGCGGCATATTTTTTTGACCTTTATACTCCTTCTTCTGCTAATACAGTGACATAACTTAACATAAATGCAAATACGGCTTTTTTATGTATAATGATTATATTAGGGATAAATTTATAATGTCTAATGTGTTAGTTGCAATAAAAAATCTGGTCAATAATCCAATACTCTCCGTTAAGTCTCATTACGCCGGAAGAAATAGAGTTAACGGGGTTGGGGATGCATTGGAACAGTATATAAAAGATTTTTATGCTGCTGATAAAGAAATATATGAAAGAATTAAAAATACAATTGTTGATGGCTTATATTCAATAAATGATATTGAACTTGCAGAAACTAATGAATTAGGTAAAGTAAAAAAAGTTGATCCGCTAGGTATTACGGATTTACGTGTCCGCGGCATGTGGTATATTTTTCACCCTAAAAAAGTGTTTGATTATCTGCCTAAACAAAATATGAACTCAAAATTTAAATTTTACTGCATAATTAAAGAGGAAAAATTTAATGCATTTTCAGGTGAAGATAAGCAAAATTTGCTAAACTTAGCTGATAATAAGCACTTTTTTATAAATAGTCTGAAAATCAGAAATCCAAATAATCCTGCAGAATTGACAGCTGTTAAATTTATGGAGTTTTACTATGGATAAACGGGTGGTTAGTTTGTTTTCAGGGGCAGGCGGTCTGGATAAAGGTTTTGAAACAGCCGGTTTTGATATTGTCTGGGCAAATGAATTTGATCCGACAATATGGGAGACTTTTCAGTATAATTTCCCGCATACCATACTAGATAAAAGAAATATTAAAGATGTGGCGTCATGTGATATTCCTGAATGTATAGGTATAGTTGGAGGTCCGCCATGCCAGAGCTGGTCTGAAGCCGGAGCACTTCGCGGTATAAATGATGTTAGAGGAAAACTCTTTTACGAATTTATCAGAATTTTAAGAGCTAAAAAGCCTCTGTTCTTTTTGGCTGAAAATGTTGAAGGTATGCTGGCTCAAAGACATTCAGAAGCACTCATTAATATAAAAAAAATGTTCAGAGAGTCGGGTTATAATTTGAGTTTCAAGCTAATTAATGCTAATGATTATAATGTTCCACAGGATAGAAAAAGGGTTATATTTGTCGGGTACAGAAAAGATCTAAATCTTACTTTTGAATTTCCTGAAATTTTTTCATGTAAACCTGTTTTGCAAAATGCAATATGGGATTTAAAAGAGTCTGCACTTCCTGCAAAAGAGAAGAATTATACAAACGGTAATAAATGTGTTGTACCTAATCATGAATATATGATAGGTGGTTTTTCAACAATATTTATGTCCAGAAACCGGGTTAGAGCATGGGATGAACCGTCTTTTACAATTCAAGCCGGCGGACGGCATGCCCCATTACATCCACAGGCTCCGAAAATGGTATTTGTAGAACCTGATAAGCGAGAGTTTGTGAAGGGAAAAGAACACTTATACCGCAGATTATCTGTTAGAGAATGTGCAAGGATTCAAACTTTTCCTGATGATTTTATTTTTAAGTACGACAATCTTGTAAATGGATATAAAATGGTGGGAAATGCTGTGCCTGTTAATATGGCATATGCACTTGCACGTAAGATCATGCAAGATTTAAACAGCTATTTTAATAGAGAAAATATTGAAGAAAAATTGTTAGTGAATTTATAAATGGGGGTTGAATGATGAATTTATCTAAGATTACTGCTATTATAGGGATTATTTGCTTAGGAACATTGACAGCACTTGCACTTGATAACAATATAAATAAAACTTGTGAATATTCAAAAAATATCTGTTCTATGCTGCAATATTCCAAAGAAAATCAGACAGCAAAAGCTATTGATTTATACAAACAACTATCTGAAAGTGAGAAAAATGAATTTGTCGCGCTTTTAGAAAGACAACCGGGAATTGTGCCGCCATTTTATTTTATTGATTTGGCTGATTATGTTTACAAAACTGATAAAGATAAAGCTGTTTTCTTCTTTTACTTTGGTAAACTTCGCGCGACAGAAGATGTACTTATGTGTAAGGATGAAACTGCACGTGCACAGCTTAGTGTGTATCCGTTGATGGCACCTGATACTTTAGATTATATGAGTACTAAATATGATGATATGAATTATATTCCTGCTGTATTGCAAAAAACAATTGACTGGGATAATGCAAATCCGGAAAGAGTCAGCCCTATCTGGTCTTGTTATCACGGGCTGGATGCTTTTTCTCAAGAACCTGTGCTTTTAGATGCAGATAAATTCCCTAAAATACAGAAAAAAGTGCAAAAAATTGTAAAAAATTCTATTAAAGAATTTAAAAAAGAATATAAAAAACATTTTTAATATATAAGGTGGATTAACTGAATGTTATTTGTAATATAATATAATTATTATGTCAGATAAAAAGATCAAAAATTTTTACAGATTTATAAGAGTAAAAGTAAGGCGTACGGTAAATAATTTTAATCTTATACGTAAATTACGCTATAAGGGGCATGCCAGAAAAAATGAACGTAATAAAAAGATGTTCAACTTTGTTCTAGCCGATGATTTTTTGAAAGAATTTGGCGGAGGCAAAAAGTATGAAAATGTGCAGGGATATTATATTCATTTATATGAATTTAATGATGCTTATATTGCAAACTGTATGAACTGCGCATTTGTTCAAAAGCTTGTTAATAATAAACTGTATACATTTAAAGAATCGTCAGGGCTTAATGCAAGATTGGACGAACCGGATATGAATTACGCTCCTCCGTTTGATCTGGCAACCGCTAATACGCAGGAAGAAGATGAAGTTTGCCTGCTTTGTTTTTTACTTGGTGAAAATTACTGGCATTATATATTTGATATTATACCGCGCTTGATGGTTATGATGAAACGCGGATATAAGGGGAAATTTCTCGTTAATAATACGTGGTGTGCAAGACAGTTTATGGAACTGTTGAAAATTCCGCAAGAACGATTAATAATCAACCAGTACGGCTGTATAATTCATGCTAAAAAAGTTTATATGTTCAGCGACATGTACGGTATTGAATTACACGGACAATTGTTAGTTGACACACGTCAGTTTTTAATTGACGAGGCTGAAAAAAATTATGGTCCGTTATTAGATAGCAAATGTCCTAAAAAAATATATGTTTCAAGGGTTTCAAGGCGTAAAATTATCAATGAAGAACAAATTATAGAAATGTTAAGAGGATATGGATTTGAGATCATAGTCCCTGAAAAATTGTCACTTTATGAACAGATGAAAATATTCCATAATGCAGACGTTATAGTAACTCCGCATGGGGCAAACAGTACTAATCTGCTTTTCTGCAGGGAAAGAACTTCTATGATTGAATGTTTCAGCCATCAATGGATAAATCCTTGTATGATGAATACAGTTGACCTTTTGAATATTGATTATCATATGGTATGTGAAAGGCTTGCGGATTATCAGCCTAATGCAGGTAAATTTACTGATTATAAAATTGACCGTTTTATACTGGAATGTAAGATAAGAAAAGTGTTAGAACTCCGTGATTTAATGCCTTGGGCATATCAGATGGATTTGTCAGAATAGTTTTTTTCTACTCCATACATTTACATTACTTATCAATTATTGCAGGATAAGACAAACCTATGTTATTATGTTAAATGTAGGAGTTAAATACGGAGGGTATATTTTGAAAAGAATTTTTAAATTGTTATTATCGGCATTAGTTTTTGTGTCTTGTACCGGTGCTGTATTCGCATTCCCTGATGTTCAAGATGATTACTGGGCGGCAAGCCAGATTAAAACTTTGGAAGAGCAGGGCGTAATTGTTGGTTATCCGGATGGGACTTTTAGAGCTGACGAAAATGTTACCCGTGCAGAGTTTGCATCTATGGCTATAAAGGCATTAGGGCAGCAGAATGCGCAGGTCGTTCAGCCGGTAAATTTCTCTGATATAACAGAAGATTTTTGGGCATATGATGCAATTCAAAAAGCATTGTATTTTGATTTAGTATCTAGCCCTGAAGATGGTCAGCCATTCAGACCGGATGATTCTGTATCACGTGCAGAATCCATTTCTGTAGCAGTAAATTCTCTAACTACTGAACAGATAAGCCCGCAGAAAGCAAAAGAAGTTTTGTCACGTTATGCGGATGCTAAAAGCATACCTGAATGGTTTTTAATTCCTGCAGGCAAGGCTGAAATATTGAATATGATTGTAACTTTGCCTTCTGCAAATAAAAATCTTGATGCAGAAAGACCGGCAACGCGTGCTGAAGTTGCGGCTATTTTATATAACATGATGGAACAAGCTAAATTAAATCCTAATGCTAAACTGGCTGAAGCAATGCGTAAAAAAACAGGCGAAGGTTACATTATTGCCGGGGCAACTGTTCAGGGCAGTGTAGGTACAATTCCTGCAGGAGCGGTTATTCCTGTAGAATTGACAAACTATATTTCTTCTCAGTCTTCACAACCGGGTGAAATGTATGTTGCCAGAGCTGCACAAAACTATGTTACAAGAGACAAATTTATTCTTATAGCAAAAGGCGCAAATTTAAAAGGTCAATTATCTGATGTACGTGCAGGTAAATGGTTTGTTCGAAATGGTGTTCTTGTTTTAGATAATTCTTTAGTGACTACAGTCAATGATCAGACGGTTCCTTTCAATGCCAGCGGTGAAATTAAAAAGGACAGAAACTGGTTTATGAAATTTGTCAGAGCTACTCTGAAAGGTGAAAAATTAAATGTTCCTGCGGCAGGAATTGTAAAAATGACTGTTTTGAAACCTATAAAAGTTGATTTGACAAATGGCTGGATTATCGAAGAATAAGATTAGAAAAGACTTTCTTTCTTTTATTTAACGGCTCCTTTTTAAAGGAGCCGTAATTCTAATTATTTTAATCAGGTGTAAATCCTGTTCTTATAATATTTTTTCCAAAACGGCTTTCAAGGTTATCAAAACATTTTGTAAGCCTTGATTTTTTTTCATCAGCACTGTTGTCAGAAAATAAAAATAATTGCGCCTCACTATTTTGAGTAATACCATCTAAAATAACGCCTGTACTTCTATAAAGAACATTTGGATTATACATTTTGTCCAGCAGTTCAAATATTATACCTGAAATTTCCAGTTCAAAATCCGTAGGTTTCGCTATTATACGTTTTTCATAATATGACTTAAAGTCTTTTGTTTTTAGCATCAAAGTAATACCTGTACACTTAGCATCCAGTTTGCGTAGCTTTGCACATGCGCGATGAATATGGTAGTTTAAGGAATTCTTGAGAAAATTTATATCGGAACTAAATTTTGAAAGCATACTCGTTTTTTGTATTGATTTAGGTAATTTTACGGATGTGTCAACAGGAGAAACCATTTCACCCATAAGTTCATGTTTCATTTCAAGCCCGCGTATGCCTATTTTTTTATTAAGCCAGGTGTCCGTTTGAGAAACTAATTCGTAGGCATTTAGTATCCCGTTTTTATGAAACATTAAGGTTAAATTTTTACCAATACCCCAAATTTCGCCTATTTCAGTATTTTCAAGAACGTCAATTATTTCTCCTTTGTGTATATGATAAACTCCGCCGGTCATTGACTTTGCCTTATCAGAAGCGAGTTTGGCAAGTGTTTTGGAGGAACTTATTCCTATAGATACAGGTATATCTACACGTTTCATCACCTCTTCACGCAGAAATTCACCAATTTCCGTGTAATTTTTTTTATAAAGTCTTTCAAGCCCCGTTAATTCAACGAATGCCTCATCTATTGAATATACCTCGACTTTCGGACTAAATTCCTTCAAAACAGCCATTACTTCTTTTGAAACTTCCCCGTACAAATCATGCCTGCCGGATAGATAAACACATTTGGGAAACTCCTTTTTTGCCATAAAATACGGCAACCCCATTCTAATTCCCATTTTTTTCGCCTCTCTTGAGCGCGAAATAACACAGCCATCACGGTTGGAAAGCACACAAACTGCCTTTCCCTTGAGTTCAGGATTGACTTTTTGTTCACATGACACGAAAAAAGAATCGCAATCAACCAGTGCTATAACATTTTTTTTGCTCATAGCGACAGTATCAATTTGTTTTTGAATTTCGTCAAATCCCGAACGCATTAAACTAAAATCTCTCTCTCGTTTTTGTAAGTTACATAGCCTAAATTAGCTTTAGGAGGCTTTTTAAGGTACTTTCTTTTTGTGTAAATAACCCCGGCTTTTGAGGATAATTTAGCGGATGAATATTCTTTTGCAAGTTTGGCGCATTCATAAATTAACCTGTCTGACGGGTTAGTACATCTTAACAGAACATGTGAGCCGGCGCAGTCTTTTGTATGAAACCAGTAATCTTCATCTTTTGACAGTTTAGATACAATATAATCATTTTGGCGGTTGTTGCGTCCTACCCAGACTTTGCAATCTTCTATTGAGAGTTCTAATGGTTTATTAAAGGATTGTTGTTTTGTTGTTTTTTCCTGCTCCGGAATGAGTTCCGATTTTATTTCTGTCAAATCGCCTATTGTATCAGAGATACTTATTGAATAAAGTACATGTTCTAAATACGTTATTTCTTCATCCAATTCTTTGGAAAGTTCTTGAAGTTTTGCTGAAGATGTTTTTGCTTTTGTGTATAATTTGTAGAATTTATTTGCGTTATCTTTTAATGTTTTTGAAGCATCAAGTTCAATTTCTATATTTTGGTTATTTTCATAATCAAAAACATTGGCTGTGGGTGAAAAATCCTTTAGATTATAAAGATTTGCCATTATTAGATCGCCATAAAGTCTATATCTGTCTGCATCTTGTTCTTTAGAAAGTTGTATTTGCATTTTTTTTAAAGAGGACTGTGCTTTTTTAAGCCGTTGATTTACCATTGTTTCCAGATGTTGTTTTAATGTTTGGTATTTATCTTTTTCAATATAATATGCATAGTAATTGTCCAGCATTTCATTTACTGAGCTTTGTGATATTCTATCAGGTAACAGTTCTGCAAATAATGAATATTCTCTGTAATCCCTTGATATAGCAGGATTAACTTTATTCAAACAGACATAACCGCGCAGTTTGTCAATACTTAACCCGTACACCTGATTTGCAAAGGATTTGGAAAACCAGTAAAAATTGTCACTCAGTGTATTGTAATCAATTTCGCCATTGTAATTCAGAATGTCTAGTTTATTTTGTTTGGGCGGATAAACATAAGGTAATGTACCGGCCATTTCACGCTGGCGGCTTTTTTCAGCCCCGACATTGTGCGCACATCCTATGATTACATTGGTATCGTCATTATATAGCACAACATTAGAGTGTTTGCCCATTAATTCCGCGGCAAGACAAAGATGAATTTTTTCGGATAATTCGTTGAATGTTTCAACATAAATTTCAAAAATTCTCTCATACGGCGGCTGATTAATTTTACAGATTTTAGAATTTTCCAGATACTTTCTTAAAAGCATACAGAACATAGGCGGCTTTTGCGGAATTTCGATATGCCGCTTTTCCTCATTTGATTCATTCATAAAACATAGATGGTGAAATTGCGGATTAATATTTATATATAGCTTTCTTGTTTCAGCTTTGCCATTATTATCAAAGCCTCTTATTGTAAATATAAAATCCCGTCTGGTCGGCTGCTGAATTTTTTGTATTCGTGCTCCGGTCAGAAATTCTCTATTTTCTTCAATAAATGCTTTTAGAGTTAAACTATCAAATGTAATCATAATAAAATTCTACACTAAAAATATAAAAATATTGACGGTAGACAAAATATCTGTTAGAATAAATATACTAAAAGGAGAAATTATATGTTATTCTGGGAAATATTTGCTATTGCTGGTGTTGTGTTTTTGATTTTGGAAATACTTGTTCCTGCGGTATTTTTCTTAAACCTTGCAATTGCCGGATTTTTAACAGCTATATTCTCATTAGTAATATCCGATATTGTTACTTTAATACTGGCGTTTGTAGTATTATCACTTTTATCAATATTTTTGATAAGACCATTGATTTTGAAACATAAAAGTACACAGGATACACAAACCGGGATAGAAGGAAAGTATATAGGTAAAGTTGCACGTGTAATTGAACCGGTAAGCCGCTATAAAGGAGCTATAACTATTTATGATGAAAGATGGGATGCACGTTATGACGGCGATGATGAAATTCCTGCCGGTGCTGAAATTCGTATTGTAAGAAACGAAAGTTTAATTATGTATGTAGAAAAATTATAAGAAGGAGACCAAAATGGGATTATTTTTATTTGTTCTTATTGTGCTATTGTTAATTTATGTATTCAAGGGCATAATTATTGTAAAACAACAGGAAGAAGTTATTATAGAGCGTCTCGGACGTTACGAAAGAACTTTACGTGCAGGTCCAAACTTTATTTTTCCTATTCTTGATGCCCCAAGAGGTATAACTAAAAAAATTGTTCAAAGAACTGTTGACGGGCGTACTTATGCTTATCTTAAAGAATCACCAAAAATAGATTTGCGAGAAACTGTGTATGATTTTCCTCGT
This sequence comes from Candidatus Gastranaerophilales bacterium, assembly GCA_944324165.1. Taxonomy (GTDB): domain Bacteria; phylum Cyanobacteriota; class Vampirovibrionia; order Gastranaerophilales; family Gastranaerophilaceae; genus CALUVH01. The sequence continues at coordinate 80,083 of CALUVG010000006.1, read as the reverse complement.
CAGAATGTAATTACTAAAGATAATGTTTCTATAACAATAAATGCCTTGTTATATTTTCAAATTATAGATTCTAAAAGTGCAGTTTATGAAATTGCCAATTTGCCTGAGGCAATAGAAAAACTTACGCAAACAACGTTGCGAAACCTTGTCGGGCAGCTTGAATTACAAGAAACACTTGTTTCCCGCGACAAAATTAACGGTGAATTGCGTGCAATTCTTGATGAAGCAACTAATAAATGGGGGGTAAAAGTTAATCGTGTAGAACTCCAAGATATTATACCTCCTGCAGATATTCAGGCAGCAATGGATAAACAGATGAAAGCTGAACGTGAAAAACGTGCAATGATTTATGAGGCTGAAGGTGAAAAACAAGCCGCAATTTTAACCGCTGAAGGTCAAAAAGAAGCTGCAATCAGAGAAGCAGAAGGTCAAAAACAGGCTGCAATATTAAAAGCAGAGGGGGTAGCGCAGGCTCGTGTTGTTGAAGCTGATGCAGAAAAAGAAGCAATTGCAAGAATTATTAACGCTCTTTCTGATAAAGGACAGCCGGATAAATATTTGATAGCAATGAAATATCTGGAAACATTAAGCTCAATAACTGCCGGTGAAAATAATAAAGTCGTTTATATGCCTTACGAAGCTACAGGTATTCTAAGTTCTGTAGACGGCATAAAACAAATGTTTGACCATTCAAAATAGTTTAAAAATACTCGTTTTAGCACTTTAACTTTTGAATTTTTGACAGGACTTGAATTTTATTTTAGTTTGAGTTATACTATTTATATAGTAATAAGTACAAAAACTATTAAGGTGGTGAAAATATAAATGGCAGAAGTTAAAGTTGGCGAAAACGAATCAATAGAAAGCGCATTGAGACGTTTTAAGAAAAAAATCCAGAAAGCCGGCATTCTTTCAGAAGTTAAAAAACGCGAAAGATATGAAAAACCGAGCGTAAAAAGAAAACGTAAATCAGAAGCTGCTCGCAAAAGAAAAGTTTAATTAAGATTTGCATAAATAAAAAGAGGTTAGTGAAATTCGCTAATCTCTTTTTTAAATTTTTCCTTTATTATGTAATCTGTGCCGCAGATCAAAATTATAAGCCACAAAACTTTTACATGTTATTAAACAAAATAAAGACCTATTTAGTTTCAATATAATTTGTATTAGGAATATATGATGAATTTCTTTCGCTTATTTCTATATTATTGATAATATTGGCACGTTTTTTGCGGAATAACATGTCAACAAACGCTTCAAGCCTTGTAATAAATCCTGCCTCTCCTGTTTGTTCATCAATAGTAAGATTTAAAAGCGGTTTGTTAAAGCGTTTTGCTTTGCGGGTAATTCTTTCAATCATTAATGAATCCGGTCCACAGCCAAATGCTGTAAGGGTAATTATGCCGTCGATTTTGTTTTCTTTTAGATAATGTCCGGCAGCGCCTGTCATTTCAAATTCATTAGCCCAGTAAAGTTCCTGACCCAATGATTTTATACCGTCTTCCATTTGTTCTTTTGATAACTGAAGTGATGAATATACTTTTACATCCATTTTTTCTAATTTATCAAAAATTTTCATTGACGTTCTTTCATCATAAATATTGTATCCGTGAGAAATCAATGCAATAGATATCGGATATTCTTTTGTCTGACTCTCAATAAAGACTTTGCCTTGCAGTGCATAATTTATTGCTTTTTGATAACTCATGCCTGATTTAGACATTATATGAAAATTATTATATGTTCTCCAGCCCGCTTTAGATGCACGTCTGATTACAGCCTCATCAGTAATCCCAAATGGAGCTGCGCATTCTTTTAAAAATTCATACAAGCCCTGATTTTTTTCAGATTTGTCTAAAGTTGGTTCAATTAGTGTGAACTCTTTTTTCACAACGTTTCGAACAAGATCCGGAAGTCCTCTGATTTTAGAACAGTTATAAATCTTGTGAGAAACTGATTGCAGGGAAGGAATAAGAATTTTATCAACACCTTTATCTATTAAATTCAAAACATGTCCGATAAATACCTTAATTGGCAAACAGGTTTCCGTGACAACAAGCGCAGACCCTGCAGACATTGTCTGTTTTGTTGTAACATCTGAAAGTACAATTTTTATACCTAAATCCGTGAAAAATCCATAATAAAACGGATAGTTGTGGTAAAAAGACATTGCCCTTGGTATACCAATTACTTTTTCATTAGATGTTTGCTCGTTTGTCATAATCCCTTTTGTTCCTTTTGTTAAAATTTCTACTACAATTATAATGCAAAAAAAATTTTTAGGTAATAACTTAACATAAATTTATTAATAAAATTTTATATATCTTTGTTATAATATATTTAAAAAGGAGTGGTTATGCCGCATTTTTTTATAAAATCAACGGATAAAAAAGATAATGAAATTATAATTTCCAAAAGGGAAAATTATAATCATATTGCACGTTCTTTGCGCGCAAAAACAGGTGAAAAACTTCTTCTTATTGATGAAAATCGAATGCAATATGAAACTGTTATAAAAAATATTACAACAAAGTATATAGAGGCAGAAATTCAAAAAAGCTACAAATCAGAAAGAGATTTGAACTTTAATTTATACCTTGCCCAAAGTCCGTTGAGAAGTGATGCGCAAAATTTTGTGGTTGAAAAAGCCACTGAACTCGGCGTTCGCGGTATTTATCCCGTATTAACAGATAACTGTGCTCTGAATAAATCGGTTATTGAGAAAAAAACAGATAAGTGGCAACGTATAATGTATGAGGCATCAAAACAATGCGAAAGAGCTGTTATACCAACCTGTTATAATATGACGACTCTTGATAAACTTTTAAACTCCAAAAACTTTGATAAAATTATTGCCTTTTGTGAGAGAAGTGCATCTTATACTTTAAAACAATTTTTTGATAAAACTCCGGTGCGGCAAGATGAAAGTCTGCTTGTAATAATAGGACCGGAAGGCGGATTTTCACAAAAAGAATTTGATTTATTTGATGCTTATAACATCCCTAAACTTACACTGGGTGATTTGATATTAAAGGCGGAAACTGCTGTAACTGTAGCATTAGGAAATATTATTTATGAATTCGAAAATTACCGAAAAAATTCAAAATGATGAAGTGTTAGTAAAGATAATCAAAAATTTTGGTAACGAGATTTATCTTGTCGGCGGTGCAGTGCGTGATTTTTTGCTGGGTAAAAAAACTTTTGACCGCGACTTGATTATTATGGATGAGGATGCAAAAACATTTGCACATAAGTTAGCTGAATTTTTTGATGCAACATTTGTTTCGCTTGATGAGGAAAATAAAATCTACAGGCTTGTATTACCTGACAAAGTAAATTATATAGACGTCACAAATCCGATAGAAAATTCTTTAGAAAAAGATATAATGCGTCGTGATTTGACGATTAATGCCATTGCGGTTAATCTCAAAACTTTTGAAGTTGTTGATATGTGCGGCGGCATAACTGACTTGAAACACGGGATTATAAATTGCATTAACGAGCATAATTTTGTTGATGACCCTTTAAGAATGCTTAGAGCTTATCGTTTTCAGGCATTGTTGGGATTTGAACTAAGCCATGCTGTCATTGACGCGATTTGTAAATATTCTGATCTAATATCTAAACCGGCAGTGGAGAGAATTAATTATGAAATTATACGACTTTTTTCAGGACCATTTGCGTTTAAGGCACTTTTAAACATGGATAAGACCTGGCTTCTGGAAAAAATATTTCCCGTTGTGAAGGAATTAAAACAGGTTCCGCCTAATACGCATCATCATCTTGATTTGTTTCATCATTCGGTTGAGACAGTAAAACAGCTATCAGGTATTTTTGCAAACTCTTCTGCTGAAGTAAAAGAACATATGTTGCGCGTGGATTTTGGCGGAGAAACGCGAATTGCGCATCTTAAACTGGCTGCCTTTTTGCATGATATAGGAAAATTTTCTACATGGACAATTGAAGAAAATTCAGGTCGTCATAGATTTATAAAACATGATGATGTTGGCGCAAAGCTTGTTGTAAATGTTTTGCGCAGGCTTAATTTTTCTAACAAACAAATTGATTACATCTCAAAAATGGTGAAAAATCATATTTATCCTTCTCAGGTTATGTCGCCTCCTGAAATAAATGAAAAAATCATGATGCGTTATATTCGCAAAATGGATGATTGTGCTATTGATGCAATACTTCTTGCGCAAGCGGATAGACTTTCAGCTCGTGGCGAGGCAGTTTCTGACGAAATGGTTGAAAATAATATAGAAAATTTAAATAAACTGCTAAATTTTTATATGAGTGTACGCGATACTCTTGAACCATTGCCTAAATTATTATCCGGTAATGATGTTATGACTATTTTGAATATTAAACCTTCGCCGCAGCTCGGAGAGATTATGAATGATCTTCACGAAGCGCAAATTAGTGGTGATGTTGCAACAAAAGAAGATGCCGTTAAATTTATAAGAAAGTTTGAAATGAAATAAAAAAATAGTAAAATATATGGACGAACTGTTACAATTGCACTAATGTTTCGTATATCGGGGCTACCAGATGTAATTAAAAGTAAAAGGCGGGTACGCTTACGCATAGACCGCCTCTGAATTTTGTAATATATTTATATACGTAATTAGTCTTTTGCATGTCCTGCTGTACCAAGAACATCACGCATTTTATGCATAACCATTTCTTTAACTGCAGTTCTGCCAGGTCCCATGTATTCACGCGGGTCAAATTTTTCAGGATGTTCAATAAAGAATTCTCTGATTGTTGATGTCATTGCTAATCTCAAGTCTGTATCAATGTTGATTTTAGCAACGCCGTGTTTAGATGCATAAGCAAGCATATCTTCCGGAACACCTTGTGCATCAGGAAGGTTGCCGCCAAATTTATTACATTTTTCAACAAATTCTTTTGGAACTGATGATGAACCATGTAATACCAACGGATAATCATAACCAACAGCAGCATTAACTGCTTTTTTGATTTCTGCCAATCTTTCAAAGTCTAATTTTGCTTCACCTTTGAATTTGTAAGCTCCGTGAGAAGTACCAATAGCAACTGCTAAAGAATCACAACCTGTTTCTTTAACAAATCTTGCTGCTTCTTCAGGATCTGTGTATGTTGAATCTTTAGCGTGAACTTTAACGTCATCTTCAACACCTGCTAATTTACCAAGTTCAGCTTCAACTGAAACTCCGCGCGGATGAGCATAATCAACAACTTGTTTAGTTAATTTGATGTTTTCTTCCAATGGGAATCTTGAACCATCAATCATAACTGATGAAAAACCGCCGTCAATACAAGCTTTACAAATTTCGAAATCAGCACCGTGATCTAAGTGCAAAGCAATTGGTACAGTAGTTGTAGCTAAAGCAGCTTCTACCAATTTAATTAAGTAAGTTTGATTAGCGTATTTTCTTGCACCAGCAGAAACTTGAAGAATGATAGGTGATTGAGTTTCTTCAGCAGCCTCTGCAATACCTTGTAAAATTTCCATGTTGTTAACGTTGTAAGCACCAATAGCATAACCGCCAGCGAGTGCTTTTTTGAACATTTCTCCTGTTCCAACTAATTTTCTTTCACTCATTTTGAGTTCTCCTTCTTAATTTGTAAAATATTTACACAAATCTAATTTATAACAAACAAAGAATTAATTCAAGTTAAATCAAAAATAAAATTAAATAAAAAAAAGCAGCACTTGCGTGCTGCAACACGAGAAATTTAAATGTATATTATTGTTTTAAGTTTTTTAGTTGTTCCAACTCATTCTGGAACGGTGAAAGATTTGTCAATTTTTCAACTATTGAAGGCATAACTTCCGTTACATAGTCAATTTCTTTTTCTGTAGTATATTTACTCAATGAAAAACGGATACTGCCATGAATTGCTGTAAAAGGAACGCCCATAGCCCTCAGAACATGGCTGGGTTCAAGCGACCCTGAAGTGCAGGCACTGCCGGAACTTGCACAAATGCCTAAATCACTTAGATGCAACAGTATCAATTCACCTTCTATGTATTCAAATCCGATATTCGTTGTATTTGGTACACGGTTTGCAACACCAGTATTCAAACGCGCATTAAACACATTTTTTAGTATATTTGATTCAAGCTTGTCTCGTAACCGTTTAACTTCAGTCATTTCATATTTTAGATTATCCGCCGCAAGCTCGGCTGCCTTGCCTAAACCTACAATGTAAGGTACGTTTTCTGTACCTGCGCGCAGCCCTCTTTCCTGATGACCGCCGATAATTAACGGAGTTATAACAGTTTTAGAATTAACATATAAAGCCCCAACACCTTTTGGAGCGTGGAATTTATGTCCTGAAATACCAAGCAAATCAACCCCTAATTCCTGAACATCAATAGGAATCTTCCCTGCAGCCTGTACCGCATCTACAAAGAATTTTGTATTTGGATTTTTCGACTTGATAATTTCTGAAATTTTTTGAATAGGATATATCACACCTGTTTCATTATTAGCATACATTATAGAAACAAGTGCCGTATCGGAGTTAACTGACTCTGATAATTGTTCAAGATCAAGTTCACCATTTGAATTAACGCCGATATAGTCAACACTATAGCCTTGTTTTTCCAGTGTTTGATATAGATTCAGGACAGCAGGATGTTCAACTTTGCTGGTTATAATATGACGTTTATTTTTATTCATATTTAAAACGCCGCGTATAGCCTGATTTGCACTTTCTGAGCCACAGGAGGTGAATATAATTTCTTTTTCATTTACGGCATTAAAAAAGTCTTTTATCTTGCCGCGGGCATCTTTTAAAGCGTGACTTGCGGACTTGGCAAATTCGTACATGCTTGAAGGGTTAGCATATTCTTCTTTAAAATATGGCAGCATTGTTTCGAGAACTTTTTCATCCACACGTGTTGTTGCGTTATTATCTAAATATATCAATTTTTCCATTGTGTTTCCTCCGCCTACACCTCAATAACAACAATAGCCGGATCAACAGCCTCACGCAGAGTTGTTTCTACAAAGGACTTTAATGTCAGATGAGAGTTTTTGCATCCTGAACATTTACCGCGGAGTTTTACCATAACATTGTTGCCGTCAATATCAACAAGTGTAATATCTCCGCCGTCTTTTCGCAATTCATCGGATATTTGATTTTCAATGATACTATTAATTTTTAGAATCTTTTGTGCAGGTGTTAATTCAACCTTTTTCTCTTCTTTTTCTTTATGATAGTAGGTATTAATAATATCCTGAATTAAAGATTTACACTTACCGCATGCTCCGCCGGCTTTTGTGTAATTTGTGATTTCTTCTACAGTTTTTAAGCCATTGAGCTTTATAGCATCCCAAATCTGATTTTCTGTAACATTAAAGCAAGTACATACAACTTTATCTCTGGTTTCAGGTTCTCTCAGATCGTCAAGATCAACCATGTCATCAGTTTTATAATTTTTCAATGCATCTTCTAAAGCTTCATAGCCCATAACAGAGCAGTGCATCTTTTCAGGCGGTAAGCCGCCGAGTTCATCTGCAATATCTTTATTCGTAATCTTTTTAACTTCTTCAACGGGTTTACCAATAATCATTTCAGTCAGGATACTTGAACTTGCGACCGCCGATCCGCAGCCAAAGGTTTGAAATTTTGCGTCCGTTACAATACCATTTTCTATTTTTAAATAAATTTTCAACTGATCGCCGCATGCAAGAGATCCTGCAATACCAACGGCATCAGGATTATCTATTTTCCCTACATTTCTTGGATTTCTGTAGTGATCCATTACTTTTTCGGTATATTCCCACATGATTTTTCCCTTTATTTCATCTAACCTTAATTATATTGTACATCAAAAATTTTTCGACTTAATCTTTTATTAATCTAATTTTAATATTTTTAAGTTATAATAACATTGCAAGAGGGGGTAGGATGCATGAATTAGCAAAAGATACCGAAGAATTAGCCGCAATATACAAAAAATGTTCAACTTGTGCAAAGTGTGAATTATGTAAGACGCGCACAAACATTGTTTTCTCAGGTGGAATTCCTAATCGTAAAATGATGCTAATTGGTGAGGCTCCGGGGTATTATGAAGATCAAAAGGGTGAGCCGTTTGTCGGTAAAGCAGGTCAGCTTTTAGATAAAATTCTGGCGTCTGTAGGATTCGAAAGAAATAAACATCTGTATATCTGTAACACACTCAAATGCCGACCGCCGGAAAATCGTGATCCTTTGCCTGAAGAAAAAGCAGCCTGCAAAGAATATTTGGATGCACAAATAGAAATTCTTAAACCCAGAATTATTCTTCTGTGCGGGCGGGTGGCAGTCAATTCTCTTATGGACACTAAACTGGGTATTACAAGACTTCGTGGACGCTGGTTTGAAGGTCCTTATTATTCTAAAATGATGCCCATTTTTCACCCTTCTTATCTTTTGAGAAACGATTCCCGTGAAAAAGGAAGTCCTAAATGGCTTATGTGGCAAGATATAAAAGAAATTAGAAAAGTATATGATCAACTCGATTAAAAAAATCTTTAGAAAAAATTAATATGCTCAAACATTTAAAGTATTTCATTTTCAAAAAAACTATGGTATTATAATTATGTAGAGAGATTATCAGGAGTGATTTAGTGAGTATTAACCAGAAAATAAAGCCGTTAACATTAAATATAAACTCAGATGGCAATTTAGAATTGGGCGGCTGTGATCTTGTTGAATTAGCTCAAAATTACAACACTCCTTTGTATGTATTGGATGAACAAACTATTCGCTCTATCTGCTGTGATTACAAGGATGCTTTTAAAAATTATCCTAAAGTCAATATGATGTATGCATCTAAAGCTCTTTGTACAGAAGCGGTTTCTGCACTGCTTGCCAGTGAAGGTTTCGGATTTGATGTTGTCTCTGCCGGTGAAATTTATACTGTTTTCAAAGCCGGTGTTGATATGTCTAAAGTCCTTTTTAACGGCAATAACAAATCTCCTGAAGAGTTGACGCTGGCTCTGCAGCTAGGGGTAGGTCGAATTTCGGTTGATAATTTTTTTGAATTGTCTTTGTTAAATGAAATTGCTCTCTCTCACAATAAAATTGTTGATATTCTTCTTCGCATTACTCCTGGAATTGAATGTCATACTCATGAATATATTCAAACCGGACATCTTGACTCTAAATTCGGATTCGACTTAACGCAAATTGACGAAGCTGTGGAATTAATTCTTGAGCAGTATAAAAACTTAAGATTGCATGGACTGCACGCACATATAGGGTCACAAATTTTTGAAACAGCTATTTATGCAGATGAAATAGAGATATTGATAAAGGAAATAGCAAGATTAGATGAAAAGTTTGAGCTTAAGCTTGATGAAATAAATGTTGGCGGCGGGCTCGGTGTTAAATATACAGAAAAAGATTTGCCGCCTTCACCTTACGATATTGCGGAAAAACTGATTACAAGTTTAGAAAATAATATAGAAAAATACAATATAGACTCGCCAACACTATTTATAGAACCGGGTCGCAGCATAATCTCAACTGCGGGAGTGACTTTGTATACACTCGGAAGTGCAAAACAAGTTCCGCACGGCAAAAAATATGTTGCTGTAGATGGTGGTATGGCTGATAATATAAGACCTTCTATGTATCAGGCTGAATATTCCGCTCAAATAGCCAATAAACCGCTTGCTGATTGTTCTGAAACGGTCACTATAGCCGGTCGTTTTTGTGAAAGCGGTGATATTTTAATTAAGAATATAAAACTTCCTGAAATTGAAGAAGGTGATATTCTATGCGTTTATAATACAGGAGCTTATAATTACTCAATGGCGTCAAATTATAATCGTGTCCAAAAGCCTGCTATGGTAATTGTAAACAACTCAAATTCCGATTTGATCATCAAAAGAGAATCGCTGGATGATCTCATTGCGAATGACATTATTCCGGATAGGTTGAAACGAGTATGATTAATGAACTTTTAACTTTTTTACAAAAACAAATAGGTTTACTGGACTGGTCATTTAATATCACAAATGTTGCAGAAATACTCGTCATTGCCGGAATTTTGTATGCTTTCTACAAAAAATTTATCAAAAATACACAATCAGAAAAATTTGTAAAAGGAATATTTTTTCTTATATTTCTTTGGATTTTTGGCGAAGTTCTGGTAAGGCTTGATTTGAGAATTCTTGGAATGTTTCTAAAATCCGTAGTTACCTTAATTTCATTAAGTTTAATAGTTATATTTCAGCCTGAATTGAGAAAATTTTTAGGCTTTCTCGGACAGGTAGACTTTATAAGCAGAGCATTCAGTCCTGCATCTCATGCAGCTAAAAATCCTAAAATTGACGTTATAAAAGAATTAGTTGAGGCTGTCAAATTTTTATCTAAGTCACATACCGGTGCTCTGATTGTTTTTCAAAGTGATTTAAGCAATACTTACAGTGATGTTGGAACAAAACTTAATGCAGATGTATCTACAGAATTAATTTTAACAATTTTTCACCCTAATACACCGCTGCATGACGGAGCTGTTGTAATTAACGGCTCTAAAATTATTTCTGCAGGTGTCTTACTGCCGCTTACTGAAGATCCTAAATTAAGTTGGAAATATGGAACAAGACACCGCGCTGCTATTGGAATGAGTGAAGTAAGTGATGCTGCGTGCCTCGTCGTTTCAGAAGAAACCGGTGATGTTTCAATTGCAATTGATGGCACTCTGAAACGATATGAAGATTTAGTTACCTTAAAAAATGATTTAGAAAATATTCTTGGTATAAAAAATGACAAAGATGGTGACAAAAAAACTATCTTTAAAATTAATAATTTAATTACAATTAAAAAGACTGTACACGATAATTCCAACAGGGGGCAAAATAATGCCTAGATCAAGATGTTCTTTATTAATAAGTATTTTAAGAAAATTTATTTTTTTAACAATAGGTCCATTAATTGCAGCTTATGCACTTGAATGTTTTCTTGTCCCCAATAATATTATTGACGGAGGAATTGTTGGTGTAGGTATTATTTTGGCGCATATTACTAAATACAATCTCGGTCTTTTAATTTTTATATTAAATTTACCTTTTATACTCTTTGCTTTCAATAAAATCGGTAAAAAATTTGTATTCCAAACCTTTTACGCCATAGCTATGCTATCTGTCGGTGTCAACTTTTTTCACAGTATAAAAATTGTTACAGAAGATTTACTTCTTGCGACAGTTTTTGGGGGGATCATATTAGGCTTAGGAGTCGGGCTTGTTCTCAAAAATGAAGGTTCAATGGATGGTACAGAAATTATGTCACTTGTCCTATCTAAAAAATTCGGATTTTCTGTTGGCGAAATTATAATGGGCTTTAATGTAATAATTTACGCTGCTGCTGGCTTTGTTTTCGGACCGGAAAAAGCTATGTATGCAGTAATAACTTATTTTATCGCATCCAGAGTTATTGACGTTGTTCTTGAAGGATTAAATAATTCAAAATCAGTCAGAATAATTAGTGACTATTCCAATGAAATTGGGCAGGCACTGTTAGAGCGTCTGGATGTAGGAGTTACATATCTTGGCGGAATTGGCGGATTTTCCGGTAAAGAAAAAACGCTTATATATTGTGTTGTAACAAGACTTGAAATGGCTAAATTAAAAGAAATTGTTAAAGAAATTGATCCAACAGCGTTTCTATCTGTTGTTGACGTTCATGAAACATATGGCGGACGTGTCAAAAAAAGATAGACAATTTTAATAAAATGTATTATAGTAATAATTAAGGAAATTAAGGATTTAATCATGGCAAAAAATATTGATACAGTACCTATAGAAGTTACGATTTTAACAGCAGATCATGATATTAAGGGTGTTGTTCATGTGTCTAAATACACTAATACAAATCGCGAACTTACAGATCTGTTAAATGATAAGGAAAGACGTTTTTTGGCGGTTACTAACGCAGAAATATATCCGCGCAATTCTAATCAACCTCCAAGAAAATATAATTTTTTGGAAATACATATGGATTATGTGTTAATGGTTCATCCTTCAACACAGGCTTTATTTAAAGATAGCGGTAAAACTCAAGAAGATGTTGCCCGTTTCAGAGAACTTCGGATGAAACTTAACCAAACTAAGCCATTTTAAAAAAACTGAGTTTACAAACTCAGTTTTTTAAATTTTTTTTAAATTTATCCAAAAGATTAGTATTTATCGCATTGCCGGAGCTATTATCCGTATTTGGTGCTGTTTGTTGCCCCTCATTAATTTTGTCATCAATAGCGGCTCTGTGCGTATTATATGTGTTTTTCGTACCTTTATCTACTTTATCAGGTTTTTCATGGCGATTCATCCATTCTCCTGTCTTATCTGCCAGAGGTGTGGCTATAAACGGTACCAGCATACGTTTGGCAACTATGGAAGATGCAACAAGAGATGTTACATTTTCAAAAGCTGCCTTAACATCTTTTTTGGCCTTATTTAAAACAGGATGAAAATCTGCGCCTTTCATATCTTTAAGCAAATCGTTATTTTTTAATTTAGCCTGGTAGCCTTTTGATGCGGCACGGTCAAAATATTTACCAAAGAATTTGTTAAACATTTTTTCTTGTACCTTCTTATTAGATATTGTAAAGAACATCCCTAATTGAGTTAATATCATCAAGCCGCCGTTTGCAAGATCGAGAGCAGCAACAAATTTACGTTTATCATCAGGAATTTCTTTGTTATTCAAACTCTGTGTCACATACATATAGCATCCTACACCGTCTTTAAGAATAATTGAAGCAACTCCAAGACCTGTAATAAATTTTGTTTTGTCCTGTATATAATTATTGTTAACTACCTGCATAGGCTTATAATTACCAATTTTTACATTAGCAAGAGCTTTATATGGTTTTTCACACCAACCGTTAAATTTTTGAATATATGGTCTAATATTTTTGCCTATTGATGAAATTTTACTCATGATTTCACCTCAGCTTTCTTTAATTCGGGATTGCTTGCCCGTTCGATAAGATTAGTTGTATCCTTGGTGTGCTTACCATTAGACAAATTTGGAAATACTGCAGCCATAAATCTCGGATATACCCAGTTTAATAGCGGACAAGATATAAATAGTGTTACAAGAGAAACAAATATACCGCCAACCTGTTTATACCCGTCAAGACAGGCTTTAGTTTGTTTTTTAAGTTGATCTGCTACTTTTTCTGCAAACTTAATAGATTTTTCTTGCAGACGTTTATTTTGTTTTACTTCTTTATCAAACATGTCTTCTACTTCGTGGACAGTTTTGTTATCTTGAATTGCTTTTTTGACTTTATCAAAGAATTTTAAGGTCAAATCAATATCAGTAATTCTTCCGTCAATACTTCTGTTAACTCGTTCGATTACCTGTTCTTTTGATGTCATTAACCCGTAATCATGAACATAACTTTTGGCACGTTTAACCTTATCTTTCATGCTGTTAATAGTTTTATTATCATCGGACTTATTACCGATACTGAATATTTCCTGAGTAAATTTGATAAGTTCTTTGTCTTCATGATTAGATTTCATTTCACCTATTTTAGAAATTAAATCTTTTCTTACCTGAATAATATCACCGGATTTGAATATTTCTTCTAATGCATCAAGATGAGCATTTGCTTTATCAACGTGGGTACGATAATATTCACTTCTTTGTGTACGAAGTTTGCGTTTTGTACCGTCTGTTTTAAGTTTTTCATCATTTTCTTCTTTTATCAAATCTTCTATTGTTGAGAGTAATGTTTCTTTAAAACGTTCTCTGGTCATTGGAACTTTATTAGGCTTACCGTCTTCAATAAACATTACTGTATTTTTAGTTTTTAAATCTTTGAGCAATTCTTCTCTCTGATCTTTTTTTACAATATTCAGACGTTCTTCAACTTGAGCTTTTGTATAATCAGGATGTTGTTTTTTTATTAATTTTTTCAAATATTTATCATCCATAAATGGCGTCATGTTGTAATCCTGACCGAGTTTACCCTGATTTGCCATATTTTTAACTTTGTTGTTAAATGGAATTGTTGCCCCGACTTGCGTCAAAATGGCAAGCACTGCTGAAACCGGTTGTCTCCAGGCAGAGTATGTTCTTGTATCTTCATCAGTTTTTGATAGAGGGTTATACTTAATAAAAATCGGCGCGATTAAACCCGTACCGATAGAATTAATTACTATATTTTGAACCTCACCAACCCACTGTTTTACCTTAAGCATAAATTTAACAGATTTTGGCATGTAATGCATTAATTCGTTATAGATATCCTCTGTATGGTATTTACTTGTAAAATTCGGTGCCGCTAATTTGTGCGTATTATGCGCGGATTGAGCATTTTGAAGATTAAAATTTACACTTTCTACTTTCATGACACTACCAAAGCCTTCTATATATATAGACACTCCTGAATATTAAAAATTGCTAGTATTTTAGTTATTGTTAAGTTTTGTAAAGACCATTGCATTCCATTCTCCATTTTTCCAAACTCCAGTCATAGTATAATTTTCAGTCAATATCTCAACTGTTTCATTCTTAAGATAAGAAAAAACAAGAAAAAATAAAGGCACCTGCGAATAATATGTATCATTAGCCGCAATACCTTTTACTGTTTGCGCATTGAAAAAGCTTACACTATCTAATGTAATAAGAACTACTTTTTGATTTTTATGAGGATTTAATTCCTTTATAAGTTTATTTACAAAATAATCATTTGTTCTGCCGGCAAACTCATTACGAAATTCATTTTTACCATTATTGTACGCAGCAGAATAAGAAACATCCGGTCTGATATAGCCTGCAAAATTCCCCTTGTTCATTGATATTACATTTATATCCGAAAAATCATAATATTTACTAAAACGTCCTTTATCGTAATATTGCAGAATAATAACATCATCTTTTTTCAAATCAGCTTTGCTGATTAAATCTGCAGCTAATTTGTGTCCTTCTTTACGAGGTATTTTATTTGCAGCCAAAGGGCTGACCAATAAGAAAAATAGACTCAAAAAGCAAAATATTGTCAGTCCCGTATTGCGAAGTGCTTTATTTTGCATGCTGTCAGCCCCTGCACAAAATAAAAGGATCAGCAGTGGATAAGTTTCAATGGTATATTTAGTTATAAATACAAGTTTACCTGTCATAGATGCGGCAGTTATTACAACTAAAACTGCAATAATTATATATAAGAGTTCACGATTTTCTCTGCTTTTAAGAGAATACCCCACAAAGCAAAGTGATATGAGAGAAGGTATCAACGCAAAAATAATAAATCCTGATTTGAAATTATAAAAGAAGTTAGATGGGGCACCTGTAAAATTCGTCAAAACAGGTGAAAAATAATCCGTAACCCAAAATCCTAATGCTGAAGGTGAAAAACTGCCCCACCATTGAGAAAAAACTTTTCGAAAAAGTATGCCAATAATCTGAGGTGTGAGTAAAAGTAGCAGAACTGTGATAATCCCCCACATCTTTAGAATAAGATTTTTATGAGTGTTAAAAAGTTTGCAGCTGACGTAAACAAGCAAGAAAAATATATATACAAATCCTATTGTATGCGTAAAAAGAACTAAAAAGCACGATAAGGCAAAAAGAATCAAATTTTTTGTATCTGGATTTTTCAGAATGTTTAATGTAAATAGCAGAGTTAAAGCAGAAAAGAGAAACAGAATTGAATAAAGACGTACTTCTTGGGAATAATATATTAAAAAAGAGCTGATAGCCGCAAAAGCAGCACAGTAAATACCTGTACGTATATTTTTTTCTTTACCTGCAAAATACATAACAATAATTGATAATACCCCGGTAAATACAGAACTCAGCCTCAGTATAATATCACTTTGCCCGAATATAAACATTACAGACTTCAAATACAAATAATAAAAAGGCATGTGACATTGAGATTTTATACCATTTATAAAGCTTTCACCCAGCGGTCTTGCGGCGATCATATAGCTGACATATTCATCATTCCACAGACCTGAGGACTTATCTATTGCAATAAGTCTTAATATTAACCCAACTAATACTATTAAAATTATCCCTATTATTTTTTTCATATTTAACAATTTGATAAAACGCCATGTTAATTATATAATAAAAAAATAAAATTGGTGGTTATTTATGAAACTTGTTATACAAATACCTTGTTATAATGAAGAAGAGGCATTACCTGTAGTTTTAAAAGGCTTACCTGAACATATTGATGGTATAGATGAAATAGAAATAGTAATTATAGATGATGGCTCCACTGATAGAACAGTAGAAATTGCAAAATTACACGGTGTAAAACATATTGTAAGTCTTTCGCCTAATAAAGGTCTTGCAAAAGCTTTTATCGCAGGACTTGAAAAATCACTTGAAATAGGGGCGGATATTATTGTTAATACTGATGCAGACAATCAATATAACTCTGATTTTATACCTGCATTAATTCAGCCTATTATAAAAAAGCATGCTGATATTGTAATAGGCACAAGACCGGTAGAAAAAATAAGAGATTTTTCTTTAATGAAAAAACTTTTACAAAAACTTGGTTCCGGCGTTATGAGATTTGTAAGTTCAACCTCCGTGGAAGATGCTCCCAGCGGGTTTAGAGCCTTTTCAAGAAATGCAGCTTTACAATTAAATGTTTTTGATAATTACACATACACTCTTGAAACAATTATTCAGGCTAAGGCAAAAGGATTGCAGCTCGTATGTGTTCCTATTGAAGTAAATCCGGAAATAAGAAAATCAAGACTTGTAAGAAGCATGTTTGATTATATCAGACGTTCTATATTTACAATGCTTAGAATGTTTATTGTTTACAGACCTTTCAGATTTTTCATAATACTTGCCGCCGCAAGCCTGGCACTAGGTCTGATTATTGGTATAAGATTTTTATATTTTTATTTTTCAGGTTCCGGCACAGGACATATCCAATCCCTCATTCTGGCTTCTATTTTAATATTAGCCGGTATACAGGTGGGGCTTATTGCCGTTTTATCCGAACTAATATCTATTAACCGTAAACTCATTGAGGATGTGCAAAAAAGGATTAAACGACTGGACTTGAAAAATATTCAGGAAGATATAAAATAATAAAAAATAAGGATATATTAATGAAAATTTCAAATTTAAAAAATACTCTCAAAAATTTTTTTAACTCTTCAAAAGTCAGATCAATAAGTGCATTTATATTTTTTACCGCAATTTTGACCGGTATAATAGCCTCTCAAAATTTCTTTTTTCAGGATATTATTGAGAACGGAATTAGTAAACGCGATATAATTGCACAGAAAACTCTGTCGGTTGAAGATGTAAAACGAACTGAACAGCATAGAAAAGATGTTATGCAAAAAGTTGATCCTATTCTTGTGCCGGCTGAAGACGGATTTATAGAAAACAACCTGCAGACACTTAAAACATCAATTATGCAGATAAGAAAGAAAGATGTATCTGACAGTGTAAAAAGAGAAGAATTAGGAATTCTTTTTGATATTCCTGATACATACAAAAGAGATTTTGTAATCAATGTCCTTTTACATGCGGATGATACAAGTCTCAATGAAATATTTGAAAAAGCATCTCTTACATTGACTAATATACTTCGAAAAGGTATTACCGAAAAAGATTATGAAAATGGCGCGATTGATAAAATTATTATAAATAACCTTGTATCAAATGTATCAAAACGCCAGATTTCTGTAATACGCGCATTGCTTGAACAAATAATTGTTCCTAATCTTGTGGAAGATGAAGTTGCAACAGAAAATGCACGTCGTAATGCACAAAATTCGGTAAAACCATATATAATTACATTTCAAAAAGGAGATAAAATTGTATTTGAAGGTGAGCCTGTAACACGTCTCAAAAGAGATGCCTTAAGAAAAGCCGGTTATAATGTTTACGAACTTAACGGGCAGGGAATAGCCGCAATGTATGTTCTTGTTTTCATTGGTACTCTGTTATTCTTGTCTTACATGAAGTATTTTGAAAAACAGTTTTTAGAGCCGAATTACTTAACTATATCCGGTGTGCTGGCAATAATTCTTGCATTAATATCGACAGTAATGCCGGTGGGCTTTTCACCATATATTTTGCCAATACCGGCTTTTATATTTATTCTGGCGATATTTACAAACTCAAGAGTAGCTTTTGTTGCCTCTACAATTCTTTTGGCAGTTTTAACCATAGGGCATCAATATAATATACAATTCTTAACTGCATTTATATTATTAAGCTTGGTCGCAACTATTGCAATTTCCAAAATCAGATTTTCCAAAAGAATTGATTTAATAAAAACAGGATTTGAAATATCACTTGCCGGCGTTATTATCGTATTCAGCATATATATTTTAGAAAAATGTCTTATTGATGTAAATAATATGCTTGTGCTGACAAATATTGGATTTGTACTGATTAATGGCGTTTTGAGTGCAATTATTGCACTGGGAACTTTGCCGCTATTTGAAAGTGCATCTAAAATTATAACTCCTTACGGTCTGGCTGAACTTGCTGACCACAATCAGCCGCTTTTAAAACGTCTTCAATTTGAAGCACCGGGAACATACCATCATAGTTTAATGGTTGCTAATCTTTGCGAAGCCGCAGCAGAAGCTATTGGCGCAAATCCTATTTTAGCGAGAGTCGGTGCATTCTATCACGATATCGGTAAGCTGAAACGTCCACTGTTCTTTGTTGAAAACCAATCATATTTTGGAATAGAAAATCCTCATACAAAATTAAATCCGAGACTTAGTAAAATGGTTATTACCGCACACCCGAAAGACGGGGTGGAAATTGCCAAAGAATACGGTTTACCACCTATCATTTACAATTTTATACTTCAGCATCATGGTGAAGGACTTGCCAGCTACTTCTACAATCAAGCGGTAAAAGAGGAAGGGATTGAAAATGTTAAAGAAGAACAATTCCGATACACAGGTCCTAAACCAAATATGAAAGAAACAGCTATATTAATGATAGCTGATGCAGTAGAATCTGCAGTACGCTCGCTAAAAAATCCAACTCCTGAAGAAATTGAGGCGATTATTGACAAAATTATTATTGAACGTCTGAATGATACTCAGCTTGCAGACAGTCCGCTTACCCTACGTGATATAAAAACGATAGCTGCGACATTCTCAAGAATTCTTCGCGGTATGCAGCACAACAGAATTAAATATCAGGAAAATATTGCGGAAGAATTTAATAAAGGTAAAATAAACATGGGTAAAGTGTTAGATGAAGATTTAGAAAATAAAATTAAATCACTGGAAGGTAATACTGCCCAGGAAAACAAAGAAAATACAAATAAAGACAGCAATAGCGATGCAAAGTAAAAAGATAAAATTAAATATATTTAGTGAAAACATCTATGCAGGATGGGATGTAGATGAACGTAAATTCATAAATAAAGCAAAAAAAATTTTGAAATATTATCTTTCAAAAACTGATGTTTATAATGCATCCTGTCTGTATAATCAGGAATTTGATACTATTTCTTTTGATTTTCTTTATTGTGACAGTACAAAAACACACGAGATAAACAGAGAATACCGTAACAAAGATTATCCGGCGGATATAATAACTTTTGCTATCTTTGCTGATGGTGAAGAAAAGTTTATATTTGATGGAGAAATTAATCTTGGTGAAGTAATTATTGCACTCGACAAGGTCATTGAGGAGGCTGAAAAAAAACACTGCACAAAAGAAGACGAACTTGCTTTTTTAATCAGTCATGGAATTTTGCACTTATTGGGATTTGACCACCAAACAGAAGAGGATTATAATTTTGTTGTCGGACTTCAAAAGGAAGCGTTAGATGCAATAAAATAAAGGGATAAAATGAGCAGGTTTAAACAACAGGGATTAAGAAATACATTTAGAAACGCAAGAAAAGGTTTAAGATTGGCATTGCGTTCTGAAGTAAATATCAGGATACATTTTTGTGCCGGAATTTTAGTACTGCTGGCAGGAGCATACTTAGAGTTTAGTGCGGAAAAATTGTGTATACTTCTTTTAACTATAGGAATGGTAATAACTGCAGAAATGCTAAATTCTGCAATAGAATTTTCTCTGGATGCCGTTTTTCATAACCGTTATTCTAAACTGGTCGGTATGGCAAAGGATATTTCTGCCGGAGCTGTAATGTTTATCACAGCTATAGCAGTAACCATAGGGCTTTTATTATTCGTACCTGAAATTATTAATATGTGATATGCAAAAAACTATTTGCGTGCAATATCGTGACGCTCTAAAAGTACCATTAATATAGATATATCTGCCGGTTTGACGCCGCCTATGCGTGAGGCTTGGGCAAGTGTTTTGGGACGTATTTTTGATAACTTATCTTTAGTTTCAGATGATATATGATCTATTTTTGAATAGTCAATATCATCAGGAAGTTTATATTTTTCAAGTTTGCCTGACTGTTCTACCTGAAATTCCTGACGCTTAAGATATCCTTCATATTTTATTAGTATTTCAACCTGCTCGTATACATCTTTTGGAATATTTAATTCCCGCGTTGTTTCATCAATTTCTTTTATCACTCTATAATTTAGATTCGGACGTTTTAATAGTTCAGCAATTTTCATACCACGTTCAATATTTTCACCGTATTGTGCAAGTATTGAGTTGACTTCATCGGTTGCAGAAATTTTAGCCTCGCGGCAGCGAGCCATTTCTTTTTCAATCTCTTCCTGTTTATCGGTAAATACTTTATATTGAGTATCATCAATCAATCCGACCTTATGTCCTGTTGGAGTTAGTCTAAAGTCCGCATTATCCTGACGCAGCAACAAGCGGTATTCTGAGCGGGAAGTAAGCATTCTGTACGGATCCTGAATATCTTTTGTAACCAGATCGTCTATGAGCGTGCCTATGTATGATGAACTTCTTGACAATTCAAGCATTTCGGATTTATTCAGGTAATTCATTGCATTAATACCGGCTATCAGCCCTTGTGCTGCAGCTTCCTCATATCCGCTTGTACCGTTAATTTGCCCCGCGAAGAAAAGTCCTTTTATTGTTTTTGACATCAGGGAATGCGTTGTTTGCACAGCAGGTACATAGTCATATTCAACTGCATATGCAGGTTTTATAACATGGGCATTTTCTAATCCCGGCAGTGTTCTAAGCATTTTAACCTGAACATCTGCCGGCAGACTGCTTGAAAAGCCCTGAATATACATTTCATATGTGCCTAATCCTTCAGGTTCAATAAAAATATGGTGAGAAGGATTTTCGCTAAATCTTACAACTTTATCCTCAATTGACGGGCAATAGCGCGGTCCTACCCCATGGATAAGCCCCTGAAACATTGGGGATTTGTCAAGATTTGTCCGAATGATTTCATGCGTCAGCTCATTTGTTCTTGTTAAATAACACGGGTATTGTTTTCGTATCGGTCTATCCGGTTTGAATGAATAAAAGTTTAATTCATCATCTCCGGGCTGAATTGTCATTTTAGAATAATCAATAGTTCTTTTATCTACTCTGGGCGGCGTTCCTGTTTTTAATTTTTTTAGAGTAATTCCGTGGCTTCTCAATGAATCAGAAAGTCCTATTGCGGCTTTTTCCCCGAGACGTCCTGCATCATAAGATTTAAGCCCCACAAATATTTTACCTGAAAGTGATGTGCCTGTCGTTAAAATTGCAACAGGAGCAGAATATTCAATTCCAAATTCGTCAACTACTCCGCAAACAGCCCCGTCCTTCACCAGTAAATCCGTAATACATGCCTGTCTGAGGTGAATATTGTTAATTTTTTCTATAAGATTACGCATATAATCCATGTACTGGCGTTTGTCGGATTGTGCGCGTAGTGCTCGTACAGCAGGACCTTTAGAAGAGTTGAGAGTTTTCATTTGTATATAAGTCGCATCAGCAGCCTCGCCCATTACACCACCCAGTGCGTCAATCTCTCTCACAAGTGTTGATTTGGCAGGACCTCCAATTGCAGGATTACACGGCATAAGAGCGATATTATCCAAATTCAAAGAACAAAGCAAAACACTTGCGCCAAGTCTTGCACAGGAAATAGCAGCCTCACATCCGGCGTGACCTGCTCCAACTACAATACAATCATATTTATTATTTACATAATCCATTATACCTTTATTATAAACAGAAAATGTTAATACGCAAACTACAACGCATAAATTCTTAACCTATACTTGTTTTTTATTTTTCATTATATTACAATGCCTTGAGCGAGGTGAATTATGACAGAAGATTGTATTTTTTGTAAGATTATCAATGGTGATTTTGGTACTGAATTTGTTTACGAAAGTGAAAATGTCGTTGCTTTTAATGACATAAATCCAAAAGCACCTGTTCATGTTTTGGTTGTTCCTAAAATTCATGTGGCATCACTGAATGAGCTTGAAGACAAGGAGCTTATGGGTGAATTGCTTTGTGCGGTTAAACAAGTTGCAAAGATAACAGGCTTAAAGGCATATAAAACTTTGATTAACACAGGTAAAGAGGCAGGACAGGAAGTATTCCACCTTCATTTACATGTTATGGGTAATAAATAGCTATATAAGGAGAATTGCTAATGACAAATGGTATTCAAAACGGATTTTATAATGAAATTAATCCTGATGGATTCGGGGTTGTAATAAAAGCCGGTAAAGTTCTTTTTTCAAAGCACTCCGACTTTCAAAAAGTCGAAATCTTTGAAACTGGCAGCAAACTGGGCAGAGTTCTAACTCTAGATGATTTAATGATGACAACCGAAGGCGATGAATTTTATTATCATGAAATGATAGCTCATATTCCAATGATGAACCATAAATGTCCGGAGTCTGTGCTTGTAATCGGCGGTGGTGACGGCGGTACTGTAAGGGAAGTTTTAAAACATAATACGGTTAAAAAAGTAGTTCTTTGTGAAATTGACGGCATGGTAATTGATGCATGCAAAGAATTCTTACCGACAATTGCAGGAAAGCTTGATGATCCTCGTGTTGAAATTCGTGTAGAAGATGCAATAGAATTTATTAAAGATAAAAAGAATGAATATGATATTGTTCTTATAGATTCTACGGACCCGATGGGACCGGGAGAAGGATTATTTACAGAAGAATTCTATACTAATGTGAAAAATTCCTTAAAAAAAGGCGGTATTGTTGCGGCGCAGTCTGAATCTCCGGTTGTAAATAAAGAAGAAATCAAAAAAATGTATAATTTATTGAAGAAAGTTTTTCCAATTTGTTCAACTTATACATCAAATATCCCGACATATCCTGGTGGATACTGGGCTTGGGCTTATTGCTCAGAAACAGTTGAACCGCTTTCATACATTGATGAAAAGCGTTGTGAAGAAATAACAAAAACTTGTAAAATTTATAACAAAGATTATCATATGGCACGCTTTGCACTGCCAAATTATCTGAAAGAATTGTTATGACTCAGCTTTGGTAATGTTTAGCACATCATTTTCAATTGTGTATTTTACTTCATCAGTTTCCGGATTGAGTTCCAAAAATTGAATTATTGAATTTGATATGTATATTCCATAGCCATTACCGCTTTTATTAAACTTTTTTATTAATAGATCCTGATTAATATTGTCAGGGTCTATTTTTGATATTTTAAGGACATTTTTATCCATTCTCAGGAGTACAGATGTTTCTTGCGGATTAAACCCTAAAAGTTTAAGGACATCTTTAGGCATGTATAATTTCCATCCTGTGCCGCTAGATACTAATTTTCTCTGCATAAGCTCCTCATATATTTTCCCCTTGACAAATTTATAAACTAACGATAAACTTATTTGTAGATTACATTTGAGTTACATATAATATACGTATGGTTAGGAGATAGAATATGGAAAAATTTTTAGAAGCCAGTAAGGTAAGTAGAGTGACTATTCTAAATAACGAACATAATAGATATTTCCTTCTCTCAAAGGGAGAGGGTAAAGCCATTCACGAAACTACAGAACCAGCCTCATGTAAATCCTTAGTGTTTTTCCGCAAGACCGCCTTCACTCTCGCTGAAGTCCTAATCACACTTGCAATTATAGGTGTTGTTGCTGCAATGACAATTCCGTCACTTGTACAAAAATATCAGGAGCGGGAAACTGTCACCAGAGTTAAAAAAGCTTATTCTGTTCTGAATTCTGCATATAAAATGGCGCTGGCTTCTGAAGGTGAATTTAACAGCTGGGGATTTAACGGCGGAAATGAATTTGAAGCTGACGATGAAGGTAATAATGTGTGGATAGGTGATTCAGCCAAAAATACACAATTATTCTGGGAGCTATTGGGAAAACACTTAAATATAACGGAAAAGTGTTTGTCATCCCAAAACAACTGCTATAAGCCGGATAAATTATATGATTTGCAAGGTGATGCAAGAAATCTTGATTTATCGAACTACTCGTTTTTTACATTGAATGACGGCATGACATTATTGGGCGGCTGGATTTATGAAGGCTGTAAGGATAAAAATGATTGGTGCGCGGATTTTGCAATAGATGTTAACGGTATAAAAAATCCGCCTAATTCAACCGGTAAGGATATATTTTATTTTATCGCTAATCCGGATAGAATTACGCCTATGGGAGATCTGGCAAGTGATAATAATGAGCAGAACTCCCATTCATTTGATAATTCCTGTAATAATGATCCGGTGTATCCAGCTAACAGTGGTTATGGCTGTACTGCCTGGATTATAAAAAACAGTAATATGGATTATTTACATTGTGACGACTTATCCTGGGAAGGTAAGCAGTCTTGCAGTGATAAATAGTGGATTAAATTTCTCTTTTTGTGTTATACTAATTATATAAACACAATTGATTAGGGAGAGTTTATGTCAATAATTATAATGCTTATATTGCTAAGTATACTGATTTTAGTCCATGAGGCAGGGCATTACCTTGCAGCAAGAATGTTTGGTATGAAAGTTGATAAATTCGGTTTTGGACTTCCGATAGGACCGACTCTATGGGAAAAGCAGTGCGGTGATACAAAAATTCTTGTTCATGCCTTTTTGTTAGGCGGTTATGTTGCTTTTCCTGACGATGACAAAGAAAATCCTTTGCCTGAAGACTCTCCTGACAGATTTTTAAACCGCCCTATATATCAACGCTTGATTGTTGTATCTGCAGGCGTTTTTGCAAATGTAGTTTGTGCCTTTGTTCTTGTTTTGTTAACGGCATTCTTGTGGGGGCATATGCCTTCGGGTAAATACGATATTTTTGTTAAAAATATCGTTGCAGAGAAAAATCAGTCCGTCTGGCAGTCAGGACTTGAAAAGGGCGATAAAATTTTATCTGTAAACGGAACAAAAGCAGATAATGCTGCAACCTTAACAATGTTTGCAAGAAACAGCAAAGCCTATGATGGTAAAGTAGATAAAGTTCTTGCTGAAAAAACTCTTGAAGCGTTATCAAAATTAAATGTTGCTTTTAAGCGTGATGAAATAATCCCACAGGGAACTGTAGTGCGCTTACCTGAAAAAGTTAATGAAAGTCCTATTTTTCTAACCGAAAAGATGACAGGCGGACTTGAAAAATATGTTGACAATCAAACAGAGCTTTCTGATATACAGAAAAAAATCAGTCCTGAACTTATAGGTAAACGCATATATACATCTGACGGCAATGTAACGCTTGCAGATATTGCATATGCTTATTCAGACGGGCTGCGACCTGTAAACATAAAAGTGTTGCGTGATAATAATGAAGTTACTCTTAATCCTATTTATCCAGACAAAGATGGTGTAATAGGTGTGGAACTTGAAATACGTGAAGTTGTTGTGCCTACAAAATCACCTAAGGATGCTGTGATAGCAAGCTGTAAATATTTATATGAACAAACATATATGCTATTATACGGATTATGGCAAATTCTATCAGGCAAAATACCTCTAAAAGATTTGCATGGTATTGTTGCGATAACTAAAGTCGGCGGTGATATTATCAATAATAGCGGAATATTTTACGGTCTGTTATTAACTGCCATAATATCACTTGATTTGGCTATTGTTAACTTTTTACCGATACCGGCACTTGATGGCGGACATGTCTTATTTCTGATTATTGAAAAGATAAAAGGACATCCTCTGGATGAAGAAACTGTTAATAAAATAGGTACTGCAGGATTTTTGTTTCTGATAGCTCTTATGGTAATTGTTGTGTTTAATGATATTTATGCTCTTATTATGAAACAGTTGTAATCCGGACTTTGTCCGAAAAGAAAAACCTGATTTCGGTGGGGAAATCAGGTACAAAATTTGTAGGGGAAAAATTAATTGGAGTTTATGAAAAATAAAATTTTATATCAGATGCAGGGCTTGCCGGTTTGCCATTGCTATGAAGTTCATCTGTGCAAATAATACTTCAGACCTGTCTTCATATGCCTGTGCCGGTGGGGCTGCTGTTGTGATTTGATTACTATAAAGATCTTTCAATTTATCATCAATTTTCTTCAAATCTTTAACTGCCATATCAAGCCTCTCTTCTCGTGTTTGTTTCTTATGTATATATAAAGTATATATTCAAGTGCGAATTTCACAAAACACCTAACTTGTTACATTTCGTTACATATATGGATAAAAACGAGATTATGCGCAATTTTTTCCGGAAAATTGTTTTTATAATAATGTATAGGGGAAAATAGTAGATTTATGCTCGATAATGAAATACAGATGAATAATCAAATACCATGTGGCATGCAAACTATGTCGACAAATGGCGTGCCTATGGAAGCAGGTCAGGGAGCTGAAGCCATAAAGAAGGGAGTAGATAACAGTTATTTGTCTAACCGTGTAAAACAGAGTGAAGAAAACAGTGCTCTTTTGCCGGCGGCAACACTGGCAACATGGTATGGGTTATCCCGCGGAATGGATGTGTTTAATAAAAGAACTAATAAAGAGTATGAAAAAACAGCCTTTGGCAAACTCGGACGTTTCGGGGATTGGCTTACCGAAAAGGTTTCAAATAGCAAACTTGCAAAATCAAGTTTCGGTCAATGGGTTGGTAAGGCTTATAAATCTACAGGAAAATTTATAAATGATAAAATTGTTGCAAACAGTGCAATGCTGCGTGCAATAAAAAATACACCGTCAGAGCCGACAAATAAAATGGTTATATCTCAATATAAAGGACTCTTAGGCTTTTTATCTCAGGATACTGAACAAATATTCAATTCGTTTATTAAGCCGGCTAAAACACCGTTTGAATTAGAACAATACGGGGCAGATAAGCAATTTATCAAAAATCTTAAAAAAGCGATGAAGGCTCCGGGGGCAAATTCTTATGCTGTTTTAAAAGAAGCAGAAATGAAGTTGCTTGGTATTCCTCAGGCTGATATTAACCGATATATACAAAATGGAAAAGTATTGAGTCCTAAACGTGTTGATATACTGATAAAAAATGCTAAAATATCAAAACTGGGCTTTACACCGGCTGAATATAAAGCTGTTTCTAAAGATTTTCTTGGCAATGCCGACAAAGTTTTGAAGGCACTTGAGAAAGCCTCTAAAAATAATGGACATATGTTCATCAGCCGTATGAGAGGCGACGGTTTATTAGGCGGTATAAAAAATCATTTCCTGGGGCGTAAGGTAGGATTAACTGAACTTTATAATAAATATCTGGTGACATTAGGGGCAAAAAATCCTAAACATGCAACAAAACTCGGACGCGCACTGCCTAAAGCTTTCGGACTGTTTCTCGAAGGTACAACAAACAGGTTTGCAGGAGGTAAATTAGCTGTATTAATGCAGGCGGTTATCTTTGGTGATATGCTGGTTAATACTTTTAAAGCCCCAAAAGGCGAAAAATTTAAAACATTTACAGAAAGATTTACCAATGACTTTGCATACTTCTTGTGCGCTCCATTTGGTATTCAGATTTTGCATAAATTAGGTGGTCTTCAGTATGCCGGCATGTCAAAATCTGATCTGGCAAATTATCGTGCAGAAGTAAAACAGTTCAATCACAAAGTTGCAACCGGTCAGTTAACGAAAAAAGGCGACTATATAAATGAGTTAGAAAGAATTAAAGGAATGCTCAGAGGCGGACGTAAGAATATATTTTCTAAATTCTTCGGTAAACTTGCTGAAATAGCCACTGTCGGTTTGGAAACAACAAGAGGTTATCATAAAAAAGCTATTAAACCGGGTATACTTGGAAAATTAAAAGACTTCTTTGTAAATCCTAAGTATTATATGAAAAATGCAGCAGGCTATCCGATGAGAATACTCCTTGTAATGGGGCTTATAATGCCACCACTTGCAACTGCTGCGACAAAAATTGCCCATGCCATATTTGGTCGTCCGACACATTCTGTATTGGATAATGAAGATGAATTGACGCCGGAACAAAAACAGCAAGAAGAAATGAAAGATCTGCTGGCACAATTAGAAACTCAAAGACAAAATCAACAGACCGGACAGCCAGTTACTCACACAAGTCCGACTAATCTAATAAATGAATATCTGGATAGACAGGCTCAACAAGCCTTATATGAGGCTCAGCCTCAGTATGCACCTCAGCCCGTAATTCCGCAATATCAGCAGCCAACAGTTAATACTGCACAGCCGCAAACGGCTCAGCATGGAATTCAGCCTCAACAACCACAACAATCACAGCCACAGCCTGCAAATGTGTCATCTGAACCGGTAAGAACTTATGTGCCTTCATCAGCTCCTGTAGCACTTGCACAGCCAAATACAGATAAAGCAGATGCTGCCTTGAAAAATGCGGATTTGGCAGAAAAGCTGGCAAGAGATACGCTTGCAATGGGCTAATACTTGCCCCGCTCAAATAAATATGCTATAATCACCTCATAAAGGGGTAAAGCATGAAAAAATTTGATTACAAAAAACTTGCAATTGATTTTAGAAATGAAGCAGCTAAAAATTTGCCGGTAGACATTGAAGAAAATCATAAGACAATTTTTCTCGATACGGTTTACAAATTTACTTTGATTACCGGTGAAGCACTTTCAAAGGATAAAAATATTAAGTCACCTATTGATGCTCAGGTAATGACACAAATACTTTCAGAATGGACTTTCCACAAATATATTGATTTACTTCGTTCTGATATTCCGGCTCGCTATCATGAAAGTATTTTACAAAAGGTTGGATTTACTATATATGAAATTGCAATGCAGGCATTGTTGCAACACTTGCCTTACGAAGATATATGTTCCCTTGTTGAACATCATGTCAATAAAGCATTTGATAGAGCCTGCGAAGGATTAGTGCATAACGGTGTAATATCAGAACAGGCATGTGAATCTGCTCTTGCACAATCTAATATTAACAATTTAAGATAGTCGGCTAACTTGTTTTTTCGCTGAAAATATGTTATTATATTAGTGCTCTGTATGGATGTTAATTTTGTTCCTACATTTATTATAAAAGGGAGAATTGACTCTTACGGTATTGAAGTATACCCGCCGATTGAAAAATCGCCAGCGGGAAACGGATTTTCCAAGGCGTTCACCCACCTGCGAGACCAAGCAGGTAACAAAATCGCATTTGTACAGAGTTTCTTTTTAAAGAATATGTTATAGGTGGTATGGTGATTTCAACAATAATTTTGTCCAATTCAGAACAGCGTATTTTGAAGATGTATCTGGAAGAACATAAAGAGTTCAGGCTCCTTGCTGAATCTTTTGATTCTGATAAAATTTATGATGCTGTTAATGAGTTATCCAAAGCTCTCCTGTTTGTAGATATGGATTATATGGAGCAGGATTATCACTTTATTTCTTTTTTAAGAAACAAATATCAAGATTTACGAATAATAGCTTTTACTCAGTCTCCATCTACCGGAGAAATGATTAAGGCTATGCGTGCAGGGGCTTCCGGACTTTTGTCTGTTCCATTTATAAAAGATGAAGTTATGTCTTTACTTGATAGGGTCAGTGATGATCTGCTGAATAATCATAAGGAAAAGTCAAAATGCCGGATTATAACAATATTTTCCAATAAAGGCGGCATAGGAAAGACTTCTATAGCATCAAATCTTGCGCTTGAACTGGCAAAGATATCCAAAGAAGATGTTGCACTTGTTGATTTGAACTTTCAACTGGGTGATGTTACAACTTTTTGGGATTTGAAACCATCTTTTGATTTGACTTATATGGTTAATAATCCTGATAAAATTAATAAAGAATTTTTACTAAACACTCTTGAAAAATATAAAAATACAAGTCTGCATATACTTGCAGATCCGCCTTTTTTCAAAGGAGCTGACAATATTTCTTCAAAACAGATCGAGTCATTAATATCATCATTAAAAGGGGCTTTTTCATACGTTGTAATTGATACATCAGCAGGATTTGATAATAAAACGATGGTCGCTATAAAAAATTCAGATATCATATTGCTTGTTACAGTTGCTAATTTACCTGCACTCAGAAATACACAGCGTTGTATTGAGCTTTTTAATTCTGAAGTCAGCGATAGGGATGCAATTCAGGTGGTAGTTAACCGTTATATGGAAAACGATGAAATTGGTCTTGAAGATATTGAAAAATTGCTTGCGCAGAGCGTTTTTGAAAAGATACCAAATAATTATTTTACAATGATGTCAGCAATCAATAAAGGCGTACCGGTTTCTGAGATAAATAATGAGTCAAATGTCGCAAAAGCATACCGCAGTTTGGCATTGAAGACTGCCGATTTTGTATACAGAAAGAAGTAAAAGTGAGGAAATAATGGGATTCAGCAGTAGATTTAAAAATGATAAGACTATTTTAAATATTGTAGAAGAACTGCCGGAAACAAATAAGGATTTAACAAAAGATGTTGAATCTGATTTTGTCGATAATTCAGTTGATATTTCGTCTGAGACTGTGTATTCATCGCAGGTAGAAAGCCGCGCAGAAAACTCTTCATTATTAATTTATTTTTCGGATGCATCGGTTTCTAAACTCACAGTCACAGGAAATGCAGTTAAAATTTACAGAGATAATATGTTGTCTGAACAGCTATCTTTACCTGAGTTCCCAAAGGATTATATAAAAGCAAAGTCGTCAGTTTTTAAGTATATTGAAAATAATCTGATAATCTCAGGAGTCTTGCCGCCAGTTTCTGCAATTCCGTGCCTTACTATAGAAAAAATAAAGGGCTATACTCCTGATGAACTTGTATCACAAAAAATTATTTCTCAAAAAAATTTAGAATTTTTGAAAAAAATTATATCCGCACGCAAGAATATATTAATAACAGGTAACAACAGTTTTGATATACTAAATACGATTACAAGTTTTATACTTAAAGAACAGAGATGTGTTTTATTTCAAAATGAAGACAAAATTAAAAGTTCAGAAAATGTGATAACATTTAATACTCCCGGGATATCTGATAGTGACTTAAATAGTGTGTTTCAAACGGGCTTAGCTATGGAGCCGGAATACATAGCTGCTGATTTATTTGACAAAAAACAAATGTCTGTACTTCTCGCGTTGACAGAGGAATTAAATGCGAAAATTTATACCTTGCCTGCTGCAAATGCCAGTAATGCCTTATATAATGTCCTTAATATGATAATGACATATGGACATTGTAATGAAAAAATAGCAAAATCACGCATTTTACATAGTTTTAATTATATTCTGGATAAAAATTCTATATATTTGATAGCTCCTGCAAAAACTGCAATAATCACTCTGAAAGAGGTTCCTGTTTAACTTCTGCTATCTCCTGTGTTTTCGCTTTTGCATGCTCAGTATTTTCTTTATCCATTTCGTTGAATAAATGTTTTAATCTTGTGTTTTGAACAAAGCCCTTGCTAATTTCGTCTAATCCCAAATCAATATATTTATCTACAACTATTTTTTCTATGAATTTTCCTAACGGCTTGCCTAAAAAAATTATTGGCATAAAGCCGCCGATAGTTTTTAGAATTTTATTCTGGAATATATTCATGTTCTGGTACTCTTTAAGAGCTTTTTTCAGTGCATAATTATTATTGCCAAAAATTTCACTCATGTGGTTTCCTGATTTTTCATATGTTTTTCTTACAATTGGAGGCACTTTACTATTATCGTTAGAGAGCAAAGCCTCCTTAATTTCATACATTTTATCGGCATTTTTTGCAGCAAATGACAGAATTTTATCCTGATTGGAGTTTGTAAGTGCTGCTTTTGGAGTACTATAGTGATAAATTCTTTTGAATATGTTTAGAGAAGCTTTTTCTTGTTTATGTACCTGAATTTTATTTTTTAAGGAGAGTTCAAGAGCCTGTTTGAATTTGTCTTTATCATTAAATTTATCGCCCTCACATTGTGTTATCAGTTCTTTTGTATGTTTAAAAACTGCGTCTTTAGCATTTGTAGAAATGCCGTCCTTTGTTAATTTTCCCAGTGGCGATACGGCATTTTGAGCCATAAAGATTAGCAATGGCATGCATACAAAACCAAAAATTCCCTGATATAAAGTCCTTTCGAATGCACGTCGTGCACTTGGATTAAATTCTGTCACATCATTTTTGTATTTGTCATATATATCAGCCCCTAAATACATTAACGCAGGTATCCATAGCGCAGTACCAAGACGCGGAGCAACCTCACTTATTGCTGCTCCTACCTCGTTTGAATATGAGGCAGCAGTAATTAGCGGACTATTTAGGGGATCTTTATATTGTTTTGCTGCTTGTTTTTTAACTTTAGTGTCGTGGTTAGAACAAAAAGTTATTGGTGTATTTATTTGCATGAATACCTCTACATGTAGTATTATTATAACGTTCAAAAATATAAAAGTTGCTATTTGTTTTGTAAAATTTTGTATATTGATATAAAATATAGCTATGGAAAGACGGTTTAAAATACATTCGAAATATTCCCCTGCAGGAGATCAGCCAAAAGCCATAGAAGAACTGGTTAAAGGAGTGCAAAACGGTGATGATGCACAAACCTTACTCGGTATTACAGGCTCCGGCAAAACTTTTACAATAGCTAATGTTATTGAGCGTATACAAAAGCCTACACTTATTATTGCTCATAACAAAACGTTAGCTGCTCAATTGTATAACGAATTTAAAGAATTATTTCCTGAAAATGCTGTCGAATACTTTATTAGTTATTATGATTATTATCAGCCTGAGGCGTATATTCCCCGAACTGATACTTATATAGAAAAATCAGCCTCAATTAATGATGAAATAGATAGACTTAGACATAATACAACGAGAAGTCTTTATGAACGCAATGATGTAATTATTGTTGCATCTGTAAGTTGCATATACGGGTTAGGGTTACCGGAGAACTATTTTAGAGGATCTGTAGAGTTAAAAGTCGGTGATGCAGTTGATAGAGATGATTTATTAAAACATCTGGTGAGTGTTCAATATACCAGAAATGATTTAGTTTTGGAACGTTCAACATTCAGAGCACGCGGAGATATTGTAGAAATCATGCCAGCTTATGAAAAGGTTGTTACACGAATATATTTCTTTGGTGATGAGATAGAAAAAATTGTTAGAATTGATAATGTCTCCGGGGAAATTTTGGAGATGCCAGAAAGTGTAGTAATTTATCCTGCAGTTCACTACCTTTCTTATGATGAAAATGTTGATGATACAATTGCGATGATAAGAAAAGAGCTTCAGGACAGACTTGCTGTATTAAATAGTGAAAACAAACTTGTAGAGGCACAGAGACTTGAACAACGTGTCAAATATGACATTGAAATGATTAAGGAAATGGGGTATTGCTCAGGAATTGAGAATTATTCAAGAATTATTGAACGTCGTGCTCCAGGCACGCCGCCGGCGACATTGCTGGATTATTTTAGAGGTGATTTTTTAACCGTAATCGACGAATCACATGTTACACTGCCTCAGTTAAAAGGAATGTACAGAGGTGATGCTGCGCGCAAAGATACGTTAATTGAATATGGTTTTAGACTGCCTTGTGCAAAAGATAATCGCCCTCTAACAAGTGAAGAGTTTTTCCAGCGCGTAGGACAAAAAATTTATATATCTGCAACGCCGGCTGAATTTGAGCGCAAGACCTCAACACAGCTTGTAGAACAGATTATCAGACCAACAGGGCTTGTTGATCCGAAAATCTCTATACGTCCTATTGATACTCAGATTAATGATCTGAAAAACGAAATTAAAAAACGTGCAGAGAAGAACGAACGTGTATTGATTACTACATTGACTAAAAAGATGGCTGAAGATTTGACCGATTTCTTTATTCAGGAAGGTATTCGCGTGAGATATTTGCATAGTGAAATTCAGTCAATTGAACGCGTTGAAATACTTAGAGATTTGCGTCTCGGAGAATTCGACGTACTTATCGGGGTTAATCTTTTACGTGAAGGGCTTGATATACCAGAAGTCTCTCTTGTTGCAATTATGGATGCAGATAAAGAAGGATTTTTGCGTTCTGAAACAAGTTTAATTCAAACAATTGGACGTGCTGCACGTAACGCTTGCGGCGAAGTTATAATGTATGCCGATAGAATTACCGAATCTATGGAAAAAGCCATAAGTGAAACTGAAAGACGCCGAGAAATTCAGCTTGCACACAATAAAAAGTACGGCATAGTTCCTCAAACAATTAAGAAACCAATTGAAAATAATCTGCTATCTCTTGTTGCAAGTTACCGTGATTTAGAAGACATTGTAGCAGAAGAAATGGTTGATTTAGGGGTTGAGAAAAAAGACTTGCCTAAACTTATTGATAAATTGGAAAAAGATATGCATAAAGCTGCAAAAATTCTCGATTTTGAGCGTGCAGCAGAAATTCGTGACAAACTTAAAAAATTACGTGAAATGGTTAAGTAGTAATATCACCGCGGTCATATTTTTCCATTTCTACACGTATTTCAATGTTTTCCATTGCAATTTGAGCCATGTAATTCCCGATTACCGAAAGATTTTGAATAACAAACATTGCCCATATAAATGTAAGTACAGGATTAGGTACTCCGAAAAATAACCAGAAAACATAAGTTATTGAGCCTACAAATATAGCATCTGCAATTGCAACAAGCGGTATCATGAATATTACAGCAACCATTATATCTGCGCCAAAGTCTGATATTGCCTTTAAATTATATGCATCCTTAATCTTTTTATCCTTTACAAACAGTAAATATGCAGTAAAGACAACTGACATAAATACACACCATATTAAAATTTTTAGAGTTAAATCAACCCCGGGTGAAGGAAGTGTAAATTTTGAAGTTATAAAAGCCGCAACACCTGTATTAATAACTATTGCAGGTCCTATTGCCATAAGAGAGTGCAGTGCTTCTTTTATTATATGAAAAATATTTAGACCGGGCAGAATCTGATTTTTATTATTTCGTACATTTGTAGTGCAAACAACCAGAATTCCAAGCATCATGAGGAATGTAAATATTGCCATTATCCAGAAAAAGAATCCTGTATAGCCTTTTTCATACAAATAATAGGTGATATATAGCGGTATTGCAAATAAAAAATATTTGATAATCGCGTGATTATCACTAAAAGATTCTTCCACTGCGTCTTTTATGGATGCCATAACATAACTCCTCTGAAAATATATACATTATTATAATAACATATTTTTTAAAAAAAATCAACCCCTTATCTATTTGACAGGTATAATTATAATGAATTCTGCCCCCTTATTCGGTTCACTGATGAGTTTAATTTTTCCTTTGTGTAATTTTACAAATTCTTTTGTTATTGCTAATCCCAGACCTGTCGACATTTCTTTATTTATTACTGCAGCCTGCTCAAATTTTTCAAATATTTTGCTGTGATTTTCTTTTGAAATTCCTATGCCATTATCTTTTACAGATATAACAACTGAGTTATCCTGTTTAGCAACCTTAATAAAAATATTGCCGCCCGTCGGAGTATATTTTATTGCATTGCTTAAAAGATTAAAAATAATTTGCTGTATTTTTTGAAAGTCTGCATTTATGATAACAGGCTCAAGTTCCGTTTCAATATCTATTTCTTTTTGGGCTGCAAGCGGAGATACTATATTACAAGCCTCATTTATAGCAATTGTTAGGTCAAATTCAGTTCTGTGTAATTTCATTGAATGTGCCTCTATTTTCGACAGGTCAAGAATTTCGTTTATTATTCCAAGAAGGTACACACCTGAAATTTGTATATCGCTTATGAATTCTTTTTGTTTTTCATTGAGTTTTCCCGCAAGTTCTTTTATTAGCATTTCAGAATAACCCAGTATAGATGTTAGTGGAGTTCTGATTTCGTGGCTTACGTGCGTTAAAAAATTGTTTCGAATTTCGTCAGTTTGTTTAATTTTTTTATTTTCGGAATTTATTTCCTGAATATTTTCTTGCAGAGCTTTTATTTGCATTGCAATAATTTTATTAATTTCCTTGTCCTTGGTAATATTTGCGATTGTTGCGGCGCATGATTTAAATACAAGTTTATCATTTTCTGAAAAATTTTCGCCTTCTATCAAAAGTATTCCGAAAATAGTATTTTTAATTTTCAGAGGTTCCGCAATGTATTCGTGCGTTATATTCAGCTTTTTTACAAAGTCCTTAAACTTGCTGCTAAAAATTCCCTGAAATAATTCTTCTCCCAGAGTTTTGTCTATAGAAAATTCTTTTTCCTTTATTTTTGAGTTATATGAACAGTCAATACGAATTTCATCAGGGTTAATAAAGAAAATATAACCCGATTTAAAAGGAATTATTTTCTGCAAAACATTAAACAATTCTTCGTGTTTATTTAAATTATAAAAATCTGAAATGTGTGCTATTGCATTCCTAAACAATTATTTTTCCTCAACATAGCCTATGTATTTAAGATTTCTGTAATACCCTTCATAATCAAGTCCGTAGCCTACTACAAATTTATTATCAATTTCAAACCCGTAATAATCAGGTTCAATATCAGTTTTTCTTGTTATTTTTTTATCAAGAAGGGAACAGAATTTTGTTGATTTTGTCTTAAAGTTGCAGTGCATAAAATCCATAAGAAATTTTGCAGTTAATCCTGTATCTATAATATCTTCTATAATCAATACATTTTTTCCGTTTAAGTCCGGCAATGATATATCAACGGCATTTACTTTTCCTGATGATGCAAATCCGCTTCCGTAACTTGATAGTCTTATAAATTCCATTTTTAAAGGCATATTTAAATGTTTAACCAGATCTATTGCAAAAAACACAGCCCCCTTTAAAACACAAATTGCATATACTTCTTCACTGCCATATAGAGTATTAAGTTCGGCAGCAATTTCTTTTATTTTTGTTTGTATTTGATCTTCACTGAATAAAATTTTTAAATCTTCTGCTTTAATATCCATAGTAACCTGCCTTTATTTTTTTATTAATTTTAACTTATGAGTCGGACGTATTTTAACCTTAGCTCTTTCACTTATACCTAGTCCGGCTGCCCAGATAACTTCATTTTCATTGCAAAGAAAAAGCAGCTCGGATTTTTCGTGCTTAGGAACTTTTTTGCTGTTTAAATATTTTTTTAGTTTTTGTGTACCGGATCCCAGCGGGCGGATGATATCTCCGTCACATCTGCTTCTGAACACAAGTGGAAATTTGAATTTATCTAAATTTACATATGCGGTATATTCAGAATCATCTGGAAATTTTTCCGGTATCTCAGTACATTTTTCAATGATGAAAGTACGGTCATCAATTTTATATTCGCCGCATTCCGGAATACAAATTTCTATGATCGGATTTCTTTGACTGCGAATTGTACACATCATTTGGGAGTTAACATACAGCCATAAATCCGTTGTCAGAGATAGTGTTTTTCCTGATTTTGATTCCGCATTCTGCTTAATAAATTCAAGAATGTTTTCGATTTTTTCCCTGTCATATTCAATATCAAGTTTTTTAAGAAATTTATGAATTGCTCTTTTTATTACACCTTCGGAATGCATAAATAGTAATAGACGCGGGTTTGCCCCTTTTATTTGCGGGAGCATTTCCTCTATAATTTGATTGTCTTCTGTAGCTATTTGCGAAAGCGAGTTAATTGCTGATTTAACATCTTTATTAATAGTTTCCAGCAGGGGAAGAATTTTATGACGGATTAAATTGCGCTTATATTTTTCGTTGTCGTTTGAACTATCATAACAAGGTGAAAGATTGTTTTCATTACAGTATTGCTCAATATCTTTTCTATATATTCCCAGCATAGGACGATAAAAAATATCACGCTGTTTTTGAATTCCGGACAGTCCGAATGTTCCTGTACCTTTAATAATCCTGTATAATACAGTTTCGGCGTTATCATCCGCATTGTGAGCCGTAAGGACACAGTTACTGTTATATTTGATAGCTGCCCTTTTTAAAAATTCATATCGCGCCTCTCTTGCGGCAGTTTCAGTTTTTGCTATTTCATCCCCGAGTATTTCTGTATAAAATTCTATATCATTTTTTTCACAGAATTGCCGGCACAAATTTTCGTCGTTAAGACTTTCCACTCCACGCCAGTTATGGTTGAGATGGGCTGCAATAACATTACAGCCAAGCTTTTTCACAATATCCAGAAGACACATTGAATCATATCCGCCGGAAAATGCTACAATAATATTTTTATCAAATAAATTGCGAGTTTTTAGAAAAAGTTCAATTATTTCCGTAATTTTTCCCATATTAATTAGCGATTTTGTAATTTTTTAACGCCTTCTTTTATTTCGACAGCGTCAACACCAAGCTGCTCCAAAGCCTTCATTGCCAAACAGGTTGGTTCAGTAGTAAGCGCAAGGAGCATGTGTGAGGATTCAATTTTGGATTTGTTTTCCTTTTTGGCAAGCTCCCAGGCTGCCTCAAGAACACGTTTAGCGCGTTTTGTAAATACTATTTCCTTATCAAAGTATTCATTACCAAATCCAATAAGATTTTCGACAACATTACGTGCATCTTTTATTGTTATTTCTAATTCTTTTAAGACTTCTGCCCCAACACCTGTAGCCTCACCTATTATTCCCAACAGAAACATTTCTGTGCCCACAATATTGCGTCCCAACCGGCGTGCTTCTTCTTTAGCAAGTCGCAGTATCGTTAAGGTTTCGGGCATTTGCTTTTCAATTGGTTTGATAATGCTGTGAGCCAGATCATCATCTGATACCCCTAATTCTTTAAAAATATCATAAGCAACACCGCGTTTTGTTTTTAAAAGTCCTAATACAATATGTTCCGGTAAAACAACAGATGACCCGAGTTCTTTTGCAGTCTGCAGTGCAAGATTCATTGTTCTAAAAGCATTTGGTGTAAAAATAATCTGGCGTTCTTCATATTCTGACTGGCGAGACTGAGTATTGGTCAGTTTCTCATCAAATTTTTTTTCAGTTACTCCAAATTTTGCAAGTATTTGTGCCAGTTCGGATTCTTTATCTTCCAGAATTGATGAAATTATTTGTTCAGTACCAAGAATTTCAAAATTCGAAGTTGATAATTTGGCTACTGCGCGGTGGAAAACTTTTGCAGCCTCTTCGCTGTCAAATAGGCTGTCAGCAGCAGGCGACTTATCTTCTTGTTCTTTATTATCATCAATTTCCGGATGGTAAAGTTTTTTTGTTTTCTTTTGCACTAATTTTTCAAGTAATGTTCGTGATTTATAAATATCAAACCCGAGATTTTCAAGTATTTTTACAGAATGTGATTTTTTGTCATTAATCACGGCTAAAAACAAATGTTCATACAGTATTGTCGGATTTCCTGATTTGTTTGCAAGATCCAGTGTATTTTTCAAGAGTTCCTTATAGTCATCACTAAAAGTAAGATTTGTCTGACTGCTTACCGGAATGGATTTTTTAATTTCACGTTCAATATCATCCGGTGTAATATTATAGGATTTAAATATTTTCAATGAAATACCTTTAGCTTCTCTGGCTAAAGCCAGCAGAAGATGTTCCGGCATAATGCATGGAGCTTTCAAAGCTTTTGCTACTTTTTGTGATTCTATTACAACATTTGTTGCCTTTTCCGTAAATTTCTCAAACAAATTATTCTTCCTCGTCTTCTAAACTTTCAACATATTGAGCAACTTTTTCAAATTCTTCATCATTATCAATTGTTTCAAACAGATAATCTTCGCCGTCTTTCAATAATCTCATAAGAACTATTTCGTCATCTTCGCCTTCTTCTGCGTCAGTTGGTAAAAGCAGTGCATATTCACGTCCTTCAACTTCGACTATATCAAATAGCTCAAATTTGATAACATTACCTTCTTCGTCAATAGTTTCAATTAGTTGGTTGTCTTCAAAGTTTTCCATCATTTTTTCCCTTTCATTAATTTCTTGCGAGGTATTGCTCGAGTATAATACACGCACTTTCTATATCAATAAGTCCTTTATTCTTTCGAAAATCTATTTTTTTATTTCTAAGATTTTCTTCTGCCTGATCTGATGTCAGTCTTTCATCTTCATAGATTATATCATAACCTTGAATTTTTGACGCAAAATTTTTACAGTCTTCTGCTTGAAAGCCTTGAGTGCCATCCATATTGTATGGAATGCCGACAACAATCTTTTTTACATTGTTTTCTTCCGCAATTTTTTGTATAGTGTCAATGGCTTTGTTTTCAGGGGTTCTGGCAATACAGGAATGTCCTGTTGCAAGCATCAGAAGATAATCGCTTAGAGCAATTCCTATTCTTTTCGTCCCTATATCCAAACACATTACCTTATACATTATTTTACCCATTTGCTTTCTATTGCCGCAACAATATTGTTTATACGGTCAGAATCAAATATTCCGGTCTCGTTGTTATATTGCAATCCAAAATAATACTCATAAATACTTTTTCTTAGTATGAATTTAAAAAATGTTAATTTAAGGTTGTTGTCATAATAGATATTGTATAGAATTTCCGCAACATTAGGTTCGCCGTTAATGAGTTTTAGATATGCACAATTATGAATTCTGTTTCCCCAGACAGTTTTTTCTTCTGGATAGAATACTTTATCTATATTTTTATCTACAACTTTATCAAAATCAACGTTGTCATTTATTTTCAAGTTTTCATTTAATTCTGCAATAAAACTTTCAAATTCATCGCTGTAATGAGCGTCCATAAACCAGTGTACGGAAAAATCACTATTTAAAACGGAATTAAATTCATCCGCAGAAATTTCTCTTTTTGCCAGCATATTGTCGAGAATATCTTTTATTGGTTTATGTTCAAATTTAATATCTGACATTAGATTTTTCCAGCAGACATATTCATATGGAAGAAGCCAGTTTTTAGATTTTTGTGAAATTAATTCAGCATTGAATAAAATTGTGCGGAAATTTCCCGGAGAAATTTCAAGCGACTTTTCATCTCTGTAAAATCTGTCAATTATCGTATCACATTCAAATTTTGAAAGTTCATTAAATCCAAAGCAGTCTTTTATGCCGAAATAATCGTTTATAACTATTGCAACGAATTGAACTTTGTAATTTTCATTAATTCTGGAGAAAATCATTGCCTGATTTCCCTGTCCGTCAGGATATGTTATATTGAGCCTGTATGGTTTTGAGCTGCTTAATAAATTTTTATAAAATTCAAACGAATTATCTTCCCTGATACCGGCAAGCTTAAGTATTGAAAGGTTTTTCTTGACCAGAGGACGAATTTCTTCGCTTACAAATTCAAGAGAAGAATTTAGTGCATGAAATGCCAACTGTGAACAAGATTCTCCAAGTAAACGCAGTGCCTCTTTACCTGTTTCACTATCCGGCTGTGAAAGAAATACAGGGATAAGAATATTAGCAAGTTCATCACCTGAATAATCATTATGTAATGACTGGAGAAGAGTAATTTTATCTTCCTGTGACAGAGCCTGAATAAAGTCTAAAAAGTCAATTTGAACTTCAGGATTAATAATAGCCTTATCCAGAAGCCTTTGCGTATCCTTATCAACCAGTTCATCTGTATTTACGTATTCCTCACATTCCTCGTAAGACCAATCAGTATCAAGTTCTCGCAAAAAATCAAGTGCAAATATTTTTAAATCATTGCTTGTCATGTTATTTTTTATAATTGACCAGAGATGATTAATCAAAACACCATGTTCAGCATACCTTACCAGAAGGAACTTAACAATCCCTTCTTTTTCCGGTTTTATATTCGGCAATTCCTTAAATAATAATTTAGTAATTATATTTTTATCATTTTGTAAATCTAATGTACGGTAGTGTATAGCATAGTTGTCAAAATCTTTTACATCATAAAGCTTGGAAATAACACGGGTTATTTCAGCTTTAATTTCAAAAGGATTAAGTTGTTTGACACTGCTATCATTTATCATCTTCTTGCCTTACCCCAAAAAGCGTCCAGTATTTGCTGTGCTTCAGCAGATGGCATTCTGTCATTTAATATAAGATACTGAACTGCGATCATTGCGCATTCCGAACAAATATTTACTCCCGGACCTTTTACCATTTTCAATACCTGAGTATTGGGTCTGTGACAAAAACTGCAATAAACAAGATCATCATGATTTTCTTCACCATGCGAATGCTTTTCTTTTGTATCTTTGTGTTTTGCCGCTCCTAATTTAACCACTTTATCATCTGACATGGATCTTCTCCTTTTTGTGTTTTAATTGTAACTTAAATTTATAAAATTTGCCAAATTTTTTACCTTAGTTTATAATAATAGTTACAAATTTACAACATGAGGGTGATGATAACATGAAAAAAGCACTTTTACTGGTTAGTGTGTTATTTATATCCGTTATAACAACTGCTTGTATTAATAACCTTGCTGTTCAAGAACTTAATAATAAAGCACAGTCTTTTATGGACGCAGGAGATTATCAGGGTGCTATTGAGCGTTTAAAATCAAGTATTGATTTGGATTCATCGGTATTTGAAACTCATTATAATCTTGCTGTAGCCTATACTAAAGCTGAGGATTATGCTAATGCTATAAAAGTTTATAATGATGCAATCAAGCTTAAACCGGATTTTGCGGACACATATTACTCACTGGCTGTTTGCGAAGAAAATCTTGCAGGTGATTTGTTTCACTCTATAGTTACAATAGATGAAAACGGTAATATTGTCAGAAATGACGGCTCAAATTCTGATGAAGAAACTCCGTCTGAACCAAAACTTACTGATACCGCATATAATTATATGATGGAATTGTTAAATAGTTCCGTAAAGCATTATCAAGCTTATCTTGAAAAAGCTCCAAATGCATCGGATGCAGATGAGGTTAATACAAAGGTTAAAGAGCTTAATCAAAAAATAGCAGAACTTACATCAACTAAGGAGAGTGAATAGTGTTTCAATCTCCGGGCGAGGTTGCGTTTTCGTTGTTTGGAATGCAAGTATATTTTTATGGTATTATACTTGCTGTTGCTGCTTTTGTCGGTTTCCTTACAGCATATAAGCTTTATGCAAAATTTTTTGATAATGAATCTGCGGAAAAAATATTAGATATGGCTCCTGTACTTATTATTTCAGGAATTTTGGGGGCACGCCTTTATTATTGTCTGGTAAACTATTCATATTATGCAATTCATCCGCTTGAAATTTTAGATATTCGTCAGGGCGGCTTATCTATACATGGCATGATTTTAGGCGGAATTCTGGGATTGTATGCTTGTTTTAAATACTATAAAATGGATTTTTTGAGATTGTTAGATGTAATGGCATGCGGCACGGCTATTGCGCAGGCAATAGGACGATGGGGAAACTTTTTTAACTCTGAGGCATTTGGTATGCCGACGGATTTGCCCTGGAAACTCTATATTCCGGAAGCACATAGACCACTTTCAATGATTAAATATGAATATTTCCACCCTGCTTTTTTATATG
Source organism: Candidatus Gastranaerophilales bacterium (assembly GCA_944324165.1). Taxonomy (GTDB): domain Bacteria; phylum Cyanobacteriota; class Vampirovibrionia; order Gastranaerophilales; family Gastranaerophilaceae; genus CALUVH01. The sequence goes on along the minus strand of CALUVG010000006.1, from coordinate 36,385 downwards.
AAAGTATTCTGGATTTATTAATTTTTGGCATACTTTTATTCTTTTTTAAAAAACTCACGCACTTTAAAGGGCTTACTTTTGGGATATATCTGATACTTTATTCATTTGTACGTATTGGCGTTGAATATTTGCGAGTTGACAGTGTGCTGAATATTTTAGGCTTTCCTGTGGCGCAGTGGGCATCTGTATTAATTATAATTTTTGCCTTCTTTTACATTGGGGCTATAATTTATAAGGATAGTCATTCTTAAATTCCCAGTTGTCAAATTGTAAAAGCGCACCGCAGTAGCGAGGGTATTGTGTGCATAGTGTTAAAGCCATGTCTCTATTGGTAGCGGCATGTGAATTATGATACATAGCTCCAAAGTGTTTGCCGCCTAAATTATTAATTGCATACTGTTTAATCGGGCATATAAGAAATGTGTATTTATCTTGTGCATCTTTATTGGGTAATTTTTCACCATTTATATCATATGTAAGGTCGAAACACTGACCATTATGAGTTTCAATAGTGCTCCCATCCGCCAGTTTTACTGTCATTTCTGATACTGGACTCTCTTTTTCTGGAGTCTTTTTTATATCTGTGTATTTTATATATGGAGCAATATATTTAACAAAAAAGTTATAGCATTCCTTGGAGTTCGCAGCATAATCGTATTCTTCATCCTCATTTTTTATGTCGCCTTCGGATTTCGTCCATGTCGTAATCTCTCCATTGTCAATTTCAGAAAGTTGTATTGCCTGACTCATCATACTGTAAAATTTTTTGAGTCTGGTTGATGCAACTGTTGTTTTATACTTATTGACAATAGTAGGAATTGTTATTGCTGCGATTATTCCAACTATTGCAAGTGTAATTAAAACCTCCGCTAGTGTAAAAGCTCTTTTATCAGAAGACATAAAAATTTTCTCCTTTTTGTTCTCAATAAGACTACATACTATAAATTATTATAGTGGAAAATAAAAAATATGGACAATAAGACTACAAAATTGTTACAATTGGGCAGAAAAATTTTTGCAAAACGCAGAGAATCAGGCTATTCTCAGAATAAATTTGCTGAAATGCTAAATATTTCCCGTGAACATCTTGCCAAAATTGAAACTGCTAAACGCTGTATTAGTCTTGGACTTCTTATTGATGTTGCTGAGTGTCTTAATGTTCAAGTCAAAGATTTGATTGATTTTTAAGTATGTTTTCTACATAATTTAGCTATGATGATTACAAAAGAAAAATCCCCCAGAATATGGCTTTCAGGAGCGCATTTTATAAACGATATTTCAACAGGCATGCTTAACCCGATTATGCCGTTTATCTCAGCTAAATTAGGTATTTCAATGGCAATTGCAACCGTCGTTTTGAGTATTTCAAATATTACTGCAAATATTTTACAGCCTATTTTCGGCTTTTTGGCAGATAACATTCAAAGACGCGCTTTTATCTTCTGGGGACTTGTTATGTCCTCTATTTTTATACCATTCGCGCCTATTGCGCCGAATATTAAAATTTTAATGCTGTGCATAATTTTAGGCAGTATCGGGTCTAGTATTTTTCATCCTCAGGCACTTGGTCTGATAACTAAATTTGCCGGTAATGAGAATGTTTCGACAAAAGTTGGCGTTTTTATTGCTATGGGATCTCTGGGATTTTCCTGCGGTCCTATTGTTTCTGCATTTATTACACAGTATTTAGGACTTTCTAAAATACCATTTTTATCATTGCTGGGGTTAAGCTGGGCTTATTTGATGTTTTTTATGATGCCGAAAATAGTGGATTCTGCTGTTAAACGGGTGCGTATTCAGTTTAGTGTTGCTTTTAAAGACATTATAGTAAATTCAAGGCTGAGACTTTTAACCGTAATTTCTATACTTAAAACTTTAATCACAACTTCTTGTTCTATTTTGCTGCCTTTTTTGTGGAAAAATTTAGGTCATACACCTTCTTATATTGGTATTTCACTGTTTCTGTTCATAGCAGCCGGAGCTGTCGGCTCTTTTATCAGCGGAAGGGTAGAAAATAAATTCGGATATAAATTTGTATTGTATTTTTCAATGATTTCCACATTGCCATTAATGGGTATATTTATGCTTATTCACGCCTCTCATCCTGTTTTATCTATGTTTGTATTTGCTTTAATGGGATTGTGCACTATGATGGCTACCCCTATTATTATGGTTACGGCGCAGAATGTTATACCTGAATATAAAAGTATTATTGCAGGCATAATTAATGGCTTTTCCTGGGGGGTTGTTGCAATATTTATGTCAATGGCTGGTTTTTGGGCACAGGCACAGGGAATTACGACTGTACTACTTGTTGTTGCCTGTATACCTGCTGTTTGTTCCCCTATAATCCGTAAATTATAATTATAAAAATCTTATATACTAAAAAAGTCCGGCTGATTTACCGGACTTTCCTACCTTTTGTTCTGTTTTATATTAAGCCAATGCAGAAAATGAATGTTTTTCGTTATTTTCATGTTTTTTAGACATTTTTTCCTGTAAGTATGCTAATTTATATGTCAGTTGATTAGTGAGTAAATCCATTGATAATTTTTTATCCATTTTATTGAGCATAGCTAAATCGTGTTCGCCGCCAAAAGCGTTGTTTTTATTATTTGCGGCATTTAACAAATTATTAGATGCCTGCATCATGCCAAACGCTGAATTATTCATTTGATTGACAGCATTAAAACGTGCGATGGAAGAAACTAACATTCCTAACTCCTACATGTCTAACCTACGAAAATATAATAACTCATTATTGAATAAAAATCAATAGTTAGATTGAAATTTTTTGGACTAATTTAAAAATGCGCTGATATTGTCCGATAGACTAATATTTATGTTAAGTTTTGTAACAAAAAGTCAAAAGTGTGAAATTGGACAAAAAGTATATACTTTATATATACAGAGAGAGAATAAAATTTAGATCCGTTTAATAGAGAGAGAAAATTCCTATTCCTACCTTCCTAAAAAAGTATTTAAAAGCCCCTTATTCCTAAGGGGCATTTTTTTATATTCAGTTGTCGATATTTTATTTAGCAGTCCCGATTTGATGAATTTTAATAAAGTTTGTACCGCCAACCATAAGATTAGGTACAGAACCTGTTACAATAACCATATCATTAGTATTTAAACGGGTTTCATGCACCAAAAATTCATCCAGTTTTTGTAATGTCGGGCGGTCAATTTTAATTTCCGCAAAATTAAAGCTAATCGGCTGAACACTTCTGTATAGTTTAATAATTCTCAGGATATGCTCATTCGGACAGCAGGCAAGAATTGGTACACTCAATCTTGCTTCAGAAAGGAATATTGGCGTGAAACCGCTTCCTGTCAGCGCAACAACAGCTTTTACATTCATTTTCTTAGCCATATCTGCAATAGACATACCGATTGCAAGTGCTTGAGAATTTTTTTCTTCCTCAACCATTTTTCTCGGGAATTTATTTTTTCTGCAGAAAGTACTGTGTTCAGTTGTGTAAGCTATTTTGTGCATCATTTCAACTGCTTCTACAGGATACAGCCCTGCTGCAGTTTCTCCTGACAGCATAATCGCGTCAGTACCGTCAAGAATGGCATTTGCAACGTCTGATGTTTCTGCACGGGTTGGAATAGGATTTTCAATCATGCTTTCAAGCATCTGTGTTGCAACGATTACAACTTTACGTTTTTGATTTGCTTTTCTAATGATATTTTTTTGAACAATCGGCACCTGTTCAGTTGATATTTCAATACCTAAATCGCCTCTTGCGACCATTATACCGTCAGAAACTTCAATAATATGGTCAATATTATTTACAGCCTGCGGCTTTTCAATTTTTGAAATAATTCTAATATCGCTGCCTTTTGATTTCAAAATGTTTCTTAGCTGAATAACATCGTTAGCCTCTCTTACAAAAGAAAGTCCGATATAGTCAATTTTATTTTCTACAGCAAAGTCAACAAATGTTAAGTCTCTTTCTGTTAAAACATTAATACTGCCGGTTGAGCCGGGAATATTAATACCTTTTCTCTGTTTTAACAGCCCTTCTGTAAGAACTTTTGCGCTGATAATGTCACCGTCTATCTCTGTAACTTCAAATTGCAGTTTGCCGTCATCAATCAAGAATTTTTCGCCGACTTTTACATCTTTAGCAAACCCTTCATAGTCAACAGGGATAATATCATTTTCCATTGTTTTACCATGGCGGAATTTAAGAATTTCGTCCTTTTTAATTTCAATAGATTCAGCAAGTTCACCTACTCTGATTTTTGGTCCCTGCAGGTCAATCAAAACAGGTATAAGTGTTTTTGCTTCTTTTTCTACTTCTCTAATGTAATTTAAATTTTTGAGATGCATTTCTTTATCACCATGAGAAGAATTCAATCTGAACATGGTTACACCGGCTTCAAATAACTTCTTAATCATTTCTTTGCTGCTACTTGCCGGTCCAAGGGTAGCAACAATCTTTGTCATTGTATAATTATCCATTTTCATCCTTTCTACTATATATACAAATATAGAGTAATTAATTTTGGGGAGTGTTTACAAATTTCAATTTACATGCTATAGTATACACGAAATAGTTTTACTAGTAAATATGAGGAAGAAGAAATGAGAAAAATTTTAGCTGGTATGATGGCATGCGGTATGCTTGCAATAGGTGCGGCACTTCCGTCATTTGCCAAAGAAGTTACAATTTCTGATATTAGCCAGAATTATTGGGCTAAAAATGAGATTGTTGATGTTGTATCAAACAACATTATGACTCTTGATGGTGACAAATTTAATCCGGATGGTACTATACGCAGAGCAGATTTTGTAAGCGCTTTATTAATTGTTTTGGGCAATGAAAATTTAGATGTTAAAGTTGCTAACAAGTACAAAGACATCAATTCATCTGATGTTTATTATGACAACATTTTGCGTTCTGATCAGTTAGGGTTAGTTTATGGATATCCTAACGGAACATTTAAACCTAAACAGGAAATGCTCCGCTCAGAAGCTCAATCTGTTATCAGCCACATTACCAAAGAAAGTAATGCGGATTATTCAATTCTGAATCAGTACAAAGATGCATACAATGTACCTGGCTGGGCTAGATACGTATATGCAAAAACTTTAGCTTACGGTATTTATGTAAATTATCCGGATGCTAACGAACTTCGTCCTTCAGATGAGCTTACAAGAGCAGAAGCAGCTGTTCTTTTATCAAAACTTAAAGCTAGACTTAACGTTGTTGAAGAAAAATATGTCGGACCTGAAAAATTGTTGGCAGTTGAACATTTGAAACAATCAAGAAAAGCACAAAATGATGAAGTTAAAGTTACAAGTTACAGAAATGTAATTTTAGAAGGTAACGCATTGAAGATTGCTTTTGATGAAAAATTCTATTCAGAAGACCACAAAGCAGGGGATGTAGTTTATTTTGTTGCTCCTGAAGACATTTGTACAGAAGAAGGAACTTTAGTAATTCCTGCTAATACAAAATTCTATGCACAGGTTACAGAAATTAAAGATCCAAAATGGTTTAACAAAAATGCTAGAGTTTACTTGCAGCTAAGTAAGATTGTTCTTCCTAACGGTGATGTAGTTCCTTTCTGTGCCAAACCGGCAACTAAAGACTTTTCATTAAAAGAAGGTCCTTGGATGACTGCAGGTAAATTGACATTATGCACAGTAACCGGTGGTGTTATCGGTGGTGGTGTTGGTACAGGTATTGCATTTATACCATCTCCGCAAAAAATTGGTACAGGTATTGCTATCGGTACTCCTGTAGGTGCTGCTATCGGACTTGTTACCGGTTTGGTAACTCCTGGTCTTGAATATCATGCTAAACAGGGTGAAGAAATAGTCGTTATTCTTTGTGAAGACGCTAGTATTAACAAAAATTAATCTGGTAAAACATTTCATTAAGGAGAGTCGGTATTTATACCGGCTCTTTTTTAATGTTTATACGATCTAAAATATAACTAAAATAGGTCAATAGTTTAGTTTAATATTACCTATACTTTTGTCTCTCGTTTTTTTAAAGAAAAAGTTTAAAATGACTATGTGACTAATAAGTATGGTCACTAAAAACGGGAGAAAGATATGAAAAAAACATTTTTAATTTTGGCTTTATTCGGAGCTTTGCTATTACCAAATCAGGATGCTAAAGCCTGGGAATACAATGGTATTAGCAGTTTAAATCCAATGCCGGCACTATCTTATTTAAATCCGCTGCCATACTTTGGAATTGGCGAAAACAAAACTTCATTTAGTCTTAATCCATTTACAGGATTTAAGAATTGCAATCCTTGCAAAAAGGCTGATCCTTGCGACCCGTGTAAGGTAAAACGAACAGCCTGCAATGATTGTGCTCCAGTAAATCCTTGCCCTACATGCAGACGCGCATTTATCAGTGAGCCGTGTCCATGTGATCGTTTACAAAGATAATATTAGTCGGTAATGGATTATTATCACAAGTCGGCGTTTGTTCAATGAGCAATGCCGGCTTGTTGCGTAAATTAATTTTTAATATTCAATATTTTTAAGGGTGTTGAATATTTTATCCGTGATTTGTTGAATATATTCCTGACTGACTAGTCCGTTGATTACAGCATCAGAAATTTGATACGCCGGTCTAATGTATTGCTGTGCTGTTCTATTTACATCCTGAAACTGTAAATCTGCAGCAGCACCTGTCTTGCCGCGGAGTGCGGCACGTTTATACCAGCGGTCTTTCAGGACTTCAAGAGGTGTAAAAACATAAACTTTTACATCCATAATATCTCTGATACCTTCGTTTAAAACATATAGCCCTTCTGTCAGTATAACTTTTGCCGGTTTTTTAGGATCTCCATCAGATTTAGATTCACATGTAACAAAGTCATAACGCGGAGACACCACTTCTTTTCCCTGTTTTAATTCCATGAGATGCTTTTTCATAAGCTCTAAATCTATTGCCTCAGGAGTATCAAAACTAAATCCTGTCTTAAATAATTCTTCATAACTGCCGGCTTTTTTTAATTCTTCAGAGGTATCCTTATAGTAATCATCACATCTAATAACAGTATAAATGCCTTCATTTTTATTTTTTACACAGGCTTTTGTTGTATTGTCAACAAAAACAGTTTTACCGGAGGCACTTTCACCTGTTATTCCTATCAAAAAAGTTTTTTTCTTTTCCTGAACAACCATTCTGGCAATATTCATAATAAGATTATCAGAAATTTTTAAAAACAGAGGCTGCACCTCCTGACTATCCTCTTCAAGAATTTGTTTTAACGAGTCAACTATTCTTGAGATAACCTCCATATCACGCCGACTTGAATAATATTCATACCCTGTCAATAGATCCATCATATACTTTAATTCCTTAAAAACTTTATTCTTTAATATTACAGTAAAATACTTTAAATATCTCAAATAATAAACAATTGTAACAATATTATATCATTTTTAAAGTTTAGTTTAAAGGCGACCGTATAAATATTTGTAGATAAACAGGAGTAAGTTATGTACCATGATGAAATTTTTGAAAGCTCATTACGAAAGGTAAAAGAAGAGAGCTACCAGGCATTAAGACGAGAAATAAGCACTATGGAAAATGCGATAGAAAGATTTCTATGCAATATTTTAGAATGTACAAGTGCGAAGGCTGAACGAGATTTTAATGCAACGTCTATGTTTTAATTTTTTAAATTAACAAAGGAAAGACCGTCAATTATGACGGTCTTTTATTATAATAATATATCAAGGAGAATGTACGGATTTTAAGCTACCATTCCGTAAGGATTACTTCCTATTTGATAAGGAGAGTAATATACCGGTTTTTCATATGGTTTCAGAGAATTGTATAAATCTTGCGGATTGTTAAAGTTCCAGCTATTTTTATAATAATTAGTCAGATTAAGCAGAGTTTCTTTTAGTTTGTTGATGGCAGATGTATTTGGTGTTTGCTCTGCGCTTTTGCCAGGAGTGCTTGCTGTTGTTTCACTACCGGTTTCGGCAAGTGCAGCAGTGGTATTATCATATGCTTGTTGTAATTTATCCAATACAGCCTGATTGGTTTCATTTGCAGCAGTTTCTTCAGTTTTTCTGAGCAATTCCTGCATTTTTTCAGGATCCTGCATTGCCTCATCGGCTTCTTTTTGTGCTGCTAACTCCAGTTCTGAAGGTAAAAGTTTTCTGGCAAGAGTATCAGCTCCCCATGCCCCGAGTAAACCGCCGACTAATCCAACAACTGCGCCGACTGCAGTTCCTGCTATAGGAACGACTGATCCGACTGCAGCACCAAGTGCCATACTGCCGAGTGCATATCCTGCAACGCCTGCTCCGGCTATTGCTGTTGATTTTAGAAGTTGTTTAGTACCTTTGCCAGCCCCAAGTTGTTTATAAGTTTTGATTACTGTTGGAGCTTCCAGTGCCAGAGCAATTAAAGTAGTTGCCGGTGTACCTTTCGGAGCTTTCGTAAGTAGTTTTGCGGCTTTATTGCCGTTCGCTGCTGAAGTTTTAAGAGCCAGTTCTGCTTTAGTTATACCGGTTTTTCCTTTAAGCCATTGTGCGGCTTTACCAACCTTACCTGTTGCAGCCATTGCACTTCCCGGAGTAGCTTTGCCTTTCGCTACAGCAAGTTTTGCTTCTGCAAGTGCCTGATTTATTTCATTTTGTTTGGTAAGTAATGCTTGTCCTGTCAGCCCTTTTGAATCTTTTATTAATTGTCGAACTTTATCAAATTCAGCACTAATTGCCTGATTTCTGTTATAAGCCGCTAACTTTGAAGGTGATAGTTTTGCTTGCTCTGCTGCTGACAGAGTTTTTGCGGCTTGATATTGTTTTTCAATATCACTTATGTATGCAGTCCTATAGTTGTTTAAGTAACTTTCTTTTAGGTTTGCTCCTTTAAGTTGCTTAGCGTCCTGAAAGCCCTGTTTTACGTTTTGCATACCGCCTTTAAGATCTTTCCTATTCTGCAAAGCCCATTTGCCGCCCTGCCATAAACTATAACCGCCTGCAACTGCTCCGGTTGTTATTAGTGCATCTTTTGCTGAATAACCTCCGGGTGTTACGCCATTGTTGTAATAAGCGAGCGTATACACATCATTTTTGTTGTAACTAATCGGATCTGTCATAATCCTTACATCCCCTTAATTTATTTCCCCATATTTATAATAAAAATTAATACACGCATTAATTGCTTTTTAAAATGCGTGTATTAAGAAATATTACAAATATTATACTTGAAGATCTAATTTATTCGTTCCATATAATGCGTTGCCTAACTGCATTAGCTGTTCATTCGTAAGTGTCGGCATAGGAAAATTGTTATCTAACCCGTTCAAACCATTCATGCCATAATAATAAGGCATTGTGGAAAAATCTACATTAGAATTTGAAGACGGATATCCGGAAAACATCTGCTGCATTTGTGCCAGTTCTTCTTGTTTTGACTGTTCAATAAGTTCTTTAGTCTTTTCAGCTTGTGCAAGCTGTTTTTCTGTGTAAGATTTGCCTACAACTTTACCAGCCAGATAATCGCCGCCTATCCATCCTAAAATTGGACCAATAAAAGGAATAAAAGCACCGGCAATAGATGCCCCTAATGCTCCGCCGGCAAGTCTTGCTGTTGATTTACCGGCTTCAACTGCACCGGTTGCTACTCCATCTTCTGATGTCGCTTTCAAAATATTCGGGACCTCAAACCCTGCAAGCAACCCATAACCAAGTAGCGGACCTCTTGATTTTGTTGCATTCCAGATGGCTTTTGCTTTACCGCCAAGTCCTGGGGCACTATTCCAGGCTGTTTTTAAATCCGCAGGATAAGTTGTGATAAGTTTTTTCATATCTTGAAAGAAAGGTGTTTTACCTGTTTTCTTTTCTGCCCTGACGAATGCATCACCGATTTGTTTGCCAAATTTTGCAAATCGTGATTTTCCCTGCATTTTAGCAAGGCGTCCTGATGCTTTGATGGAGTTTGTCATAACTTTTTGAAACTTCGTATCAAAAATAAGACGACCAATACTGCTTGCTACTCTTGCTATTGCTACCATTGAGTACCTACCTTAACTTTACACACAAATTATTATAACTAACCTTACTTATATAAAGTTTTTTTAGAATTATAAATTGCGTAATGCACGAATATCGTTAATATTTCTTAATAATTTACTTTTAATTAATAGCGCAGTATAATGCAAACATAGAAAGTGAGGTAGCTGCATGCATAAAATAACATTAATAAACGGAGATGGAATTGGACCGGAAATATCAAATGCGGTTGTGGATATTATTAAAGCTAGCGGTTTAGATATTGATTGGGATATACAAACTGCCGGCGCAGATGTTATTGAGACTGAGGGAACGCCATTGCCGCAAAGAGTTTTAGATTCAATAAAAAGAAACAAAGTGGCTTTGAAGGCACCCGTGACAACACCTATAGGCAAAGGATTTCGCTCTGTTAATGTGCAGCTTAGAAAAGATCTGGATTTGTATGCAAATTTAAGACCTTGCAAAAATTTACCCAATGTTAAGACGCGTTTTGATAATGTGGATATAATTGTTGTTCGTGAAAATACAGAAGATTTATACGCAGGAGTTGAACGTCAGGTTGATGCAGATAAGGCAGAAAGCATAAAAATTATTACCAGAAAGGCTTCTAATAGAATTTGCCGCTTTGCATTTGATTATGCCGTTAAGAACGGACGCAAAGAAGTATGCTGTGTTACCAAGGCTAATATTATGAAACTGTCTGACGGTCTATTTTTAGATACATATAGAAATGTTGCAAAAGATTATCCGCAGATTAAGCAAAGAGAAATTCTTGTGGATAATTTATGTATGCAGCTAGTGCAAAATCCTTCTCAATTTGACGTTCTTGTATTACCAAATCTATATGGCGATATTGTTTCTGATTTATGTGCCGGATTAATTGGCGGTTTAGGAGTTGCACAGGGGGCAAATATTGGTTTAGACTATGCTGTTTTTGAACCTGTGCATGGATCAGCTCCGGATATAAAAGGACAAAACAAAGCTAATCCAACAGCACTTCTATTATCAGCTATTGAAATGCTTAAATATATTGGAGAAGATTTTTATGCAGAAAAAATTGAAAAAGCCTTATATAAAACATTAGAAAGCGGAATTTGCACTCCTGATTTAGGCGGAAATGCTACAACTACAGAGTTCAGTAAAAGTATAATAAACATACTTTAATTATCTTCAAAATCAAGTAAATCTTTTGGGGCAACACCTAAAACATAAGATATTATTAAAAAAACAGGCAATGTACATTGCCTGTTTTTTTGTTATATTGATAAATTCTGCTACATAGTTATATTTTATCAAATCCTGTGTATTTTCTAAGAACTTCAGGAATAATAACTGATCCGTCTTCCTGTTGATAATTTTCAATAATTGCAGCGAATGTACGACCAACCGCAAGACCTGATCCGTTAATTGTATGAACAAACTGAGTTTTACCGGTTTCTTTATCACGATAGCGAATATTAGCGCGTCTCGCTTGATAATCGCCGTAATTTGAACAGCTTGAAATTTCTTTGTAAGTGCCATAAGAAGGCATCCAAACTTCTAAATCCCAGCATTTATTTGCCGAAAATCCTATGTCAGCTGTACATAGAGCTTCACGACGGTACGGCAGTTCCAGCATTTGCAGCATTTTTTCAGCATCTTCGGTCAATTTTTCATGCTCATCCTTACTTGTTTGCGGTGTACATAGTTTTACCAATTCAACCTTATTGAACTGGTGAACACGTATTAATCCTCTGGTGTCCTTTCCTGCAGATCCTGCCTCACGACGGAAACAAGGAGTGTAAGCCGTCATATACATAGGCAGCTGGTCTTCTGAAAGAATTTCACCGGCATAAATGTTAGTTACAGGAACTTCTGCAGTTGGAATTAAATACAAATCCTCATCAACGCATTTGTACATGTCTTCTGCAAACTTTGGTAATTGACCTGTGCCGGTCATTGTTGCGGCATTTGCCATAAATGGCGGCAAAATTTCTTCATATCCCTGTTCACCTGTATGAACATCTAAAAAGAAATTTATAATTGCACGTTCAAGTTTTGCGCCTTTGCCGCGGTAAAGGGTAAAGCGGCTTTGGGATAACTTAACCCCGCGTTCAAAATCCACCAGATTTTTAGCCTCACAAATGTCCCAGTGCGGTTTAAATTCAAAATCAAATTTGCGCGGCTCGCCCCATTTATAAACTTCAACATTATCATCTTCAGATGCGCCGATTGGTGTTGTTTCATCAGGAATATTAGGAATATGCAGCAGTAAATTCTTTTGTTTTGCATCCAATTCGGTTTCTTTTTCTTCTAATGCTTTTATTTCATCACCCAGTTTGCGCACATCTTCTTGAATAGCATCAGTATTTTCACCTTTTTTCTTAAGCTCGCCTATTTTTTGTGATTCAGCTTTTCTTTTTGCCCTTAATTCATCAGCCTGAGTTTGAACCTTTCTGCGTTCGACATCAATTTCAATGACTTCATCTATTGATAAATCAGGGTTGCGTCGTTTAAGCAGTTCGTTGATTTTTTCAGGATTTTCTCTAATTAATTTAATATCAAGCATAATAAAACCTCTTTTCTTCATTTAATGGCTTTATTTTATTCCAAATATAAGTTATAATCAAGTCTATAATACCCGAAAAGATAAATCTATGGATTGATAGCCATATTTCGAAAATCATGTATAATAAAATCGAGGATATGTGTATGATATTTGAAAAATTAGCACAAAAATTTAATAAAAAAGAAAAAAAATTTGCGGATGGAACAACAAATCCGCTTGAGTATTCCTTTGGTAGGAATGATTTTCTTGATAATCTGACTAAAAAAGCGTTAAGCATGTATGAACGCAAGTGCGATATTAAGCATTTTACAGAACTTGTGCTATCAGATCCGGAGAATACATCGCATAATGATATAGTTAACGGACTTATAGAAAATGGTATGATTGATCCGTTTGAAGATGATAAACTTGCGCATCTTGCTGATAATAAAAAGCTTTTGAGAGATTTAGGTCTGAGCGACTAAGTAGAGTTTATTCTATGTCGGTTTGATAAAGCCGACAATAAAAATGTAGAAAATGCACTAAGTTACTAAGGCACTAGCGGATTTGCGGACGGATGGAGCGAACGAAGTGAGCAAATCCGGATAGCGAACGGAACGAGCCGGCTTGTGCGTAAGCACAATAGGCGAGAGTCCGTGAGCGTAGAGCAAATCCAAGACAGGGCACTAAGGGGTTAATAAAGGCTATAAGACGTTAGGACGCTAAGACGTTAAGTCCGTTACATAAATCAGGCAACGTGAAATGCAACATTGGCTGTAATATTTCATGTCCTCCCCTCGAGGGAGGACCGAAATCTTTGATTTCTAGGAGGGGGGTAGGCGTAGCCTACTCTTATATATTAGAGACTGCTAAAGAAGTGCAACTACAAAGACGTTAAGACTATAAGACGCTAAGACGTTAAGTCCGTTACATAAATCAGGCAACGTGAAATGCAACATTGGCTGTAATATTTCATGTCCTCCCCTCGAGGGAGGACCGAAATCTTTGATTTCTAGGAGGGGGGTAGGCGTAGCCTACTCTTATATATTAGAGACTGCTAAAGAAGTGCAACTACAAAGACGTTAAGACTATAAGACGCTAAGACGTTAAGTCCAATACAAAAATTAGGCAATGTGGATATTTCACGTTGCCTGATTTTGTAACAACAGTTCACTGATTCACTGTTAACTGTTCACTACCTGTTAAACATTCGCTCTTTAGGTTACATTTTTTGAAAAACATCATCATAATTCAAATCAGTTTTTCTAATCTTATCTGCCTGTTTATCTGCTACGTTAGATAGTTTATTAATAAATCCAACCGGACTTTTAAATAAACTGATAAGCGGATTTTCACTGTAGGATTTGAAAAATGTACCTGCTTTACCACTTGCATCATATACATTTGCTGAGAGACTTCTTCCGTCCGGATTTAAAAACAATGTAATATCCACTTTATCGTTTTGTGCCTGACGCTCTGCTATTTTATTCAATTTTTCCAATGCTGCCGCACTTTTAATTCTTGCTTTTAACACATTATTGACATTTAAGTTAGAATGAATTGCCATTCCAAAATTTTGATTAGGCGTTTGATTGTTAATCTGCATAGTATTCTCCTTTATTGGGTATTAAAGCCTGTAATATTATTTTTTGCTACAATATGCAACAAAATTTTACAAAATCACTTTTTTAGGGCATAATATAAGTGGACATAGCTAAGGAGTTGGAATGTATAATTTTCCTTTTGAATTAGATGATTTTCAGAAACAAGCATGCGATTTGATTAATGAGGGGAAAAGTGTAGTCGTTTGCGCCCCTACAGGTGCAGGCAAAACAGTTATTGCAGAGCATGCAATTCATAAAGCACTTGAGGAAGGAACAAGAATTTTTTACACTACTCCTTTAAAAGCACTTTCTAACCAGAAATATTATGATTTTTGTGAGCGTTATGGGACTGAAAATGTGGGACTTTTGACCGGTGATACATCAATAAACAGAGGCGGTCAAATTGTTGTAATGACGACTGAGGTATTCCGTAACATGCTTTATGGCACAAATTTCGGGGCTGTTGCAGATAACCTTCAAAATGTTCGTTATGTTGTGCTGGATGAAGTTCACTATATGAATGATGAACAGCGCGGTACTGTCTGGGAAGAAAGTATAATTTATTGTCCTACTAATGTTCAAATAATCGCGCTTTCTGCGACTGTTGCAAATGCTGATGAGCTTACCGCATGGATTAATACAGTGCATTCGCGTACAGAACTTGTTAATACTGATTTTCGTCCTGTGCCTTTGAAATTCTTCTATTTCGACAGTTCTCAGCCTGATAAACTTTTGCCGCTTTTAACTCCGTCAGGACAGCTTAATAAAAAAATTAAACCTGAAAAGAAAGTTCCTTATAAAAGTCGTAAAAAGCAAAGATCCTATGTAAAAGATATAGTAAGAAATCTTGCTGAAAATGATATGCTGCCTGCAATATATTTTACATTTTCACGTAAAAAATGTGATGAACAGATGGAAAAGTGTGCAACTTCACTAAACCTTGTAACATGTGCGGAACAGGCGCAAATCAGACAGTTTGTTGATGAGTATATTGCAGAAAATCCGCATTTATACGGGAATAAACATATTGAATATTTGCTCTGCGGAGTTGCATCTCATCATGCCGGTCTATTACCTGCATGGAAAAATCTTGTTGAAAAGCTTTTTCAGAAAGGACTTATAAAAGTCGTTTTTGCAACAGAAACACTTGCCGCCGGCATAAACATGCCTGCGCGCTCAACTGTAATAAGTTCAACGAGCAAACGCACAGACAGCGGGCACAGAATGCTAACCGCGAGCGAATTTTTACAAATGTCAGGGCGTGCCGGTCGCCGCGGAATGGATGAGGTTGGATATGTTACAGTTGTTGGTACTCAATTCCAATCCCCTGAGGAGGTCGCAGAACTTGTCTTGAGTCCTGCTAATCCGCTTGAAAGCCGATTTTCTCCAAGTTATTCTATGGTATTGAATCTTTTGCAGCGTTTTAGTTTGGATGAGGCTAAAGAATTGATATTAAAGAGTTTTGGCTATTTTTCTTCAGGGTCACGTTTACAGCCATTATTAAAGCTTGAAGATGCATATAATGCAGAAATAAAGTCTCGTGAATTTGTCTGTCCTTATAAATTATGTGATGAAAAATTCTTTGAGTATAACAAATTGCGTAATATTTATGTTCAGAACAGGCAGACTTATAAGAAAATACTAAAGCAAGAAAAATCAAAGCATAGACCGCTTTCCGATGAAGTAATCAAATTCGGCAAAGAGACCAAAGAAATGCTTGCAAAAATGCATGAGTGTGCCTGTGACAACTGTAAGCTTTACAAAAAACATGCAAAGAATATTGAAGTTATTGAACGTGTGAAAATAAAACAAAACAAGCTAGCAAAAGAAATTGAACGTCAGCGCGATATTTTCTGGAATAAATTTCTTGCACATCGTTCTGTGCTTATTGATATGGGGTATATTGTGGATGATTATCCGACTGCAAAAGGAGTTACAACAGCCCAGATACGTTCGGAAAACGAATTATTTATTTCAGAAATTATATTTTCAGGAGTGCTGGAAAATCTTACACCGTCACAGCTTGCAGGTGTCATTTGTGCTATCACAACAGAGGATTTGAGAATAGATATTCCTTATAGACCATTCTCTGAACCTATTCGTAAGACATTGAATTTGATTAGAAATATAAGACGTAAACTTGAAAAGGTACAGAGCCGCTATCAGGTTGATGCTCCAATGTATATAAATCCATATTTTGCCTCAATGATTGAATTATGGGTCGAAGGGGCAGAATGGGAAACCGTAATTGAAGATATTGATATGGGTGAAGGTGATATTGTACGCTCATTTAAGCGTGTAGTCGATGTTTTGAGACAGTTTACGACCATTTCAAATGTTCCTGAGGCACTTGTCTTTACCGCGCGTGAGGCTATTGAGAAAATTCAGCGTGAACCTGTAGATGTTGATTAGGCTAACTCTATAATTTAAGGCAGTTTCAATCTTCAACATATTCCATTATATCGCCGACTTTGCAATGAAAGTATTTGCATAGTTTGTCAAGTGTGTGAATACTAATGTTTATATTTTTCCCGTTTCTGATTGTAGAAATGGTTGATTTTCCTATGCCTGTTTTTTGAAATATATCTTCTGCGGTTGTTCTGTGCCGCCATATTAAGTCGTCTAATTTAAATTCAATCATTTATTTATTATAAAGTGTAATCTGACATGATTGACAATTAATATGACATGTAATATTATATATACAATAAGTCATATTGTTATTTAATAAAACTACAAGGAGTATGATATGAAAAAATTCTTCACAACTTTTACAAAGCCAGCTTGCCCCACTACTCGTAAGACCGCTAAAGCAGCATTTACACTTGCTGAAGTACTAATAACTCTGGCAATAATCGGTGTGGTGGCAGCTTTGACAATACCAAATCTTGTCCAATCTTACAAAAAGAAGGTCGTTGAAACCAGACTTGCAAGATTTTATTCAATGATGTGTCAGGCAATACAAATGTCTGAAATAGACAACGGTCCTGTGGAAAACTGGGATATGGGAATTCATGGCGTCTACAACAGTGATGAAAAACTATATGCATGGTTTAATAAATATTTAAAAAATTACCTGAAATTTGATAAACTAGAAACTGATGTCTATGTTAATGTAGGTGATGAAGTATATCATTATCTGCTTATTTATTTATCGGATGGGTCAGTTTTAGCTATTCATCCAAACCAACTTCATGATTTTTCACTGTTCATAGATTATGAACCGGGTAAAGAGCTAAAACGAGGAGTTAATTCGTTTCTATTTAGTATAAAAAGAACCGGAGATAATGAGGAGGTTTATTATAAAGGCTTAAAATTTTCGCCATATGTTTGGAATTGGGACGGAACAAAAGAGGGACTGTTACATGCAGGAGACGGTTATGGTTGTGGAGAAACTTATAATGCTTACTGTACAAAGTTGATCCAGATGAACGGCTGGAAAATTCCTGATGACTATCCGCTCAAATTTTAATTCATGCAATATG
Source organism: Candidatus Gastranaerophilales bacterium (assembly GCA_944324165.1). Lineage (GTDB taxonomy): Bacteria > Cyanobacteriota > Vampirovibrionia > Gastranaerophilales > Gastranaerophilaceae > CALUVH01. The sequence goes on along the minus strand of CALUVG010000006.1, from coordinate 18,754 downwards.
GACTAAAAATACTAATCTTTTTTAAATAATCTTAATGCAGGATCTTTGTTAATAGATTTTTGTACATCTCTTGTGCATTTATTAAATATTAATTTCCAGAATTCTCCGGCAAATTCTGAGTCAAGACTTCTGTCGTTTTTCTCCATTTTTTTCAATAGGTCGCGAGCAAAATCAATGTTTTTATTTGTGTGTTTGTATATATCGAGTAGCTTTGCCATAGAATCAGCAACCTTTTCATCAGGATTTTTTAAGAGGCTGCTGATTTTTTCCTTAGCCAGTTTACAGTAACTAATGCCGCTGTCTTTCAGCATATGGCAGATATCGACTGCTCCTTGTTCATCCTTCATAAGTATAATTGTGTCATGCGGTGCGTCTGCTGTTTTGGTTTCAAAGATCTGCGCAATGTTTTTCCAGCGTTTTACATTTGTTGTCATCTGGCTGACATCTAATTTGGCTGTAAAGTTTATACGGCTGCCACAAGAATTGATTCTATCCATTAAATTTAACTCCTTAATTGTATTTTGCTATCTTGCTTGAAAACTCAAACATATGAATATTTGCGTGTGCTTTAATAATTATTTACATTTTTTGAGCTATAAACTCAAAAAAAAAAAGTGTAAAAATGCCTCTATTTAGTTTTGTATCCCTTTCCCGATATGGGGTTGCGGGATTTTGCATTTTGTGCTATAATTGTAGTAGAGGGGCGTATACCCTGAATGGATTTGGATAATACGGCTGTGGTTTATTAGTAAAATTCAAACTCCAAACAGATAGCAACTTCTCCTAAACGCCCGAAAAAGTGAATATCAGTTTTGGTGTACACCCCTTGACGAGTGTTATTCCCCACACCACTCTTAAAACAAAAAGGTATCCGGTTACTTTTTTAATCTATAGGTGACATTATGGATACTATGTTTTCTGTGCAGCAAAATGAGAATAGCAGTTTAGTCGGTATTTTCGCAGGTATTTCTATTATTACAACACTTATTTGTTTTCAAGGGCTTTCTATCCATGCAAGCGATATTTATATCGCCAAAAAATCTGTGCAGCCCCTAAATCTTGATACCGGTCAGGTTAAAGAAAAGATATTCAGTGAAATATCACCCGAAGTGCGAAAAAAACAGTTTGATGAATCTGTAAGGCAAAAATATCCTAAAGCTATTATTACGGATGTTACCGGCGGGGTAAAGCATATTAAACTTACAAAATACTATGCGGGTAAACCGGTAAGAATTAATCTAGTAGAAATGGACAGCAAGCTTGCAGACAATCTGGTTTTAAGACCCGCCTTATCATCTTCTCAAACTTTAAAGAGCAGAAAAACAATTTCAAGCATAGCAAAAAATACAAACGCAATAGTTGCTTTAAACGGTACATATTTTAAACCGCAGAGCGGTGTTCCTCTCGGGACTTTGATGATTGATGAAACTATGTACACAGGACCTATTTATGATAGAGTCGCACTTGGTATATTTGATGACGGGTTTGATGTTGCACGTGTGCAGTTAAATGCATCTGTTAAAACGCGTTCATTGAATATTAAAATTGATAATATTAATCAACCGCGAATGCTTTCAACACATGTAATTGCATATACAACAGTCTGGGGAAAGACTTCTCCTGCCTCTCCTAAATACGGTACTCAAATTGCGATTGATAATTCCGGTCAGATAATTGCAGCTTCTGCCAATTCTATGAATATTCCGGATGACGGTTATGTTATTGTGGGTCCTAAGTCTCAATTACAAAAACTATGGGGAGTAAAAAAGGTTAAAGTTGATATTTCTACAACTCCGGAGTGGAAAAATGTCCGTCACATAATCAGCGGCGGTCCGTATTTAGTAAAAAATGGTGAAGTTTTTGTAGATATGACTGCACAAAAATTGGGAGCAATTGGCGGGCGTAATCCGCGCAGTGCAATCGGTTATACAGCAGACAACAATCTAATTCTTGTTGCTGTTGACGGACGTGAAGGAAGTTCTATCGGAATGACATTAATGGAGCTTGCGAATTTCATGAAATCCGTAGGCTGTGTTGGAGCAATTAACCTTGATGGCGGAGGGTCAACCGTAATGTACATAAACGGTCAGATTGTCAATAAGCCGCAGGTTAAAGGCGGTATCCCGCTTTCAAATGCTGTTGTGTTGACCAAATTAGACGAAGTATGATATTAATGTCTTACATTCTGATCAATAATTTCAGATACGTAAGGTATATATGTGTATTTTCCTAAAAATGCAGTAACTCCCAGATACAATAATGCCAGTGCAATAACAATTTGTATAATAGAGTAATTCATAAATACCGGTGAGTTTAAAAATACCATTATATTAAGAACTAACACATTTATAAATGGTACAACACTTATTATATTTATTAAAAATGCAAAAAGCATATTTAAAAGCACAAGTGCTATTGAAATAAATATTGACTGAAATATATGGTATTGCATAAAAGGTCTTAATTTTGCATTTGTAAAAAGTCCTAAAATTAACCACACAAAACCAATCAGTCCCATTGTAGGATAACTTAATGCGGCAACAATCCTTTCAATAAAATATGGTTTATTACTGTCCATTATACCTTTTCAAGTTCTCCATTACGTTTTTTATCAATATACTCGTCAATGATTTGATAATAAATTAGTTTGAATTCATCATTTTCAGGTTCAATATTTATTGATGCTCTGTAAGAGGCAATAGCTTGCTCAATATCTCCCTGAAGATAATGAGCATTACCTAAAAGCATATATGTTTCAGCACTGTTAGGCTTAAGAGTAAGGCATTGTCTATACAGCTCCATTGCCTGATCCAGATGATTGAAGTTAGTGTATAGATTAGCGAGCAAAATCTGTGCATTGGTTTCTTTGGGAGAAACATTGATTGCACGTTTATACATTTCCACTGCCATATCATATTCACCAAATTCAGATAGTGAGATTGCATAACAAATATATGCTTGATAATTATCGCCTTCCATTGTTAAGGCTTTCTCAAAGTAATTATAAGCCTGCTGGCGTTCTCGCATTAATGTTAAAGTATTACCGATACATATTGCAACAATCTTATTGTCCGGATTTAGTAAAAACACACGTTTATATAGCTCTAAAGCAGTTTCATAGTCAAATAATTTAAAACAAACATTACCCATATCAACAAGTGCCGTAATATTATCAGGATCAAGTGATAGTGCTTTTTCGTAATAAGCTTTTGCCTCAACATATTCTTCTATATCCTGATATAAAAGCGCAATAGCATTGTATATTTCAGGGTTTGTTGAATTCAGATCAATGGCACGGTTGTAGTAGAATAAAGCTTTATCAAAATTTTTCCATTCAGCAAATACATTACCAATGTTATAGTATATCAGATAGTTTTTAGGGTTAATTTCAACAGCACGATTGTAGTATGATAGTGATTTTCTAAAATCTTTTTCATAAAACCACATTGTTCCCATGCCAATCAGTCCCTGAACATCATTCGGGTGTATGGTTAAAAGACTTTCTAAAACAGAAATGACTTTATCATAATTCTGTTCCTGAATATATAATTCAGATAATTGGTGGTAGAGATCCGGATTTTGCGGGTCTTTTGCCATTGCAAGTATTGTTTCATTTATCTTCTTATCTATTTCTGATTTTTCCATAAAAATTTCCCTGTTTGTACCATTAATACAATTGTAACCCATAATAAAAGTATTGCAAAATATTTCTAAAATGTAACATTAGCATTAGCTATACTGTGTATAATCCTTAGAAATTTCACGCCACTCACTTTCAGGTATACTAAAAGCGTTACTCCAGAATTTTTCTATAGCATATGTTTCTCTTTCATCGCGATGCAGAATATGAACAACTACATCCCCATAATCAAGTAAATTCCAGCGATTTTTAGTATCATTTTCCATCCTGATAGGCAGTCTTGAAAAATGCTTTTTTATTTGTTCTTTTGTATTTTCCATAAGTGCTTTAACATGCGGCGTTGAATCACCTGTTACAATCACAAAATAGTCGGCTAAAGATGATACATTGCTAATATTAAGTATCGTAATATCTTTACCAAGTTTATCATCTAAGGAACCTGCTATAACGCATGCAAGTTTTTTGGAGCTTAATTCTTCTTCACTCATTTTGTATCCTTTTACCAATTATTCAATAAGATCTACTCTTCGTTTGTGGCGACCGCCTTCAAATCCTGTTTTCAGCCAGATATCTACAATATCCAAAGCCAGATGTTCACCAATAACGCGTTCACCCAGGCAAAGTATATTAGAATTATTATGTGCACGTGATACTCTTGCGGAATAAGTATCACCGCACAGTGCAGCCCTAATTCCTTTTACTTTATTTGCAGCAATAGACATTCCTATACCTGTACCGCAGACAAGAATACCGCGGTTTGCCTGACCCGAAATTACAAGCTCTGCAACTTTTCTTGCAATAATAGGATAATCACAAGCTTCCGGCGTATGAGTACCGACATCAAAATAAGGAATATTTCTGGATTTTAAATATTCAATAATTTGTTCTTTGTAGCGAAAGCCGCCATGGTCTGAGCCTACTGCAACTTTTAAATCTTCCATATAACAAACCTCATAATTCTATACAAATTAATTATAACGTCTTATATGGATTCTGGCAAATTATTGTAAAATTTCTAAACAATCAATTATTCAGTTTCAGTCTTAGGTGCAAACGGATTACTGCTCGTATTTCCCGTATATAGCTGAGTCATTGCTTTATCAAGTGCTTTATCCAGATCGTCGGATGTTTTTATTGAATTAGCTGTTATTGCAGCCGTGTCTCCTCCATATTTAAGAGTATCAGGGAAAGTGAATGTAACTTTATAGGTTCCGTCACTTTGTTTTTCTAAGGAGATGTCTTTAACAATACCACTATACATAGATTGTAGTTCGGAAGCAGCCTGATTAATATCTTCAGGTAAATTGCTTTCAAACGGTTTAACCTTAACTCCTTCCGGGGCTTTGGCTGTTATAGTAACTCCCTGTAACATACCGCCGAATAGAGTTTTATTCGTACCTGTATCATCTTTAGCCGGTTCAGTCGAATTGTTATCCGGATTTTCTGGTGCCCCCTGATCTTCAGTTCCTTCAACGTTATCTTTACCGCCAAATAGACTTGCTATCATTCCGCCAAGTCCAACCAATCCTGTTGCGAGTGTCAACCCGCCGACAAGCTTGTCTGCCCAGCTTGATTTTTTGCCTTCACAACAACCGCCGCCACTGTCCACATTAACGATAGTTGTTTTATTAATATGGGTATCGCCGCCTACAATGACATTCACACCTTTAAACCCGGTGCTTCTAACACCGTTGTAGGATTGAGGTTTAATTGTTTTGACAGGCGTGCTGGTATAGCCTCGTCCGACAATATTCATGCTCATTGTAGTATCCTTTTGTTGTACTCTCTTATATATATAAAGTATATATAAGTTAAATAATTGCCTTTTTTAGCCAATTTAGGCTTAATATTACTTAACAATTTAACAGGCAAAAAAATACCTCCTGTTTAACTTCAGGAGGTACCTATTCTTCATTCTGAGATAACCATTTATCTCTTGCTGCCACTGCAGCATCACGCGAATCAAATGAGGCACTGTATGCATCTTCACCGTTCTTTGTACCGGTAACATCATACGTCGTGGATTGCGATGTTGGTATTTGAGCGTTGTACATACCCCCTTCTGTAAATTCTTTTACAGTGCCAACAACGCTATTATCATTATTTAATTTATATACATTATCCCCAACTTTAATTTCATTTGGCAGATACATTTTTCTTGGCATGTCTGCTGAATTAAAGTTTGTCATTCCATTTGCTTTTTTCAGTTCACGCATTGCAGCTTTTCTGTCAGCCCCAGAGATACCCGGATATTTTGCATCAAGTACATCATACCAGCATTCGCCGTGTTTTACTGTATGTGTTGCCCCTTCTTGTTCTACAGTTTTAGGTGTGATTTTAGCATCATAAACATCTTTAGGATCCTGTTCAATTTCCGGATCATCTGCAACAGTCTCTTTATGGACTACTTCAGGTTGAGGTGTTGTCGGCGGAGTAACAGGATCTTTACCTCCTTTACCATCTTCAACCGGAGTTGAGTCATCTTTTTTAAATATTCCCAATAGACTTGCTAACCCCGTCATAAATGCTGGTAGTGCATCCATCCAGCCGACTTGTGGTTGAACATAGCCTAGAGCTGGTTGCGCACAACAGCTATTTTGTTTTGTATTTATAATAACTTTTTCGTTAATATATGTATTTTGTTGGATTTTTACTGCTGGTTTGTAGCCTCTGAATTGTCCGGCTCTTAGCGCAACCCCGCCCGCCGCTGTGCGGCTGGTGTTGCACCCGACCATGTTATACATAGCCATAATGTATTCCTCTTATTTTATACTCTTATATATATAAAGTATATATTCTTTAAATAATTGCCTTTTTGGAGATGAATTGTTAACTTTTGTTAATAAAAATATGACTTCCTTTAAAGGAAGTCATATGTATTTTTTTAGTGATAGATTTTGTGTGCAATTTAACTATTTTTGTTTAACCAGTTGACACAGAAGTCATCTAATTGTGCTCTTGTTAATTTACCGCTATGTTGTGAGAACAAGTCAGTCATAAATTGGACATATTGTTGTTTGGTAACAGAACCTGTACCTTTAGACATTGCATAGAACACGTTTTTCAAATGAGCCTCATCAGCCCCTGTCATATCAACGGTATCATATTTTTGTCTTTCACTATCACGTTTTATAAATCCGTTTCTCGCGTTGTTTTCATAATCTTTGTGGTATTTTATGAATTCTTGTTCTGTAATATGTGTTTTGGCATTTTTTACATTGTCTTCAAACATGTTTTCAAATGTTTTTTCAAAATCACTCGTAGTGCGTTTGCCTAATTCTATAGATGTATCCTGGTTATTTCTCAACAAGAAAGCCCCATATGTTTCCGTATTAGAAAGTTGTTGCTTAGTTATACTTATTTGTCCGTCAGTGTACATTCTGTCTTTATCATTATTGACAAAATTATTGTATGATACTTTAGATTCAGGTGCTTTATCATAATTTTCTTGTGCCCGTACAGCATATTTTAGCGCACTCATTTTTAGATTTTTATATTCACCATAATCAAATGTTCCATTTGAATTTAGAATTACACCGGAAGGAATTTTTCCGAATTCATTCATCAATTCGTCCATCATTTTATCAGCCTGCGCTTTAGTCATAGTTACCTGTCTGGAGTGGCTGTCTTCTGCAGGATCAGTTTCGGGGTCTGATACTGCCGGATCGCTGTTGCCCGGTTTGACAGAAGTATCCTCAATGTCTTCATTTCCTGAACCTGTTGGATTTGTATGAGTTGTCTCTTCGGTCTCTTCAGTATCTTCCGAACCCGGTGGTACCTGAGTTGTATCGACATCATCAGCTTCAGAGCTATCAACCTCATCATCTTCTTCTAAGTCTTCGTGATGTATTACCGGTTCTGTATCAACAGGATTTGTATCAGGTCTAGACTGTATCAATCCTTCTTGCTGCTCAATAAAGTTTCTTAAATCTGTTACAGTATCAAAAGTCTTACCTTTATAGGTGTACTGCTGTCCATTAGCACTCATTTGCGGCACTTCTTCATTTTGCCCGAATGCAAATCCGTAGTCATTATTTAAATCTTTGACCATAGCGGCTAATTCATTACTTTTGGATGTTAACTGTGCTTGCTGCTGTCCATATAATCCCTGCATAGTTCCAAGCTGTCCAAGATTACTGTTGCCGTTATTATATAAACCGGCATTAAATCCTGTATTATATCCATTATTGTAGCCGCCTGCCTGCATACCGCCGCCATACAATCCGGCGTTAAATCCCATATTATAACCGCCCGGTGTATATAAACCGGCGTTAAATCCCATATTGTATCCTGAATATCCAGGCATCATCATAGTTGGCTGCTGGATTACTGTAGTTTGTGAGCCCTTATTAAATAATCCGCCGAGCATGCTTGTGAATAAACCTATTCCCCAAGCCCAAGCTCCGGCACGACTCATTCCGAAACCACCGCCGCAATGATTTACATGACCTCCACAGCCGTGACCACCTCCAACATTGATGTTAATAATATCGGTGTGGTTAAATGTTCTACCGCCGTAGATCGGTCTGTGTCTAAAAAATGCAGGAATATGTGGTGACATAATTTTATACCTCATGTTATATACGTCTATACATATATAAAGTATATACTATTTAAATAATTGCTATATATCAAAAAATTTGCTTTACATTTGTTTACAAAAGATTTAAATGTCAAGACTACTGTACATTTGCAGATTAGTTACTTTTTCCAGAAGAGGGTATTGCGATATATCATGAGTTTTTACAAATTGTATAGCTTCATTTCTGGCAAGCTCAAGAATTTTTGCATCTCTTACAATATCCGAGATAATTAAATCCGGCAGACCGCTTTGCCGGGTGCCTAAAAATTCACCGGGACCTCGCAATTGCAGATCTTTTTCAGCAATTACAAATCCGTCATTGGTTTCAGTCATAATATTTAATCTGGTCCTTGTTTCCTGAGACTTTGAGGACGTATGCAGAATACAATACGATTGTAAATCGTTACGTCCAACACGTCCTCGCAATTGGTGAAGTTGTGAAAGCCCGAAACGTTCTGCGTTTTCAATAAGCATGACTGTTGCATTAGGTACATCAACACCTACTTCTACAACGGTTGTCGATACAAGTATATCGTATTTATGATTTTTAAAATCCGACATAATTTGTTCTTTTTCATCATTTTTTAGTTTTCCGTGAAGAAGTCCTATTCTAAACTGCGGAAAAATTTCTTTTTGTAATTTTTCCGCCTCAATTGTTGCGGCTTTGGCTGACAAAGTTTCGCTTTCTTCTATTAGCGGATAAACGACATATGCCTGACGACCGGCGTCCACTTCTTTTTTTATAAGTTGATATACGCTTTTATGAGAGGTTACAAGAGATGTTTTTATCGGTAATCGTCCTTTGGGCAGCTCGTCAATAATTGTGAGGTCTAAATCTCCATGCAGCGTCAAAGCAAGTGTACGCGGTATAGGAGTTGCAGTCATTGTAAGCATTTGGGGATTTAGGGATTTTTTCTTGAGAACATTGCGCTGCTTGACTCCGAATCTATGCTGTTCATCGACAACAATCGCGCCAAGATTATTAAATTCTACTCCTTCTTGAATAAGCGCGTGCGTTCCGACCGCAATATTCATTTGACCATTAAGCAGATCCGTACGAAATTTTTCTCTAACTTTTTTCCCCTGACTTCCCAAAAATAATCCGACACTAAGTCCAAGCGGAGTCAGCCATTGCTGTAAATTATTGTAGTGCTGTTGAGCAAGAATTTCAGTTGGAGCCATAAGTGCGCCCTGATATCCGTTTTCTACTCCGGCAAGCAGCATAACTGTAGCGACAACCGTTTTACCGCTTCCTACATCCCCCTGCAAAAGTCTTCCCATAGGTTTGTCAGAGTGTAAATCATTTAAGATTTCGTTTATAGCCTTTTTTTGCCCGCCTGTTAATTCAAAAGGCAGACTTTTTATAAATTTTTCAACCAGACCATTTTTATGTACTTCTAAAGCCAATGAAGAATGATTTTTTGCAGTTTCTTCTCTAAGTCTGACCATTTTCAACTGTATCAGAAATAACTCCTCAAAAATTAAGGAGAAACGTGCCTGTTCTAACATTTCCATACTCTCCGGAAAATGTATTTGTTCAACAGCAATATTTTTATCTAAAACATTGTATTTTTTTCTGATTTCTTCCGGCAAGATGTTTATAATTTCACCTTTATAAAGCTGAATGGCATTATAAATAGCTCTTCTGAGGACTTTTATACTTAAATCTTCACAAAGACCGTAAACAGGTACAATTCTGGCAACATTAAGATTAGATGCGCTATTTTCCAGAAATTCTCCGGTCATAATTGAATAAGTAGGTTTGTCGAATGTAAGTTGATGACTGTAATTATTCATTTTGACTGTACCGGAAAGCATAATGCCTGCACCTTGCGGGAATTGTGCCTTTGTGCGTTCCAGTGCATAGCGATTTGATTTTGCCTGGAAAAAACTTAATTCAAGTGTGCCGCTCTCATCAAATACTTTGACTTTAACAACGGATAAATTATTTTTCGAGTTAAATGCGCTTACAGATCTTATGTATCCGAAAACAGTTGTGTTTTCGCCCTCTTTAAGATTACGGATAAGTGTTCTTGAAGAATAATCCACATGTTTTTTAGGAAAATATGTTATTAAATCCTGAGCCGTGTAAATACCTAGTTTATTGAGTTTGTACGCTATTTTGGGTCCTACTCCTTTTATATACATTACATCTAGCTTGTCTGCCGGTTTCTTTATTGTATTATCCTTGGAGGATGTCTCTTTTGCTGTATCTACTTCAGACTTTATAACTTTAATAAGCCTGTCAATGGCAAGTCTGCGTCCGGTAACGTTTTCAAAAGGATAATGTTCAAAAATTTCAATAATTACTGACCACTTAGGATTTTTATGTGAAAGTTTATAATATCGTTCAGCCTCTTTTTTTATGAAAGACGAAAAAGCCTGGCTTTTGCCATGAATATCAATATATTTGTGTTTTATTTCCACATCAATAGCGCGTTTAAGCTGTTCAAGGTTATCAATCATTGCTGCTGACTCTCAAGACCTCATATATATCCATTTTTTTTGATTTTCCACGTATTGTAACTTCGCTTATTTTAATTACATCCACAATAGAACTGACCTGTGCGTAAGTGGAGGAGCTTATCAAAAAATTAGTTTTGTAAACTTTGTTATAACTTTCTATTCGGCTTGCCAGATTAACCATATCGCCGATTACAGTATACTCAAGACGTTTTTCTGACCCGATGTTACCTACAAAAGCTTCTCCGGTATTAATACCAATGCCTATTTCAATTTTCGGTTTGCCTTCATTCAACCATTTATCTTGAAGCCAATCAACTTTTTTAAGCATGTCATATGCACATTTTACAGCATTAGTAGGGTGATTTATATCTTGTATCGGTTCACCGAATATTGCCATTACTGCATCACCTATGAATTTATTTATTACACCGTTGTATTTTGTGATAATAGGTTCGATTTCACTAAAGTATTCATTTAATATCATTGAAACTTCTTCTGCAGTCATTTTTTCGCTCATACTGGTGAATCCTCTGATATCCGCAAACAGAACAGTTACATTAGCTTTTTTCCCGCCAAGTCTTATATCATCAATATTTTTAACTACATTCTGCATAATATCCTGAGATAAATACTTACCCATAGCCTGTTTAATTTTTTCTTTATTTTTACCTTCAAGAATAAACCTGAATGAATAGGCAAAAATCATTGTTATAAGCTGAACAAGAAGTGGTGTTATAACATCAAATGCCATGTCATTTATATAGCCGAAAATACAAAATATGAAATAAGCAATACCTATTGCTATAAGCACGCTGAGAGATTTAAAGAACGAAAGTCTGCTTATGAGCACAAATGTTAAAATAGAAAGCAGTATAATAATAGTTATTTCCCAGCTAAACGGCGGAAGTGTTATAAATTCATCATTTATAATGTTATCAAGAATTGTAGCCTGAATATCAACTCCCGGATGCTTTTGCAGCATAGGAGTAGGAACAGTATCTTCAAGTCCAAGTGCAGACGCTCTTGCATTAGCCCCAACAAGAACTATTTTATTATTGAATTCTGCCGGATCAATAATTGGAGTTTTACCGGACTTTAGCGCATCGTACGAGTCTATAATATCAATTGCAGAATATTTTGGATGTGAATATTCCGAATTATTAAATCGTTTATAAAAATGGATATGTGTCTGCATTCCGTTCGCGCTGGAAAAAGCAGGAATATCTAAATTAGTCGCATTTACCAGAATATTATCATCAGTGAGTGTAAGAGTATCGGCTTTGTTAAGAAACATATACATGCGCAAAGCCAGTGAAGGGTATACGGCATTATTAACAGTGACAGTCTGGTCTGCCTGTACCAGATACCCGTTTATATTTTGTGTATTATTTACAGATCCTGCATATTTCACGGAATTAAAATAAGCTTCAGGGTAATATGATATACTTTTGTATTTTGAAACAGGTATATAACTTCTATTATCATTAACTTTTATTGCGAATTTATCGCGAAATTTATTATCATATCCGGCTAGAGTTTTTTCATATTCTGCAGTAGACGGAGAAAATCCAACAACAAAATTGTCAATACGTTTAATGGATTCAAAAAATCTTTTATCAGATTCGGGATTTTCGTAATCCGGAGCAGAAGGTATAGAGTCAAACCCTATGATTTCAGTATGTGCATAATCATGCAGGTAGTCAAAAATCTTTGCATATAACTCTCGTTTCCACGGCCACCTCTGCTTATCAACGGATTTGTCGTCTATAACAATTAATACAATGTCTTTATCACCGAGATTCCGCGCCGAAAAATTGCTTACCATAAAATTGTAAACATTTGGTACAAAAAATAAATATGAAGTTATTATGATTATTACAGATAAAAATATATGTATTAATGTTGAGTATACAAAGAAACTTTTAGATTTTAATCTAGCTTTGAAATTCGCCATTTTTAAATTATTCCTCTAATCTTTATTTTATGATATAATAACTCAGGTAAAAGGACAAATTATGAACAAAAACTTAATAGAAATATTATCAGAAGAAAAAATAATGCCTATATTGAGAGGCAAAGATTCTAAAAGTATCCGTGATAAAGCAATGGCTTTAATAGATGGAGGAATAAAAATTCTTGAAATTAACATTGAAAATACGGATATGTTTGGTGTTATTAAAGAAATTTCTCAGCATGCAAGCGTTTGTGCCGGTGGAATTATTACGGCACTTCAGGCGAAAACGGCGATTGAGTATGGTGCGGAAATACTGTCTTCACCAATATTCCAAATGAATATCGTTAAAATATCAAAAGACAGATTGGTTCCCTATATTGCCGGAACTTCTACGGCAAATGAAGCATATAGTGCCTGGAAAGCACGTATACCGCTTGTTAAAATTTACCCTATTACAGCCATGGGCGGGGCTTTGTATATTGAGGATTTATTAAGACCTATGCCTTTTTTGAAAGTCATGCCTACCGGCAATGTAAAATTATCAGAGGTCGCTGATTACATAAAAGCAGGTGCTCATTCCGTGGGGGTTGGAAGAGATTTTTACGAGGGATACTCACTGTCAGAAATTACATCAAGAGCACGCAAAATAGTTTCGGAATTAAAGGGATAAAGTATGGAACAAAAACTTGATATTATTACTATTGGTGAAAGTTTAGTTGAATTTTCAACTGATTTAAAATTAAGCTGTGCCGAATGTATGTATAAATATTATGGTGGAGATGCCCTTGCTACTGCAATTGCTGCACTTAGAGCGGGGTCCCATGTAGGATTCATAACAAAAGTCGGAGATGATGCCTTTAGAGATTTTCTTCTCGACAGCTGGAATGCTGAAGGACTTGATATTTCTCAGGTTAAACTTGCTGAGGAGCAAAATGGTGTATATTTTATCGCGCGTCCTGCTGCCAATGAAAAAGAATTTGCCTATTACAGAAAAAAAACAGCCCCTTCCAAACTATCTATTGATGACATTTCTGAAGACTATATAAAATCTGCAAAATTAGTTTATGCATCAGGTGTTACGCAAACCCTTTCAATGTCTGCGCGTGAAGCGGTTGGCAAAGCTTTTAAAATTGCAAAGAATAATGGAATTCTTACGGCTTATGATCCTAATTATTCAGCATTATATGCATCAGCTGACGACGCCAGAGAATATTTCAATAGTGTTATAGAAGATATTGATATTGTATTTTTGAGTGCCAAATATGATACTGTTAATATATTGGAGCTTGATTCTGCGGAAAATATAATCAAAAAACTCTGGGATATTGGTGTAAGTACTGTTGTGATAAAATCCAGCGAGAAAAAAGGATATTATACAGGTTTCAATGGTAATGTTAAATTTACTGAGTTTTTTGCAAAATCCGTTGTTGATACTACCTGCTCAGGCGACGCATTCAACGGCGGTTTTCTGCACGCAATGGTGCACGGTTATTCCCCTCTTGAGGCAACTAAAATTGGTTCAATAGTAGCAGGTCTGCAGGCAGGTAAAATGGGGGCTATAAAATCAATTCCGTATGCTGATGAAATTTTCAGACTCTATAATGGAGGAAGATGTGACTAAAAAAGTCGTAATATCAGGTTATTACGGATTTAATAATTTTGGTGATGAAGAAATTTTGTCTGTTCTTCTCTCCAAATTAAAACAATGGAATACTGACATTACAGTTTTTTCTTCAAATCCTGACTGGTCTTCATCTGTACATGATGTTAAGGCAGTTTGCAGTTTTAATTTACCACAGGTCATAGAAACAATTATTAAATGTGACATTATCATATCCGGCGGCGGCAGCCTTCTGCAGGATGTAACCAGTTTAAAAAGTCTTATTTATTATTCTTTAATCATATTTATTGCACTTTTTTTTAGAAAAAAAGTTATAATATTTGCTCAAGGAATAGGACCAATCAACAACAGTTTTGCAAGATTTATTGTTATGAATATAATTCGTTTTTGTAGTTTCATAACAGTACGGGACGAAAATAGCTATAATCTTTTAAAAAAATACAAAATTAAAGCAAAACTTGTATCAGATCCGGTTTATTCAATTGATGTAAACCATGTTAATAATGCATATGAAGTTGGTGTTCAGTTACGCGAATTTAAAACAGTAAGCGATGAGTTTTTAAACGTTCTTGCGCATCTGGTTGTCAAAAATTTTTCGGACAAAAAAATTAAGATTTTTTCCTTGCAGGATGCCTTAGATTTGGATATTTGCAATAGTTTTAGAATAAAACTTAATAATATATCTAAAGATATTAAAACTGAAGTTGTTACAAATAATTCCCTACTGAGCATTGCAGAGCAGCTTTCTTCTCTCGAATATCTTATTGCAATGCGATTTCATGCTTTGATTATAGGTATAAAAGCCGGTGTTAAATCCTTAGGCATAAATTATGATATAAAAGTTGAACAACTCGCAAATGATGCATCTATACCTTTATTATCACTGGAAGATTTTTCTGATTTTGATGAAAAGTTTCAGAGTCTGAAGGAAGAATCATCTGCTGCATTAAGCGATTTTGCGCGATCAAAACAATTTTGCTGGGATGAGATTAAACAATTCTTTGATTAACGTGTTTAGATATGAAAAAGAGACTTAAATAATAAGTCTCTGTAAGAATACTGCCCTGGGCCAGACTTGAACTGGCACTGAGTGATTAACCCAATTGGATTTTAAGTCCAACGCGTCTACCGATTCCGCCACCAGGGCTTTTGAATATTTGTTTTTCAAATTGGCTACGATATTTATTGTAGTAAAAACAATCTTAATTGTCAATATTATTATTCTTTAATAATATTTGATAATTTTTTAAATCAATCAGTTTCTCCTTAATCATTTCAATAATAGTTTCAGTTTCGGAAAGAATTTCCTTGGAATTTTTCAGTGATGTACGTCCGAACAGTGCCGGATATTTAATATTTGCCAGAAAATCATCTTTTAATCTATAGATCGCATTTAAATCACCTGCATCCATAAATTGGGCATGATCCGCAAAATATATAAATATTTCACCTAAAATAGTTTTTGCTTTTATCACGTTGCTGCCGCATAATGCCTTATTAAAAGAGTTAAACATGGAATAAATGCGGTCATATATTTCAAAGAGATGGTCTTTTTTCTTTGGCAAATACTCTCTAAAATATTTTATAGTCTGTTTATATCCCAGCTCCATAAGGTATTCACGTTTTTCTTTTGCCTGATTGAAGTCAAGAATAATCATATCTCCGGTATTTATTATAATGAAATCATATTTGTCGTTGCCTGAGTATCTGTCCAGTACATAATCGGTAGCAATTGATGTAATACAGCTATACACAGTATTGGCGTAGTTTATTGCATTCATATCATTGCCGCTGCAGTCGCCTTCAAGCCTCACTTCAAGAATTCGCCCACTTTGGTTATTAAGAGTATCAGTGAGTCGCCACATTGGCCATGATTTTTGCAAATCACCATCTACAAGCAGTACATTATTGTATTCCAGGGGTTTCATCAAACCAGGCATACTGGAAGATATTCTGACGGCATAGGCAACTTCAAAGTCCGGCGTCTTTACTTGCGAAAATTCTTTGCATTTAAAGTGGGACAAGTCAGTTGTTATTATAACCAAATTTTTCTTCAAATCCTTAAAGGTTACAGGTTTATTTTCACCTTTTGAGTAATTTTCACCATAATATTTTTTCTCTATAAGTTCTCTTATCCATTCCAGAAATACCTCACCTTTGCTAATTGCAAATTTTTCTCCAAACCCAAAATGAATATCTCTGAATAATTCAAAATTTACCTTTAAAAAGACATCTCTAAGTTCAGCGGATGTGTATCCCACAGCAAGCAGAGCCGCTACAATTGCCCCGACAGAAGAGCCGGCTATTGTGTTAATTGAAATATTTAATTCTTCTAAAGCCTTGAGGACGCCCACATGAGCTGTACCGCGCATTGCGCCGCCGCCAAATAAGCATGCATATTCTATTTTACTTTTAAGTTCCATAATGTTACCTGATAAATTTTATATTAGTATCAAATAAAGTATTTTTGTAATATTCCCTTTCCAGAGAAGGCAGTTTATAGTTGCCTGTATACTTATCTGCCTTAATAAAAACACCAAATGCATTACCATTAAAAATCAATTTCCAATCATTGCGTTTTTGCATAAGTTTGTATACCGGCAGATTGCTCTGAATGAGGATAATGTCAGGCGGAAATTCTTTCAATATATCATCCCAGCCAGCCTTAGATGCGTAGAACTTATCATTTAAAACGACAAGATTATCAGGATAAACTTCTTCATAACGCCCGTCCATAAAAATTTTGCATTGCGGATACAGCTTATATGATGTATAACTGCCGAGACCAAAATCGACGAGTATATTCCCTTTTAAATTATTTATTTTAACGAATTCAATCTCAGTAACCGGATATATTGAAAAATTAATTGGAGCTTCAAATACTTTTGTTGTAATAGTGAACAAAGAAACAAATATAAGCAATATATAGATAAATTTTTGATTGACTTTCTGAAAAGCAGGTACAATATCATCATAACAATAACAGGCAACCGCTATCGCGCAGAAAGGCAGCATTTTGATATGCTTAATAGCCATAAATGCTGTAGTAAACAACACAATCCATTTTACTTTATCAGCCTTGCGGTAAAGCTCTGTAATTTTTGTCTTTTTTAAGTTTTTGGAAAAATTATATAATTCAATTAAAATTGTTCCCAGTAAAAATGTTTTGAATGTCATCTGGTATTTTTTATGGAGCTGAGAGAATAATCCCTGCCATTCACCAATAGTTGGACGCTCCATTGTTGTTGCGTGCAGAAGAAATTTAATATAATCAATTCCCCACGGATTAATCACCAGTGATATAGTTGAAAATACAAGTGTTATAAGGTATTCCATATATGGTTTGCGATTTAGAATTTCGCCAAACATATACATGCCGATTAATCCAAGTCCGGCAACAACACCACCATGCAAATTATTCCATAAAATAGTAAGGAAAGGGAGCAATATTAAAAGTTTTTTATTTCCGCTTATTCTTACTTTTTCAAGTATATATATAAATACTGTAAACAGTAAGAAACTAAACATGTGGCAACGTATAGGGTGGTTTAAAGTATCTAAGGCTGCAAGAATAAAAAATGCAAAGAAAATTATATTGTAAGGGTCAGACTTAGTTTTTAGTTTAACAACTTTGAATGCTACAAAAAATATTAAAAACAGCAAAATATCCTGCAACAGCATCAATCCATTTGCTCCAAAATATTTTAGAACAAGATAAAAAACAACCCCTGATCCCCATTCGTGGTCGTACCAGGTATGTACAGGAGTGTAAGATAAAAAATCCTGTGTCAGGACATGCCCGCCATCAACAACCCCCATGCCTGCAATTAACCTTGCCCATAAATCAAAATCAAGATATGGTGCAGTCAAGGTAAATGCTGCAATAAGCATAAATATAGTTAAATAAAATATAATATTTTTTTTCCCCATAAAATAATTATTACACAAAAAAGCCGGATTTTAACCGGCTTTTTGTAAATTTATTTTAAAATAGTTTCAATTATGCCGCAACGGAGCCTTTAATTTCACGGATAAGGTATTCAGCAACCCATTCGAAATCTTTGTTAACTTCAGCAGCTTTTTTAAGATATTTAACAGAAGCATCACCGATACGGATTAAAGTCATTGCAACCACACCGCGTTTTACACCTCTTACGACCTGTAATTTGTTTACAAGTTCAGGTAAAACAGAAGTACCGATGTTAACTAATTCATTTTCCAACTCATTTTTTGTAGAACTGTCTGCGTTTTCTAATTTTGAAAGAATGTCATTTACTGATTCCATAATTATCTCCATTCATTTATTCTCAACTATGTTATTATTATAAATTAAAATTAATCAGACATGGGATTTCCTTACATAATCTTTATATCTTTATAAAGATGCTTGTAGCACACTTGAAAAATTTCAGATGATATGTAATAATGTAAGTATGAATGAAAAACGAGGAATTTGGATGGCAGGAAAGCTGGCAGAAGAACGAATAGATA
>CALUVG010000005.1 GCA_944324165.1 Candidatus Gastranaerophilales bacterium | reverse complement strand
CCCCCCCCCCCGCAAATGCACTATTCATGCGGGTTTCAGCCCCATACGGGGCAGTTGTGAGTGTGGAGAGTGGAGTGAGTGCCGTTTTTTCGCTGTGCAAACTTTCACTACCACCAGACTTTTTCAGCGCAACAACTTTTTCACTGTTGGGTAAGTATGCCCAAACGACTGTATTTTCTTGTTTTGTTGCCAGCTTCTCAGCCATCCAAATTCCTCTTTTATATCCACATTTTCATTATTACATATTGCTCAGAATTTTTCAACCCCTTTGTAAAGTCGTTAGGACATGTACCGTTACCTCTCATATCGCTCACAGATCCGTTAATGCCTCTGCAACTTACAATCTTAACGTCTTTTAATAAATTCGTAAAATATCTATTTTTATGCTATATTATTCTTATAGGATATTATGTATCTGGATAAAGGAGAAGATTTTGGCACAGCAAAACATGTTTGAAGACGGAAAAATTATTCCTGTTAATATAAGAGAAGAAATGAAACGTTCCTACATTGACTATGCAATGAGTGTTATAGTAGGTCGTGCACTTCCTGATGTTCGTGACGGGTTAAAACCTGTTCACAGACGCATTCTGTATGCAATGAATGAACTTGGCATGACTCCTGACAAGCCATTCAAGAAATGCGCTCGTATCGTTGGTGAAGTTCTCGGTAAATACCACCCGCACGGTGATACTGCTGTTTATGAAGCTCTGGTACGTATGGCTCAAGATTTCTCCACAAGATACTTAACAGTTGACGGCCACGGCAACTTTGGATCTGTTGACGGCGACGGAGCTGCAGCAATGCGTTATACAGAAGCCAGAATGAATAAAATAACTCCGTCAATGCTTGCTGATATCGACTGTGAAACTGTAGAATTTGTCCCAAATTTTGACGGCTCACTGCAGGAACCTTCAGTTCTTCCCGTAAGACTTCCAATGCTCCTGTTAAACGGTGTTTCCGGTATTGCCGTTGGTATGGCAACAAATATCCCTCCGCATAATTTATGCGAAATTGTCGACGGTACAATCGCCTTAATTGACAATCCTAATATCACTGTTGCGGAATTAATGGAACATATCAAAGGTCCTGATTTTCCAACTGCAGCTACAATAATAGGGTTAAATGATATTAAACAGGCATATGAAACAGGTCGCGGTTCAATAAAAATGCAGGCGGTTGCAGGATTTGAAGAAATCGCGGGCGGAGGCGGTCGTCAAGCCAGAACAGCTATTGTTGTTACTGAAATTCCTTATCAGGTTAATAAAGCAATGCTTATTGAAAAAATTGCAGAGCTTGTTAAAGATCAGAGAATTACAGGTATTTCCGATATCCGTGATGAATCCGACAGAGAAGGTATGCGCATTGTAATTGAGCTTAAACGTGACGCTAAACCTGATGTCGTTAAAAATAATTTGTTTAAATATACCCAGCTTTCAACAACTTTCGGTGTAAACATGCTCGCGCTTTGCGGTAAGCAGCCAAGACTTTTAAACTTACATCAAGTTTTGAGCGAATTTGTTGAACACAGGGTTGAAATTGTAACAAGAAGAACTATCTTCTTCCTCAAAAAAGCTAAAATCCGTGCACACATTTTAGCCGGTTTAATCATTGCTTTAGGCTCAATTGATGAAGTTATTGAACTTATTAAAAATTCCAAAACAACCGATGATGCAAGAGTAGGATTGATGTCCAGATTTGGTCTTGATGTTGACCAGTCAAATGCAATTCTTGAAATGCAATTAAGAAGATTGACCGGATTGGAACAGGATAAGGTAAAAGCTGAATATGATGAATTAATCAAAAAAATTGCGGAATACGAAGACATTCTTGCAAGTCGTCAAAAAATTCTTGATATAATTAAAAAAGAACTTCTTGAAGATAAAGCCAAATACGGCGATGACAGAAAAACTCAAATATTGCCGGAGCAAGGTGAAGTTACCATTGAAGACTTAACCCCTAATACACCAATGGCAGTATTTATTACACATCAAGGCTATCTGAAACGTATTTCACTGGATACATTTGAACGCCAAAACCGTGCAACACGCGGCAAATCCGGCATTAAAACAAAAGAAGATGATGATATTCAACACTTCTTTACAGCTATGATGCATGATAAAGTATTGTTCTTCTCTTCAAAAGGAACTGTTTACAGCTTAAGCGTTTACGACTTCCCTGAAGGAGGACGTCAGGCAAAAGGCTTGCCTATAATTAATGTTCTTCCTATTGAACAGAATGAAAGAATTACCGCGGTTGTACCTGTAAGCACATTCTCAAAAGACCTGAATTTGATAATGCTTACTAAAAAAGGCAATATTAAACGTATAGAATTAGACAACTTCTCCAATATAAGAAGAAACGGTATAATCGCAATAGGTCTTGAAGAAGGCGATGAACTTAACTGGGTAAAACTTGCAACCGGACGTGATGAAATTATTATAGGAACATCCTGCGGTATGGCAATAAGATTCCCGATTGAAGACTTGAGACCACTTGGTAGAAGTGCCAAAGGCGTTACCTCTATGAAATTAAGAGCAGGCGATGAAATTGTAGGATGCGATATTGTTCCTCGTGATTATGATGCAGATTTACTGGTTGTAACCTCCGACGGCTTTGGCAAACGTACCAAACTCTCTGAATTCAGAACACAAAACAGAGGCGGTATCGGATTGATAGCGACCAAGTTTAAATCAAGCTCATCCAGACTTGTTGCACTTACAATTGTAAAAGAATCTGATGATATAATGATGGTTACAGCAAACGGCGTTGTAACAAGATTAAACGCAGGTTCAATTTCCCGTCAAGGCAGACCGGCAACAGGTGTCAGAGCACAAAATTTGATGGAAAATGATACTGTTGTTTCTGTAAACAAAATCATAAATCCTGATGAAGACGAACAAATAGTGAAAGATGTTCAGGCAATGGACGCTAAAGATAATGAACAGAATGTTTCACAAACAAGTCTTCTGGATAACAACACAAATCAAGAATAGTAAGAAATACATATAAAAAAGCGGGCTGAAATTTAAAAAAGCCCGTTTTTTGTGTTTAATTAAGATTTTTCAAAAATTCAGAGTGCAAAATCTTCTGCTAATCACATTTTTTCTTGCCGTCCCAGGAAAGATCATCGCAATGAAGATATTCCATGTTACCCTCATATATTACCCAGGCTGTGCAGCCTCTGCCTTGTGTATCTGTGCTCGCCCCTGATTTATTACTTATATCACATTTTGTCTCAAAAGGCTGGTAAGTATCATTTTTTTCACCGCATGGAACTAATCCGTTTTTTGTCAGCTTAAAATTAAATCGGGTTACTCCCAATTGCTGCTTTTTAGCCGGCAAAAAAATCCAAAAATCACCACAATACGGATTACATGATAACGTGGAAATCCAACCTAATTGAAAATATGTTCCATCAGCGAGGGTCGCTCCGTTATGCATCTCATTAGCAGCTGTAGTTGGCGCAACAGACACTTCCCTCCCATCCAGAGAATACCATTTGTCAGGTTTATTAAGATTTTCATAGGATGCTATTTTTAAATAAGGTTCAATATATGAAAAAATCATATTGGCTGATGAATAATCCAGTATATTATTGCCTTCTTCATCTTTTCCTACGACGGTAGTAGTCAGCCCCCATTGATCAATTGGTCCGTGCTCAGCAATAGCCATTTGAAAAGCGTTTTGCAAAACTGCATAAGATTTTTTTAATTGGGAAACATATTGTCTTTCCTGAAAACGCTGAACAAGCGACGGTATTGTCAAAGCCGCTACAACTCCGATTATTGCCAGAGTTATCAATGTTTCGGCAAGCGTAAATGCAGCATGCCTGCCCGCTAAATAAAAATTTGACCTGTACAAACCTTTGGTAAATATAAAGCAATTCTTCTTCATGTGACCTCCATATCTTATTTCAAGATAATAATATGACATTTATTGCATATTGTCAACATGTATATCGACAGAAATAGCCTTATTAATTCCTGTTAGTAAAATTAAAATAAATTAAGGAAAATATTATGGATAAAAAGGCTTTTGGACAAAAACTAAGAAATATAAGAAAACTAAGAAAATTAACGCAGGAAGCACTGGCTGAAGCTATAGATATTGACCTCAGACAGGTAGTAAGACTTGAGGCAGGTGAATGTCTGCCCTCTTTAGAAAATTTTGTAAAATTAACACAAGTTCTGCAAGTTACGCCTAATGAATTATTGAATTTAAAGCCTGAAAATCAAATAAAATCTGACATTTATGACCTGTTATCACTTGCAAAAGATGATCAGTTAGTCTTAATAAAAAAGCTTATACTGGCGATAATGTAATATCTTCCTTGCCTTCTCTGACATTACGGATTTCAAAAAACGAGCACTCTAATCAAAAGTATATTTTTTGCCGACAAGTTCATCCGGCAGAAACTGCTGCTTTACAGCGGGTGCATCGTGTGAATAAACATAACCGATGCCAAAACCATATTTAGAGGCGTCTTTATAATGCGCATCGCGCAAATGCATCGGGGGCGGAAAATCATTGCCGCTGTCAATATCAGCAAGCGCTTTGTCAATGGCACAGACAGTTTCATTGGATTTTGGAGCACGGGCAACATAAATTACAGCCTGCGCAAGCGGGATTCTGCCTTCCGGCAAGCCCAATAATTCTACTGCTTTGTATGCATTAACAGCAACATTCAAAGCAGCAGGATCAGCATTTCCTACATCTTCTGCCGCACAGGTTATCAGTCGTCGTGCAATAAATCTCGGATCTTCGCCGGCGGCTATCATTTTGGCAAGGTAATAAATAGCAGCATCGGCATCACTTCCCCGTAAACTCTTTTGAAATGCAGATGCACAATCATAATGTTCCTGCTGTGAGTAACGCGTATTTCTCTTCTGGCAAATACTCTCAATAATTGATACCGTTAAATTGCGACGGTTATCCTTTAAATCACTAGCAAAATATGCGTTTTCAACAACATTTAAAGCATATCTTGCGTCCCCTCTTGCCAGATTTATAATAAAGTCTATTACTCCGCTTTCGCAATCCATTGGCAAATACTTTTTAGCCAGATAGGCAAACCCCCGTTTAATAATCTGCGCCATACTTGCATCATCAATAGAGTTAAGCCGTATTACCTGCACTCTGGAAAGTAACGCCGGCACAACCTGAAAAGAGGGATTTTCAGTAGTAGAACCTATGAGGAATAATGTACCGTTTTCCAGATGCGGTAAAAGAGCATCCTGCTGAGTCTTTGAATATCTGTGTATTTCATCAATAAACAAAATCGTTTTAGTACCGCTGCGCAAATTCATTTTTGCAGTCTCAACCGCATCTTTTATATCCTTAACCCCTGAAGTTACCGCTGAAATCTCAATAAATGCAGCATTAGTTTTTGCTGCAATAAGTCTTGCAAGTGTCGTTTTACCGCACCCCGGAGTTCCCCAAAAAATTAGAGAAAATAACCTTTGAGTTTTCATTAAATTTAAAAGCGGGCTGTTATTTGAAATAACATTACTCTGTCCCAGAAATTCCTCCAGAGTTTTAGGACGCAAAATCTCGGCAAGCGGTATTTGTTTATTTTGATTTTCCAGTTCTGTAAATAAATTATTCATAGTATAATTGTAACATCAAAAGAAAAGGTGTCTAATGAAAAAAATTTTTCCGGTCTTAATAATAGTTTTGACAGTTTTATTAACAGGAATAAAAATTCTTAACCCAAAAACAATAGATGCACGTACGGAAGTCACGTTCTGGACCTTACAGATGAGCGATTTTTCGTCCTATATGAACGAAATTATAAGCGAATTTGAAACAGCTAATCCGGATATAAAAATAAAATGGATAGATGTTCCGTTTTCAGAAGGAGAAAAAAGAACTCTCGCGAGCGTTTTGAGTGACAATCCGCCTGATTTAATCAATTTAAATCCTGACTTTTCTGCACTTCTTGCGCAAAAAGGAGCTTTATACGAGATTGATACAGACTTGATGAAGGAATTTAATCAGGAAATAATCAACTCATTGAAATATAACGGGAAATTATATCTAATCCCATGGTATGCAACATCAGCAGTTACAATTTACAACAAAGATTTAGTAAAAAAAGCAGGAGTTAAAGTTCCTCAAACATATGAACAAATGGCTGAAATCTCACCGCAAATACGCAAAACAGGCGCGTACGCAATGCTGCCTAATATAACCGAAAATGATACAATGCTGCGCATATTAAACAAATACGGCGTGAACTCTTATGAGAATATTAACTCCCCAAAAGCAGTTCAGGTATTTGATTTTTTCCAAAGACTCTATAATAATGACTTAATTCCCAAAGAATCAATCACGCAGACACACCGTGAGGCACTGGAAAAATATATGGCTGAACAAATTGTATTCTTCCAATCCGGCGCGAATTTCTTGAATATGATTAAAGAAAATGCTCCTTCAACATATGCAAAAACAGATGTCGCTCCACAGTTCAAAGGAGAATTAGGACAAAATGATTTTTCTATGATGAATTTCATAATTCCGCTTAAAGCTGCGCATAAAGATGAAGCGTTGAAATTTGCACTCTTTATTACTAATGAAAAAAATCAACTAAAACTTGCCAAATTAACAAATATTCTTGCAACAAACGATAATGCACTAAAAAATAATTTTTACAGAGAATATGCACAGGATGATTTGATAGCTAAAGCACGTGTTATAAGTGCACAGCAGCTTTCTCATATATCGCCGGCTCTAAAAACAAACCGCAATCAAAAAGATATTAATACCCTGATAAATACAGCCGTTCAAGAAGTTTTGCTGCGAAAAAATGCGACACAAACTATATTAGATAGTGTCGCAAAAAACTGGAAAGATTTAAACAATTAACAACAGCATCCGCCGCCAAACATTCCATACGGTCGGTTGACGTCAAAGAAGGAGCCTCCGAATACCGTTCCGCCGCAGAAACCGCCGCCAAAGTACCCTCCGCCATACATAGGCATTGGCATTGGAGCAACAGGCACTGTATAAACAGGAGGCGCAAAGTATCCGCTAAACAACGAAGGTCCGTAACATCCACCCCGCATTATAAACGGATTGGTTAATATTGATGCGCCCATCAAACCAACCATACCCTGTGCATTAGATGTTGCATCGCCATATCCTGCAAGGTTGTTAACCGTATAGCCTAAATAACTGCCGGTATCCCTTCGTATTCCTTCTGCAATGGCATTTCTGGCAACACCATTCATTACATTTAAGCCAAAGTTTACTTCAGCAGCACCGCTTTTGTCTCCCTGCTGTTTATCATAAATATAATTAACACCACTGCCCAAAACAGCATTGATATTACTTAATATGTAATTGACTTTGCCTAAACTCATAATATCATCTCATTGTTATATACTTGATATATATATAAACATGTTTTTTAGATAAAAATTGCCATGTTTTTACAATAATGTTAAGGAATGTTAAAATATACCACTAAAACTTAAAGAAATAATCAAAAACAGCCGTATATAAAAACATAAGGAAAAAAGGGATTACTAAGATGGCAATAAGTGTTTACAACAATTCACAATTATTGGCTGCAAAAGGCATTGACAGAAGCGTTTTAAAAGAAGTTTCTCAAGAAATAATGAAACGCGCTGCTGAAAAAAATCAGCAGTACAATGTTAGTACATTTACCCGCGGCGGTCATGAACTCGGACTGGATTTATACAACGGTTCAATTGACAACAATACAGCACGCCAAATTGCCATGAACAATTCAGGTTTACAAATTCAATTAAATCAAAATGTATTAAACTCTATTAAATACCTTAATACTCAAGCAGCACAAACTGTACAAAAAAGTGTTGAAGGTAAAATGACAATCGGAGTTAACGAAGCACCGGCAGATATTAAAGCCGCTAATCACTCACCTAAATTCAACAGTATTATTAGTTTTTCAAGTGCAAAAGACAAAAACGGCTCACATCCGTTCTATCACGGTGAACTTTTACAAATGAAAAAATCTGAAAAAAATCAAGATGAAAAAATTGAAAATATTTTCAATAAAGTAATTTAACTATATTCACTCTCTTCAGTTTCTATATCAAATTCCTTATTTAAAGCCTCATCTTCGTGTTTATTTTTTTTATCATTATTTTGTTGATGATTTTGTTGATTTTTATCATCAAGGATCGAGCGTTTTCTGGCGTTAATAACATTGGCTACATTCATCATAGCCAGAGAATTAAGTGTGGCTCTTAAAACCGCACTTCTATCCATATATTTGTTATCTTCCTGATTTTCTTCTTCGGCTTCTTTCTTCTTCTGGGCAAAATATTCTCCACCCTGTCCCATTTTATCATCCTGTGTACGGGCAGCCGTTCCGGAGATATCCCCGCTTTTGAAGTTAAAAGCACCGCCGATTCCATAAAATCCTGCAGATCTGTTATCGACCATATCTTTAACCCTCGATTGTTGATGTTTCCATCTATTTGCTTTTTAGAATGTACTGTAAAAAGTTTCCTCTTGTTTATTACTACCAGAATAACTTATGGAATATTTTTTTAACTCATCTAAATAAATTATTTTGCTACAATATTAATAAAAATTTACATTTAATTTATCAGACAGTAGGCGCGTAAAAAGCACAATTTTCAAATATTATATTGAAAAATATAGTTAAATATGTTATCATTATAGATAGATAGACGTTAATTCTGTCAGGAAGGAATATTATGAAAAAAGGCTTTACAATGTCCGAGTTAATGATAGCGATGGCTGTACTCGGAATATTACTGGCAATGGTTATACCGACACTGGTTAATACCAGACCTGACGAATTTAAAATGTTGACTAAAAAGGCTTATTATGTGACGGAACAGGTAGTCAGCAGCCTGATTAATGATCCGGTGCTTTATCCTGATAATACAATGTATTGTCCAACGGGCTCTGTTCCAGGTGAAACCTGTACATACGGATTTGATGATACATCTTCTGTTACTTATAATGCTGAGACTTTCTCCGGTAATACAAAATTTGCAAAATTATTTGCA
Organism: Candidatus Gastranaerophilales bacterium; assembly: GCA_944324165.1. GTDB lineage: Bacteria > Cyanobacteriota > Vampirovibrionia > Gastranaerophilales > Gastranaerophilaceae > CALUVH01. Next base: position 84,320 of record CALUVG010000005.1, on the reverse strand, counting down.
GAGCAGCTTAATGTGGTTGATACTGATGAAACAAGCGGAAATTATATAATTACAACATCTGACGGCATGACTTTTGATTTTTCAACAGATACAAATTCACCTGTAAAAACCCCATGGACTGTTGGAGCTGCCCCTAAAACTAATTACCGCAATATAATTATAGATGTAAATGGCGATAAGGCGCCGAATTGTCTTGAAACTGATACAAACTGCTCAAGACCTGATCAATTTAGAATTGTTATTTATTCAAATGGCAGAATACATATTCACGAAGACGATGAAATCGCCATTAAAAATGTCATGTTAGACACAAAAGTAAACTAGAATTATTGAAAATTAAATAAAGCAGCCGGATAATCGCGCTTTTATAAAGTGAGGAAAGTCCGTGCATCCAAGGACAGATCGCCGGAGAAACTCCGGACGACGTGAGTCGGTGGATAGTGCCACAGAAATGATGACTGCCAATGGATTTTTAAAATCACAGGCTATGGTGCAACGGTGAGTTAAGAGCTTCACCAGCGATATCGAGAGGTATCGGCTAGGTAAACCCCGATCGGATGCAAGATTGAATTGAAGGTTAAAGGTTGTCCGCCTCTTCTAAAAGATCGCTAGCAGTTATGAGTAATCATAACTCCAGACAGATGATTATCTAGAAACAGAACACGGCTTATGAACTGCTTTATTTTTCTCAAAAAAGAAGGAATTTTGCCTTCTTTTTTAGCTGTATTTTCAATACATTACAATATTCCATTTATATAAATAAGTATAATTTGTTCTTAAAATAAATTTCGTGCTAATATGTAAGTATGGCTAAAACAATAGAAGAACTCGTTCAACAAATCAAAGAAAGATTAAATATTGTTGATGTTGTCTCTGAAAAGGTTATACTGAAAAAAAACGGCAGTCATTACTGGGGTTTGTGTCCTTTTCATAAAGAAAAAACACCCTCATTTTCTGTTAACCCCCGATTAGGCATATATAAATGCTTTGGATGCGGGGAAGGCGGGGACGCGCTGCGTTTCATAATGAAAACAGAAAACAGAGACTTTATGGATGTAATTACAGAACTTGCAGAACGTTTCGGGCTTGAAATGCCCGCCCGCATCCATAAAGAAGGATCCAAAGAACTTAAAGACCAGATGATTAGTGCCTGCCAGAAAGCCACCGAATACTATAATACATATCTCCTTCAAGATAAAAGTCCTGATACACTTAAAGTTATGGAATATCTTGCAAACAGAGGGATAACAAAAGATATTATTCAAAAATACAATCTCGGGCTTGCGTCAAAAGCTCCTGATAAACTTTATGAGATGTTAAAAACAAAATTTCCGGATGATGTTCTACTAAAAGCCGGATTGATTATCCCTTCTAAAACATCCGGTTATTTCGACCGTTTCAGGCACAGAATTATAATTCCTATTAATAATGAATATGGAGATTGTGTAGCATTTGGCGCAAGAGCAATTGACAGCGACCAGTCTCCAAAATATCTGAATTCATCCGATTCATTAATTTATAACAAAAGTAAGCTGCTGTTTGGATTATATACAGCTAAAGAATTCATAAAAGAAGATGATTGTGTAATCTTAATGGAAGGATATTTTGATGTAATTTCCGCTCAGGCACATGGAATTAAAAATGCGGTTGCCACCTGTGGAACATCACTGACCGCAGACCACATAAGGCTGCTATCACGTTATCTTAAATCAAGAAAAATATATCTGTCTTTTGATACTGACTCTGCCGGACAAAAAGCAACCAACCGTAATGCAGAACTTATCAAAGAAGCGTTTCAAGGACTCGGCAACATCAAACAGTTTGATGAAAGCTATATTTCTACAAGCGAAGACCGGTATGCCTGTGAAATAAGAGTAATAGCCCCGCCGGAAGGCAAAGACCCTGATGAGTTCATACGGTCAGTAGGCGCAGAAAGCTACAAAGAATATATGAAAAATGCGCCGCTTTTAATTGACTTCCAAATTAATAGTCTGTTAAGTCATAAAAAGGAACTTAAAACTCCCACAGACAAAACACGGTTCATAAAAGAAATGATACCTGTGTTACAAGAAATAAATAATGAAATAATACAGTCAGAATACATAAAAATGGTTGCCGGTGCATTGGATATCAATGACGACGCCCTATACAGAGAAGTCAAAAAAGCCAGAAAGGTTGAAACTATTTCGGGCACTGAAATTAAAAGCATTGTTAAGAAAAATGTATCAATCTCTGAAAAAGCGCAAAAAAATTTATTGAGTGTTTTTCTAGTACCCGACAGTCATTTCACATTTCAACAAATTAATGAAATGATTGGCGACACACAGTTTACGGACGAAATGTTAATAATTGTAAAATCTACAATTGACAAATTAACCAACTCCGTAAATAATGTAAAAGAATTGATAGAAAATCTGTATACAGCTTTTCTTGATAATCAGGAAATACAAAGCCTAATAACCGATTTAATCAGTATTTCTGAAACGTTCAACAATCTGGATGACAGAGATTTCCAAAATATAATAAGGGAAAACATCAACAAAATAATACAGTGTCAGAAGGATGAAGAAAAAGAAAAAATGCGTAATTTATATAATAGTGCAAATGATAACGAAACTGAAGCCCTGAAAATTCAAATGCAACTACGAGATAAAATAAATAAAAGACTAAAATTGGAGAAAATGAATGACTAAAAAAAGACAACCGGGATCTTCTATCGTAAGTATTATGGAAGAAGATAATCTTGACCTCCACGATTTAGACGAAGAAGCAGGTATTGCCTCTGATCGTGACAACGTAAACTATATGAATGTTGATATAAGTACTGATAACATTGAAGATATCGTCACTGCTAAAATGGAAAACAAAATGAGCATTGAAGATATTTACATGATAAATAATCAGGAAGAACAGGAACCATCCGATTTTGACCTGCCAAAAGGTGTTGCTGTTGATGATCCGGTAAGATTATATTTAAGAGAAATAGGCAGAATTAAACTTCTTTCTGCTAATGAAGAAATTGAACTTGCAAGAAAAATTCTTGAAGGCGGCACTCCCGGTGCTATTGCCAAAAGAAAACTTGTTCAAGCAAACTTACGTCTTGTAGTAAGTATCGCTAAAAAATATGTGGGACGCGGCATGCTTTTCTTAGACTTGATTCAGGAAGGCAACCTTGGCTTAATCCGTGCTGCAGAAAAATTTGACCACGAAAGAGGGTTTAAATTTTCAACATATGCAACATGGTGGATTAGACAGGCTATAACAAGAGCCATTGCTGATCAGGCAAGAACAATACGTATTCCTGTTCATATGGTTGAAACTATTAACAAACTTAAAAAAGTAACAAGACGTCTGGCTCAAGAACTTTCAAGAAAACCAACCGAAGACGAACTTGCAATTGAAATGAATGTTTCTATCCCGAAACTGCGCGAAATAATTAAAATTGCTCAAGAACCTTTATCATTAGAAACACCTATTGGTAAAGAAGAAGATTCCCGCTTAGGTGATTTTATTGAAGATAAAGAGGCTGACGCCCCGATTAAAACAGTAGCATCAGAACTTTTGAGAGAAGATCTTGCAGAAGTTTTGTGCACACTCTCCCCTCGCGAACGTGATGTATTAAGATTGCGTTTCGGCATGGATGACGGACGTCAGAGAACTTTAGAAGAAGTAGGTCAGCTCTTCGGTGTTACCCGTGAACGTATCAGACAAATAGAGGCAAAAGCCTTAAGAAAATTACGTCACCCGAACCGCAGTAAAAGACTTAGAGAATATGTTGAAACATAACTTCCGAAAAAGTCCCGATAATTCGGGACTTTTTTAATATTTTACTATGAAAAAGCCTTAAATGAACGTTCTACATTTTTTTCAATTACTGCTTTTAAAGAATCGTATTCCGTTTGTAATGCATTATGTTCAGTATCCAGCTTTTTCAAATCAGAGTCATGTTCTTTATCTTTACTTTGAATTGCTTTTGTTTTGTCTTCGTAATCAGCCTGAGCCTTTGCAATAGCTAATTCATCGGTTTCTTCGTACATATCGGAGCAATTATTATACTGTATAGAAACCCAGTCATATTGATTCATTTGTTCTGCTTTTGTTTCTCCTTCTTCCTGATACTGGACTTGTTCCATAGTCACAATTCCGTGTTCGAGCACAAATTTCAACCAATCTTCATTATATATATAATAATCCTCCAGTATTTTGTAATTATTCTGATGAGGTTCTTTTTTATTTTCAGAAATTCCTCCCATTCTGAACCAGAGATTTGTATACCATTGATATTTAGGATCTTTTTCATTTGGAACAGTTGCAGGCGGCAAATTATCTATTGCCTCTTGATAATTTTCCCGAGAGGTATTAACACTGTTATTCCATGCTTCCAACTCGCCAAGAAAAACTTTTTCCCAGTAATCGAGAGCATCTTCATACTCTTGCATTTCTTTATTATATTCATTAAGTCGCTCCAGATAATCCTGATATTCTTCATTATATTTATCCATAGCCTCATCCCAGGCTGTAGTATCTTTTGCAGCAGCCAGATCCACATGAATAATTTCAAAGAATTTGTCAAGATTTTCCTGAGATGCATCACCGCCGGTAGCAGATCCATCATAATCACCGTGCGTATCCCATAAAAAGTCTACAATTTTTTGATAAATAGTTTTACTCGGGTCATCCTGACAAGGTGTTGTGTTTATAATATCTCTAACAGCATCTATTTGCCCGCCGTAAGTATGTCCGGAACTGCCTACGTGACATGTATTCCAATCCCAGCTTGAGGACTGAATTACTTCAAAAGTTTGATTACTTGATGTTGTATGCGTTCCCGGTCCTAACAAGTCTGATAAAACGTGCATATAACAATTGAGTCCGCTTTCTGCAAGCCCATAACACTGACCATCTACCACATATTGTACAAAATCTTCCATTACTTTAAAATCATCCGGATTTGGCGGTGTAGGTGGTGTAGGCGGTGCCCCCGGTCCAACAGGTTTTTCCATAAACTCTGGTACATCTTTTATCGCATCAAGCCATGTGTTGTAAAGTCCGTCAGATTTATTGCCCGCGTTTTCAATCTCATCTACAGAATTAATCAAATCTTCTTTCCATTTATTATAAGCTTCCTCATTATCAATTAGAGTATTATTAAATGTAGGCGTACCGGTACCGCTGTTAGTGACCATATCATTAATCAAATCATTTGTGTTACCATGAATTTTATCCAGCCAGTTATGCGGATTATTATCATCATACCATTCACCAAATTCTTCACCGTAAATTTGATCCAAGGCTATTTCTCTATCAGGATTAGCCATATCCCCGATATCATAACATCCTAAAAACTCGGCAAGAGTTGCACTTTTTTCGTAATTTTGTGCGTCGATTGTAGAAACCAGAAGTCTGTCTGCAGAGTCAACAAACCCGTATTGATTTTTTATATCACTAAATCTGGTTACAGCACCGAATGTAAAAGCTTCTTTTGCGCTTGCTCCTGTTGAATCATAAGTTGTATAAACAAATTGAGTAGCATTTAAGGATTCCAGATAATCCAAACTAACTTCACTAGTTTTGTCCGCAAGCCGCAATTTCGCATTAGTAATTAATTGCGACTGCATTTCATTCTGTGTCAAACGCGCGGTTAAACTTAATAATCGTGCTTGTGATGCTGATAATCCCATTACATACCATAGTTTTAAATTGCATTTTATTTAACGGCATTTTAATTAAATTTCTTTTTATATTTGATATAAATATAAAATATATGTTACAAATATTTACAACTAATCTAATATATGTGATAATATTAATCTATGAATTTATCTAATTATGCAACAGGCTTTATTTTAATTTTATTTATCTGGGCTTTAGTTATAGAACCCAATATTTTGACTGTGAAAAAGCTGCAAATTGAATGCCCGTCTCTAAAAAACAAACGTATTGTTTTTGCAACAGATCTTCATATAAAACCATATGAAATGGCAAGATTAAAGAAACTTGTCAGAACAATTAACAGGCAAAAACCCGATATTGTATTACTCGGCGGGGATTATGTAAACGGTCATAGAAAAGGACGCTCTATGCCAATAGAAAACATCGCCGTTCAGCTTAGTCAAATAAATGCCACAACAATAGGTATAATCGGAAACCACGACGGCTGGCAGGGAAAAGAAGAGGCTATTAAAGCCCTTGAAAGTAATGGTATAAAAGTTTTAGTCAATGAAAATACAAAGATTGACAATTTGTATATTGCAGGTCTTGATGATATTCAAACAGGTAAAGCCGATATCAATAAGGCACTAAAAAATACCTCTTACCCGACAATAGTCCTGACTCATTCTCCGGATACCTTTCCTGACTTAAATGAAAAAAGTATAATTCTCACTCTGGCAGGACATCTACATGGCGGACAAATAGTCTTTCCTTTTATGAAACCTCTTACTGTTCCATCTAAATACGGAAATAAATATGCTTACGGCTTGATAAAAGAAAACAACAAAACTATGTTTGTCTCAAGAGGACTTGGCACAAGCATTCTTGCTATGCGGTTTAACTGCCCGCCGCAAATTGTTGTTATTGACTTTTTGTAAAAAACATACCAAAATCATAAATGTTGTGATATAATTCAAATAGAAAACTTTTATAACCGGCAAAATCTCGGAAACTTTTTTTAAGAAAAAACATCTTATAATTTATAAGTTGTACAACCGCTGGTAGGAATTAAGAGTTTTTGGAGGAAAAAACAGAGAATGAGAAACTTTATGAAAAAAAGCATTATATCACTTGGCGCATTTGTACTTTTATTTGGATGCGTAGTTAAAAACAATGTATTTGCATACACACCTGTTGAATTGTACGATAACGTCTGGCGTTTAATCAACACAAAATATGTTGATCAAACAAACAATGAACAGGATTGGAACAAATGGCGTCATAAATATGACAAAGTAATTATGAGTAATGAAGACGCTTATGTTGCAATTAATACAATGGTCGCAAGTTTGAATGACCCTTATACTAAATTTTTGGATCCAAAAGAATTTGCAGAAGAAACAAGTTCTATAAACGGTTCCCTAAAAGGTATCGGTATTCAAATCGGAGTTAAAGACGGCAAATTAATGGTTATCGCGCCAATTGAAGACACTCCGGCAGAAAAAGCTGGTCTGCTTGCAGATGATGAAATACTTGAAATTGACGGCGTCAGCACAAAAGGCATAACAGTAGACAAAGCCGCCGATAAAATTCGCGGTAAAGAAGGCACAACCGTAACTTTACTTATAAAACGTAAAGACATGGAACCTAAAAAATATACTATTACACGTGCCGAAATTGAAGTAAAATCTATTTCACAAAAATTACCGATTGAAATGAAAATACCGGATGACTTTTGCTATATCAGACTAAGTTCATTTATAAGCAGAAATGCAGCAAAAGAATTTGGTGACATTTTAAATTCCACACCAAACAAAAAAGGTTATATTATTGACCTGCGCTCAAACCCGGGAGGCTTGTTGAGTAACGCAATATACATCTCAGATATGTTTCTTGACGGCGGCACAATTGTAAGTACAGTAGACCGTGACGGTTACAAAGAAACCCAGCGTGCCTCTCATACGGTATATACTAACAAACCTGTTGTCGTATTGATAAACAAAGGGTCAGCCTCAGCAAGCGAAATTTTCTCAGGGGCGATGAAAGACAATGGCAGAGCCGTTATAATTGGTGAACAATCTTTCGGTAAAGGGCTTGTACAGGAAATTAACAAACTTCCTTATGAGGCAGGAATTAACATCACAATTCAAAAATATCTGACTCCAAACGGAACAGATATCAACAAAAAAGGTATCACGCCTGATATTGTTGTCGAACTGACAGAAGAAGATGTTAAAAACAAAAATGATGTTCAACTGAAAAAAGCAATAGAAGTTTTATCAAAAATGACAGGAACAAATACCTTTGCAATAAAAAGTAATTAATTAGTATTCCAATAAAAAACGCCTCTGATTTTTAGAGGCGTTTTTTTTAAATATTTACTTACGTTTCTCAAACTTTATATCATAGCCCAACAAATCCGCTATCGCATCAACTTCCGCAAATTTTATGGTGTTGTTACGCAACTTTTTAGACAAATTATTCAATTTCATGTTTACATGTTTTTCATTTGACATTCTTTCAGCTATTTTTGTCAAAGTCGTTGCCTCTAGAGATATCAAATGTTTTATTTCAGAACGAATATCCATATTAATGATATCTTAGTATATTTGACAAATATTAACCAATATAATACAATATTGGAAGTTATAGTACATAATTGGAAGTTTTAGTACAAAGATATGAACAAAACAACAATAATCACGACATTTGAAGAAATACTTGATCTTGAACAAGTGCTACAGGAGGCATTGGAGCAGAACGAGGCAGCAGGCACACATTATGCCACAATGAATAAAATTATTATTAATAAAATAACAAACCTGCTTAACGAAATTGAAGAAGTCACCCAGTTAAAATAGTTTTTCTTCTGTATTTAACTGTTTTACGGCAACTTCCAGCCTTTTCTCAAATACACTTTTTGCAGTTTCCCATGCTTTTTCATTATAATTCTGTATTAACGCTGGTACTGTCAGCACTGCCACCACGCCAATAATCGCGAGGGTGATTAGCACCTCGGCAAGGGTAAAGGCGGCTTTAGCGGTCGCTTGAGTGGTGGTGCAGGCTAGCCTGCCTTCGGCTAACGTAAACGCTGCTTTTGAAGTCGTTAAGACGTTAGCGGATTTGCGTACGGATGGAGCGAACGAATGTGAGCAAATCCGGGTAGCGAGCAGATTGAGCCGGCTTGTGCATAAGCACAATAGGCGAAACTCTGCGAGCGTGAAGCAAATCCAAGACACGTCTTATCGTCTTAACGTCTTTTTTCTATTTAATAGTTCACTTTTTGAAAATTTATACACTTTCACACAAGTATTTTAACTTGTGTCGAATTTTTGTTTGAGATCCCGCAAAGCGACAAATATGGTGTATCGCGTCGAAACTGTTGCGGGATGACGCAACCGGTGTTGACTGCACTTCTTGAGCGGAAGTCTGAGTGTAAGAGCAGACTGGTCTGCCCTCTGCTCGCAACCTGTTGCGGGATGACATAATTGGCGTTGACTGCACTTCTTGAGCCGTTTTCCATATGTAAGAGTACACTTCGTGTACCTGAAAGCCTTGTGGGGCTTGAAGTTAGATACCCCCCCCCCCCGCAAATGCACTATTCATGCGGGTTTGAGCCTCATACAGGGCAGTAGTGAGTGGAGTAACTACTATATGTTCGCAGTCCCAATTTTCAAAACCACAGGAATTTTGCGTTGCAAAATTCTTTTTGTTGGGGTAGAAACCCCTGTCTACTGTATGTTTTTGTTCTTCTGCCTGTTTTTCAACCATCAAAACTCCTCGCGGTTGATTCTTCATATATTTATTATTTCATATCTTTTGTAAATTTTCAACCCTTCCGTGAATTTTTATAGTACAATAATATTAATGAAAAAGAAAAATATAGCTTTTATAGGAATGATGGGGTGCGGCAAAACAACTATCGGTAAAGAGTTGAGCAAAGTTTTGCCGGAATTTTCATATGTTGATATTGATGAAGAAATTGAAAAATCCACAGGCAAAAAAATTTCTGAAATATTCCTGAGATACGGTGAACCGCATTTCAGAATGCTTGAAAGTGAAAAAATTAAACGCTGCTGCGAAAAAGAAAAACAAATAATTTCGCTTGGCGGCGGCGCGTTTGAAAACCCGCAAACACGACAACTGCTTGATGAAACGAGTTTCACAATATACCTCAAGGCAACTCCGCAGGAAATTTACAACCGTATAAAAGAAGAAGTTCACAGACCGCTTTTAAGAAAAAATTTCTCAATAGAAAAAATTACCGAAATAATGGAAAAACGCAAAAAGAATTATGAAAAAGCCGCAAAAATTATTGACACAAACGGCAAAACTCCGGATAATATAGTCAAAGAAATTCTGGGAGTTATTAATGATTAACCTTTCCGTAAACATCACATCAGGAGAATATTCATACCCGATTTATATTGATAATGAAGACATCTCCTCATTAAAAGATAAAGTTTTATCCTGTTTAAGGGGGTCAAAATTTTTAGTTGTCATCTCAGAAAAAGTATATAGGCTATACGGACAGACTTTGGGGTTTGCAAAAGAAAATATTTTTGTATTAAAAGACGGCGAAAAAGAAAAAAATTTTAACAATTATAAAAAAATTCTTGAACGGGCATTAAAAATGCAATTGACAAGAAAAGATGCACTTATTGCAATTGGCGGGGGAGTTGCAGGTGACCTGACAGGATTTGCGGCATCAACTTATATGCGCGGCATTGATTTTATTCAAATTCCAACAACCCTGCTTGCCTGTGTTGACAGTTCCGTTGGCGGAAAAACAGGTATTGATACAGATTTCGGTAAAAATCTTGTAGGAACTTTTTATCAGCCAAAAGCCGTTTTTATAAACACAAACTTTCTTAAATCGCTTGATGACAGGCAATTCAAAACAGGACTTGGTGAAGTTGTAAAATATGCATTTATCGAAAAAAGCTGTAAATGTGAAGATTACAATCTGACAAACTTTCTCAATGACAACACTGATAAAATTATAAATCGTGATGCAAAAGTTTTGAAAGAACTTGTTAAAATCTGCGTTAGTTTAAAAATTTCTGTTGTAGAAAAGGATGAAAAAGAAGGCGGTTTACGCCGTATTTTAAACTTTGGACACACATACGGGCACGCAATAGAAAAAATCACCAAATATAAAAAATACACACACGGCGAGGCGGTTGTAGAAGGCATGCGATATGCGTTCAAACTGGCAGTACAAAAAGGACTTATAGACAAAAACTACGAATTTTATGCACAGGATATTTTTAAAAAATTCAACTTCGAAAAACTTCCGTCATTCAATAATGACAAAATGATTGAAATAATGAAGTTAGACAAAAAAGCATCCTCGGACAAAATTACATTTGTCCTGCCTGTAGATTATTCAACCGTCGAAATTTTTGAATTTACGGTGCCGGAGCTTATGGAGTTGAGCGTCGGAAAGGTTTCTTAACCAGATTAACCAATCCTTGCCAGCCTTTTTGAATAAGCGGCATTAATTTTGTTCTGAATTTATATCCTCCAAAAATAAGTCCTGCAACCGCAAGGGTTCCAAACAGAACTTTTTTCCATTTTGGATTTGTTGCAACAGAAAGACTGTCGTTCTCTTTTATAACTTCATCTTTTTTGGGCTGTGGTTTCAATTTTGGAGCTTCATGCGGATAATGTTCATCCAGCACAGGGGTCTGCCCCATAACCTTCATGCCTGTATCAAACCCTATTATTCCGTGATTAACCAAATCATTTACTATTGAATTTACACCATAAGCCATAATTACATACCTACCTGATTTTATAAAGTAACTTTTTGTCAAAATATTGCCCGATTTTAGAATTTTTGTTACATTTCATTAATATGAAAGCTTTTATAAAAGAAAATTTATATTTAATTGCCCTTTGGATTTTGTGTATCGTCGGAATTGCTGTATTTTGCGGACATTACGCAAATATTCTATTGGATGTCGGGCGTGAAGTTTATTATCCGGAAAGAATTTTGAACGGAAAAGTTTTGTACAAAGACTTATTTAATATTTACGGTCCTCTGTCGTATTTGTGTAATGCTCTTTTGTACAAGTTATTTGGAATAAAACTAAGCACTCTATATTTATCCGGAGCAGTTTGCTCTATCGGTATTGTGACAGCAGTTTATTTAATTGCAAAACGCTTTCTTGCACCAATTTTGAGTTTTTCTGTCGGAGTTTTCACTATCGCGACAGGAATTTGTGCAACTCACCTGTTCAACTACACATTCCCATATTCATGGGCTATGCTTTACGGCACATTGTTAAGCATGTTTTCTCTGTTATCGTTATTGATGTTTAAAGAAAACAACAAGCCGCATTATTTATACTTATCAGCTTTTTTAAGCGGCTGCGCGGTTGCATGTAAATATGAATTTTTCCTTTTCAGTCTGATTATTTTGACCATTGCTTTCTGCACAAAAAACTTAAAAGTTATTCTTAAAGCCTTAACAGCTTTTATCGCTGCCCCGATTGTAAGTTTTGGTATTCTTTTTGCACAGGGGTTGCAAATTTCGGATTTAATTAATAATTTTCAAGCTATAAGCACCATGATGCATACATCTTCATTGTATTATTTTTATAAGCATTCAGGCGTATTGTTTTCAATTCCTATATTGATTTACTGGGTAGTAAACTTTATAAAAGCTGCTATTTGTTTTGGACTAATTTTATGCGGTATATATTATTATCCTAAAAATAAAGAAGCGTGTTTCTTTTTAACCTTAATCGGAGCGATTATTACTTTTAAACTTGCAAATCCTGCAATTTTTGCTTTCCTCATTGGCGCAACAATAATTTTAGCAATAATAAAGTTTAAATACATAAAGTCATCCTCTCAACTTCTCCTCTTAATTCTGAGCGCAGCAGCCTTAAGCCTGAAATCATTATGGGGGCTTACTCCGCTGAATTACGGAAACTACTACTGTTCTCTTGTACTAATAGCATTTTTTAGTCTTCTTTTTACCATGCTTGATAAAAAATATGAAAAAGCCGCAGCAATTTTTGTTCTTGTCACAAGCCTGTGTTTTTTTCTTTTCAATATCAAACCGCTAAAACTATTAAACACGAGGATATTAAGTCCCCGTGGAAAAATTTACACATCAAAAGAGTTTGCCTCTCCTATAAACAGCACTATCAACTATCTAAATAACAACGATACCGGAAAAATGACAGTATTCCCTGAAGGTTTAATACTAAACTTTTTATCAAACACATCACGAATAAGTGACGATTATTATAATTCTCTGATACCCCTGTATATCGAAACCTTTGGTGATGAAAAGCTTATCAAACACTTTAAACAAAATCCGCCGGATTACATAATATTTAACAATCAAAAAATGGAAGACTATAATACCGGCTATATTTGCAGAGATTATGCAAATGACTTTTGCGGCTACGTTATGCAAAACTACTCACCTGCCGCCTCTTTTGGCTCAAATTTCGGATTTTTTATCTATAAAAAGCCGGCAAAATAGTTTTTATGCTACAATAAAATCAATGACAGTAAAGAGGATTAAGAAAATATGGATAAATTTTATTTAACAACAGCAATTGACTACGTTAATGGTGCTCCGCATATCGGGCACGCTTACGAAAAAATACTTACAGACGTTATCGCAAGACATTTTTCTCAAAGATGTGATGATGTTTATTTTCTCACCGGCACAGATGAACACGGCATAAAAATTCAAAAAACAGCCGCATCTAAAGGTATTACCCCGAAAGAACTGTGTGATGAAAATGCTCAAAAATTCAAAGATGCCTGGAAAGCTCTTGATATTGATTACACAAGATTTATCAGAACAACCGATGAAGATCACGTAAAAATTGTTCAAAAAATATTCAGAAAGCTTATGGAAAACGGCGACATATATAAAAATTCATACGAAGGTCTTTATTGCAGCGGCTGCGAAAGCTTTTTGAACCCAAAAGATTTAACGGAAGACGGTCTATGCCCTGACCACTTAAAAAAACCGGAAGTTGTACGTGAAGAAAACTACTTCTTCAAACTCACAAAATACAAAGATGCAATAATCAAACATATAAAAGAAAATCCTGATTTCATTATTCCACAATTCCGTGCAAATGAAGTTCTTAACCAGTTAGAAGATATTCAAGATATCTCAGTCTCCCGTTCCAAATCAAATGTTCAATGGGGAATTGATGTCCTTGATGATGAAGAACAATCAATCTATGTTTGGATTGATGCACTGTCAAATTATATTACTGCCCTTGGCTATGATGTGGAAACACCTTCTGAAAAGTTTAAAAAATACTGGCCGGCTGATGTTCAGGTCATTGGTAAAGATATTCTGAAATTCCACAGCATTTATTGGCCGGCAATACTTCTTGCCCTTGGCTTGCCGCTGCCAAAACACATTTTCGCACACGGCTGGATTACCATAGATCAGGCTAAAATGTCAAAATCCATAGGGAATGTTATATCACCAACTTCTGTACTCGAAAGTTTTGAACTTGAACATCCCGATGCCTTCAGATACTACATGGCTTGTGCTGCTCCTTGCGGCAAAGACGGCAACTACTCCGATGATGACTTCAAAGAAAAAGTTAACGCCCATCTTGCAAACAGCATGGGTAATCTTCTCAACAGAACTCTCTCAATGCTTGTTAAATACTTTGACGGCGAAGTAAAAGAAGAATTCTTCGTTGCCCGCAATAAAGAACTTGTTACAGGCTCATTAAGTCTGTTAAAAACAGCACTAAATAAAATTGATCTTGTAAAAAATAATTTTGATAACTTTGAAATAGCAGAAGCCGGTCAAGAAATAACAACTCTTGTTGATATTACAAACAAATATGTAACCGACAATGCGCCTTGGACTCTTGCAAAAGAAGAAAAAATGACAGAATGCGGTCAGGTGTTAACAACTGTCCTTGAAGTTATGTGTATAATTTCAGCACTGATTTATCCGTTCTGTCCAAATATCGCAAAAGATATGGCGCGTCAGTTATCGTTTGATTTAAGCACAAAATTAGACGATTTAACCTACGAAAATATCAAAACAGGACATCTTATATCAAAAGAAGAAATAAAGCCTGTATTTTTGCGTGTAGACAGCGAACTGGCTGACAAAAGCAAAAAATAAACACTATTAAAAAAATTAATACAACAACCCCGCCTTGAACATTCAAAGCGGGGTTTCCAAAAATCACACATACTCTTCTTTTATCGTCCCGAAAAAGCTTCGCAGACAATACCTGACATTTCTTCAAACATATCATGAATCGGTCTTGATATATCGAAAGTAATTTCTTTTTGTATTTGATTGAGTTTGTCATCAATAGATAAAGCTTTTGCTTTAGGCGGTTCTGATACCGTAAACTTATTTTCCTCAATCTGTTTTATAAGGTTAATCGAAAAATCCTGCATCGCATCAACCATTCTCAAGTTCTTGCTGGCACTTGCCAATAGCGTATCCCCTAAATCTTTGCCGAACTCTGTTTCACGAAAAACTTCTTCACAAATCAAATTCGCCATCAAGTTAGCATCGAGTGCGGCATTTTCAGTTCTTGAACTCATTTTAAACTTACCTCCGTTATTCGTATCGGTAATTAATTAATCGGAAAGCATGGTTAAAAACTTTAGAGAAAAACAACGTATGTTACAGTTTGTTAACAATAAAAATCTTACTCTTCGATAAAGCAGAACCCGGGCGGCAAATTAGCCCTGAATTCTGTAAAAAACTGCTCCGGAGTAATATCTAACGCCTCAAGCATTCGCAAAAAAGTAGAAAACTGCATATCATTTTTTCCGAGTTCTACATCAGACCAGATAGATTTTGATATATTCAACTCGTTTGCTGCAAGTGAAATTGACTTGCCTTTTTCCGTTCGTAGTTTTTGAAACGTTGCTGCAACAGCTTTAAGCAGTATTTTTCGTTTTTGTTTAATGTCCTCTTGCATAAGTTTAAGAGTAATGTTATAATAATAACGTATTGTTCGGAATTACCTACATATTAATGTTACACATTTTTTTACTTAAAACAGGGTAATAAGCGATGATTACCCGTAGTAATTCACTAAATACAACTATTTAAGAGCATGCTTTTGCGAAAAAGAAAGTCTCGCCATATGACAAGACTTATAAATATACATTTACCCCACATTCTTTATAACACACAAAAAGTATTTTGTCAACCATTAATTTATATTAAATTTTTGACTTTAATAAGGCTTGCAAAATCTACATCGTTATTGCCACCGGATAGAAAAAGAAAAGGACGGGATCACTCCCGCCCGGGCGCAACTGTAACTATTTGCTGCGCCCATTGTATACTCAAGCATCATAGCGCTTGAAAGACTTTTCAATATTTTTATCAATTACTGACTTAACACTATCGTATTCGGTTGTCAGTGAAGAAATTTCTGTATCCAGATTTTTCATCTTCAAGTCAAGTTCATCTTCTTTTGATGTTAATTTTGCTTTCTGATTTGTATATTTAGCTTCAGCCTGTGCAATGTAGCTATCATCGGATTTTTCTTTTATAAATGTGTTGGTGCTGTAATTTTCCTGATAGTAATAAGCATCGTCACCGATTGAGGAAATAAACATCATACCGTTTTTCAACATTTCCTGCAGATAAGATTGATCTTTAACTTCGTTATTATTTTTATCCCCATTATTACTGCCAACTTGTGAAATATCAAATATTGCTTTTGTCATGTTACATGCATATGACAAGGCATTAGCGCTTACTGCATCAACATTAAGAACTTCCGAAAATAATTCAAACAATTGGTCAATGGTACCACCATCTGCAGTCATACTTTCTGCCATTTGTTTAGCAACATCAACAGGGTAGTGTCTGCCTTTTGAAGAGCTTGCTAACATATTATACTGTTCTTTGTCACTCAATAAATCCGCAACATAAATTGAAGTTGTAAAACTGGCAGTATTTCCTATACTCATCTCAGACGCAGCACCTATCCTATCCTATGAGGGATTATATATGGGTTTCAGCCTATTTACAATTTATATTTACATTTATTTATTATCAACTCAATAGCACGAATCAAGTGTTTTTTAAGACGGTATTTTTTACTTTTTACATGACTTTATATTATTCCATGGTATAATTATTTTAGCAAATGAACATTCTTTCTGTTTGTGTCGTTATAATATCGGAAGGTAAGGAGAAAATTTAATGAAAAAAATATTATCAATATTATCTGTTTTTGTAATGATATTCAGTATTGGCACACAGGCTTTTGCTGATGGCGCACAGGAAGCTCTCGCATTCTTTAACAATTACGTTAAAGCTGCAAACAGCTATAGCAATGAAGTCGGCAATATGTATTCGCCTAACGCAAAAATCATACGACAGGTAGTAAAACCGGATGGTACTTTAGTAAATGTATATACAGATACTGCAACATATCTAAAACAAATGAAACTCGGTCAAGCAGGCGCAAAATTACGGGGTTATAAAAACACATATACAGATGTTAATGTAACATCCGTAGGCAACGGTACCTATAAGGTAAGTTCTTTAAGACAGCCTAAAGGCGAAACTTATAAACTCAAAACTTATATGATTGTAAAAAAACAGCCGGACGGTAAATGGCTTATTACAGAAGAAATGATGCAAACAAAAGTTCAAACTTTCCTTAAATACGCAAAATAAAAGAGATCTATGGAAAAATTCAGATTTTTAACAGCAGGCGAAAGCCATGGAAAAGGCTTAACCGCAATAATAGAAGGTATTCCGTCAGGGTTTGAAATCAGCCCTGACTTTATCAACGAAGAATTAAAAAGACGTCAGCAAGGCTATGGACGCGGCGGCAGAATGAAAATTGAAACTGATACCGTAGAAATACTTTCCGGTATTCGTTTTGGCAAAACATTGGGGTCTCCGGTAACATTATTTATAAAAAACAAAGATTTTGAAAACTGGGAAAAAATAATGAGTACAGATCCGCAGGATTATACAGAAGAAAAATCTTTCTCCGCATACAGACCGGGGCATGCCGATTTTGCAGGAAGTGTAAAATACGACCAGAAAGATTTGAGAAATATTCTTGAACGCTCCAGTGCTCGCCAGACAGCTATAGAAGTTGCTGTAGGTGCGGTTGCAAAACAGATTTTAAACCAGTTGTCAATAACTTGTGAATCAAAAGTTTTACAAATAGGAAACGGATTTACTGAAGAAGAATTTCATAAAGAAATTGATCTGGCTAAAGAATCCGGTGACACGCTTGGCGGAAAACTTGAAGTCGTATACTATAACTTACCTGTTGGTTTAGGTTCACATGTTCACTGGGACAGAAAGCTTGACGGCAGAATTGCGCAGGCTATAATGAGTATTCCTGCGATTAAAGCAGTAGAAATAGGCGACAATCCGCTAGGATTTAAAGGAAGTGAATACCACGATCAAATGTACCTTTCTGACGGGAAAGTTATTCGAAAAACAAATCATGCCGGAGGAATTGAAGGCGGTATGACAAACGGAGAACCTCTTGTTGTAAGAGCCGTAATGAAACCTATACCAACTTTAAGAAAACCGCTTAATACGGTTGACAGCAGTACAAAACAAGAAACAGAGGCACACTTTGAACGTTCTGACACCTGTGCGGTTGAAGCTTGCGCGGTTGTTGCAGAAGCTCGTATTGCCTGTGTTTTAGTCAACGAAATACTGTTAAAATTCGGCGGCGACAGTAGAAAAGAGCTGCTTTCACGAGTATAAAAACAGATGTTCTTCCGTAATACATCTGCACAAAAATTAGTCTTTTCTTGTGAAAATATTAAATATTTTTATACAATTGCATTAAATTCAAAATTTATGCTATATTGATGTCAGGACAATTATGAAAAAAGAGTGGAGATATAACAATACTGACTGCAATGAGAAGTCTTTAATAAAAAGACTTTTAATTTCCCGCGGCGTAAAAACAGAAGAAGAAATTCATGAGTTTTTAAATCCTCTTGAGATGAAATTAACTCATCCTAATGTTTTTACAGATATGGAAAAATGCGTAGAAAGACTTTCCAAAGCCATTGACAATCAGGAAAAAATTGTAATTCATGGCGACTTTGACGCAGATGGTGTTACTTCAACCTCCCTTTTATACAGAACTCTACAATATCTCGGCGCAGACGTAAATTATTTTATTCCTGACAGAGAAAAAGAAGGTCACGGGTTTGATACCAAAGCTCTTGTAAAAATTATGACTTCTGTAAAACCAAAAGTTATCATTTCTTGTGACTGCGGTATTAGCGATGTTGATGAGGTTAATTTTTTAAACAGTTTTAAAATTGATGTTATAATAACTGACCACCACGAAGCCCCTGAAGAATTGCCTAAAGCTTATGCCATAATAAATCCAAAGGCGCAAAACGCATTGGATGAAAGTTTAACAACCAAACAAATAACAAGTTTAACTTCACTTGCCGGTGTTGGCGTTGCTTTTAAAACAGCGCAGGCACTCCTTGAAAAATATGGAAAAACAGAATTCATCTACGAAATATTACCATTTGTTGCTGTTGGAACAATAGCAGATGTCGTGCCTTTAATAGGAGAAAACAGATATCTTGTAACAAAAGGGCTGGAATTAATCTCTAACGGCAAACACTGGGGGTTACAAAAATTACTGGAAAGCGCGGGTTACAAGCCTGAAAACGGAATAACTTCCGAACAAATAGCTTTTGGTATTGCTCCGAGAATAAACGCCTCCGGACGTTTAGACACTGTTGAAGCGGCTTTAAAAGTTTTAATTTCTGACAACAAGCAGGAAATTCAAATGGCAATAACAGAGCTTGAAAACTTCAACAAAATTCGTCAGACCCTCTGTCAGGACACATTTATGGAAGCTGACGCAATGCTGCAGGCAGAAGGCAACCGAAATCCTGCCATTATTTTATTCAAACCTGATTGGCATGTCGGTATTGTCGGTATTGTAGCCTCAAAACTTGTAGAAAAATATTATAAACCAACCCTGCTTATGACCTACTCAGAGGAAACCAAACAGGTAAGATGTTCTGCAAGAAGTATTCCCGGAATTAACTTGTATGATGTCATAAACGAAAATGCAGAACTTTTTGACGGCTTTGGCGGACATGAAATGGCAGCAGGACTCTCATTTTCTCCTGAAAAAACATCTTTTGAAACAGTAAAAAATGCCCTTAATAAAACTGTTAAAGATTTTCTTAACGGTAAAGACCTGAAACCTTTTATTAACGTTGATTTAGACCTTCGTCCGGAAGATGTTGATCTTAATCTTGTAGATGAAATTTCAAAGCTGGAACCTTTTGGCGCATCTAACCCGAGCCCTGTATTTTCTTTGAAAAATCTTAAAATAAAAGAAAAACGGCTGATGGGTGACAACAAAGACCATTTAAAACTTGTGAGTCTCGCAAACGGCACAATGGAATTCAATTGCATTTGGTGGCAGCACGGCGATATCTCTCTTGTTAATGGCGACACTTTTGATGTGGCATTTCATCCTCAAAAAAATGAGTTTAACGGCAATGTAAGTATACAGCTTATTGTAGATGATATACATTCTGAATATCTAAAAGAGGAAGAAGAACAAAATACCAATAAAATAAAACTTTACGATCACCGTAAAAAAACAGATATTTTACAGCAGGTGAACGATTACGTTAAAAATGCAAAAAGTAATATTGCCGTTTTTGCAGAAAGCAAATCCACTTTAGATACATTGAGACCATTTGCAAGTCTTTTTGAAAAATCTATAACACGTGATACATTATCCCAATGTGATGGCTTAATGTTTTTTGACTACCCCGCTGACCGAAAAACTTTCAATAAAATAATAGAACAAACAAACCCTAAAGCTATTCATTTTATGAATTACGATATTAAAACGTTTGACGAAAAAGAGTTTTTAAAAACAGTAAACGGAATGTTAAAATTTGCTGCCCACAACAATAACGGCAAAATAGAATTGCGCAGATTTGCCAGTTTTCTGGGCAAATCGTATGATGTTCTGCAGCTGCTTTTTAATATATTTGAAGAAGTTTCTCTCATAAAAATTAAAGAACAAACACCGGATTATTATATTATTGAATATATTGGAAACAGCGAATTATCAAACGTTTTACATAATGCGAAATACACCAAATTACTTGATTTAATTGATGAATGTGAAGAGTTCCAAAAAAGCCTTTTGGAAGATGATTTAGAAACTCTTTCCATAAGTTAATATTTTTGTGATAATATAAAAACTATGGAAAGAAAACCTGTAGTAGCAATAGTAGGACGCCCGAATGTAGGCAAATCAACTTTCGTAAACCGTCTTGTAGGTTCACGAAACTCTATTGTTGACGATTTACCCGGAGTTACGCGGGACAGAATATATTTTGATGTTGAATGGCAAAATAAAGTTTTTACCGTGATTGATACCGGCGGTATTATACCGGGTGATGAAGACGAAATTATGCTGTCAATTTTCGATCAGGCAAAAATTGCCTGCGAAGAAGCCGACAAAATCATATTTCTTGTCGATGGAAAAGAAGGTTCCAACCCTGTAGATTATGATATTGCAAATATATTGAGACAGTCAGGAAAGCCTGTTTATCTTGCAGTAAACAAAATTGATAATCCTGCATCTTTAATGATGATAAACGACTTTTACGGACTTGCGTTAGGAGACCCTATAGCTATTTCTGCACTTCACGGAAGCGGCGGTGTTGGCGACTTACTTGAACTTATAACAGAAGATTTTGAAGTTATAGAGGAAAGTGACAAAGAACACATTATAAAAATAGCAATTGTAGGACGACCAAATGCCGGAAAATCGTCTATTGTTAACTCTGTTTTAAATGAAAATCGTGTTATTGTATCGGATATTTCAGGTACTACGCGTGACAGCATTGACAGCAAAGTAACTTACAAAGATAAAGAATTCATAATCATCGACACTGCCGGTATTAGAAAAAAAGCAAAAGTTGATTACGGCGTTGAAAAATTTGCAGTTGACCGCGCTATACGCTCGATTAGAGAATGCGATGTCGCATTGCTTGTTATAGATGCAACAGAAGGAATTTCCGATCAGGATAAAAAAATTGCATCAATTATAACGGAAGCAGGCAAAGGGCTGATTATAGCAATTAACAAGTGGGATTTGATTGAAGACAAAAAATCTAATACCATAAATGAATTTACAAAAAAAATAACAAACGATATTCCTTTTTTAGAATTTGCGCCTAAAATTTTTATCAGTGCTTTAACAAAACAACGCATTCACACAATCTTTGATAAAGCAGAAGAAGTTTTCGCAGAATGTACTAAGCGCGTCTCAACCGGATTGTTGAATAAAGTCATAAAAGAGGCTTATATGCTAAATCCGCCGCAATCATCAAAAGGCAAGCGGTTAAAATTACTATATGTTACTCAAACGGGAATTCAACCTCCGCATATTGTAATTTTCGCTAACAACGCTGATCTTATGAAAGATCACTATAAAAAATACATAGAAAACAAGCTGCGTGAAGCCTTTGGCTTTTTTGGCACACCGATACGGCTTTCTATCCGCGAGCGCAGCGAAAAAAATAAGTAAAAGGTAGACCTACTGTAAGATTTTAAAGCTTATATGGATAATCTTTCTTAAATTCCCAGCAGTCGTACTCAAGTAACACTGAACAATATACAGGAGAATTTTGACATTTCTGCAGAGCTTCTGTACGTGAAAATACATCATATTTTAAATAAGGAATAAAGCCAGCCTTTGTGTTATTTCCGTAATTCCAACAAAAATTATACCAAAATATATCGCGTCCAATTTTATTTGGATATTTATCCCCATTTACATCATAACGAATATCCATGCATCCGCCTCTACTTATAAAAAATTTTGACCCATCACTCAAATATACAGTGGGAAAATGGTATGTATTCTCATTTGTATCTTCATTTATTTCATTATACCCTAAAACATATTTGTCATATTTTATATATGGCAAAAGATATTTATTCATCCAGTTATCCATATAAGGATAATTTGTTTCAGAGTAAATTCCATCCTCATCATAGCTTGAAGATGAGAACTCCCAGTTTGCTAGAGGACCGTTATCAATTTCTGACATTTGAATTGCTTGCTGCATAGTTGAGTAAAATTTCTTCAATCTTGCAGAATATTCTGTTTTTTTATAATTCTGGACTAATCCGGGAATAGTTATAACTGCA
The DNA here is from genome assembly GCA_944324165.1 of Candidatus Gastranaerophilales bacterium. GTDB lineage: Bacteria > Cyanobacteriota > Vampirovibrionia > Gastranaerophilales > Gastranaerophilaceae > CALUVH01. The sequence goes on along the minus strand of CALUVG010000005.1, from coordinate 61,474 downwards.
ACCACACCGATTACCACAAGGGTTATTAATAATTCGGCAAGTGTAAAGGCAGCTTTTACTGTCAATTTTCCTGTCCAAATATCCGATCTCTTTACAAACTCAATATTCTGTTTCATTATACACCTCAAAATGTAACTTATATATTCTCATTAATAGCAATTATAGGTTACAGGAATAAATATGTCAATATAGTAAAATAAATTTAATATGTATGACAGCAATGAATTATTAAAACAATTGGGTAGAAATATTAAAGCAGAACGTGTACGAAAAGGTTACACACAGGAACTCTTCGCAGAAAAAGCCGGCGTGTCAAGAGAATACATAAGCCGTATTGAACGCGGGCAGGAAAATATGTCTATCCTGAAAATTTTAAACATGGCAATTATTTTGGATACTGATATCAAAAATCTACTATTATTTTAATGTTAAAATGTTCAGCAAGCAGAAATTTTTGATATCCCGCCTGACATCTATTTAGATCAAACACAAATATACTGCTGTAAAATATTTATAATTTGCTATTTAATTATTATTATACAAAAGACCGGTTTATAACCGGTCTTTTTGTTTCTATTCATCCTGTTGATATTTTACCATATGCGATGTTACCGCATACATTGCAGCCGAAATCTCTGCTGTTGAGGAAAATGGTCCATACATCTTTATAAACCGTGCGCCATCAAAAGTATTCATATATTGCTGAATTAAGGCACGTGATTCTTCTGTCAGACTCTGATTAGCCAATAAATTTGCAACATAATTATTAGCTTTTTCTTCTACCCCGTCTTCATCATAATCGCTATCCGTAAGCTCTACCGTGTCTTTATCTTCTTTTTCACTGACTTTTGCTTCTTTTGCCTCTTCTTCTTGTGTTTTCTTGGTTTCTTTATCTTCGTCAGTTTCTGTGACTTTTGCCGCTGATGTGTAGGCACCTGATACATTGTTTACTTCCATATTACCGTCCTTTCTTTAAAAGTACTCATGTAAAACTACGGAATTTTTTAGTAAAAACTTTAATTGTATTAAGTTATTTTACCAGCGATTCTGTTTCATTATACATTACCATATAAAAATCAGGGCTTGTTAAATTTGGATTTTTCTTCATAAACTTTTTTACATCAAACTTCTCCAGATATTTCTCAAGTTTCTTTACAATCTTCTCGTTATCTTCATGTTCCTGCTTTAAATTATTTATATAACCTCTTGTCATAGATATAATTTCATCTTCTGTAAGTATTGGCAGTCCACCAAGTCTGACTTCGTCATTTTCTTCCTGCTCAAGGTATTTTTTTTCGCTTTCTCTTTTCTCTTGCTGATGCTGCCGGTTGCTATCAGACGAAGTAGAAGACTCTATTGGTCTGTTAAAAGGATTATTTACAGAGTTAAACATAAGGATGCCTCAATATAATAAATTGCATGCTTAACTACGACATTTTCAACATAAAACTTTAAAAAATACTCCAAATGAAGGATTTATTACAACGACATATAATAATCTTTGAACAGCTTACAATCTTCTTCTATATTCGGACTTTCACAAACTAAAACTCCTTTAATATCAAATGCTTTTAATGCCTTAAGAAGATCTTTATAATTCATATCTGATTCTTGCACCACCAAATGCTGTCGTTCACCTTTTGCTGTATATTCAATTCCTGCAAGATGCGCATGAAAATTATCAAGCGCATACTGACCTAACTCTTTTCCTATTCTCTCCAAAATAAAAGCAAATTCATCATAAGTATTATATTCACCTACAGAACGTGCATGAAGATGAGAAAAATCAATACATGGCAAAACTTGCTCAAACTCTTTTGACAAATTTATAACTTCATCCAAATCCCCCCACTGAGTAGCCTTGCCGGTAGTTTCCGGACGAATCCATACGTTAATATTTGCCTGTTCAAGTGTCTTTATTATTCTTTCTGTCTGTCTGACAACCTGATTAAAAACAGTCTCTTTATCCGCACCTAAATAATATGCGGCATGATAAGTTATACTGTAAGCTCCGGTATCATAGGCTGCCTGCGCTGTGTCAAGAACTCTTTGAACACTTGCGTCAACTTTATCATCCTCTTTTGCATTAAGATTAATATAAAATGGTCCATGCGCTGTTAAAAATAAATTTTTATCCTTAGCTGTTTTTTTCACCAGCCCTCTGGTTTCTTCTGACATTCTGACTCCATGAACAAATTCCAGCTCCATGCCGTCAAGTTCCATTTCTTCAAGAATTTCAAAAGCACGCCCGTAACTGCTTTTTCCCGTAGCTAAAGGCATGCCGGCTGTCAAAAAATTCAATCTGTCAAATTTATACAAATTTTGCACTGTTCACCCCAATCCAAACCGCCAAAATTCCGACGGACAAACTTGATACTAAATACACTAAAACTTGCATATATTGTGCGTTTCGAAACATTTCAAACAGTTCTAAAGAAAAAGTACTAAAGGTTGTAAGCCCTCCACAAAATCCCGCCCCCAGAGCAAGTTTCAGAACCGGATTAATCTCCGGTTTGTTAACAAATAACGCAAACAAAAATCCGAGAATAAAACATCCGGCTATATTCACAACGAAAGTTGATACGGGAAAACTTACGTTCAACACCTTTACAGCCATAACTCCCGCAAGATATCTGAGCACAGCTCCTGTTCCACCTCCGATGAATACAGCAAAAATATTCAGCATCTTAAACCTTTACTTCCAGAAGTTTTTGCAAAATATCGCATGCATCTGCAACGTATTTTGAACAATTCTGCTTTCTTGCTATACCTTCCAAGTTTTTGGAAAGCACTCTACAACATGTCACTTTGTATTTTTTCTTGAATTCATTCACAATAAAAGCAGCCTTTTCTCTTGCTGTATTTTCGTTACCGAACTGATTTTCACGCCCAAAGTGCATACCGGAAATAATCTGTGCAGCCGCAACAGCTCCACAGACACAACCGGATGACATTCCGCCCGAAAATGCTGTTGCCGCCGAAAGCAAAGATTTATCACACAAACCTTCACGAATAGCTGCTTTTATAACACTCTCGCTGCAGGAATATCCGCCATTCATATAATACTCAACTGCTTCTTCTTTTAAAGACATTTTTCGTTTTCCTTATCGAATTTGTACCGGCATAATTAAACAAACAAAATCTTCTTCACTGTTCGGTTTCAAAACGGTTGCAGAAAGATTTGTATTTAACCCGAATTTAACTTCATCTGCATCAATATTTTTTAATGCTTCAAGAACATACTTATAGTTAAAAGCAATTGTCAACTCTTCTGCTTTATAATCTATATCCAAATTTTCTTCTGATTTACCGGAATCAGGAGTATCAGCAGTAAGTTTAAGGCTATTTTCACTAAACTCTAATTTAACGATACTTGTTTTATCATTAACCATGATAGATACACGATCTAGGGCTGAAATCATTTGAGTTACATTAATAATTGCCGTTTTCGGACTTTCAGCAGGTATTAACTGATTATATTTAGGAAATTGACCTTCCAAAAGTCTTGAAACGGTAATTGTTGTTTCTGACTTTATAATAAGTTTTGTTTTTTCTGTATATAATTTAACGGTTTCTTCTTCTAAAAATGCACTCATTTTTATAAATTCGTTGAGAGTTTTTGAAGGAATTATCAACTGGCAATTTCTGTTATCTTTGTTTTCTATTTTTTCTCTTACTCTAGCCAATCTGTTACCATCGGTTGATGCAATTTCAAGAGTATCGCCATTAATATCACAAACAATTCCGGATAAAAGGTTGCTTGTTTCATAGCTTGCAGCGGCGAAACCTGCTTGACGCACAGCTTTCACAAAAGGTTTAATAGCTATTTCAAAGCCATTTTCTTCATTTATTTCTATATTTGAAAATTCCGGAGGAAATTCATTTGCTGATATACCTATGATATCAAATTTTGAATTCTGGCAGGTAATATTAACATTTGATTCATCATTATTCATTTCAAAAGTAATCAGTTTATCTCCTAGCTTTGAAACTATCTCATTGAGCGTTTTAGAAGGCAATGTTATTTTACCAGATTCTTCTACCTGGGCATCAACATAAGCTATAACTGTTAAATCCAAATCTGTAGCAACCAATTTTATTTTACTGTTATCAATTGTTTCTATTAAGATATTCAAAAGTACCGGTTGCAAAGCTTTCATGCTGGTTGCACGTTCTACAATTTTTATTCCGTTATATAAATCTTCTTTTTTAACCAAAAATTTCATAATACGCTCCTTTTCAATTTATCTCCCTTTAATAGAATTATAATATAAAATAGAGATTAAAACATTATGGTGAAATAAATTGTAACCTTTTAAAACAATAATTCAAAAAACTTATGCAAACAGAATAATTAAAAGTTTTATCCACTTCTTTCTGGCATTTTAGTTTTTCTACAATCGGCTAATTATTATATATTAATTATTAAAATAAATAATTTATAATAAATAGTAGTAATAATAAGATCAATTTATTTGTAGAAAAGCTTGTGAAAGTATTGTTATTATTGACTTTAGGTCGTAGAATATTTTGTAGAAAAAAGTAACAATAAAATGTAGAAAACAAATTAAACAATAAAACAAAAAACAAAATGTAGAAAATTCATGAGTTTTCTACAGAAAGGTATGAAGTTTTCTACAATAAAAGCAAATTTTTTATATATGTCGAACATTTGTATGCAGTTATAATTACGTCATCCTGAAGCGGATTGCGAGCTGAGGCTGGAGGAGCTTTCTTTGGAGCAAGCACAGCTTGCGAAAAGAAAGTCCGGAACGCCGTTACAAGCGAGCAACCAAGCTCTTGTTTCAGGATCTCCTAAAATTAATCTATCTTTCTCAGTCACTTAATTACCTATTCTCCACAGATAAAGTTGGTCGGGCTTTAGCCCAACAACAATATTAATGGTTGGACTGAATTAATAAAGTCATATCTCAAAAAAAACGCGGCTTTTATATTTTGCATAACAGCTTTATAACTGTACGTTTAAAATCTTTCTTTATAGGTTTTACGTAATTAAGTACTATGCTTTCTGTATTAATGAGTAATTTGCGTGCTTTACCTGTTTTAGGATACATAAATGAAAACTTCGTCCTAAATATATCATAAGCATCTCTTACCGGGGTTAATTTATAAATATCATTTAAATTTCTTTTAAAGAATTCAGGATAATTATTGCTTCGAGCTTTTTTACGTGCAAGAAGTGCTACTGTAGGATTTTTTGTGCAATCGTCAAGATGATTTACTGCATCTTCTACACAATTAGAATCTATTTTAAAACGCGTATCTAAATGCATGTTGTTATATTGAGCATTGTGTCTAATTGATTCATAACGATGTCCGCCTTCTTGTATTTCCATAAAAAACTCCTTTTTTTTATACCTAAAAACAAAACATACAGTTTTTTGCTACTTTTGTAAAAAAATATAATATGTTTATTTAAAGATTAACCGTTCGGGTAATATAAATTTTGATTGTATTTGTGCAATATATTTGTATGAAAAATCTACTGATTATTTTAACAATTCTATTAATAGCATCACAGGCAATGGCGGATAATTGCGAAGAAGTTATTGCTTATGAGCATATGTTTAAGGAAAAACAGGCAACCAGTGATCAGGTTGTGATTACAAATCAAAGAAATATAATTTGTGCCGGTAACGCTTTTAAAATACTTTTTGAATGCAAGTTTTGGTCAGAGTGTGTAAAGGCTGGCGATAGAGTTAATTTTGATATACCGGAGGCAATTTATACACAGGAAGGCACTTTGCTTATACCGGCATGTTCCAAAATTGTTGCTACAGTAATAAAGATAGAAAAACAGCGTGTACCGAATAAAAATGCAAGGGTGTATTTAAATTTTGAATGTTTATTGCTGCCGGATGGAACCGCCGTTTCAATGGCAGCTAAAGCGGCTACAAAAGATGGGGCTTTGAAAGAAGGTCCATGGATGACTGCCGGTAAGTTGTTTGCTTATACTCTTGGTCTGGGAATTGTCGGCGCAGGAGCCGGCACCGGGTTTGCTTTTATTCCTAATCCGGCAAAGCTTGGTGTAGGGTATGCCATAGGTATTCCTGTAGGTACTACGGTTGGCTTAATTACAGGGCTTATTACTCCTGGGCTTAAATATCATGCAAAAGCAGGCGAAGCTGTTACAATCATTTTGTGTGAAAACCTTGGATTGTCTAAGCAATGCACCTGCCCTTGCAATAAATAATTTAAATTTTTATAAGGAAAAATTTACTGTCTTTTAATGCAACGACTTTGTGTTCTTTGTCTCGTTTGAACAGAAGTATTTCGCCTTTTTCTACTTTGAACTTTTCGGCATCAAAATGAAGTTCTAATTCTCCTTCAAGAACAAAAACAGCCGCATCACAAATGGATGTGTGTGTATCTATTATTTCATCCTTTCTTATTGCAATGATGCTTAAACTGCTATTGTTATCTTCCATTAATACTTCTCTTGCAAATTTTTCTTCATCAAGATTTACAATTTTTTTTGCTTCTAAAACATTGTAATACATAATAAGTTCTCCTATACTTTACCAATACCATTAAACAGGCTGTAAAAATAAGTTGCAATGACCATAATGACATAACGAAAGAATATTATTTATAAGTTATTGATACGAATCCTAATGGCTTGTATCCCTTGATAGGAGCAGGTTACAAGTGTTTTATTGACACGAATTGAAAAATGCTTTAATATAAACATTAGAAAATTCTGTTTTTTTAATCGGAGAGAAGTATGAAGGTAAATATAACGAGAAAAAAGGCATTGATAATTATTTTATTGATTATAATAGTGCCAATAATTTACAATAAAACAACAGGCTGGATAGCCGGATTAATACAAAAACGTGCGATGATGATGCCAAAAGAGGTTGTTGTTGATCATCCAAAGAATGAGAGCGTATTTATCTCTGCCGAGGCAACAGGACGTGTGGAGGCAAAGTATTCAGTTGATGTAATAGCACGTGTTCCCGGATTTTTGATAAAGAAGTATTTTAAAGAAGGCGATTTTGTTAAAAAAGGTCAGCTTATTTTTCAAATTGATCCGCGTGAATACCAGATAGAGGTTAATAACGCAGCAGCATCTGTTAACCAGTATCGTGCATTATTAAAAAATGCGCAGCAAGAATTAGATCGTGCAAACGCACTTGTTAAGGAAGATCTGATAAGCAGATCAGATGTTGACCAGAGTTTTGCCACCAGAAATCAGAATAGAGCACTTCTTGATGCAGCAGTTCAGCAACTGGAACTGGCAAAGGTTAATTTGAGTTATACCTCTATAAAATCTCCGATTGACGGTCGTATTGGCAAGGTTAATATAACCGAAGGAAATTATGTAACAGCAACATCAGGATCTCTGGTAAATATTTCCAGTACCAATCCTGTTTATGTTTCATTTAGTTTAAAAGGGGATGATTTTGTTAAATTGTTAAGAGCCAGTGATCGCTTAAAAGATGTTCAGGTTCAATTAGAAATAGAAGACGGTCAATGGTATGATAAGGTTGGGAAGGTTGATTTTGTAGACAATAAAATAGATAAGGATTCCGGATCAATCAATTTAAGAGCTGTTTTTGATAATGACCGTGGATGGCTTGTACCTGGTGATTACATGAAGGTTAAACTTATTGCCCCTAAAATGGTTGATTTTATGACAGTTCCTCAAGCTTGTACAAAAGGTGATCCGATGAGCGGCTATTATGTTTGGACTGTTGTGGAAGATAAGGCTGTAAGAAAAGATATAGAAGTTTCAGATAGTATTAATAACAACTGGGTTGTAGAAAAAGGACTCAGCAAGGATGATGTTGTCGTTGTTTCAGGCATTCAGAATATTAATGCGGAAGGGCAAAAATTAAAAATTATAGATAATGAAGAATACATCAAACACTTAAACGCAGGTAAATAATGAAAAAGATTTTTGATAAAGAAAAGTTGTACTTTTTTATAAGAAAGCCTAGATTTGCTCTGGTAATTTCTATATGTATAGTGATTATGGGCTTAATTTCAATGGCGTCTTTAAAACAGGAGAACTATCCGGATGTAACGCCGCCACAGGTTAGAGTTTCAGCCTCATATACCGGAGCAAATGCCGAAGTTATTGAGTCTTCTATTGCTACAGTTTTGGAAAACAAATTGAACGGTGTTGAAAATCTTTCTTATATGACATCAACTTCATATGATGGTTCATATTCTTTGACAATGTATTTTAAGGTTGGAACAGATAAAAACGTAAACCTGATGAATGTGCAAAACAGAATTCAACAAGTATTGTCACAGCTGCCTGAAGAAGTTCAAAGAACAGGTGTTACAGCATTGAGCCGAACATCCGGTTCCGGTGCCATAATTCTTAATATAGCATCTGAGGAAGGAAACTGGTCGCAATTAGATTTAACAAATTACGGATCTATATATATTAAAGACGAATTGAAACGTGTAGAAGGTGTTGCAGATATAGATGTTTACGGTTCAGGCGATTATTCAATGAGAATATGGCTTGATCCTGAAAAAATGGCAGGTTTAAATATATCAACTACAGAGGTTAAAAATGCCATTGTCGCTCAAAATACACAGGTTACGGCAGGTTCACTTGGAGCATTGCCGACAGATGATGAACAGGCTTTACAGCTTACCCTTAAAACAAAAGGTCGTCTTTCCGATGTAAAAGAGTTTGAAGATATAATTTTGCGTTCAAATATGGATGGCAGTAAGGTGCGATTGAAAGATGTCGCACGCGTAGAACTCGGTGCTGCAACTTACACACAATTAGGTAGAATTAACAATAAGCCTGCAGCTTTGATAATGGTATCACAGCTTTCCGATGCAAATATTTTGAATTTGTCTAAAGCTATTAGAAAAAAAGTAGAGGATTTGAATTCGCAATTTGATAATGGATTGAAGGTTCAATTTATCAAAGATGATTCGGATTATATCCATGAATCAATGAAAGAAGTTGAATTTACTATTCTTTTGACAGGTCTAATCGTTGTTATAATAATATTCCTGTTTTTGGGCGATGCAATGGCAACGCTTGTGCCTTGCGTTACCATACCGGTTTCTCTAATCGGTACGTTTATTGCACTAAAAGCGTTTAATATGAGTATAAATCTTCTGTCATTATTTGCGCTTGTACTTGCAGTAGGTGTTGTTGTTGATGACGCAATTGTTGTTATCGAAAACGTTAAAAGACACTTAGAAGAAGGAAAATCTGCGGTAATCGCAACGCAATTAACAATGGAAGAGGTTGGGTCTTCGCTGGTTGCAATGGCAATGGTGTTGATGGCAGTATTTGTTCCTATTATATTTATGGGCGGCATGACCGGAGTTATGTATAAACAGTTTGCGGTGTGTATAGCTGTTTCTATTGCAGTTTCTGCAATTTGTGCTTTAACGCTTTCCCCTGCTATGTGTTCTCATTTTCTTGGAGAAAAGAACGATGACAAGAAAGTTAAAGAAATTAAATCACCATTTTTACTTCATCTTAAACACATATGTAATAATATTGCAGAAAGAACAGATGTCGTCGTTAAAGATTTTAATGCGTTTTTTGCAAAAACAGAGGATTTTTATATTGAATTTGTAGAGAAATTTGTACATGATAAAAAGCTTACAATAATATTTTATTTATCAATAGTTGTTCTGACTCTTTTGTCATTTAGAATAATTTCAACCGGATTTATTCCGGATGAAGATCAAGGGGTTTTGCTTGCCAGTATAACATTACCCGATGGTGCATCGCTTTCAAGAACAGAAGATGTTGCATCAAGATTTGTGTCACAAATAAGAGATATTGAAGGCGTTGATGAAGACCGACTGATTGTTTTTGGCGGTAATGGGGCCGCAAACAGTGCCACAGCAATTATAATGCTGGATGATTATGCAGACAGAAAAGTATCTCCTATTGATTGGATTGAGAGAAAATTTAAAGGGCGTCCGACAGATTTGTCACATACAGCAATATTGAATAGAATAAGGGCAATCGCATCAAGCACAAAAGAAGCATCAATAGTTACATTCTCACCGCCGGCAATCAGCGGTATGAGTATGATGGGCGGATTTGAATTCCAGATGCTGGCAAGAGGTGAATACACGCCGCAGGAACTTGAAAGCTGGGCAAATAAACTTATTGAGGCAGCCAATCAAGATCCTTCATTATCAAGTGTTTATACAACATTTCAGGCAAATGTGCCGCAGTATACTTTAGAAATTGATTATGAAAAGGCAATGGCGCAAAGTGTTGACTTGCAAGAACTTTATTCCACACTTGCATCAATGCTCGGTACATATTACGTGAATGATTTTAATAAATATGACAGGGTATTTAAGGTTGAAATGCAGGCAGAAAGTCAATTCAGAAATACTGCAAGCGACCTGTCGGGTATATATGTGAAAAACACAAACGGGGTAATGGTTCCTATTTTGTCAATGGTTAAATTGAAACAGACAATAGGTACTGCATCAATATCAAGATATAACCTTTATCAATCAGTACAAATACAAGGTCAGCAGGCAGCGGGAAAAAGTTCCGGTGATGCGATGAAGGCAATGGAAAACGTTGCAAGAAGAGTACTACCTTCTGATATTACCTTTGACTGGTCAGGAACATCTGCTCAGGAACGTGAGGCATCAGGGCAAACCATTATAATTGTTGCAATGGCATTAATATTTGTCTATTTATTTCTTGTTGCTTTGTATGAAAGCTATACCATACCAATTGCTGTATTATTAATCTCACCGGTTGCGGCTCTCGGGGCTTTGATATTCCAGATGATGATTAATCAGTCATTTGATATTTATTCGCAAGTCGGTATGATAACATTAATTGGACTTGCAGCTAAACAATCTATTTTGATTGTAGAATTTGCAAAAGAAGAACATGAAAAACACGGTCTTTCGGTAAAAGATGCGGCAGTAAAAGCTGCAAAACTTCGTTTCCGTGCGATTATGATGACAGAAATAGCATTTATTCTTGGGGTATTACCAATGTTGTTTGCATCAGGAGCTGGCGCAAATTCAAGATTATCGGTAGGATCTACTGTTTTTGGCGGTATGGTTGCTGCAGCTACTATCGGTGCTGTGTTGACACCGGCATTTTACGTTATTGTTCAGGAATTTGTAGATAAATTCCCGACAAAACAAATTACAGAAGAAGATTTGGAGTATTAGCATATGAAAAGGATTTTTAGTTTACTTTTAATATCTTCAATTGCAATAGGCGCATTTAATATTGCTTGGGCTAAGGATGTGCCGGAAAACGATATTGCTAAAAAGCCTGAAAAAATCCAGATTGTTAAACCGGAAAAAACTAAAAAAATAAATTTGAAAAAGGAAAGAAAAAAACATGCAGAAAATGCAAAATCAAAAGAAGAATCTTCAAAAGAAGCCGAAGGCATGTACGAAACGAAATTCCCTGTTATCAATAGTAAAATCGAATATTCTGAAATGAATGGCGAAGTTACACTCACAGATTGTATTAAACTCGCTATTACACATAATCCGGCGATAATGTCAGCGATTAATAATGCAGAGATTTATAAATCAAGAGTTGGTCAGGCATGGTCAAATTATTTTCCGACACTTGGGGCGGGTATAAGTTATTCAAGAAATGATTCCTTGATGACTATGACAGGCGGACAGTTTTCACATATGATGAATAGACGGTATGATTTGTATTATACCCCGACACTTTCTGCAAATATGTTACTATTTGATTTCGGCAAAACAAAGGCTAATGCTGATGCTGCAAAAAAGACTTATGAATCTTCAAGATTTGATGCGGAAACGAGTATTGAGCTTGTAATTTATAATGTAAAAGTTGCGTATTATAATCTTGTTTTTGCAGACATTCAAAAACTTGTATATGAAGATACTGTTAAGGATTATGAATTGCAACTGAAACAGGCGAGCGCATATTATCATATTGGTAAAAAGGCAAAGATTGATGTTACGACCGCGGAATACAACCTTGGTAACGCAAGGGTTAATTTGATTAAAGCTAAAAACACTCTTGAACTTGCTGCGGTGGAACTTGCAAATGCAGTTGGTATTCCGGAGTTAGAGAATGTAATTTTAAAAGATAAATTAAATACAAAAGCATATGATGTGGATTTTAAAGAGTTGATAAAGGTTGCGGAAGCGTCACGTCCGTCACTTCTTGCCGCAAAGAAAAGAATGGACGCTGCAGAACTTGGAATAAGAAGTGCGAAACGAGCATTTACGCCTGATTTGAGTGCTTTTGGATCTTACAATCATGGCGGTCCGCGTGTAAATACTGATTATGGTTATCAGTTTGGAGTCCAGTTGAATTATACGGGTTTAAATTTAATGCTGTTGAAAAAACTGGTTGATGAGGCAAATTCTACTTACAAAAAATGTGTTGCGGATTACGAAGCCGAACGCCAGAATGTTTATCTGGAAGTAAAAAGCGCATATATAAGCCTTTTAAATTCGCATGACAGTCTTGAGGTTGCAAAACTTGCACTGCAACAGGCAAAAGAACAGCAGTATCAAGCTTATAGGAGATATCAGGTCGGGTTAGGTAATGCTATTGAATTTAAAGATGCTGAGAATACCTATCTTAATGCACAATTGAGTTACTATTCAAACCTTTTGGATTATAACGTCAATGCTGCAGAGCTTGAACGTGTTATAGGTGCCCCTATAAAAGAATCCGAAGTTGATTTATAAAAAACAAAAAATATAGATATGTCCGATGCGATCGTATCGCAAAATATTAAAAAAATTAAAGTTTATCTCTTGACTGAGAGTAGTTATCAAGTTGTATTATAATTTAAGTAATATAAGGAGATTTTATGAAAAGAAGAGAATTCATTATAAATTCAGCACTAGCAATAGGCGGTACGGCATTACTTGCCGGTTGCGGTGAGAAAAAATTAATTTTTCAATACCAACTACGGCATCCAGCGGTCATATTGTAGGAGGAATTTTACTTGCGGCATTATTAGGTCCTTACGCTGCATTTCTTGCTATGTGTGCAATATTGCTTGTACAGGCTGTTTTCTTTGCTGATGGTGGTCTTATGGCATTGGGATGCAACATTTTTAACATGGGATTTTTAGCATGTTTTGTTGCTTATCCTTTGATTTACAAACCGCTTGCTGATAATAAAAAATCAGTTTTGGGCGCTATACTTGCCTCTGTTGTTGCTTTACAACTCGGCTCAATTGCTGTTGTTGCTGAATCTGCAGTATCAGGCTCTACAACAGCAAATATTGGTTTGTTTGCAGGTTTGATGCAAAGTATTCATCTGGCAATTGGTGTAATAGAAGGTGTTGTAACTGCCGCTATTGTTTATGCCGCTCAAAAAACAAATCTTTCTAAGAATTTTTCTTATTTGATAGGCATGATATCACTTATATTAGCCGGCGGTATTTCACAATTCGCGTCTGCTAAACCAGACGGACTTGAATGGTCACTGTTAAATATGTCTGAATCCTTTGTTGAACAAACTAACGGTCAGATTTATGCAGTTTCAGAAGCAATTCAGGCAAAAACAGCAATACTTGCCAATCTTCCGTCTATTCCTGCGAACATAATAGGTCTTGCGACTGTTGCAGTTATAATGTTTGCAGTTGTGTATTTTGTAGCTGATAAAAAAGTAAAAGTTTATGAAAAGTAAATTTGAACAATTAAAAAACTATCTTGAAAATCTGGAAAAGCAGGGCTTGTGCCTTGCTTTTTCAGGCGGAATTGACAGTGCGCTGCTGCTTTTTCTCTGTAAAGATATGAATATAAATGCAGTAACGTTTAATTCTGTTTTTCAAACTGATGAAGAATTGAATTTTACAAAAGACTTTTGCAACAAACTTGGCGTAAAGCATGAAATAATAACTTTTGATCCTCTGGAAAATGATATTCTTGTGAATAATCCAAAAGACAGATGTTATCACTGCAAAAAAAGGTTTTTCTCAAAGATAAAGGATTATGCCGGAAAAAATAATATTAAATATGTTATTGATGGTACAAACTATGATGATTTACATGTTTATCGCCCCGGATTAAGGGCACTTGATGAATTAGGAATTATTTCGCCGTTTGCCGAGTTTGAAATAACCAAACAGGAAATAAGAGATTATGCAAAACACTCAGGATTAAGCATATTTGATAAGCCGTCAACTCCATGCATAGCAACCCGATTTTCTTACAACACAAAACTTGATAAAGAAAAAATTGAAAAAGTAAAAAACGCTGAAAGAATCTTGAAATATAATGGATTTGAAAACAATCGTGTACGTTTGCATAATGATATAGTGCGTATTGAAATTCCGTTGAGTGAATTTGAAATGTTTATGTTGAAACGTGATAATCTTATCAATGAATTAAAGAAAATGAACATCAAATATTTAACCCTTGATTTAGAAGGGTTGCGCAGCGGCAGTATGGATTAAAACTACGTCAAATAAAGCATTACAAAACATCCGTACTGATTTATAATATTTTTATGAGTATGCAGATTCTGGCGGAATATCTGGAATATTTGGATGTTGAAAAGGGGCTTTCTGAAAACACAAGGGAAGCCTACAGAAGAGATTTAGGCGAATTTTTAAATTTCTGCGGCTGTAAGGTTCAGGATGTCAAACGCTCAAATCTTAATTCTTTTATCCTGAAACTTCGCGACGACAAATATTCTCCGACAAGTGTTGCCAGAAAAATTGCCTCCCTGCGCGGTTTTTTCAAATGGCTCTGTGCAAATGAGATTTGTAAATCCAATCCGGCACTTACACTTGAACAGCCTAAGCTGCCGCAAAAGTTACCAAAAGTTATGACTATTGAAGAAATAGAAACTATTCTGAAACAAAATTTAACTCCCGAACAAAAGGTTATTGTTGAACTTTTATATGGCTGCGGGCTGCGTGTATCAGAGCTTGTAAATCTTGAAATAAGTAATATAGATATTAACGCCAAATACCTTCAATGTCTCGGTAAAGGTTCAAAAGAAAGAATTGTACCTATTGGCAAAAAGGCGATTAAAGCGATTAAAGATTTTTTACCATACAGAGAATTTATTATCAATAAATACAACCTGACAACAAAAAAATTACTCGTTTTGGAAAACGGGAGAGAAATAACACGTCAGGATGTGTATAATTTTATAAAAGAGCAGGGCGAAAAGATACACAAACATATTTCACCGCATACTCTAAGACATAGTTTTGCAACTCATTTGCTTGAAAATGGGGCTGATTTGCGTATTGTGCAGGAACTTTTGGGGCATAGTGATGTTTCTACAACTCAGCTGTACACACATATCAGTAAAAAACGCTTGAAAGAAGTTTATTTTGCAATAAACTCATCATGAAGGTAATTAATGTTAGAATTATTTGTTACGGAAATTGAACCGGATTCGGATAAAATCTATATAACAGCGGGATTAGCCGCAACAATGCAGGGACTGGGGTATTATACAACAGTCTACAAGCCTGTTCAAACCGGAGCTGTGGAAAATAACGGTTATCTTCAATCTCCGGATTTAGTTTTCGTAAAATTAATTGATACTTATATACAAACTTATTTTAGTTATCTTTTAAAGAGTAAATCAACCCCTTTTGTTGCTGCAGCCGAAGAAAATTTGCTTATTGATAAGGAGTTGATTTTGCGTGATTACGAAAGTATTATGAAGAGTTATGAATGTATTATAACCGATGGTACATCAGGGATTAATACGCCTTTTGCGCCTAATTTTTCTGAAAAAGATTTTATAAAAGAACTGAATTTGCCGGTTGTTTTTATAATAAAGCCAACGGCTTCTGCTGTTACTTCTACACTTATGACTATTAACCATGCTCAAATTGAAGGATTAAACATTCGCGGGGTAATCATAAATGATTACAAAGAGCAAGATTGTCCGGCAGAAGTTAAAACAATGCCTAACCTTATAGAAACTTATACCGATACATGTGTGCTTGGCAGATTTAATCATGTTGATAATATTCAAAATGTTAATCCAAATGATTTAATTGCGAATATTCTTTCCGGTATTGACATTGAAAAGGTCTTTAATGTTACAATAGCAAAGCTTCACGGTTGATGTTAAGCATTGTAAAAATATATAATTTTTATATACAAATCCGGCAATTTTTCATAAATAATCTTTTTATTATAAATATAGAGGTTTCGTATGGACGAGAGAAAATCATCAAAATTTACAGTAATAGAAAATACAAAAACAGATGAAGTTGAAAAAGTTTCCAAATCATCTGCTATTCGTCATACAAATCCTATTATGAAAAAAATGTTGGAATTTCATCAGGAAAAAGCGGGAAAATTCAGTATAAGGGATCTATTCAAACCTTAAATTTTTCCCTTGCTGACCATTTTCTTTACCTCTAATCAAGAGGTATTTTCTACCGGCTTTGATTATTTCAAAGTCGTCTTCGTTTTGGGCAATATCATGATATTCATCTTTACGGATTATGAATAAAGTATTTTTATTGTTTAATGCCTTATCAAGATACGGATAATTGTTGGTAACTTCAAAGGTAACATGACGCCCGAGATAATAAAGCAGCGAATATTTTTTACCATAACCAAATATTACAACTTCATTATTGTGTTCTTTGGCGTATTCTGCATATTCCATAATATCATTTTGTCCAAATTTGTAATCAATATTGAAAAGCTCTTTAGTGCCAAAAGCTGAAAGCAGAGTCATAAAGATTACATATGTGAAGAATACTCCGCGTTTGCAGTTTTTTAAGGCACAAATAATGCTTGAGATACCAAGGAATAAAACAAGTCCTATACACAGCCACTTAGCGTTTAAAATGTCTTGATACAACTGTGCCGGCAGGTAGTATTTTGTAAACATTGCGGCAATACCTGCAAAAATCATTATCCCGCCGACAATATAAACGGAAAGATTTATAGCTTTTTTATGTTTATCATTGTCTATATATTCTTTCCAAACATAACCTAAAATGTTTGCCGTAAAGAAATATATAGGCAAAATGTAAGTAATAAGTTTTGTTTCCGATATTGAGAAGAAAATAAATGTTACCAGAAATCCAACCCAGTTAAACAACAGGTATTTTTGTTGTATGTTCAAATTGTCATAAGAGATTTTTTTGAAGGCTTTTAACTTTGTAACACCGACAGCAATTGCCGAAAATACCCACGGTATTAATCCCCACAGCAGCGTAAATATATAAAAATAGAATGGTTCATCCCTTTGTATTTGGGAGGAAGAGAAAAATCTGTTTATATGATGTTTAATTATATATTCATTCCAGAAAAGCGGGTCATGCAGTTTAAACATTATCAAATGCCACGGTAGAACTACCAGTAAAAATAAAATCATACCAACCACGAAATATTTAGGTTTAAAATAAGATTTTAATTTATTAGTAACAAGCCCGATAAAGAACATTGTTCCAAATGGCAGCACAAATCCCGGGATGCCTTTTGCCATTACGGCAAGTCCTGAGAAGATATAAAAAAGCCACCAGTAATATTTTCTTCTGCTTTCACGGCAAAAATAAGTAATAAAGCCAAACATTACAGCAAAAGCAACACAGGTTGAAACCACAATATCAAGTATTGCGAATTTCGCGAGTATTGTAAACTCCATACTTGTGGCAAGTATCAGTGATGATATGACGCCAAACTCTCGTGATACAATTTTTTTGCCTGTAAAATAAAGTAAAAAGCAGGACATCATTCCATAAAAAGCTACAGGAAATCTCGCAGTAAATTCATTGACTTTGCCAAATATTGCAAAAGAGAGACATTCACCCCAAAAATAAAGAGGAGGTTTTTCAAAAAAATAATCCCCGTTTAAATACAATGTCAAAAAGTTTTTACTGTGAAACATATCACGTGACATTGCAACATATCTGGTCTCATCAACATCCATAAGCGCGTAATTGCCGATGTTGTGAAAAAATATAAAGTAAAACAATATACACAACCCGATAAATGTAAACCAGTCAGCGTGATTTTTTACAAAAGTTTTTATTTGAGTAAAGCTCATAATAATCATCCCTGTTTTAAGTAATCTCCAACATTAAAAATTATAACATAATCTATCTGACAATGGCGAAAATTGGTAAATTTATGTTAATATATATTTATGGATAATAAATATAATTTAGAAAAAAATATGCCTGAGGCGGCGAGAAAAGAGCTAATTAAGTTATTGAACGGCAACCGTAAATTTGTAAACGGCACGCCGACAGCGCAGAATATGACGCTAGAAACTTTGCAGAAATATGCATTTCATCAGGAGCCGTATGCGTTAGTTTTAAGCTGTTCTGATTCACGCGTTGTTCCTGAAATAATTTTTGATTGCGGCATAGGCGAACTTTTTGTTGTTCGTGTTGCGGGAATTACAGCCGGACCGAACGTAATCGAGAGTATTGAATATGGTGTCAAAAAATTACAAATTCCGTTATTAATTTTGCTTGGACATGATGATTGCGGGGTTATGAAGTATGCCAAAGAACATTACCCTCAAATAGACGGGAATTTTACATCCATATTGAATTGTGTTTATCCTGTTTTGGATAAAGAAGAAGATATTACCTGTCACAATTATTTTGCTCAACAACATACTATATGGGTTGAAAATGTTTTGATGGAGCGTTCAACAATAATCAGAGATGCTGTTCAAAACGACAAATTGTATATTGCAAAATGTCACTTTGATCATTCTACCGGTTTGGTGAATTTGATTTAGCAGCATATTTTTACGGTTATTTATTACGCACAAATTCAATATGGTAATCCAGAACGGTCAGTATTTCCTGAACTTCCTCAAACTTAATCGTTTTTCTGCGTAACTTGTTTGTTATGTTATTTCCAATATAATTTTTACCGGTTGTTTGGGTCAAACATTCGCACACTTTTTTTAAAGTAGTGCCGTTTTTTGCAATCAAGCTTTTTAATTCATTTCTGATGTCCATTTTTCAATTATACGAATAGTTGACAAAAGTTACTAATTATGATATTAACAAACTATAATACAATATTTATTTTATTAAAGTTTGAAATATTGGAGGTATAAATGATAAAAAATATAAGTACGAAAGCATTTACATTGGCAGAAGTTTTAATTACTCTCGCAATTATCGGTATAGTGGCAGTACTTGCACTTCCGCCATTAATAAAACATTATAATGACAGAGCCTGGAGCACAGCCCAAAGTGTATTTGAAAAGCGTCTTGAAGTTGCAACAAGACAAATGAACACTGAAGAAAAGCTTGCGGGCTACTCAAGTACCATGGACTTTGTGAATGAACTCAAAAAGTATATTAAAATTACACGTGTTTGCGATAATGACAATATAACAAAGTGTTTTACAAATGAAGTTATAGCAAACGCAGATGAAGATCCGGTTGACATGTCAACAATAAAAGATGCGGAATGTTTCGGGCTTGATTGGGGAACAGATACAGTAGCTGTGCAGTTTGCAAACGGAGTAAATGCAGTTATTGCATACAATCCTGAAACAACTCAGGAACCATATAATAATCAGTTTGCGGCAACAGCCTCCAGTATGGCGATATTGTATGATGTCTCAGGTAACAAAAATCCGAATACGATAGGAAAAGATATAAGTAATATCAACGTAACAAAATTAGGAAAGGAAGAAGCTGTAGTATGCTTAATACCTGAATTAGCAGATAAAATGTGTATAACACAGGTGTTAGCCCCTGGCAGCTATAGCCCTATGTCATTAGAAGATTGTAATAAGCAAAAAGACGATTTAGGAATTGAAGCTTGTTATGATGATAATGATTATTGGGCTGGAGCAATAAAAACCTGTGGAGGTGTGAACAATCTTATAAGTTCCGATCAAGCAAGAGATCTTGCGATATATCTTTTGGGAACGGACGATTTGAGTTCAAGGTTCGAATGGGTTGGTAATGATAGTGTTTGCAATAACCCGTTTAAATGGGATCCGGACAAAGCGACTTTGTTTCTAAAAGCATCTTCATCAAATGATAGAATTGATTTCTGGACAAACGATGAGGCAAGCAGTATGGCCACATATTCTGGGATAATTAACAATTCTTGTTTGGGTTTTTATTATGAGGGTGCCCATCGCAGCCAAAAAATTAATCTTATGACCATATGTACGCATCAGTCGTAAGTTTGGTTTTTTTGAATATAATAAAGGCGCCGCGGAAAATTTTCCGCGGCGCCCGCTGACTTATGAAAAAGCTTTGCGGGATATCTTTTTTTCATCCCAATTCATTTTATCATATTCCTCCTGACGGCGTTTATGATTTTCACAGGATGTGCGGCAGTCTATTTCCTTAATCCGTTTTTGCATCACATCTGCAATAACCTGCAAACGTCTCTTTATGCAATTTTTTTTTTCAAAATCTACATCGTAATCATGTAGTTTCTCTTTTAATTTCGGAAATAAATTGCTGCGTATCAAAGCTGTTATACCTAGTGCTGCAATTGCCGTAAATGCACCAATTTTTAAGATTTTTTTTAGCATAATTTTCCTTTCTATGGAAAAAGTCTTTTTAAAATTCCATTAAATCGACTTTATCCATTTCTTTGTAGTCTTCATAGCCTACGGTATTTGGAGCCTGTGCACGTTCTTCCAAGCCGCGTTTTACCAAATCCGGCTGTTTATGGATTAACTTTTTGTCCGCAGAAACAATATCACGATTTATTGATTCTTTGATTAATCTTACAGTTTCTTCTGTAGGGGCACCTTCAAGACCTACTTTTTCCTGTACATTGTAGCTTTTCCAATCATCAGGCAGTTTGCTTATTGTTGTGTAAGACATTTCATCGTCAGGCGCAAGGCGTTTATCTATTTCGTTTTCCAGAATATTTGTGACATATTCTTTCTGACTTTCAAAATGACACGGAAGAACAACTTTTTCGCCAATAACTTCTTCAGGATCTCTGTTTTCGTGTTTTTTGAATAAATCTGCTGCTATTTGCAGATGACCTAATTCAAATCCGAGAAATTCTTCCCATACCTGTTTAAGTTTGTCATCTTCTTCGTCTTTGTAACAGTTGTAGTAGTTGCAGACTTCTGTAAATTCGTGCAGAAGAAGTTTTTCATAAGGTGTTTCATCCGGATCAATCAGGGATTCGTACATTGTAACGTGTTCTTCTTCAACATCACAAATTTCACCGTAAGTTCTTCTTAAGTCGTCATTTGCATACATCATGCCGTGTTCAGCGTAGAAGTTATGTGTCTGTTGTTCGCCGGAAACAAGTGTGTAGATATTAACTTTTGTCTGTGGATCAGCAGTCATTCTGTCGTAGTGTTTTCTAAGACGTAACGCATTACAATTGTGATGATTTTGGGTTGGTCTGCCGACAACAACATCGGTCATCCCTTGCAGAATATTATTAGGATCGCTGCCCTCCATCATATAAGCCCATTGACTGTATCTGTATAAATGGTCAAAATCTTCTAATAACCCGAAATTAAATGTTTCTCTTACATAATCATCAGGTTCATTCTGGGCAAGCCATGCTGTTAAGTCAACTGCGACCTGTTCGTATCCAAGAGTTGTTTCAAGAACTGTCTGACATGCCGGTGTCAGCCAGTTTACGGTTGTCTGCTGCATGTCTTCTATACGCCTTGTTAGCGCAATAAGTTTTCTTGTTTCAGGGTCAGAACAAGTTCTGCTTAAATTGTGTTTAAAATTCCACGCTTCAACTTCTATACCATTAAGTAAAATTTGTCTTGTTCTTGAGTAACAATTTACTTCGTACTTGTTGAATGGTCTTTTGACAATATCATGCCATGTGCGTATTTGTTTTTCTAAAGGAATACCTTTTTCTTGTAATGGATTAAAACTCATTTTTTTATCCTTTCTTTTTTATTAAAGGCTTAATGCATGTGCAAAAAGCTCACCTACTTTGTGGTTGTAATACCTGCCGTCATCTCTGGCAAAAAGATTATCCCAGTGGCTTTCGGCAGAACCGTCAGTTGAATAAGACGGATTAGTCATCATAAGATGATGCGTGCTTGTGTCATAACGCAGAGGGAATAAATCGTTCATCTGCATAAAACTCGGGAGTTTGTCACTTGCAAGATAAAATGCAAAAAGAGCTGTATTAATGCGATTTAAACGCTGCTCATAACTCATGCCGCCTTCGTTGTTGTCATTGGAGACTTCAACTCCGGGGGCGTAATCCCGAAAGTATTTCAGGCGTTCTGATAATTGCCTTACAGCATAAAAATCATCACCTGTTATAAAATCTGTTCCTGCGGTAAGTCCCATTAATCTGTATCGTTCAAAGTCATCTGAACTTTTTTCTCCGACAAAACTAATATCTGTTTTGCCGCTTCTTATCCGAATTTCGTTAAGTATGTATTGCATTTGCGGATATTCAGGTAAATCACCGACGCCTGTGTAATTGGCGCAGTCATAACCGCCTATATGCTTTGCAGAATCTATAAACATGCATTCAAACCCTAGTTTCATTAATTTAACATTTTCATTAATGTATATTTCAACATGTTCAGGATTACACCAGCTAAAAGTTTCTTCGTGATCAGGATAAGCAACCTTCATCTGGTCTGCTGAAATGACCTGCCTGAATCCTGTTTTTATTCCTCTAAAATGTGCTAAATCAACAAATGCTTTCAATTGTTCGTCAGGGGATATTTTATCAACAATTGAATAATCAATAATATTATCGCTATAAGAAGTATTTAATCTCAGACCATATATAGAGTTTTCTTCAAAAAGTCCTTTCTCGTATGCATCTCCATAAATATTCTGCCAGATTTGTGACAGAATAATGCAATTTGCCCAGCTTTTTGCTGAAGGCGGAATTGCCGCAAGCAGTTTTATACAGCTTAAAATGCCTTTGCAGGTGCAGCCTCCGTCCATTGTGGCTATTGCTCTGTCGTTAATTTCTATATAATTTGCAAGCCGTCCCCATTTATCACCGTAATTCGGCGTTTCTATGTGTTCGGGAAAGTGCTCATAAAATATTCCGCTTTCACTTAAGGTGGCAATTATATTAACATTTTCTTTTACAGAAAGTCTTAATAATGCAACCGGTGTAATATTTGCCATCCATTTTTTGTTGAAAGCACTGCCGAGACCATGGTAACAGGCGTTTTTTGCCCACTCATTAACTTCTAATTTTGTATTTTCGCCTAATGCCAGCAATAATTTATTTACAGGTATATGTCTATTGTTTTCTTTCATAACAAATATATTTAAAGAAAACAATGTCTAATTTTCATTATCCGAAGTATTAGTCAGGAAGTGTATTATAATCCGTCATACATTCTGGACAGCGTCTCTTTTTTGTCCCATGGAAGAAAGAGAAAATTTTTATTGAATGCATCCGGATCACTCTGCATTCCGATTTTACTGCGATAAAAAGACAACGCTTCCGGCATTGCATTAAGTTTAATGTTGCCGCTGCATTGAGCCTCATCACTCCGTCTCTGGGCTATTTGTAAAAGTCTTATACCAACATGGCTGTAATCATCGGTATTTTGGTTTGCAAAAGGAGTGTCTTTTCGTGAAAAATTGTACAAATCAACGACATAAACGTGACTTGGGTCATCTTTATTAATAGATTTATCATAGTCAAAATATTTTTTTATCCTTAGCGCCAATTTCCCAATTGGTTGATTATTTTCATCTTTAAGGCTGTAAATTTCATCACCGCAGTCAAACTCTTTAAACACATTTACAAACACATTTTTGTGCAGTTTTTTATTAAACAGAGCAACTTCACCTATAAATCCCTGTGGCATCATTCCAATATTTATATTGGTTAATCTCTGAACACCGTTTCCTTTAAAAGAAGGTGATTGTTTCTTGCCTGATGTGATCGGTTGGGGATGTCCGCAATAGTAATTATTCTGTAAAGCATTAATATTCATAGCAGTCTTAATAAAAAAAGACAAACTAATTTATTGCCTTTACTAACATTTTTGTTAAGAAAATTTAATTTTTAAATAGTTTAATTTCTCTTTTTTACGTGCTAAAATTTAATCGGAATAAGTTTTATACGAAGGGAGATAAAATTATGCTAAATGAGAAAATGGAAAAAGCTTTTAATGATCAAATAAACAAAGAACTTTATTCAGAATACCTTTACTTGTCAATGCAGGCTTATTTTGAAAGATTAAACTTAAAAGGATTTGTAAACTGGTTTACTGTTCAGGTTCAGGAAGAACACGCTCATGCTATGGGTATGTTTAACTATGTACACGAACGCGGCGGCAAGGTTGAACTTGATGCGATTGACAAACCGGAAACAGATTGGGATTCTCCTCTTGCTTGCTTTGAACAGGTTCTTGAACATGAAGAATATGTAACTTCAAGGATTAATGCTTTAATGGATGTAGCAGATGAAGTTAAAGATCGTGCCGCATTATCTTTCCTTGACTGGTATTTGAAAGAACAGGTTGAAGAAGAAGCAAATGTCGGCGGCGTTCTGGCTACATTAAAACTTATCGGAAATGATGCAAATGCATTACTTCTTCTTGATAAAGAACTTGCAACAAGAACATTTGTTGCACCGGTTATCGGTTAATTTTTTTAATAAGATTAAAAATTTCATGGGGGTCGTTTACAATGTAATCGGCTCCTTTGCTTTCTAAAAGCTCTCTGTCGCGATATCCCCAGGTTACTCCTATACACTTAAGACCTGCATTGTGTGCGGTTAAAACATCTACATCGCTGTCTCCAACATAAATACAGTTTTGCTGTTTGGCGCCGAGTTCTTTTATAGCCGCAAAAACGCCATTCGGGGCAGGTTTTTTAGGTACATCGTCTCTCTGTCCTATTGCGACATCTATTAAATCTCCAAAATATTTTTTGCAAAGTTCTTTGACTGCAATATCAAATTTGTTAGAAACTACGGCAGTTTTAAGACTGCTATGCCTTAAATCTAATAGTAACTTTTGGATACCATTGTAAGGTTTTGTGCAATTATACATATTTTGTTCATAATTTTCTTTAAATACACGCAATACATCTTCTATTATCATAGCGTCCGTTCCTTGCGGCAGTGCGCGTTCTATCAATTTTCTTACACCGTCACCTACAAATATGCGTACCTCCTCAAGCGTTCTTTCTTTAAAGCCAAATTGGCGCAGTGCAAAATTTGTACTGTTTTTCAAGTCTTCCAGTGAAAATAATAATGTTCCATCCAAATCAAAAATTACTGTATCTATCATACAATCAATATAACATAAAAAGGGCTGACAATTACTGTCAGCCGCTTTAAATGTGTGAGTAAATGTATTTTATAAGTTTCGCTTAACCTAAAGCGACTAATTTATCCATAAAATCTAGTACACCTGTGCTGGATTCTTCAGACAAACCTTTTGCAAGATATCTGTCAAGTTTATCATTATCAACACCGCGTACATTATATCCTCTTTGATTTGTAATGCCAAACATTTCATTTAAAGCTGCCATCTCAGGAGCTGTTTCAAAATAAGTTTGTGCTCTCTGCATTGTAGCTTCCGGTGATGTATTAACTCTTCCGGCTTTAATAAAGCCCAAATCACGCATAACTGCCATTTTTGGATCTTCAGTCAGCAATTTATCTCCAACCTCAGTTGTTTGTTGTTGTTTTGGTGCTTCTTCAGCCTTTACCTCTTTTTTTCCTTTTCCTTCTTCAGTTTTAGCATTTTTACTTGATTGTACATACTGGCTAGCTAATCTGAATTTTAAATCTTCGATACCCATTTCGGTTCTCCTTTATTTACTCACGTTCTCTTAATCGACATTTTCTATTGTAAACTTTAATAATTTCTTATAAATTATCAGTTTTTGTTACAATTATTTACATTGCCATTCCTTTAATTTGTATATCCTAAAAAATGTTTTCCATATTTATATAAAGTATTTTCGTATAGAAAAATTGCGTATATCGTATATACTTTGTAATGAAACTTTAACAAAAGTTTACATACTCAAATCAAATATATACCGGATAAATCTATTTTTAAAGGATTTGGGCAATATTAGCCAGCTGGCTAATATCCAACAAGATATGCTTTTGTTACCATCGGTATGTATTGAAAGGAGTGATGAATGTTAAGCATTAATAACAATGACAGAGAATTAACAAAAAGAGAAGATGAAGTTTTGGACTGTGTAATCGAGGGGTTAAACAATAGGGAGATTGCTGAGAAATTGACAATTACACATCACACATCAAAGGCGCATGTAAGTTCTATATTACATAAATTTGGGGTTAAATCAAGAACTGCTGCAGCAAGAATAGGTATAGAGATGCGGCACGCTATTCATCATCAAGACTCAACACAGCCATAAAGGCTTCTTGAGGTACTTCTACGCGTCCTACGGATTTCATTCGTTTTTTACCTTTTTTCTGCTTTTCTAAAAGTTTACGTTTACGGGAGATGTCACCACCATAACATTTATCAAGAACGTTTTTACGTAAAGCTTTAATATTGGTACGAGCAATGACACGTCCGCCAATTGCGGCTTGAATAGGCACTTCAAACAATTGACGCGGAATTATATCTTTTAATTTAGCGGTCAATTTTTGACCTATATAAAAAGCACTGTCAGCGTGACAGATTACAGACAAAGCGTCGACAACCTCATTGGCAAGCAGGATATCCAGCTTGACGAGATTTGAGCGTTTGTAATCATGAAATTCGTAATCCATACTCGCATAGCCTTTAGAGCGTGATTTTAATTGATCATAAAAATCTGTGATGACTTCACTTAACGGTATTTCATATTCTAAACTTGCACGTATTTTGTCAAGATAGGACATATTGACAAAAATACCGCGTTTAGTTTGTGCTAAATCCATCAGTGTTCCGACATAGTCATTCGGGGTTATTATTTGAACTTTAACATAAGGTTCTTCTATATAATCGCGGACCTGAGCCGGCGGCAGATTGGCAGGGTTGTCTATTTCAACCATTTCGCCATTAGTTTTATAGACTTTGTATACAACTGATGGAGCTGTTGTGACCAGTGATAAATTATATTCACGTTCAAGGCGTTCCTGAGCTATTTCCATATGGAGCATACCCAAAAATCCGCAGCGGAATCCGAATCCTAAAGCACTAGAGGTTTCTGGTTCAAATGTAATGCTGCTGTCGTTGAGTTTAAGTTTTTCAAGAGCTTCTTTGAGGTTATGATAATCATCATTGTCAACCGGATAGAGTCCTGAAAATACCATAGGCAAGGCTTCTTTGTAGCCCGGGAGCGGTTCAGATGCGGGTGCATCCACATGTGTGATTGTGTCACCTACAAATCTTGTCAATTCTTTAATTGAGCCGGCAAAATATCCAACATCACCGCAAACCAGTTCATTTACCTGAACTCTGTTTGGGGTTAAATATCCAAGTTCGACTATTTCGTACTCTTTTCCTGACGCCATGAATTTTACTTTATCTCCGAGTTTCATTTTGCCGTCAATAATTTTAAAGAAACACAAAGTGCCAAGATACTGATCGTAAGCACTGTCAAAAACAAGGGCGCGTAATGGTTTGTCTGATGTATCTTCAGGCGGCGGGATAAAATCTACTATGGCATCAAGGACTTCTTCAATTCCTATACCTGCTTTTGCACTTACAGGAATAGCCATAGATGCATCAATACCTAAAACTTCTTCAATTTCCTGCCTAACGCGTTCTACATCCGCGGATGGAAGGTCAATTTTGTTTATAACGGGTATAATTTCAAGATTTTGTTCAGCGGCGAGATAAACATTTGCAAGGGTTTGTGCCTCAACTCCCTGAGTGGAATCTACAATGAGCAAAGCACCTTCGCAAGCAGCGAGGGAGCGGGAAACTTCGTAAGAAAAATCTACATGCCCAGGAGTATCAATAAGGTTAAGAATATAATTTTTGCCGTCTTTTCCTTTGTAATTCATTCTTGCGGCGTTGAGTTTGATTGTAATACCGCGTTCACGCTCAATGTCCATAGAATCAAGAATTTGATTTTGCATATCGCGCTGTGCAACTGTACCGGTAAATTCCAGCAGTCTATCTGCCAGAGTTGATTTACCGTGGTCAATGTGGGCAATGATACAAAAATTTCTTACATTTTCTCTATACTTCATATAACTGATTATAACACGAAAAGTTTTATATTGGAATAGTTGATTTAAGTACGGTTGAACTAATTTTATGTGCCGGGACTTTAATTTGTTTGTTAATCGGAGAAGTTAAATAATGAACTACTTCTACAGGTAGAGATTTGCCGGATTTTGGCAGCATTTTGAATGTAATGTTATTTATTTTTTTGTTTGTAAAGCCCAGTACAGTCTTATAAAGAAGCACGCTACGTGCTGGATTGAATCTACTCTAACCCACTGGCGTGTTGCTTTAAATCGTATGCCGTTAACCGAACGTGCGGGATTTTTGTGTGCATAGGTCATTTCAGGGGCATTGAACAGCTGGAATTGACAGGCTGCAACATTTTTACAGGCTTGCAGCAGTTCTTCCGCAAAATCTTTATTTCCCAGTTTTTTCGCAAGATAATATGCGGCAACAAGCCCCTCGGAACGCGCACCGTCAGGATAATAATGGTCACCGTAATCGTAATAATATCCGCCTTCAAAGTCGATATAAGGACTGTCATCGCGCTGATAGGTCTTTTCCATCATTGTTTTTGCATCATCAAATACAAATTTTAAATAATTGTCTTTGATAAATTCAGGATCGCTGCACCATTCTTCAATGGCTTGCATTAACCAGGCATCTGAAGGCAGAGCAGTAAACAAATCTTTGTAGAAATTAGGTCTGTCGTCTACTATCCAGTCAAGTGCTTTTTTTGACTTTTTGCGTACTTCCTGAACAAGTTCATTATCATCATCAAAGTGATTTGCAAACAGAGCCAATCCTAATAGTGCTTCTCCGGGATAGTAGAATGAAAATGTTTCGCGTCGTTCAATTTCATCTAATTTTAATAAAGGCTGACCGTCGTTATATGCCGGATGAATGTAATAACCGTAAAATTCACCGCTTTTGTGCATACGGCTTAACAGATGTCTGGCATAACCTTTTATATATTCGTCGTAACTTTTGTCGCCTGTTGCAATCCTGTACTGCATAAACGCTATAAGTGCAAGCCCTGTACCGCCGAGTTTTGCTTTCTGATTGTAAAAAGTATAATACCCTGTTTTACCTTTTATATCCTGTTCATATGAAATTGAAACGGTAAAATCCAGAGATTTTTTAGCGGCATTAATGTATTTTTTATCACCTGTTTGAGAAAATGCCCTGATAAGAGTGATTGTGCCGCCGCTGTGACGAAGGTCATTGTAATATAGATTATCTTCAGTTCGGTTTGGATGTTCATGGTCTTTGAAATTATCCTCTTTGCAGTCATAATAATATAGAAATCGACCGTCATCATACATGTTAGCGATTAACCAGTCGCAGGATTTAATAAATTGTCCCAGAAGAGTATTTTCATCAAATCCTTTGTATAAAATATTCCCGCGGTATAGAGGAACACATCCATTTTTGTAAGTAACAAAAGCGCGAGTTCTGAATACATACCATTTAAGTTTGTAAGATGCATGTAAAATTTTTAATCTTTCGGAAATTTTGTTAGTCATTTTACCGACAGGCGAACGTTTGGCAAGAGTTTCCAGAGCACCGCGAAGTCCCATCTGGCTTTGTACAACGGCATCTGTAGGCATATAATAGTAAGATGCCTGACTGTCCTGTAGTTCAATACCTGTAATTCCGGGTTCAAAACGATTATGATTAAAGATTTTAGTGTGCAATTTGTCTAAATCAGTCTGTCGGCGTTCAATAATGAATTCAATCATTATGCGGCATTTGCTAAAGCTGCCGACTTCAAATTTGTGAAAATTTTTGTTTTCGCGTAGTTTTTCAATATCTCTGTTTAATGTATTGACAAGAGTTTTACGTCTGCTGCCGTATCTTATAGGTGTTAAGCCTTCCTGAAACAGAGTTATGTAGGTAAATGAGAGTTCGGGATTAAAGTCATATATGCCTTTCAGGTTTATACCGTTAATGTCAAGCGTTTTGCCTGTACGTAAGGATTGTCGTATTCTGAAAAGCAGATCCGACATCGGTTTGAAATCCTGTTTAAAATATTCTCTATCTATATCATTTTGCGTTTTAAAATCCATTTTTATATCATAACATAATTTAGAATAATTAATGTACATAGAATAGTCTATTTTTTTAGCAAAAAAATGATGTATAATAGATAAAAAATAAGGAGGGGTTTAATGAATACTATATTTACAAGACGTTCAATCAGAAGATTTGAAAACAAGCCTGTAGAACAGGAAAAACTGGACAGAATAGTAAGGGCAGGCATGCAGGCACCTTCTGCACATAACCGACAGCCGTGGGAATTTCTGGTAATAACTGATGAAGAAACTAAAAATGCTATGGGTAAAATGACGCCATACAGCGGGATGGCTGCATCAGCCGGAGCTGTCATTATTATTTTGATGAACAAACAGACAGGCGATTTTGATAACAATTTGTTTATTCAGCAGGATCTGGGAGCATGTACTGAAAATGTGCTTTTACAAATAGCAGAAGAAGGGCTTGGCGGATGCTGGATTGGCACTTATCCGAATGAAAACAATGTCCGTAACGTAAAAGAATATTTTAATCTGCCGGATTATATTGAACCGTTTTCTATAATTGCACTCGGCTATACGCCTGATGAAAACAGATTTGTAGACAGATACAAGCCTGAAAAAGTTCATTACAACAAATGGTAAATGGCTGAGTCTGTACATAAACTTTAATAGAAAAGCCCTCTTATATAAAGAGGGCTTTTAATTATACATTTCGGGTTTGCTTTTTAGTTACATCCGTTTTCAAGGATGTATTCTTCCAGATCTTTTTGATTTGTGAATTTCTGGCTGTCAACCAGTTGTTCTTCCTCACCATTTCTTGTTTCATATCTGTTGTAGATATATTCTGTACCTGTTTGCTGTTCAACTGTTCTTGGCTGGAATTTTCCATTATATTGTTTTTGGTTTCCATATTTTCTAACGGTACCTTTTACATCTTTGTCACAGTCAAGTTGATATACTTTGTCACCGACTTCTAAATCGTAGTATAATTTCATTACTTTTGGCTGAACATTTTCACTATATTTAACACCGTGTTGATCTTTTAGTACGTGTACTGCGTCCATAATGTCTTTATGGTCTTTAATACCGTATTTATCTCTTGTGATATCATACCAGGATTCACCGCGTTTTACTTTGTATTCACAGTAATCCAGATCCGGTTTTTCTTCCATTATAGGAACTTCATCAATTTCTTCCCGGCATTGTACCTTTTCAACAGGTGGAGTTGGAGGAGTAGGCGGTGTTGGCGGTGTTGGCGGTGTTGGTGGTGTTGGTGGTGTTGGCGGAGCTGGTGGTGTTGGCTCCTCAAATTTACCTTTTATTATTTCGGTTGCTTCTTCACGTTTTGTATATATTCCTTCACCTTCATCCTTAATTTTTTTCATTGTTGTTAGACCTGTCACCATACCTGCGAGACCGCCTCCGACTGCCCCTGCTATGGCTCCTGTTTTGGCTGAAGATTTTCTTGTATCAATTGTTCCTTCAAGGTCACAATTTGTATCTACATCTACATCAAAGTTTGGATCATTAATGTTAATGTGTTTATGGTTTACATCTTTTAATTCTGTTACAGAACCTGTTGCATAACCTATTGCTGCGCCGGCGGCTGCCCCCAATCCTGCTCCTATGGCAGTTGTTTTGAGAACATGTAATGCACGTTTACCCGCCGTTTTATCTTTTTCTTTGTCCAATCCTGCAGATTTTGCGGCTTTTCCCATTACTCTTCTGGTTGAATTATATTCTTCTGCGGCTTCATCAAGCTCTGCAAGATCAGCCTGATGGTCTTCAGCGGCTATGCCTTTCATAAAATCTTTGAATTTTTTGTTAGAAAAATCACCGTTTTCATAGAATTCATCTTTATGTGCTTCTACGAATTTACGAGTTTTTCTGCCAAGATATTCATAATTATCTTTATTATCTTTGTCCGCTTTTTTTGCAGCTTTGTATTCATCTTTGTCTATGAATACCTGACGTTTTTCAAATCTTAATGCTGCCTGATCTTCTTTCAGCGCAAGTTTTGCAAGTTTCTTTGCTTCTTTTTCACTTTTGCCTTCTTCTATAAAGGCTTGTTTGTACAATTCTGTAAGCGTAAGTTCTGCTCCTTTTCTGACTTTTTTGTCTTCGTGATCAAGGAACTTTCTTGCCTGTAAAATTTCTTTTTGTGTTGTGTCTTCAAACGGTTTTACTTCTTTTTCTAGAGCACTGTCCGGTTTTGAAGCTGGCGTTTTCGTTGCAGACTTTCCAATAGGAACTTCAACGAAATGAATTTGACCGTTGATTTCAACTTTTTTGTAAAGTGTTTCATTTCCATGTGTTTGCAAGGCATTGTTGCCATGAATTGCAAAATCTGACATTTTAATCCCCTTTCAAATTTCCTCGTGACTTCATTACAAAGTCTTTTTGTTTCCCCTATACCTTTATAAACAATTTTTATCCCTGAAAATTGCGTGTTTACATGGGTTTCAGGGATATTTATGCGGTCAAATAAGCAGTAATTTAGCGAGTTGCAGACGAATTAAAATAAGCTTAACATTTTTTAACATTTTAAAATATAATATAATTACATAATGCCGGTACATAATCCTTATTAACTATGACTTTTTTTATATATAGTGTATAATTACTGTAATGGCAATTTTAGAGGTAAATAATTTAAATTTAGGTTTTAATTGTGAGAGCGGGTTTAAGCAAGCACTTTTTGATGTGTCGTTTTGTCTTGAGCGCGGTAAAATGCATGCACTTGTTGGCGAATCAGGATGTGGAAAGACAGTCAGCGCGATGAGTATACTGCAGCTTTTGCCTAAAACAGCAAGGATTACAGGCGGCGAAATATTTTATAATAATGAAAATTTATTAACAATGCCGCAGCGCAGGCTGCAAAAACTGCGCGGGGCTAAGATAGCATTGATACCACAGGACCCTATGACTTCATTAAATCCTTTATATACAATAGGGGATCAGCTTCTTGAGGTTATTAGAATACATCAGGGATTGCAGGGTGAGGAGGCACGAAAAAAAGCTGTTACAGCACTTGAGATGGTACAAATTCCGTGTGCAAAAGAGCGAATAAGGGCTTATCCTCACGAATTTTCGGGTGGAATGAAACAGCGTGCAATTATTGCAATGGCACTTGCCTGTAATGCGGAAATATTGATTGCAGATGAGCCTACAACCGCTTTAGATGTAACTATTCAGGCACAAATTATGAATCTTTTAAAAGAAATAAAAGATAATTTGAAAACAGCCATTTTGTTAATCACTCATGATCTTTCGCTTGTGGGCGAAAATGCAGATTATGTTTCAGTAATGTATGCCGGCAGGATTGTAGAAAATGCACCGGTTAACGAGTTTTTTACAAATACAAGTCATCCTTATTCGCTTGCACTACTAAAATCATTGCCTTCTGCGGGTAAAGGAAAGAAATTGCAAACTATTCCGGGGCAGCCTCCTTCAATTCAGCAATTTATTCAAGGCTGCAGGTTTAACCTGAGATGCGAACATTGTATGGATATTTGCAAAAATGTTGTTCCGCCGGTTTATAAGGTCGGTGAAGAGCATTTTTCTGCCTGTTTTTTGCACAAAGATGATCAATGTAGTATTGAATAGGATTAGAATACATCTGTTTTTATAGGATTTTTGAATTTTGTAATATTTCCCTGGAAAAGCAGTTTTATTGTACCCACTGATCCGTTTCTGTGTTTTGCTATAATAATTTCAGATTCGCCTTTTGAAGATGCTTTAGAAACTTCATCATCTTCGTCACCTTTTTTATAATACTCATCACGGTAAATGAACATAACAATATCTGCGTCTTGTTCAATCGCTCCGGATTCTCTTAAGTCTGACAGCATAGGACGTTTATCAGTTCGGGATTCTACGGCACGTGACAATTGTGACAATGCAATTACAGGAATATCCAGTTCTCTTGCAAGAATTTTCAAGCCGCGTGATATTGCAGAAATTTGCTGCATTCTATCTTCTCTGCCCGAGCTTTCCATCAACTGTAAGTAGTCAATCAGAACTAATCCAAGATCTTTTTCTTCCATTTTTAAACGGCGGCATTTCGCACGGATATCTGTAATCGTACAGCCTGAAGTGTCATCAATATAGATAGGTGCCTGAGTAAAGGCATTCATGGCATTTGCCAGTTTTTCCCAGTCTTTGCTTTGCATGTTGCCTGTTTTGACTCTTTGGGAATCTATTTCTGCCTCGGAACAAAGCATTCTCTGCATTAGCTGTTCTTTTGACATTTCAAGAGAAAATATTGCAACCGGTGTATTTGTCTTTAAGGCAACATTTTGTGCGATATTAAGCGCAAAAGCTGTTTTACCCATTGCCGGACGTGCTGCAAGAATTATTAAATCTGATTTTTGAAGTCCATTCATTATTGCATCAAGTTCATAAAATCCTGTTGGAACCCCGGTTAATTCGTCTTTGTGTTCATAACGGTATTCAATTTTTTCATAGGTATTTAATACAAGGTCTTTTACGTGAGTTAAATCAGATGTTGCTTTTTTGGAGGCAATATCAAAAATAAGTTTTTCTGCGCGGTCAAGAGATTCATCAATAGGGTTTACGTCATAACCAAATCCGACAATTTCAGATCCTGCATTAATTAGAGCTCTTTTTATTGCTTTTTCCTGAACAATTTTTGCATAATATTCGATATTAGAGGTTGTAATTGTTTTGTAGCTCAAATCGTTTATGAACGCTCTGCCGCCGACGGTTTCAAGTTTTTGGTTATAATTCAGAACATCGGAAACAGAAACAATATCAATTCTTTCGTTCTGGTTAAAAAGTTGCAGCATTGCTTCATAAACATATCTGTGAGCAGGTTTATAAAAACTTTCCGGTTTAAGTGTTTCAACTACTTTTGTAATAACCTGCGGGTTAACCAGAATCGCGCCGAGAACAGCCTCTTCAGCCTCAATATTCTGCGGCAGTAAATTTGCATCTAAACTTTTATCTTGTGTTTTATAAACAGCAGGCATGCTTTTCCTCCAATATATTTACATGATACATGGACAATATTAGAATTGAAAGTTTAGATTAAACATTATTACAAAATTCTTTTTCACAATTTTTATAATTATCGAATACAATTGACAAAACTATAAAAAGACAATAAAGTTAAACTATGGAAAAATTAGAAGAAAAGTTAGGCAGAATTTTAATAGAAAAAAAACTTACGGCTGCAACAGCGGAAAGCTGTACCGGAGGGCTTGTCAGTTCAAAATTGACAGATATTAC
Organism: Candidatus Gastranaerophilales bacterium; assembly: GCA_944324165.1. Classification (GTDB taxonomy): domain Bacteria; phylum Cyanobacteriota; class Vampirovibrionia; order Gastranaerophilales; family Gastranaerophilaceae; genus CALUVH01. Next base: position 26,176 of record CALUVG010000005.1, on the reverse strand, counting down.
GGGCAGTTCCGCTTATATAAAGCTAAATTTTGTAACCTATGCTAATGAGGCAAAGCAGAGTATTTTGAATGTCTCTGAAAAAACGCTTAAAGAGCATGGTGCGGTCAGCTATGAATGCGCATATGAAATGGCAGCCGGCTTAAGCAGGGTTACAGGATGTGATTTAGCGATTTGTACAACCGGTATTGCGGGACCTCTGAAAGATGAAGGCAAGCCTGTCGGACTTATTTATATCGGGATATCTTTCAAAGGTAATGTAAAGGTAGAAAAGTTTCAAATAAAAGAAACGCTTTCTAAAGCACAAATGAAAGAACGTTTTGCAAATCTGGCACTACAAATGGCAATTGATATTATTTCATCAAAAATTTAGCAATAAGTTCAGGCATTTTATCCATAAGTGTTTCCGCAAACGGTTCGGTATCCATCTGTGTAATGACCATAGATAATAAATCATTAGGCAATTCTTCATTCATCTTGATAATTTGATCCGGTTCAAGAACAGCCATAGATTTAACCATATCCGGCTTTTGTTTGTGGTTATAAATCATTTTTGTATAAGCATGCGGATCAAAAAGCTGGAACCATTCAGAATGTTCTTTACCCAGTGACAATACAAGCTGCTGTTTTTGAGTCGGTTGAAAACTCATTAAGGCTTCTTTAAATTCTAACGGATTTAATTCACCAATTTTTTTTGTCAGGTCATAACTGGTTTGATCACCATCTTCTGATTTTCCGGTAATGTTTTCTAATATTTGCATAAGATATTCTTCCGGAATTGACTGCATATGTTTAAGAATTTTATTTTTATCAATGTCAGTACTTGTCAAAAATTTGTCAAGTTGTTCATCAGGAAGTAATCTTACGACCTCTTCTTTAGAAAACATTTGGAAAACAACTTTAACTAATTGTTCAGGCGGGACATCTTCAAGCATTGTCATTAATTTGTCTTCTGAAAAATAGTATAATCCCTGAACGAGGTCTTTTTCTTCCATTCGTGGGAGAAATACTCTTAATTGCTGTGCTGTCATTTCGCTTAAAATTTCATATTTATTACTTGGATCAGCAAGATTAAATAGTTCCATTATAAGATTTACATTGTTAAGAAGTTCATTTGCCAGTGCGATAGCTTCCTGATTGCCTTCAGCAGCTTCTGCCATAAGTATTTCTTTGATGGACATGTTGGCATATACTTGCTGGAATTTAGTTGCACTTATGTGCAATCGGGTTTGTAGATAAGCTAAATCTGCATCAATGGCTATACTCATAATAAATCCTTGTAATTTTACTCTCTTAAATATAATAACGCTTTGAAATAGGGAAAATTTCACATATGTATATTATTGTAACTTTTCGTTACAATTTTTATTAAATAGTGAGGATAATGTCATAAGATATTGGAAACGTTAATATTAGAAAAGTTTATGTATAAATTAAATCATATATTTGCAGGATTAAAAGTAGTATATTAATAGTTAAAATATTAATGGGTTAGTAATATAATTTTTGGGGGGATGTTTTATGGAATTGCAGGATTATTTATTTGAAGAAGATGATTTGTTTTCACCACAGACTAACGGGGAAATTTCGGAGTCTATTACTCAAAACTGGACGGAGCAGGCTTTAGAATGCTATTCAATTGGCTGTGATTGCAGCAAATGCTCACTTTCAGGCGGTAAATATTCATTCATATGTCAGATGCCAAAGGTTATTGACGTTTTATTGAAGTCTTCAGGACGCCCTAAAATGGCTTAAGTTGCAAAATTTAATGTAAATGAATTTTCTTTAACATTATCTTGATTATAATTGTATTTTATCAGAAAATAATGTATGTTGATTGTACATAATTATTTTGACAATGAAAAAGATACTTACAATTATAATCTTTATGTTTATATTTGCCCTGCCTTCAGCCGCTGAAGTTAAAAAGATATCAATGGATGATGCAGTTGATCTGGCGCTAAAAAATAATCTGGCATTGAACGCAAAACGTAAAGAGGCTGATATATTAAAACAGGATATAAAAATTGTAAATGCATTGAAAAATCCACAGTTTCAATCCAATTTTCTTATAGGTAAAGTTTCCCGCGGAAATTCCAGTCAATTTGGTATAGCACTGCCTATTGAAATAGCTAAACGCGGTCCGAGAAAAAAAGTTGCGGAGGCTAAGTTAAAACTTATTGAAAACGAAATTCATAAGGCTGAACTTGATTTAAAAATAGAGGTTATGGAGGCTTATTTTAATGTTTTGTATCTGAAATCGGTTGTCTATATTATGGAAGAACGTATGGATCTTCTGGAGGATATGCATGATATATCTAAAAATCGTAAGCCGGATAAGAATTACAAAATTGATCTTTTACAATCTAATATAAGATGTAAAAAGCAAGCTATTCAACTTAACCAGGCAAGGGCAAATCTAATTAGTGCACAGTTCCATCTCAATGATACTTTTAATCTTGAAGACACATCTGTAATGTATGACACGCAGGAAGACACTTTGTTTGAGGATTTAGCGATTTTAGATCTGGATTTGCCGGAATATGACTCTCTGGAAGCTGTTGCGCTTGTATGTAGTTATTCTTTAAGAATTGCAGACAGCAATTTAGATATATCCGAGCAGGAATTGACTGTTGCAAAACATAAGGTTATACCGGATTTAACGCTTACGGGCGGTACTGCTTATCAGACGGCACACCAGACAGGCGGAGAGTCAATGCCGGGGGCATTTGTCGGGGCATATTTTGATATCCCTGTATTATACACATACAGACCTGATGTGCGTAAGGCAAACCTTGTTCTTGAAAGAGCAAATATGGACAGAAAATCATTTGAAAATCGTTTAAAAATAGCTCTTAAACAGGATTATAATGATTTTAAGTATGCAAAAGAAAACATGAAGTATTACAAAGATATTTTATCTTCTTCTGACGAGATATTACAAATGTCTAAACAACGCTATAAAAAAGGTGACACATCTTTGATTAATTTAATGTATGTTGAAAATTCTCATCAGAGTATTTTAAATGAATATATTAATGCAATGCAGGTATATTATATGGCTTATCTTGATTTGATGCACAATGTAGGAAATGACATCTTGATAGATGAAGAAGTTTTTAACATCTAAAAGCACCTGTAGATTATACAGGTGCCAGCCTCCTTAGTCTTTAGCCGTTATTTAGTGAAACCCCTCTTTATTAAATTGCATACGCTTAAGAATATTCCATTCTTTGGCTTTCAGTTCGTCAATTCTGTTTTTTATGCCTTCAAGTTCTGCGGTGAGAGTTTCCAAATCCTTATATTGTCTTACAAATGGTTTCGGAGGCAATTCGCCCCAGTCCGGAGACATGCATAGTTTATCGAATAATTCTTTAGCGTCTTTCATAATAACTCTCCGTGGAATTTAAGATTCTTTTCGTGTAATAAAAGAGTGCAGCATATCAAGAATATCAAAATTGCCATATTTAAATGTTGGCGGCTGATTTGCATATTCGCTGTCTATTGCTCTCTGTAACTCTCTTGTTTCTTTATAATCTAATGAATTGAAATCGAAACTGGTCATTTCACCGTAATCAATCATTAAATCTTCCATATCCAGAACTTTTTTTTCTTCTGCCATAAAAACACACTCCTTAGATTAACTGATAACAGTTAATTAAACGGAATTTTTCAGGCTGAACTTTAAAGTTTTTGCTGAATTGTTACAAATTGATACATTAAACCGGAATATTTAGATCAGGCTTATATTAATATATTACACCTTTTTTTGTTTTAGCAATAATTTCCAGAATCATTTTTTCCATAAGGTTAATTTCTTCTTGTTTTTCTTTAGGCTGACGGGCTTTCCAGTCTGCAAGTTCATTTCTGAAAACATCGCCATCAACAAGGCAGTCGCCTGTGCCTACAAGATGTGCATATTTTTTAGTAAATTCACGATTGAAATCAGCATAAGTTTCTGTAATCAAGTCGGATACTGTAAGAGCATTTTCAAGAATTACATGCCTGTCTTCTTCAATTTGTTCTTTCATTTTTTCGGATAAGTTTTTATCAAATTTGAGCAGCGATTGTTTACCTGTTTTTGCGCCTTGCCCCATAATTTTAACCATCCAATCGGCAGAAGTTGTTGCCATGTTTAAATCACTTGATATGCCATAAGATCCGTCAATTCCATAGAAGTATTTTTCGCAGGAATGTCCGCCGTAATCACATACAATATCGGCAAACAGTTTTTCAAATGATTTTTCATCATTATTATCTTCTAAAGGATACATTGCACCGCCGTAATAACCGCGCGGATCCAGGGTTATGAAGTTTACTTTTGAAGATTTATGCCACGGTTTGCCATATTTTTTAGCGATATCATTCATTATTTCTGCATTAATGGCATGTCCGCACTCGTGTGATGTGACAATGTCTTTTTCATGCGGTTCAATGTGTTTTGTAGAAGGGCGTCCTGTTGTTATTTGCATATATGCTTCTGTAAAATCGCCTTTGGTAACTTCTTTATGTCCGCGTTCAAGGGCAACGGACTGTGCTTTTTTAACTACATTTTTCACATAAATGAAAGGAAAGCCTTCTGTTGTTTTTGCAATAGAGTTTATAATTTCCTGTTTTTCTTCAGGTGTATTGCCGGCAATTTTTATTTTATTTTCTTTTAAAGCAGCCTGTATGATGTCTGCTCTTTCTTTATCGTTATATGCAGGGGAGGAAACTTCAATACTGTCAACAAACTTAAAGGATTTCATAGTTGCTTCGCCAATAAGTCTCGGGTCAGAAACTGAACCTATTACGAGAATATTTAGACCTTTGCGTTCTGCATTGTCCATTTCTCGCAGAAGCTGCGCCATTGCTTTTTGCTGGTATTCAGAGATAAGTTCTCCAATAGAGAAGTATTCGAAATTTTCAATAAATAACACAGCGGACTTATTAGAATTACTTTCTGCCTGAGTATTTACAAGCGAGAACATTTTTTTAATAGATCCTTCCGGAGATAAAAGACTTCCGCCAAAGATATCGACTTCTTTTGTACCAAAATCCATGGCATTCATTTCTATATAAGGTACTTTTGCCTCTCCTGCTATAGTTTTGGCTATAAAGCGTCTGCCGCTGCCTGCCATACTGTCTTGAGAGTAAATAATCATACCTTTTGTACCCATATGGTTTGATTTTATTTGTTTTACGATAGCGGCTGCCTCTTTTTTGGTCGAATCTTTTCCTATGATATCTTTTATTCTTTTTTCTGTATCAAAGATTACGTTTATAGAACTGTCATCATCATTCTTTTTGAACAATTCTTTTGCTTCTTTCACATAATTTATTACATCTTTTTCATTTATCTCTTTTTTATCAATGTAATAAGATGTCATCTTTTTCATTAACTTCAATGTTTTATCGGGGAATATACCGTCAAGCTGGGCTGAACTTTCTACAGTTTTTTCAATAGCCTTTTTGCTAAACGGTTTTTTAATATCTTTCATCAGTTTAGGTTCTTCTTTGAAAGCTTTTACAAACTGCTCGGTACTCAAAACAGGCACGGAAAGTTCACCGAAATTCTCGTACATCGCTTGAATAACCGGATTTTGCATATTAACAAAATAGTTATCTTTAGCGTCAAACATTATAAATTTAATATTTTGCGGTATGTTGCCCATTAAATTACGGAATTCATCTGAATATGCGTAGATTTGTTGTTCTTTATCTTCCTGACTCGTCGAATTTACAAGCATATTTGTCGGATACATTATGATGACGTGTTTTTTGTTTTTATTTTTTGCAAGTTCTTTGACTTTTTCAAATACATAACGTTCTTTCACACTTAGGTTGAACTCTGTAATATCGGTATCTTCCGGAGCTGTAGTGTATAAACTTGTAATAAACATGTTGGGGTTAACTTTTTTATGGTCAAAAGTTATAAACATATTTGTTCCGAGTGAAAGATTTTTCCATACATTGTTAGCTTTTTCATCATAATCTTTTATATGAGAACGTTCCTTAACAGGTGTGTGGACAACCATGGTTAAATCGGATGTTTTGTTTACAAAATTGTCAATAAAATTTTTAACATTTTCATTTGCGGAGTAGAAAGTTGCTCCAAAGATATTAAAGTCGTACACTCTTTCATTCTCTTCTTCTCTCGGACTCCAGATATCACGTACGAGTTCATCAGAGAGTTTAGGATTATTAACTTTTTCGTCTTTCGGGAATTTTGATATTATATTATCAAGAGTTTTATTTTCTTCTTTTATTAATTTTTGGAATTTTTTTCTGGTTTGTTCATCTTTAAATAGACTGTTTGCTGTTATTGACTCTAAAAAAGATGGTATGCTGTCACCGTTAAGATCCGAATGATGTTTGCTGCCGGAGTTTAAATCATCAATATATTTATCAAGTTGATTTAGTTCTACCTTCCATATATGAAAATGATTAACTTCACTGTTCTGATTATCTTTCGCAATTTTGGTGGCTTCATTAACAAGATTGGTAGCGGAATTTGTGTAACAGTATTCAAGCACTTCAAGCGGAGTCATTTTTTGAACATTACTTCTCTTATTTGCGGTAAAGCTTATAGGATAATAATATCCGAAGTTTATTTGATTGTTATTTTTAAGTTGTTGCGGTGTACTTGTATATGATCTATTAGTATTGTGCTGTTGATTATTTTTAAATTTTATACCATAACTTAATCCCACTTTATCAATCATGTTGCAAACTCCTTGTTTACTCGTGTAATACTATTTTAAATTACATAAAAATTTTTTTTGCTATTAGAGTAATAAAAATTAACATTTTTATCCGGCTTATTTGTACTTTCCTTTTTCTAATATATATATCAGATTGATCATTTTACGTTGCAGCCTAAAAATATTTTTGTTACAATCCTTGTAAATTGAAGGGGGCAATAATGTTTTTTTATGCTGACTTACACATACATTCTAAGTATTCCCGTGCAACAAGCAAAAATTGTAATCTGGAAGAACTTGCATTATGGGCGAAGAAAAAGGGGCTTAGCGTAATTTCAACCGGAGATTTTACGCATCCTGCATGGTTTAATGAGATAAAAGAAAAACTTGTCCCTGCTGAAGAAGGTGTTTTTCGGCTTAGACCTGAGATTGAAAAACAAATATTTCCTGATGGCTGTCCTGTAAGATTTTTACTTTCGGTTGAAATTTCAACGATATATAAAAAGTGGGATAAGACAAGAAAAGTTCATCATGTTGTATTTGTGCCGGATATGCAAACCGCCGAAAATTTTAGAAATAAACTTGATGCAATAGGAAATATTAAATCTGACGGCAGACCTATTTTAGGCTTAGATTCCAGAAACCTTTTGGAAACAACACTTGAGTCAGGCGAAGGATCTTATATAATACCTGCACATATCTGGACTCCGTGGTTTTCTGTTCTCGGGTCAAAATCAGGGTTTGATTCAATAGAGGACTGTTATGGTGATTTAGCAGAACATATTTTTGCTGTAGAAACAGGACTTTCATCTGATCCTGAGATGAATTGGCGGGTATCAAAACTTGACAAATACAGACTTGTATCCAATTCTGATGCGCATTCTCCTGCAAAACTTGCGCGGGAGGCAACGGTGTTTGATACTAATACTGATTATTACAGTATTATGAAAGCATTAAAAACAGGTGAAGGATATGTAGGAACAGTAGAGTTTTTCCCTGAGGAAGGCAAATATCATGAAGACGGACACAGAAAATGCAATGTTTGTATGACGCCTGAAGAAACTCGTAAACTTAACGGCATCTGTCCTGTTTGCGGCAAACCGATGACAATAGGTGTTCTAAACCGTGTTTGTGAACTTGCAGACCGCGATTGTAATAATATATTTAAGCCGGAAACTGCAGGAAAAGTTTTCAGTCTTGTACCTTTACCTGAAATTCTTTCAGAATTTATGAATGTCGGTACATCCAGCAAGGCTGTAACACTTGAATATGAACGTCTTATAAATAAATTTGGTTCGGAATTATCAATTTTACAGGATATTCCTGTTGATGAACTGTCAAAGGATTCACCATTGCTGGGAGAAGGTATTTTACGACTCCGTCAGGGGGATGTTATTAAACATGCCGGTTATGACGGAGAGTATGGTGTAATAAAATTATTTGAAGATTCTGAACTTGTAAAAAAAAATTTTATAAATCTAAAGCTTGATATTAATATTCCTGAAGAACCGAAAACACAACCACAGACAGAAACTTTTTCTTCACAGCTGCCTGCAACTCCACAAAGAGTTTTACAGCCGCAGGAGAATGCAAATTTCTCTAAAGAATTGGATCAGTTTCAAAAAGCAGCCGTAGAATGTCCGGATAAACAACTGCTGATTGTTGCCGGACCGGGATCAGGAAAAACTACTGTTTTGACAAGACGTATTGCATATTTGATAAAAGAAAAACATTTTTTACCGCAGGATTGTCTTGCCATAACTTTTACCCGCAAGGCTGCACAGGAAATGCGTGAAAGGTTATCTCTACTTTTGCCCGAACAAGCAAGTTTTATTAATATACATACCTTTCACTCACTCTGCCTTTCCATACTGAAGGAGCATCATGAATTAGCCGGTATAAGCGAGAATTTTAAGGTAATTAGCGAACAGGAAAAGTCTTTGTATAATGGTGAATTGCCGCCGGATACTCTTGAGTTTGATGATTTAATTAAATTGACGGTAAAGATTTTTAATAATCATCCTGAAATTGCACAGTCTTATCAGAGAAGATACAGCAGTATTTCTGTTGATGAGTATCAGGATATTGATGAAAATCAGTATACAATAATAAGGTTACTTGTGCCTTCAGACGGTAATATTTGTGCAATAGGCGATCCAAATCAGGCAATTTACGGGTTTCGCGGCGGAAGTTCCAAATTTTTCAATAATTTTAAACAGGACTACCCGAATGCTAAAGTAATAAATCTTAAAAACAATTACCGTTCTACAGAAAGCATTGTAAATGCTTCTAATCAAATGATTGACTGTTTTAATATAATTTCGCAATATGACAAACCGCACGAAAAGATTACAATACACACAGCCCCGACAGATAAGGCGGAGGCTGAATTTGTAGTAAGTACAATAGAAAAACTAATTGGCGGACACAGCTTTTTCTCTATTGATTCAAATCGTTCAACCGGTGAGGAAGATGAGTTATCTTTTGGCGATTTTGCAATTCTTTACAGGACGTCAGCACAGGTGCAGCCGCTTGTTGAGGCACTGAACAGATCCGGCATGCCATATGTAAAACTATCTGATGATTTATTATGCGACAAAAGTTCCGTACGGAAATTATTGAAGAATTTAACGGACGATAGCCCGATAACAGAACAGTTAGAAAGTTTACCGATAGATATTAAAGACAGTATTGAAGATTATGTTTTTAAATACTTGCAGGAATTTGCAAAGACTTACAATACACTCGAAGAATTTATACATGAAGTTTCTATTATAAAAGAATCCGACACTCTGGATGCCCGCGCAGACAGAATTTCTTTAATGACATTGCACTCATCTAAGGGGCTGGAATTTAAATGTGTATTTGTTGTCGGGCTTGAGAATGGAATTTTACCGCTGTACCGCGCTCAATCTCCTGAAGAGATTGAAGAAGAAAGAAGACTTTTGTATGTTGGAATGACACGTGCAAAACAGCGATTATTTTTAAGCCGTGCGCAAAAACGTTATATGTATGGAAAGTTGGAACATTTTGATATTTCGCCATTTTTAGCAAAAATTGAAAATGACCTGTTAACACTGTCAAAATTTGAAAAAGAACGTGAAGCAAAGGACAATGTCAATCAGTTAACACTTTTCTAAGTCGTAATTTCAGACAATAAATTAATGTATGGCAAAACAAATATCCGGCATGGAGTCATGCCGGAGTGAATAAAATCAAAAATCTATTTTACGGCAGGTGAAACCTGATTGGTTATGTCGTCCCCGCCAAGTAAAACTATATTTTTAGGTAATACAAGGTTATAGTTCATTGAACGTGCCTTTTCGATTACGGCATTTCTTATATTCTGGTCTATTGCATTGAATTTGGCATTATATTCCTGTTCCATTGCTAACTTTTGTTTATTAATGTCGCTGCGGTATTTTTCCTCTAAAGCTTTTAGTTTTGCCGAATCTGTTTCCTTAGCCATGTCGGCACGCGCCTTATCTAATGTTGCCTGTATTGCCTGCATTTTCTTTTCCTGTTCGGCTTTGAGTTTTTTTACTTCATTTGAGTTTGAAACTAATTGCTGCACATCAACAACTGCAATTTTATAGTCCGTGTCACCTGATAAAGCTTTATTATTCATTGAGTATCCGCAAGTAAATGCCATTACCGCTATTAACATTGTGATAATATGTTTTTTCATTTTTACCTCCCTTTGTCATATTAATCTATACTAAAATTTTGTTTTTGAAATTGCCTAGCAGGGGAATTTATGAATATTGGATTAGCATTGCGTAAAATTTTTGTTTTGTGTAGAATTTAGTTGCGAAGTTTTAAATAAGGAGAAAACTTATGAAAAAATCAATTAAAGACTTAGGAGACATCCAGGGAAAAAGAGCGTTAGTCAGAGTTGACATTAACGTTCCTCTTGATGCTGACAAAAATGTTACAGATGACACAAGAATTCAGGCAATTTTGCCTACAGTAAAATACCTGAAAGATAAAGGAGCCAAAATTATATTGATGGCTCACTTGGGCAGACCAAAAGGTGAAAGAAACCCTGAATTTACACTTGCCCCTGTTGCTAAATACTTATCAAAAGTTTTAGGTGAAGATGTATTATTCGTTTCAACTCCGGTTGGTGAAGGTGCTGAAAAAGAATTAGCAGCACTGAAAGACGGTCAAGTCGCTTTGTTAGAAAACATTCGTTACTACAAAGCTGAAGAAGCAAAAGACGATGATATGACTTTTGCAAATGAACTTGCTAAACTTGGTGATTTCTATGTAAACGATGCATTTGGTGCTGCACATAGAAACCACACATCAACTGCTAAATTGGCAAAAGTTTTGAAACCGGCTGTGTCAGGTTTGTTAATGGAAAAAGAATTAAGATGCTTATCTCAGGCTCTTGACAATCCTACACGTCCATTTACCGCAGTTGTAGGCGGGGCTAAAGTTTCTTCTAAAATCGGTGTTTTAGAAAACTTGCTAGATAAAGTTGACAACATGATTATCGGCGGCGGCATGGCTTATACATTTGTAAAAGCTAACGGTGGTAAAATCGGTAACTCAATTTGTGAAGATGATCAGTTAGAAGTTGCTAAAGCTATTGAAAAGAAAGCTGCTGATAAAGGTGTTAAACTTGTTATGGCAACTGATGTTCTTGTTACTGATGATTTTTCAGGTAACGGCACTAACAAATTCGTTAAAATTGATGAAATTCCTGACGGATTTGAAGGCGTAGATGCCGGTCCGGACTCAAGAAAAGCATTTGCAGAAGTTCTTAAAAATTCAAAAACAATTTTGATGAACGGACCTGTTGGGGCTTTTGAAAATCCGGCATTTGCAGAAGGTACAAAAGCTGTATTAGAAGCTATTGTTGAAGCAACTAAAAATGGTGCAACTTCTGTAATCGGCGGCGGTGATTCTGTTTCTGCTGCTAAAAAATTCTTTAAAGCAGAAGATTTCACTCACGTATCAACAGGCGGCGGTGCATCACTTGAATTTATTGAAGGGAAAATTCTTCCTGGTGTTGCAGCTCTTGATGATAAGTAATCATATAAATAAATATTTTATGGAAGCCGCGGCGCGAATTTTTCGCGCCACGGCACTTTTGGGCAATATTTACCAATGTTTTCTCGGACATGAAAACATATACATATTTTTTACACAATAGCCTTGATAGCCAGAAGTATCAAGATTATTCCGCCGGATATCTCAAGATACTTTGACGGGAAATTCTTAATCAAATTTCCGCTCCAAAATCCTGCTAATGACATTATAAATGACGCAGCCCCGATTATCATGGCAGGCTCCACAAGCGGTGTGCGGCTAAAATTTAGACTGCCGCCTGCAACAAGCGCATCTATACTTGTCGCAATTCCCATTCCTACAAGACATTTAAAGCCGATACAGCATATTTCATCCTCTTTTGGCTGAAATGCCTCTGCAATAAATTTTATCCCGAGAATTAAAAAAATTGCAAAAACAATAATATCACTGAATGGCGCTACATATTTGTGGATTACATCCGCCCCAGTATAACCGATACAGGGCATCAGCCCCTGAAATATTCCCATTGTAAGCGCAAGGAATAGTGAATTTTTCACACGCTGAGATTTAAAAATTAACCCCTGCGAAAATGATACAACGCAACAGTCAATTCCAAGGGCTATTGCAAGTAAAAATATCTCAATTAGACTCATTTACTTCAACCTCAAAAAGCCTGTGCCATGGAAAAGTATATTTTGCATCAACTTTTATCTCAAGCTGCTGCGATATAATCGCCTCAAACGGTCGCATTTTTTCTTTAATTTTTTCTACGTCAGGTTTCTCAAGCTGCTGACGAACATTTGCCTGATATGCCCAATCATCCAAAAATCTGACTGCCTGCAATTTTTTAAATGCACGGTCATCATATTCTTTTGCAAAATATTTGATAACACCGGCACAAATCAGACTGCCGAGGGTATTTGCAGATGTGTTCCATGCGGAATAGCCGTAGAAGTTCTCTCCTAATTCTTTTTCAAACAGTTTATGTATAAATGCGTTGTCAGCACCGTTAGCAAATCTTACATCTGCTATCATATAAGGTTGGGTTGGGATATTCCAGTCTTTGCAAAAAGGTCTGGTTGCAACTTTCATAACAATCTCACCCTGATGTTCTTCAAAATTGTTGATATATAGCAGAACATCCGCCTGTTGTTTATCAACAACCTCACAACCCGCAAGTTCAAGCTGCCCATTTACGGACTGTTCAATAGAAACATCTTCATAATTTGAAATTAAATCCTTTTGTGAAGGTTCAAGAAATATTGGCGCAATCTTTAATTTTTCTGCCTGAAAATCACTGATGGCGCGTGCAAGCAGTGTTAATGGAATTTCATCTGCCCCTGTTTTGGTAAATCCTCCGAGTTTTTCTAAAGCCTTTGCTTCCTGAACATTAAATCCGTATTCAGCACAATCGTCTTTTGAAAATATTAATGTGTTAAAAATTCCTTGTTTTTGCATCTCAAGATACATTTTATTAATTTCAAAGTTGCGTTTGCGCCCTTCAAGATAATCCTGAAGAATATCTGAAGGAATTAAATTGCCTACACAGCTTTCATGTCCCAGTTTATGCGTTTGGTAAGAATAGTCAAATATTTTTTTGCCATATTTTGCCCAGTATTCTTTTTCTTCCTCATTAATATTGTTGTTTGAAATACGCATTATACTTGAAAAAGCATACACTTTTGCATGTTTACTTTCCAAAATTTGGCTTAACAGTTGAACGCGCTGTTTTATCTCTTCAAAACTATCCGTACAACGTCTTGAAGGTATAAGCCCGCCATAGGCAATCGTGTCCAGCGATATTATAATTGCATCAAGTTGAGGCAGAATTTTCAGCCATTCAAAGATTTTGTCTCTGTCTGCATATCTTGTTAAATCACCAAGCCATTCTCTTTCCGGTATAAAAAACTCAATGTCAGCATCAATTGCTGCACACATCTCAGGTAAACTATAACAAACCGGTCTGTTATCTATTGGCACAAATCCTATTTTCATATATGCATTATATCTGATTATTCAGTGTTTATCAAATTATTAACAAATTAAAAAATGCGCAAAAAATTTTTTCCCCTGTTTTTAAATAAACGTAATATTACTTGTAATATTACTTAAAAAAAACTTGAGGTTACCAGCCCTAAGTTTTATAATATAAAAGCGATGCAGAAAGAAGGAAATAGAATTAAATGGTTTTGGAAATGCCTCTTGAACAGTTAGAACGTACAATTAATCCGACCCATGACATAAAACTTTTTGCCGGACGTTCTAATCCTAAACTTGCTCAGGAAATAGCAGACTATCTGGGCACAACAATTGGTCCTATGGTAGTGAAAAATTTTGCGGACGGTGAAATTTATGTACAGGTTAAAGAAAGTGTGCGTGGTGATGATGTTTTTATCATTCAGCCGCTTTGTAACCCTGTAAATGAAAATTTGATGGAATTGTTAATTATAATAGATGCGTTCAAAAGAGCAAGTGCCAAAACAATTACAGCAGTAATTCCTTATTACGGATATGCAAGACAGGATAGAAAAACTTCCGGACGCGAGGCTATTACAGCAAAACTTGTTGCTGATTTATTGACAACAGCTGGAACAGATAGAGTTCTTGCAATGGACTTGCATACCGGTCAAATTCAGGGGTTCTTTAATATTCTTGTCGACCATATTTTTGCGATGCCAATTTTGGTGAATTATATTAAAAAGCTTGGTATTAATCCGGATGACATGGTTGCAGTAAGCCCTGATACAGGTGGAGTGCAAAGAACAAGACATCTTGCAAAAGAAATAGGTACTACTCTAGCAATTATTGACAAACGCCGTGATAAACATAACGAGGCAATAGCAAGTCATGTTATAGGTGATGTTAAGGATAAAGTTTGTATTCTTTTTGATGATTTAATTGATACTGCTGGAACGATTTGTGAGGCATCAAAACTGTTGAAAAAAGAAGGTGCAAAAGATGTTTATGTATGTGCTGTCCACCCTGTATTTTCAGGACCGGCAATTGAACGTCTTGCAAATGCACCGATTAAAGAATGTATAGTAACAAATACAATACCTCTGGATATAGAAAACATGCCTGATAAAATTAAACAGCTTTCAGTTGCTCCGCTTTTGGGACAGGCAATTTCAAGAATTCATGACGATGAATCTGTAAGTTCATTGTTTGGATTTGAAAAAGATATTCAGGTGTAAAACATTAGTGAAGTATGAAAAAGATAAAATCTCCTCTATATAGAGGAGATTTTTATAATGTAGTCAAGTTTAGAAAATGTTTCGACGTAGTGAGAATTATAATTATGAAAAATTTGTTTTCATAATCCTCCCCAAGTCTGGTAGCCGTTCTTTTCCAAAAGACGGCTTTTTTTTATATTCTGCTAACCCATTTAATATCATAATTCAATATATCAGCAAGTTCTTTTATTTCAATGTATTTAATATTACCCGTGTTAACTTTATGAGCTAAATTATTTTGGTCGGCACTTGCATCAGGGTATTTTTGGTTAATCAGTTTTGCAACCATATCATAATTCATTCCTCTTGAGTAGATATATTGTTTTACTTCATTTTGAATAGCTTTTGCATATTCTTTCGGGATAATACGTTTTTTCTTCATAAGTCCTCTCTTAAAAATAATTTTAAGAGCATTTTTGAGGAATGTATACAGATAAGTGTTTATTATTTACAAGTTGGACTTGACACAATGCCATATGATATGATAATCATGTAATATAATATGATTATGTTAACGTTAAGTATGATTATCTTTAAATATGGTATTAGAAATGGAGGTATAAAAGATGTATAAATTAAAAGCCTTTACTCTCGCAGAGGTCCTAATAACACTAGCAGTCATTGGTGTGGTTGCTGTGCTGACATTACCAGCATTAATCCAGAATTACAATGAAAAGGCATGGTCAACAGCACAGGATGTGTTCACAAAACGTCTCGAAGTTGCAACGCGTCAGATGAATACCGAAGAAAAACTTGCAGGCTATTCAAATACCATGGACTTCGTAAATGAATTGAAGAAATACATAAAAATAACTCGCGTATGTGACAATAGTAACATAACAAAATGTTTTAATAAAGAGGTAATCTGGAATGAGGGCGAAGACCCGATTGACATGTCCACAATCAAAAATGCTGCAAGCTTAGGACAAGACGATTGGGATACGGATACTGTAGCCGTGCAATTCGCAAATGGCGTAAATGCAATTATTGCCTACAATCCTAATACCGAGCAACAACCATTCAATAACCAGTTTAGTGCAACTTCAGCAAGCATGGCAATATTGTATGATGTGTCAGGCAACAAAAATCCGAATACAAACGGTAAGGATATTGCTCATAATGGAAATGTAAAACAGCTTGCAGGAGTAACAGGATGTTTATTACCGGAAGAGGAGCTAGGATTTTGTATAAGCCAGATATTAGCCCCAGGAACAGGGTATAGTGCCCTAAGCAAAGCAGAATGCGAACAGATAGCAGATGAAGGCTATGGAAATAATAAGGCATATTGTGGAGGCTATACAAGTGACTACTGGGCTGGTGCAGTGAAAGCATGTGGCGGAGTTAGTAACATACCAAACCATGATCAGTTAATAGAGCTTGCAAAATATGTATATAATACTGATAGTATAAATTCAAGTGAAAAAACAATGGATACAGAAAAAGCATTTCAATTTCTCTCAGTCTCAGCGTCTTCTGGCTCGTTCTATGTTTGGTCAGGGCAGGAGGATGGTCTGTTTGCGTACAACATGTTCTTTTACAATACCGGCTTGTCCTGGAACAAGTACGACTTCGGCAACCGCGACAATCCTAGCCTGCTGGCGGTCTGTATATCCGATTAAGAAGACTTTGTCCTCTTAATTGTAGGCACTAAGGAGATACGGAGGTAGTGAACAGTGAACGGTGAAACAGTGAACTGTTGTTACAAAATAAGGCAATGTGGGTATTCCATAATGCCTGATTTTTTGTAAATACTTAGTGCCTTAGTAACTTAGCGCCTTAGTGCCTTTTGTAATAACCGTTCACTGTTCACTTCCTCTGTAACTTTGGGTATAGATTTATATACTTATACGCAGACCAAATTGTAATGCTATACCGTTTCTTCCTCCATTTCTAATCATTGCTTCCAAAAATCCTGTAAATTTGTCTCCGTAACGTTTTTGTATACCTGCCCCATACTGTACAAATGGTTTAATCGACAGGTCAGGCAGGTAAACATCATTTGCCTGAAATCTGGCGTGATCAATTATATTCCAAACCATTGATACAGCAATATAAGGCTGTAAATATTCTTTGAAATTCCCTATTAGTTTTATCTGCGGCTCAATTTGAATAGCATGCAATGGCTCCGTATTAATGTTAACATTGCCCGGAGCTGTGTAATTAAATGTGTTAACAAAAGTGTATGAAGTCATAATACTCGGCTGAATTATCAATCTTCGTTTTAAAGTTTCAAAATTGTAGCCCGTTTTTTGAGCAATACCTGTATTTAGCATCGAAAAATTATCATTTCCCATATTTGTAGAGGCTTCGGAGGCATTAGCTCCTACATTTGCCGTCCACGCACTGAAAAAATTACCCTTATAAAAGACGGCATCAATACCTAATAAACCGCCGTTATTATAAATGCCATTACCGTCAAAAGCCTGATGAGAGCCGTTATAAGAGGCATAGCCGCCATACAATGTGTACCAGCCTTTTTTAAGTTTTGTCAATTCACTTTCTACCCCGAACATACTGCCATAACTTACATTACTTACACGTGGTCCGTTATCAAGATGAACATTTTCAAAGGTAGAATATGGTTTAATCCAAACCCCGCGACGTTGTTCAGGCATTAAAAACGGTGAAAATGCAAAAGTTCTACCTGACGCCGCTATTTTGTTTTGTGACGCAAATCCGCCGCGTGCATCTGGCGGTGTAATCATTACCATATCAAGGTTTGCAAATACATTTTTGTAAGTGTCAATTTGAGTCAAATAACCGGTTAATTGTGCAGCAACTTCTCCGGATAAAATTGCGGAATTAAATCCATCCCTCCTAAATTCAAAATGTCCGTTCGCTGAATCATAACTAGCCGCATAATTATAAATTGGTGTATGTATTGTTGTGGAATTGTAGTTTACATAGTCCTTCAACACACTATCTGCAAAAGGTATTGAAATAAAGTTTCCTTTCGGGGTACCTTCAAGTGCAAGTGAAGGTACAAAAATTGAACCGCTGCCGTTTAGTGAAGATGCATTTATTGTATCCATTGTGTTTGTGTTGAAATTAACATCCGGCAAAATGTTACTTTGACCTGAAAGTGATAAATTGCCAAAATTTATATTATTAATCTGCCCGTTTTGCATATCAAAATATACATTATTTGCAAAATTTGTATTTGCGGCAGTAAAATAACTACTGTCTTTAAGGAGCTTTACAGTTCCTCCGTTAAAATTGAATGTACCTGTATAATTTTTATTAATACCACCAAGATTTAATATCCCACTATCATTTTTATCTATTGTACCGGTACCGGCTATACCGCTCAAAATATTAGTTATACCATCAGAGTTAAATTCAATAATTCCTGTTGAATTGTTATAAAGATCGTTTAACTCACCATTTCTGTCATAGTTGTTTCTGAATGTGGAATTACTGATTTTCATTATATTGTTGTTATAAATAGCCCCGCCTTCACCAAACGGCGCATTATTAACATTATTATTTTCGACGATTGAATTTGTGATTGTCAAATCTCCGTTTGTATCATTAAATATAGCCCCGCCTTCGCCGCCCAGGTCGGAATCAACATGATTATTACGAATAATTGTATCATTAATGGTTAAACTATTATTATTATAAATAGCCCCGCCTCTAACAAGAGTACCGGAACCGCCTTCTCCATAATTGTTATTTATTGTTCCTCCGTTAATAGTCAGAGTGCCTATATTATAAATCGCACCACCTGCAGAAAACAAACCTTCATCACCTTTAATAAAATTGTAGAATAATCTGCTATTATTAATAGTTATATCGCCATTGTTAAAAATAGCACCGCCATATGGGGCAACAGTACCTTCTGCATAATTATACAAAAATGTACTATTGCTGACATCAACGGTACCTGTATTTAATGTTAAACTTCCATTTGCAAGAGCACCGCCATATGCCGCTGCACCATTACTATAATTATTTGCAAAAAGCGCATTATTAACATTTATATATCCATCCGCAAGATTATAAACAGCACCGCCGATCCCAAAATTTAACCCGTTTGAATCAACAAAATTATCATTAAATGCAGAGCTGTCTATATTTAAATTGCCGCCATTATTATACACAGCCCCTGCAAATGTGGAATTATTATATGTTTGTCCTTTACAATTTCTAACCCCGACTTCATAAAATAATGTATCTTGATTAAACACAAACCCGGAAAAGTTATCCCCTCCGTCAATATAATGATCATTACCGTCAAAAGTTAAATCGGCATTCTCAAAATTACTTCCTATATCTTCTGTAGAAAGCAAGTTTGCATCAATAACTATTGTATCACCGCTTTCAGGATTAATATCCATTAGTTGTCCGAATGTTGTTACTGAATATTCATTCGCACTGACAGATGTGCTTATAAAAAACAAAAACATTATAAAAAATATTTTTTGCATATTTTTATAATAAAATTTCAAACTTATTTATATATTAAACATTTGACTATTTATTTTTAAAAAACAGGCTAGCCAATTTATACTATCCAATAAAATAAATCTTTTTGTTATATAATATTTTTGAGGGTAAAAAGAAAAGGAGAAAAATTATGACAACAAAAAGCTCTGCAATAAAAACAAGTTTTACAGGAGTAGATTTTTCAAAATACACATCAAAAATTTCAGAATTTGTAAAAGAATTTTCATCAAGAGCAAACAAGAAGGGACAATTTTTAAACTGGGTAAATCTTCCGCAGGAACAATTAAAAAGAGTTGATGAATTATATGAAATGGCAGAAAAATTCAAAGCCCAAACAAATGTAACAAAGCTTGCTGTTCTTGGTATTGGTGGTTCAAAACATACCGTAGAACACATGTTAGGAATTAACGGTCTGAACATAAACGGCGAAACAGTATATTTTTATTCAGATGTTGATTCTGTTAGCCTTGCAAGATTTTTGAACAAATTAGGCGACATTACAAAAGCAAACTACATGGTTGCATCAAAATCCGGTTCAACATTTGAAACAAAAGACGGATTTTTGAGAATACAGGAAATGCTGATTGATGCATATAAAGCACAAGGTATGTCAGAAGAAGAAGCTAAAAAGGCAACTGCAAAACATTTTATTGCGGTTACTGATGCAAACTCAGAAAAAAGCGAACTTCGTCGCACATCAATTGCAGATAACTGGCTGGGAGATTTGTTTATTCACGATGATGTCGGCGGAAGATTTTCTGCATTTGACGACCACGCTTTATTCACACTTATTTTTGCAGGCATGAAAAAAGATGATCTGAAAGCTTTGTTAAATGCCGCTCAAGAAGTTTCCTCACTGTCATTATCAGACAATCTTGAAGACAATGACGCATTGAAAGAAGGTATTTTCTGGGCAGATGCAAAAATGAACGGTATTGAAGCGTCTGTTCATCAATATATGGGTTCTATGTTTGAAAATACTGTTTACTGGCATGCACAAATGCAAAATGAATCAGTTAAAGACACATTAAAACAGGTTGCAAAAGTTCCTGATGCAATGCATCACAGTGCAGAAGCACACTTCAACCCTGCAAACAAACTTGTATTTGCATTGACAGTACCGGTAGATAATGGCGTTTGCCGTGAAAATGCAGAAAGCTATATTGATGCACTTACAAAATCTTATGAAACTACAGGAGCATTTTTCAAAGAAGAAGTTGAAACGGCAACTTTAGGTTTGACAGCGGAAGCGGCTGGTGCAATGACTCAATTACGTGCATTTGCGACAGTTTATCAGGAAATTGTTGAAAAAGTAATGGCAGACAAAGCTTTGCCGGAAGTTCTTGACAGTGTATTGCAGCCGCACGTAGAATTCTATAAAAAGAATTTGAAAGGCGGAGTTGTAGTTCCTGGAAGAATTTCTAAATAGTGAACGGTTGTTAATAAAGACGTTAGGACTATAAGACGTTAAGTCCTTTACATAAATTAGGCAACATGGAACGCCACGATGCCTAAAATACTTCATGTCCTCCCCTTGAGACTCTGCCGAACAAAAACAATCCACTGGATTGTTTTTGTGAGAGGAAACCGAAATCTCTGATTTCGAGGAGGGGGGGCGAAGTCCACTTTTACATATTGGGGAAACTGCTAAAGAAGTAAGTAGGTCGGCTTTACTAAGCCGACAAGTAAAAAAGGTGGGCACGCATTGCTTTGCCCACCCTACGAAACTCCGTCCGTCCGCAAATCCGCTAAGACGTTAAGTCCAATACAAAAATCAGGCAATGCGGATATTTCACGTTGCCTGATTTTGTAACAACAGTTCACTGTTCACTACCTCTATAAATACTTAGTGCCCTCAATTAAGAGGACAAAGTCCTCTTAATTGTCCACGCACACCGCGAAGAATTGGTTGGTGAAGCGGACGTAGTTGTAGTCCGAGTGCGTGAAGCTATCGTTAAAGCGGCGGCTGTACGCGGTGAACTGACTATACTCCTGCCCAGACCAAACATAGAACCTATTTGAATCTGGTGAGGCTGAGAGGAATTGGGCTGCTTTTGTTGTGTCTAACGCCAAATCGTATGTAAACCCACTGGAGTTTATACTATCATTGTTGTATACATATTTTGCTAACTCCGTTAGCTGGTCTTGACTCGGTAAGTTTGCTTTCTTACCTCCGCAGGCTTTTACTGCACCCGCAAAATAATCATTTCCGTTATAACATGCATCTACATCTATTTCTCCATTATTCTTCGCCTCTGTACATTCTGCATAGGTTAATGGTCCATAACCGCCATTCTGTGGTCCTAGTATCTGGCTTATGCAAAATCCTAATTCTTCTTCTGGCAACAAGCAGCCCGATACGCCGGCTAGTTGGGTTACGTTTATGCCAAATATATCTGAATTTGCGCCATATTTATTCGGGTTCTTGTTGCCGGTTACATCATACAATATTGCCATTGAATTGCTTGTTGCGCTAAATTGGTTATTAAACGGGTCTTGGGTTGTATTCGGGTTATATGCAATTATCGCATTTACACCGTTTGCAAATTGCACTGCTACAGTATCAGTATCCCAGTCATCTTGCCCGAGTGATGCAGCGTTTTTGATTGTGGACATATCTATAGGGTCTTCGCCTTCGTTCCAGATTACTTCTTTGTTAAAACACTTGGTAATATTGTTATTGTCGCATACTCTTGTTATTTTTATGTATTTCTTCAATTCGTTCACAAAGTCCATGGTGTTTGAGTAGCCAGCAAGTTTTTCTTCTGTGTTCATTTGACGCGTTGCGACTTCTAGGCGTTTCGTAAACACATCCTGAGCGGTGCTCCATGCCTTCTCGTTGTAGTTCTTAACTAGTGAAGGGATTGTTATCGCTGCAACTACGCCGATTATTGCGAGGGTGATTAAGACCTCCGCGAGGGTAAAGGCGGGCTTTCTTAAAGGCACTAAGTTACTAAGGCACTGAGGCACTAAGGAGTTACATAAAGCTGGCTCTGTCACTCCGTGATGAATAATCTTTTTTGAATTTGTTTTCTGTTTCATAAGTTTTTACCTTTCTTTCTTTTATAATTCTGATACGTACTTAACGTCTTTTTCTATCTAATAGTTCACTTTTTGTGGTTTTATATAATTTCGCACAAGCTTTTCAACTTGTGTCGAATTTTTGTTTGAGATCCCGCAAGGCGGAAATTTTTTGTTTGCCTTGCTCGCAACCTGTTGCGGGATGACATGCAGGCATTAACCAATATTCTAATGTATAAGAGCGGACTTCGTCCGCCTTTAGCGGTTTCCCATATGTAAGAGCACACTTCGTGTGCCTGAAACGCAGACGTGGCGCGGGTTTTACGGGTTGCCCCCCCCCCCCCCCTGAAAGCCGCTCAGGACAAGGGTTTGAGCCTCATACGAGGCAGTGGTAAGTGTGGTGAATGGAGTTATTGCCGTATTTTTGTCGGTCAAACTTTCACAACCACAGGAATTTTGTTGCACAATATTCTTATTGTTGGGGTAAAAGCCACAACCTACAGTAAATTCTTCTTTTATTGCCAAATTTGCAGCCATTCAAATTCCTCGCAAATATCCACACTTCCATTATTACATATTGTCCTAAATTTTTCAAGTCCTTAATTAACTTAATCAGGCAAAACGTATATACGTTTTGCCTGATTATAGCTTTATTCATATGCATTAAATGCGCGTTTTTGTCCGCTGAATGCCTGCAATCCCTGATATTTTGCGGCTGAACCAAGTTTTTGTTCAATTCTTAACAGTTGATTATATTTAGCAATTCTGTCTGAGCGTGACATTGAACCTGTTTTAATTTGACCGCTGTTTACCGCAACCGCCAGATCTGCGATAAATGTATCTTCTGTTTCGCCTGAACGGTGTGAAATTATTGATGTATAGCCTGCGGCATGCGCCATTGAAATTGCATCCAGAGTTTCACTCAATGAGCCTATCTGGTTGACTTTAATAAGAATAGAGTTTGCAACATGACGTCTAATGCCTTCTGCAAGTCGTCTTTTATTAGTTACAAAAAGATCATCCCCGACTAACTGGCATTTTGCGCCGATTTTTCTGGTCAGAAGTTCCCAACCGTCCCAATCTTGTTCTGCCATACCGTCTTCTATTGAAATAATCGGATATTTATTTGTCCATTCTGTTAAAAATTCAGCCATTTCAGTGCTGTCAAATACTTTATTTTCACCTGCCAGCTTATATCTTCCGTCTTCATAAAATTCAGATGAAGCTACATCAAGACAGATTTTAATCTGATCAGTATTATAGCCGGCTTTATCAATTGCCTCAAGAATAACGTCAATACCTTCTGCATTTGATTTTAAATTCGGAGCAAAGCCGCCTTCATCTCCAACAGAAGTTGCCAGTCCTTTGTCATGAAGAACTTTTTTCAAAGTATGAAAAACTTCAGCGCCCATTTGAATTGCGTGGCTGAAACATTCAGCACCGACAGGAGCTATCATAAATTCCTGAAAATCAATGTTGTTGTCTGCATGTGCGCCGCCGTTGATGATATTCATCATTGGTACAGGCAGAGTAAGTGCGTTAATTCCGCCTAAATAACGGTAAAGAGACATCCCATATGCAAGTGATGCGGCTTTAGCACAGGCAAGTGAAACACCTAGAATGGCATTTGCACCAAGTTTGGACTTGTTTTCCGTGCCGTCCATATCTATCATAAAAGTATCAATTTCTTTTTGATGAGAGGCTTTTTCTCCCACAAGCTCCGGAGCAATTATATTGTTAATATTATTTACAGCCCTCATAACGCTTTTGCCGCCATACATTTTTTCATCACCGTCACGTAGTTCCAGTGCCTCAAAAATACCTGTAGAAGCTCCGGATGGAACAGCCGCGCGTCCTATAATACCGTTAGTCAGTTTGACATCAACTTCAACTGTCGGGTTGCCGCGTGAATCAAGAATCTGTCTTGCTATAATATCTTCAATAAATGTGGACATAATACTCTCCTTTACCATTAGTGTAATTCATTAACATTGTGAATTCTGGCATAAAACTTTTATCTTTGCAAGTAACCTAAGTATGTAATTTTTCTCTTACTTTAAAGACAATATGTTTGATACTGCCTAAATAGCCGAAAAATAAAACACTTGAGGCACTTATCCATGCAATTGGTCCGGAATAAAATATTCCGATATATCCAAACTTAACGACAAGATAAATGGCTGCAAAAGAACGTACCGCAAGCTCTGCAATACAGGCGATTAGAGGGAACAGTGTTTCTCCCATACCTTGTAGTGCGTTTCTGTATATAAAAATTTGCCCTAAGAAAAAGTAGAATATAGTGCTTATTAAAAGATATTGATGAGCAATATCAATAATATCTTTTGTTGCCGTCCCGATAAATGCTCCAATAATATTAGTTCCCCAAAATCTCATAACAAATGCCATAACAATACTTAAAACAACATTTATTGTAGATGTTTTTATAATGCCAAGTCTTATTCTTTTAAATTTCCTTGCCCCGAAATTCTGAGCAACATAAGCCGCAAGGGCAACGCCAAAAGACATCATCGGCATTGTGGCAATTTGTTCAATTCTTAGTGCGGCAGTAACTGCAGCAATTACATTTGAACCAAAAGTGTTACATACGCTTTGAATTATGATAATCCCTATACCAATTATGGAAAATTGAATTGCCATAGGAATACCTACCCGCAAGTGTTCATAGGCAGAGTCATAGAAGTCTTTATCGAATTTTATCATCCAATCAGTTTTTTTCAGGTGAAGAATAGGAAATTTATATTTTACAAATATAAGACATAAAATTATTGCAATAACCTGAGAAAGTATTACGGCAACCGCGGAGCCAGGCACCCCCATATGAAATACTTGAATAAAAATAAGTGCAAGAATAATATTAGCAATAGAAGCCGCAATTAAGAAATACAGAGGCGTTTTGCTGTCTCCCAGCGCACGAATAATACTTGCAAGCATGTTATAAATAGTTGTAGACAGCAATCCCAGAACAATAATTTCTACATACCAGTAGGCATTTTGATAAATGTTTTCAGGTACGTTCATCCAATGCAGGATAGGATCCATAAACATAGAACAAATAATGGTATAAATTAATGTAATAACAACACAAAGTATGGTAGATACAACAACAGAATTTTTTACCCCTTGAAAATCTTTAGCTCCATAACGTTGTCCTGTAACTACCGCAAATCCATTAGTTAACCCGACAAGAACAAAAACGATTAAGAAAAATAAAGGTGAAACAGCCCCGACAGCCGCAAAAGGTTCAACACCAAGCGTTCGACCAACAATAACAAGGTCAGCAATATTGTAAAGCTGCTGAAATATATTCCCTATTAGCAAAGGAACGGAAAACAAAAGGATATGTTTAAGAGGGTTCCCTTGTGTCATATCAGTGATCATAATCTCATCCTTATTTTTTGGGGGTCGCCTACCATAAATTATAACCTAAAAAATATATAAAAAGGTCAAATTTTTAAATATTACGAAAAAAGTGCTTGAAATTTAATTTTTTTTATGGGAATATAAAGACTGTCAATATTAATACATGGCAAGGTAGTTCCAGTGAGCGTAGCGAACAAAATTCAATATTTGTGAGAGCATCGCTCGAGCCAACTGAG
This sequence comes from Candidatus Gastranaerophilales bacterium, assembly GCA_944324165.1. GTDB lineage: Bacteria > Cyanobacteriota > Vampirovibrionia > Gastranaerophilales > Gastranaerophilaceae > CALUVH01. Next base: position 139 of record CALUVG010000005.1, on the reverse strand, counting down.
CCAATTGACAAAAAAATATAACTGTGGCAAGGTAGCTCCCGTGAGCGTAGCGAACAAAATTCAATATTTGTGAGAGCATCGCTCGAGCCAACTGAGCCAATTGACAAAAAAATATAACTGTGGCAAGGTAGCTCCCGTG
>CALUVG010000004.1 GCA_944324165.1 Candidatus Gastranaerophilales bacterium | reverse complement strand
CCTTACTCTCTTTATCGGTTATTTCCTATTTTTTCTTTAATTTCTTCTCTATTTTTCGTAATATTTCTTAATAAAAAAGTAAAAAAAGCCCGATATTACAAGTTTTTTTTGTTAGTAACCCGAAAACAAAATTTGTAACATTTTATAGAAAAAAACTTCACAATATATTTAAAATTAACCATGTTTAGGTTATATTCTATTGGTTGAAAAAATCAGATTGGAGATATGAGAATGTATAACGTAGCAATAGTTGGTGCCGGTCCTGCAGGTATTTTTGCGGCTCTGGAAATAACAAAGCTTAAACCTGACTGGAAGGTTGTCCTAATTGAAAAGGGACAAAAAATCGAAAACCGTAAATGTCTTTTACGTGAAGGCTGGGAAAAATGTCCATCATGTAAAAAATGCGGACTTCTGTGCGGCTGGGGCGGAGCAGGTGCATTCTCTGACGGTAAATTAACTTTAACCCCTGATGTAGGCGGTCATCTTGTTGATTATATGAGCAGAAAAAAAGTTGAAGAACTTATTGATTATGCAGATCAGTTATATCTTGATTTCGGGGCAACTGATGAAGTTTTCGGAACGGATATGAAAACATTTCAGGAACTTGAAAGGCAGGCAGCACTTGCAGAATTAAAGCTTGTACATTCTCCTGTAAGACATTTAGGAACAGAAAGAAGTCTGGATGTTTTGAAAAACATGCAGGACTATCTTGATGAAAGAATTACTATATTAAATAATGTATCGGCAAAGCATTTGATAGTTGAATGCGAACAGGTTAAAGGAATTGAACTGGATAACGGAGAAACAATCCGTGCCGAATATACTATTATTGCTCCGGGCAGAGAAGGGGCAGACTGGCTTACACATGAATTTGCCGAGCATAAAATAGGAATGGTAAATAACGCGGTAGATGTCGGTGTGCGTGTAGAACTGCCGGCTCCTGTGTTCCAGCCTCTAACTGATAAATTATACGAATCCAAACTTGTCTACTACTCTCCGACATTTGGTGATGAAGTCAGAACATTCTGTATGAACCCGAATGGTGAAGTAGTTCAGGAAAACTATAATGGTATTGCAACTGTTAACGGACACAGTTATGCTGAAAAAACCACAAATAATACAAACTTTGCACTTCTGGTAAGTAAAAAATTTACAGAACCGTTCAAAGAACCTATTCAATACGGACAGCATATAGCCAGTCTTGCAAACATGCTTGGAGGCGGTATTCTTGTTCAGCGTTTTGGTGATCTTCTTGAAGGAAGACGTTCTACCCCTGAAAGAATAAATTCCAGCATAATCAAACCTACCTTAACCTGTGCAACTCCGGGAGATTTAAGTCTTGTAATCCCTTACAGGCAAATGCTGAGTATTATTGAAATGCTCTACGCGCTTGATAAAATCGCTCCTGGTACCGCCTCCAGATATACTCTGCTTTATGGTATTGAGGTTAAATTCTATTCCGCAAGAGTTAAACTTACTGAAGAATTGGAAACTGAAAATGTTAAAAATCTTTTTGCAATAGGCGATGGAGCAGGTGTTACAAGAGGGTTAATACAAGCATCAGCCTCCGGTGTTCACGTGGCAAGAACTATTTGTTCAAGATAATTAATTTGAGTAACTGATTTTTAAGTAGTATAATTTAGGTATGAGTAACGGAAAAATAAGTTTAACAACTCAAAACAGACTCATTATATTCGGACTGATTTTAAGTACGGTATTAATAGTTGCTATTGCCGTTTTTGCAATCTTTAATATTCAAAAAAAGCTTAATGAAGGATATCAAAACTTTGGTCGAGTAATATCCAAAACTCTGGCAATAGAAAGTATTGAAATTACTCAAGGGCTGCCGGAACTGGAATCAAAAAAAATTCTTCAGTCTCATTCTGAAAGTATTTTAAAAAGTAATAATGATATTATATATATAGAATTCAGAGATAACAGCGGCAATACACTATATTCTGGACATAACCCGAAAAATATAGAGGGTACAACGCCAAGCATTACGGTAAGCTCACCAATGATGCTTCCTGATGGTACAAACCTTGGATCCGTAACAGTAGGTCTTTCAGGAAATGTTATTAATGAAATATCTTCTACAACAAGAGCTTCCTTACTTTTTGTTTTCTCTGTTGCCTGGATTGTCTTTGCATTTGTTATCCTGATTAACACTTATTTAATTACACGTGAATTGAGAATTCTCCATGACGGGGTTTCAAAAATCTCCCACGGAGCGTTTGGATATAAAATTGAAGGGAAAGATGTAAGTTCAGAAGTACAGGAACTTTTTGATGCTTTCAACGATATGTCTGCCAGACTTCATATATATGAAGAACAAAATATAGAACAGCTGACTCTGGAGCGTAACAAGCTTGAAGCAGTATTATTAAGTATAGCAAACGGGGTTGTTGTTTGTGATAATTATGACAATGTGGTACTTGTAAATAATCATGCTCAAAAACTTCTTGAAGTTAATGAACAGCAGCTTTTGGACACCAAAATTCAACAATATATGGATACAGAAGGCAATTTCTGTTTCAAAGATAAAATAGAAGAATTTAAAGATACCCCGCTGGAACAAATACGTAATAAACCTATTGCATTTAATATTGAAATAGATAAGCGTGTAATAAAATCCATTATTTCACCAATGTTTACGCGTAACAGTGATTATGTAGGCTATATCATTGTACTCATTGATGTAACGAAAGAAACCGAAATGGATAAAATGCGATCCAACTTTATTTCTAACGTATCGCATGAACTCAGAACACCTGTTACTGTACTGAGAAGTTACATTGATACATTATACAATTACGGCAACGAATTTGATTATGAAACCCAGAAAGAATTTATTGGTATAATTAATCAGGAGATTATACGTCTAAACCGAATGGTAAATGATATACTTGATTTTTCCAGACTTGAGGCAAATGATTCGGTTGAAAAATCGTCTAATAACATCGTTGAACTTGTCGAAAACTGCGCAAATCAAGTTCAAGTTTTGCTTCAAGAACATAATCTCAAAATTTCTATTTCAAAAGAAGACGATATTCCAATTGCAACTTTTAATTACGACAGTATAGAAAGAGCACTAACAAATTATATTTCTAATGCCATAAAATATTCTCCGGAAAATGGCGAGATAAAAATCGCTATAACTACGTTAAACAACAAAAATGACATACAAATTACGGTTACGGATCAGGGATGCGGTATTGCTCCGGAATTCCAGAAAAAAGTATTTGACAGATTCTTCCGCGTAGAAAACGATACACATACGGTAAAAGGCACAGGATTAGGGTTACATCTTGTAAAAACAACAATTGAAAAGCATCACGGCGGAAAAGTGTTTGTTGAATCGGAACCAGGTAAAGGATCAACTTTTGGATTTATTATTCCGGTAGTACCGGTTGAACGTAATATAACTTTATAAATCATCAATTTTTAATATGTTTGTTGTTTCATAATAATAACCTAAAGTGTGAACGGAGGTTAATGTGCCTATTACATTTTCAGCAAATTTACTGGAAAATTATCAAAATAAAGCAAAATTAGAAACTGAAAAAAATATAACGAAAAAAGCAGATGCGCCTGTTCAAGAATTGAATGCCGCTAACACAAAAAAAACACAAAAACTTGCCCTATCACTTGGTGGACTTGCTGTTCTCGGTATCGCTGCAATAAGCAGTCACAAAATTTACAAAAACCATAAAATTAAACAAAATATCCAAAATACGATTATAGAATTTAAAGAGAATTTTGGAGAATTTGAAGATATATCTCCTATTATTACCAAGCTTAAAAATGGCAAAACTAAAATAGAACTCAATAATATTGAAACTTCACCTGACGGTTATAAAAATATTCTTATTTGTGATAAAAACGGCAAATTTGAAAAAAGAGTTGCTTTTCTAACCGAACCTGACAGCGGAGCCAAAGGATATATTACTTGTAATTACATGGTGGGAGAGCCAAATTATAAGAAATATAAAAGCGTATTCAAGCTGGATGCAGACAATAATGGAACTCCGGGGTCAATGACATTTATTGTGAACGAAAATTCTTCTACAGGTAAACGTACAACAGGAGTAATTCTCAAGCAAAACAATAACGAAGGGGTTATTAGAGTCCATACTCAAGTAGATACTGATACTCTTTCTAACTTAATAATTGATACAGGTCTTTTTGACGAAAATCATAAAGTAAAATTTATTAATAGAACAATAACCAATGATCCTGATAATCCATGCTCAGAATGCATAAAATTTGAGCCAAAGCACAAACCAATAAAATTTAATATTGAAGAAATAGAAAAATATTACGATAATGAAACGATTGACAAACTTCAAAATTTTCAAGAAAAACATCTGGATAAAATAATGTCAATGTTAGATTCTATTAATGCCCAATAAGGAACAACTATTTAATAATGACAATTCAAAGTATTAACAATAACAATCAAAATAGAAATTCTACTTTATACCGTGACGTAACCGCGCAGTGTTCAAGTATTTTAGCAGGTTATGCCGCCAACGCCGCCGTTTCTCAAACAATTAAGAGCATTAATTTTCCACTGGGGCTGCAACTGACACAAAATGCACGTTCACTAAATGATAATGAAAATGCAGTACTGGTAAAAGCTTTTGAGAAAATGATTCAAAAAAGTGGTCTAAAGGACAAAGGAATTAAAGTAAATTTATTTAATATTTCAGCACTTAATATTCCGGAAATAAAAGAAAGATGTAAAAAAGCACTTTTACTTGATGAGCAGTTAAAATCAACGATAAAGAATAAAACAATACGAGATATATTAATAGGTGACAGGATAAAAGATCCGCTATATTCACAAATAGTGGGCGTGAATGCAGGTTATAGCAGATTCAATAACATAATAAGTTTTGCAGACAACTATGTCACTCCGGCTGCTCATGAAGCCGGACATGCCATTATTAATAACTACAAAGGTTTTGGGAAATTAATAGATAATGCAAGATTTTTTATAACAAACTATAAAATGCCTCAAAACATATTATTATTGGGCTTGTTGACAAGAAAACACGAAAATAAAGACGGCAAGCCGCTTACAAACTGGCAAAAAGCTGAAAATGCTATCCATAATAATCTGGGCTTTATTGTCGGAGGATTATCTATTCCTTGTATAATTAATGAAGCGCAAGCATCCCAAATTGCTGAAAAATACATGAAACCTGTCTTACCTAAAAATTTGTATAAGAAAGTTGTTAAAAATAACAGACTCGGACTAAGCACATATGTAATCTCCGCTATCGCTACCGGATGCGGCGCGGCGGGAGCAGTCAAAATAAAAGATAAAGTGTTCGAAAAAGTAAACCAATATTTTAATACACCTAAAAAGGCTAACTGAATAAGTCATTTATTTTATCAATAATTTCCTGCGGATCAACTTCATTAGTAACCTTGTTTATATCCTGTGCTATTTGATAAAGTTTTGCAGCCTCAATTTTGTCTCCGGTAATTGTTATTGCGCGTGCCAGATTAAAATGAGCAAGTGCATAATTAGGATTACATTCAATAGACTTTTTAAAAAGTTCTATTGCCTTCTGAACTCTGCCTAAATCGTCAAGATAGATTACCCCGAGATTGTTATATGCAATGTCATAATTATTGTCATATTCAATGGCTAACTCGTATTCTTTTATAGCCTCGTCAATATCGCCCTTGCCCCAGTATAAAAAGCCCAAATTACAGTGAATTTTCGCATTTTTAGGGTCTAAATCCAAAGCATTGCGATACACAGTCAATGCATTATCTACATCTTCCTTATCATAAAAAGCACTGCCAAGGTTAATATAAATATCTATATCTTCCGGTGTTAAAAGATAAGCACTTTGATATGAACTTATTGCAGCATCAAGATCCTTTTTAGCCTCCTGATAAACATATCCGAGAGTCTGATTTATAACACTTGTCCACTGGCGTCTCGGATTTAAAGTAATTGCAGTCTGATAGTGGGATATTGCGCCTTGCAAATCACCTTTAATATAAAGTATATTTGCCAAATTTGAATGTACATCAGGCATGTTTGGCATTATTTGTATAAGTTTTTCATATACTTCGACTGCACTATCATAATCACCCTGTTCTTCATAAGCCTGACAAAGATGTCTATATGCAGGAATATTTAAGCTATCAAGCCATATTGCCATTTTATATTCGGTAATTGCATCATCAAATCTGCCCATAGCACGGTACAAATCCCCCAAAAGATAATATAAATTTACCATACCCGGTGCCTTTTCAATTGCTGCAGTATAGGTTTCAATAGCCTCATTGAACTGATTTAACTGAATTTGAACAAGCCCTTTCCAAAAAACAGGGGCAAATTTCAGATAAGATATTCCTCGAATTACATTTGAAATAGCAATTCTGTCAAAAGGAAGTGTTAACAAAGACAGAATATACTCATATTTGGATAAAAACCAGTTTTTAAAACTTCTGAATGAAGAAACTCTGTAAAGATTAGAGAGTAAAAAATGCGCGCAAGAACTGGAAAAAGGTGCACAATGTATTGCTTTTTTTGCATTCATTGCAGCTTCCAAAAAGCGTGCACGTTTAGTGTATGTTTCCGCCAGCAAGTAATATGCCTTTGCATATTTATTATCTTTTGAAACAGCCATATCCAGATAATTAACAGCTTTGTCAAGATCACCTTTAAAATAGTGAGCCTGTCCTATTTTAAAGTAAATTTCAGGAGAATCAATGTAACTTTCCAATGCTCGCTGGTATTCCGTAATAGCCTCATCTACATACTGACTGGAATTATAAATATCAAGATGCCATTCAAGATACAAATCACCTAATCTTATATGTAATTCAGGATTTGTAGGATCTTCCTGCAAACCTATTTGGCATAATTCTATGGCATTTTTCACATTGCCGGTCTGGCGTTCTTTATTTATCTTTTTCTCTAATATCTTTGTATTGTTCATACTTATCTATTATAAACTTCTTGACATGAAACTTAAAAAGCTCCATACTTATCATTGTAAATAATTTCGACAAAAAAAGCAAGTTGTATATAATAAATAGTATAATAAAATTTTTCAAGGAGTCAAAATGAAAGAAAATAAAATCTATTTCGTGGACGTGACAAACCGTGACGGTGTTCAAACCTCCAGACTGGGACTAGCCAAACTTCAAAAGACAATTATAAATGTCATGCTTGATGATATGGGAATAACTCAATCAGAATTCGGATTTCCGACAACTAAACACGAAATAAATTACCTCAACGGCAATCTTGAGCTGGTGGAAAGAGGAGTAATAAGAAAAACCAAACTTTCCGGCTGGATGAGAAGTATTGCGGAAGATGTTGAACTTTCTTTTAAAAATGTTCCTAAATTAAAAAATATAAATTTATCACAATCCACATCAGAACAAATGATTAACGGTAAATATCAAGGGAAAAAGACTCCTGAAGATTTACTTGCAATGACGCATGATGCCATACAATGCGCTCTGGAAAAAGGGGGGCAGCTTATAGGCGTAAATGCAGAAGATGCATCCAGAAGTGACCTTAAATATCTTATACGTTATGCAAATAAAGCTAAACAAGCAGGAGCACAACGTTTTAGATACTGTGACACACTTGGTTATGAAGATCCGCAAACTACCTACCAAAGAATTTATACACTGGCAAAAGAAACAGGAATGGCTATAGAATTACATTACCATAATGATTTGGGAATGGCGGTAGCGTGTTCTGTTATGGGAGCAAGAGCAGCTATTGATGCCGGCGTTGATGCATATATAAACACTGCGATAAATGGAATGGGTGAACGCGCGGGCAATGCGGATCTTGTATCATGCCTGCTTGCTGTTTTAAAATCTGCCGGATTTAAAGATAAATACCAGATTGACCCTAACATTGACCTGAGTAAATCCTGGCAGCTTGCAAAATATACATCCTACGCATTTGGCGTTCCTATACCTATAAACCAGCCGGCTGTTGGGGATAATGCATTTGCTCACGAATCTGGAATTCATGCGGATGGTGCACTAAAAGACCGACGCAATTATGAATTATATGACTTTGAAGAACTCGGCAGGGGCGAACCTGAAATTATTGAAACGGGAAGAATGATTACAACCGGTGAATATGGCGGTATTAAAGGTTTTAGAAATGTTTACAATAACCTCGAAATAGAATTTAAAGATGAACATGAAGCCAGAAACATTCTGGAACTTGCCCGCTATGCCAATGTTCATACTCAGAAACCGCTTACATCCAGTGAACTCAAATTTATATATTACTATCCTGATATTGCGGCAAAAGTAATGACAGTCTCACCTTACTACGAACCTATCGGTGCTATAAAAGAACGTGTAGAAGCAGACAAAACTCCTCATAGGATTTGCTAAATATGTCTATTGAAAAAGTAAAAAAATATTTAAAACAATACGGTAAAGATAAAGATGTCATTGAACTTTCCCAATCAAGTGCTACTGTTCAACTTGCAGCACTAGCACTTGGTGTAAAAGAAGCTCTAATTGCAAAAACTCTATCTTTTAAAACAAATGATAGTGCCATACTTATAGTAACCGCAGGTGATACAAGAATTGATAACAAAAAATTTAAAACTTTGTTTGGCTTAAAAGCAAAAATGCTTACTCCTGAAGAAGTTGAAAAATATACGGGTCATAAAATAGGCGGTGTTTGTCCTTTTGCCATAGAACGTGATGAGATTAAAATATATCTTGATACCTCATTAAAAAGATTTGAAAATGTTTATCCGGCATGCGGCAGCTCAAATTCTGCAATAAAACTTACATGTGAGGAATTAGAAAAATTATCAAATTCCTCAGGCTGGATTGATGCGTGTCAAATCGTTCCCTAAAATGATATATTAAGTTTTGTAACACTTTTTTAAAGTTTTACAGAAAAAAGCCGTCATACATAATAAAGGAAAAACAAAGGGAACTTGCTATGGGAATGGCAGCATCACAAGCACGTTTTTTAGGGCTTACTGCCCGGAAAACAAATCTAGAATATGAAGGGCAGCAAATTAATCAACAGCGCACTGCCCTATCTAATCAATCCGCCAATTACTATACACAGCTTTTAGGTATGGATGTTCCTGTTGTGCCTTCTATTGAAGATTATACTAAAACAGTTTATACATTTAATGATGGAGCTTTACAAAATACCATTACATCATTAATGGCTAGCGGCAACGGTATGTACAAGGTTAATTATTTATCAAAATGGAATGATGATTTTTCTATTATTACTGCCGGGGCAACTTCACTTGTTAATGCTCAAAATGGCACTTATTTTGTAGGGAAAGATCAATTAAAACCGCTCGGAGAAGCATTTGCCATCTCTAAAAGAGCTACAAATAAGGATGGTCAAACATTTAGACTTACAGACAATTTGACCTATACAAAAAATGGTAAAACTGTCCAGCTTGTAAAAGCTGATTATAACAAAATATGTTCAGTCATCGGACAGGAACCTCAACTCGGTGATTATAGCATGGCAGGTCTTGCCGCTGACTATAAACAAACTCAATGTTACAGTGCTGTTTATACAGATAATCCTAATTTACAGCAGGGACACCTTGAACATAACCTTTGTAAATTAATATGGGATAAAGACACCGTTGGAGAATCAATCACCTCATCAAGCGGAGTAACCCTAACAAGTAACAGAGCAAAAGGATTAACTTCACTATGTACAGATTGGGGAGCCAGCAATGCCCCGGATGCTACTACATTAGCTATTAAAAATAAATTACTAGATTATTATCCTGATGTATATCAAGAAATGATTGATTTATATGTCGATCTCGTTTTATACATGAATGATCATCCTTGCGGAAATTCAGGATATGAAGTTCATGATTATGAACTTTCAACAACAAATTATGATAAGAATGCTATTACCGCTGATTCGCTACTGCAAAGATGGGAAGACTTCTGGAGCAAAGTCGAAAACTTAAAACCTGAAAACTTATACGACGAAGCCCACGCTGAATGGCAGGAAAAATATGATGAATACGTTGGTAAATATATGAATGCCGCTGACTACACTGATGTATATGACATAGATGAAGCATTATATTATGACGGGCAGAATGAATATCTGGCAGGACTTACTAATGAACAATTAGAACTGCTTTATGAAGGTGAAAAATATTATGCTACACAGCTGAATGAAATGTACGGCGAACCAGATAACGGCTGGTATGTCAGATATCTACCTGATACTACAACAGGTGAATATTATCCTGTATTCTACAACGGTGACGACATTGCAGAAGGAATAAAAATTGAAAATGGTGATATTTTCTCATATGTCAAAACATATAAAGTAGGAACAAAAGAAAAAGTTAATGAAGTTAAACAACAGGATGCAAAACTGGAACAGGATTCTACAGGAAGATACATTAATATAACTTTGTATGATCAAAATAATAAGCCTATTACTTATGCTCTGACGACCAATACTGTTACTGATCAAGCTGCATATGACGATGCAATGAATCAGTATGAATATGATAAATATCAGTATGATCAGGCAATACAAGAAATTAATGCTAAAATTGAAATTACACACGCAGAAGATAAAAATCTCGAATTACGCCTAAAACAATTAGACACAGAACAAGATGCAATTTCTACAGAAATGGATGCAGTTCAAAAAGTTATTGAAAAGAACGTTGAATCTACATTCAAAATTTTCGGTTAATAAATGCATAAAATCCCCTTATTTATGCTAAAATAATTGGTATAAAATAAGGAGAATGATTATGGGATTAACTTTAGCAGAAAAAATTATTTCTCAACATGCCGGTAAAGAAGTTCACGCCGGTGAATTAGTAATTGCAAATGTTGATGTTTGTGCTGTTCAGGACGGTACCGGTCCATTAACTGTTCAAGAATTTAAAAAACTGGGTAAAGAGAAATTAAATAATCCCGAGCGAACAATTTTATTTATAGATCACGCATCTCCTAGTCCAAGAAAAGAATTGTCCAATACACATACCGTCCTCAGGGAGTTTGCAAAAGAATATGGAGCAGTTTTGTCTGATGTTGGAGCCGGCGTTTGCCATCAACGTCTGGTTGAAACATTTGTAAATCCGGGTGAAATACTTGTCGGTGCTGATTCTCATACCTGTACATCCGGTGCTCTGGGGGCTTTTGCTACAGGCATGGGGTCAACTGATATAGCTGTAGCTATGGCACTTGGTAAAACTTGGTTAAAAGTTCCGGCAACTTTCAAAATCGAAGTTAGCGGAAAATTCAAAGATGGTATTTGTTCTAAAGATTTAATGCTTCACCTTATTGGTATGATAGGCGCAGACGGAGCCACATATAAAGCATTGGAATTCTGCGGCGATACAATTGATAATATGTCTATGTCAGAACGCTTTACACTAGCGAATATGGCTGTAGAAGCAGGCGCAAAAGCCGGACTTTTCGTCGCTGATGAAAAAACTAAAGAATTTCTGAGATCCCGCGGCAGAGAAGATAAATTCTCAACACTTAAACCTGATTCTGATGCCATTTACGAACGTATCATAAAAATTAACGCAGAAGATATAGCACATACTGTTTCTTGCCCGCATACAGTAGACAATACAAAAACTGTAGAACTATTAAATGATGTAAAGGTGGATCAAGTATTTGTAGGTACCTGTACTAACGGACGAATAGAAGATTTGCGCATTGTCGCCAAAATTCTTAATGGCAAAAAAGTTAATCCTGATGTTAGAATGTTGATTTGTCCTGCATCCAAAGATGTATATCTACAGGCATTGGAAGAAGGATTAATCACAACATTTGTTGAGGCAAATGCAGCTATATTACCACCCGGATGCGGTCCTTGTGTAGGCGTTCATGCCGGAACACTTGCTGATGGAGAAGTCTGTCTTGCCACCCAAAACAGAAATTTTCAGGGCAGAATGGGCAATACTAACGGCTCTATTTACCTGGCATCTCCTTATGTTGCGGCTTATACAGCTTTAACAGGATATATTAATGCTGGCTAAGTTATAATCTTTCTCAAAAAAATATACTCCATAAATTATATAGAAAAGTACGAGTTATTAACAGGCTGAATTTCTTACTATAGTATTGTAAGGAGTTCCTAATGCCTGATAAATTGCAATACAAAAAAATGTCAACAGAAGAATTGGTTGTTCTGTCTCAACAGAACGACCTGAAGGCATTAGAAGAATTGATAAGACGAGAACAAAAAAATATATTTACAACATTCTCATATCTTAGCAAAAAGCGGGAAAACATCGCAGATTTAACTCAGGAAGCACTTTTAAGAGTTGCTAAAAATATTCATAATCTTAAAAATCCAAAACTATTCAAAAGCTGGTTAAACCAAATAGTTACAAATCTGTTCTACGATGAACTAAGAAAAACTCAAAGGCGTCCTGATATAATTTCTATTGACGAAGAAGACAGCGAAAATCCTTCTCTATCAATAAAATTTCAACTTCCTGACAAAAAATGTAAACCGCCGGAAAAATGTATTTCCTCCGAATTAGAAAAGATAATAAAAACGGCTATTCTTGAACTACCCGAACCTTTCCGTATAGCGATTATATTACGAGAACTACAGGGACTTACTTACGAAGAAATTGCAGAAGCGACAAATGCAAGTGTCGGTACGGTAAAATCGAGAATTGCCCGTGCCCGCGGTAAACTGCAAGACGGACTTAAATCATACATATAGGAGACAATTATGCAAAGAGAATTAACATGCGAACAAGTAGGGGCAATAATAACATTTTATTTGGAAGGACGACTATCCACCCCCCTTCAAAAAGCAGTAAAACATCACCTTGCAATATGCCCTGAATGCAATGCAAAATTTGAAGAACTAAAAAGAATGGTTGATCGTTTTAAGAAAAACAACTGTACAAATACTTTGAATGACAATACACAGGAGAATTTCAAACAAAAACAATATGCGGAATTCAAGTCTAATCTTTCTGCGTATATTGATAATGAACTTGATGATAAAGAAAATATCAGAATAAAAAAAATAACAATCTCAAATCCTATAGCAAGAAAAGATCTTGAAGACATGTACGCTTTCAAAAGACTGTTACACAATTCCTTTGAAAAAACTAAAAGTGATGTCCGATATGATTTTTCAAAAAATATCCTGACTCAGATGAACATACCCGCAAAAGACAGCAATTCAGGTTTTAAAAAATTAGTAATCATTTTCTTCATAATGTTTCTTACAATAATAGCAGGCGCAGTACACTTGTGGTACCTAAATTTTTAACCCCGAATTATTGGCAGAATATTTCAAGGACGCCAATTTCTGATAATCAGCAATAGATATACCTTTAGGATGCTGAATATTTTTCATCTGATATTCCTGCATATGAGCAAGTGTTTTTTTCTGCCTTCTGGATGCATACTCGTTACGTAAAACAGGGGTCAAAATATTACAAGATATTATTGAACCAATAGTACTTGTTACAACGTCAACCCCGTTTTTAAAAGCTTTGTAATGATCGGCAATAGGGGCAAAATTTTCTTGATCTGCAATATTAAAATCTCTTTTACCGACTTTTCCCATAAGCTCATTTTTTTCAAGAAAATTTCTTATTCTTCTTGTCCTCAATTTACCTGTTGATACTAGCTTAGCCCCAACATTTTTCATGGAATTTGTTACCAGATAAAAAGATAATATATTAACAGCAGCATCAGCAACTTCCTGAGGAATTAAGAATGATTTTTGTTCCGGAGAAATTTTATCATTAAATACAACTGCCCCGACTTGTGCAAGAGATGACAAAATCCAGCCGAGAGTACCGGTATGAACAAGCATTTTGCCGGGATTTTCTCCGTAATTTTTTAACATGTGCACCTTAAATTTTGACCACTGATTAGCAATCTTTGCTGGTACATTTTCCATAAAATTAGCAATACTCACGATTTGTCATCACCTCCTGAATTTTTAACCAGAAGGTTTGTAAGGATTTTTGTTAATGGAGCATCAATTAGGAAGTTAGTAAACATCATAACAACAAGTGCTACAACAGTCCCCATTGCATTTTGATACTGCTTGAAGGCTTCTGTATTCGTTGAACGTGCACCTTTTGGGGTGAATAGTGTCTTATAACGGGAAACACCCGGAGCCGGTAATTGTGACCAGCTGCGAATTGCTTTTATTGCGCCCTTTCTTATTACATAACCGGTCATAGTTCCTACTATAATTTTTGAAATAGTACGACAAACGGAAACTCGTCGAGTCTCTTCATCAACATTTTTATTACGAGCATCAATAAAGGGTTGTGTCATCAAGGCTGTTACGCCTAATATAAGTCTATTTTCGGCTGAAGAAATATCGTGTCCGATATCTCCAATCATCTTAACAGTTTTAGGTTTATTAAAAGTTGCATCAGGCAAAAGATCAAGCGTACCTTGCTCTAAACGGTGAGCCTGTTTTTGCACACCTTTATAAAGCGAGGTATTTCTTATGGTATTCATCAAATTTTTAATAATCACGACACATTCACCCAAGTATATAAAGCAGGTGATAGAGATTAATTGCTAAAAAAAATTTATTTGTAAAGTTATATTTACAAATAAACAATCCCTGAGGCTGCTTTCTGCCGAATAAAATGCAATAAAAAACTCCCGGAGATGGGTTCGAACCACCGTTGGAAGATCCAGAGTCTTCAGTCCTGCCGCTAGACGATCCGGGAATATCAACAAAGATTTACACAAAAATATTACAACAAACCCGCTTACCAGTCAATACAATTTCAAATATATTTAATTTCTAAATATTTTCAAAAATTTTAATAAGATTTTGAACACTTATTTTATCACTCATATTATTTTCAACCCATTTATACGGACTGAATTGAGATAAAAATTTTTCAGGATTATCTTTATATTCAGATATAAATTTTTTCAATTCATCAGTTGTATTCCAGAACAATCCGGTATCATCCGTAAGATATGGGCTGCGCCCTGCTTTTATTAAGGTTGGTTTGTTATGAGCCCATGCCTCTGCCATAGCTAATCCCTGAGTTTCTATATAATCCTGATAAAAAATAACAAAATCAACCTTCGGCAGCAATTGCAGCCAATCTTCAAATTTATATTTAGTATATTCGATAATATGGCATTTTATACCTGATGATTCAATAAATTCTGTTAGCTCTCTATCTACAGGTAATCTTTTGTAATAACAAATACAGCTCAAGTTGGGCTTTGCAGACAAATCTACTTTTCCTAATTCTACACCGGATGCCCATGGTTTAATTTTCTTATGATATTGAGAAGTAATTAACTTTTCATTTTTTACTTTTACATTATCTGATGCTACCAGAGAATAGTCTATGCACTCATATTTAGGGAAATTCCACATTAAATCTTTATAATCATATTTACAAGCCGTTGGAACAGTTACAACATGTTTGATTTTCCTTTGCTTTCTTAATCTTCTTATAACCCTTAAGTCTATTTTATCAGCCCATAATACAATAATATTTTCAGACAGTTCATCAAATTTAAACAGCACATGCAAATCATCAAATCCTCTTACCAAACTTAATTCCAATTGCCGGTGCCCAATTATAGGAACTTTTCTGGAATTTACCTGTTCAAATCTTACCTCCGATTTCAAAGCATCAAGACCAATTCTGTATTTATCAGTTCTTTTGGGATTAATCAATTTATAAATATTCAACTCTGCAAAATATTTCAACCGGATTGACCAGTACATAATCCATTCGCTAATACCATACCATTTTTTAAAAGATGTGATTATTGAATATTTTACATTATCTCCATTCATATTTATATTGTACAACAAATATTAATGCTATTATTTTTTCAACTTTTCAGGATAGCAATTCCACTTAATATTTTCATTTTTTCTAAACCACGTTAATTGACGTTTAGCATAGTTTCTCGTATTTTGCTTTAACTTCTCAACAGCATCATTAAGGGGCATTTTTCCATCCAGAAAATCAATAATTTCCTGATATCCGATTGTGTGAATCAGATTTTGCACTCTTCCGTATTTTTCCAGTAGTTTCCGTGTTTCTTCCACCAGTCCAAGTTCAATCATTGAATCCACACGTTTATTTATGCGCTCATACAATTCCTGCCGCGGGAAATTAAGCCCGATCCATTCAACAACATAAGGATGTTCTTTTTTGCCGCGTACTTCACTTAGCGGACGTTTCAGGGCATCTATAACTTCCAGCGAACGAATTATTTTTTTCTTATCATTTTTATCTATATTTTTGGCTGTCTCCGCATCCAATTTTGTCAATTCATCATGCAAATATTCACTATCAAACTTCTTTAAACTTTCCCGAAATTCATAATTTATCTCCATTTCCGGGAAATCATAACCTTCAAGAAGTGCCTTCAAATATAAACCTGTACCGCCGGCGATAATTGGCAGCTTACCTTTTGAAACAATTTCATCAATTGCATTTTGAGCATCATTTACATACTGTGCAACCGAATAGCTTTCAAAAGGCTCTACAATATCTATCAAGTAATGCTCTATTCCTTGCATTTCATCCGCTGTAGGCTTAGCGGTTCCTATGTCAAAGCCCTTGTACACCAGCCGTGAATCCGCAGAAATTATTTCTCCGTTATTTTTCCTTGCATAATCTATTGCAAACGAAGTTTTTCCGCTTGCCGTAGGACCGACTATTGCTGTTATTTCAATTTTCTTCAGCATCATTCACAAATTCGTTTTCATAATAGGAAAATATCAATACAATTACATAAACTATATAATACAGATATATTGCCGCAAATAAGAAATATAAAAGCGGAAACAGCAGTGTAAAAGTCATTACAAAAGATAAAACAAAATTTATTAATGTTATTAATAAAAATAACCCTAATGATTTCAAAGGCTTTTTAAACAATTTGACAATACCTTTAAACAATGCAATTAAAGGGTTTTTCGTTTTATAAACTATTTCTGGCATCCAGAACATTAAAAGATACGAAAATACAAAACTGGCAGCCATAAGCAGCATATTCCACTTAGCAAGAATTATATACTGTTCCGGCGGCAAATTTTCAACAAAATCGAGTAAGCCCTTTGTTGAGGATGTTAATGCTGTAATTTGTTCTGCTGAAAAATCAACTTTGCCTATAAAATTGATACCAAAATAGAAAATAACTTTACTTATAAGTATTAACAAAAGAACAAATATAAAAATTACCCCCACATAAGAAAGAAAATATTTACCAACACCGGTCGGGAAAGTTTTTATTAGCCCGAGATGAGCCTTAACTGCCTCCTCATCAAACACAAAAACTTTTTTGGAAAGCTCGACAGATTTTTTAACCATATAATTCCAGCCGGCAAGAAACACCGCAAACATAAAGGTTATTGTAAGAATCGCTATAAACGCCTCCAAAAGCGTATCTAACATATATTTTGTGTAACCAAGATACAAATTTAAAAGAATATAAAATATAACAAATGGCAATACAATTATAAAATTTTCATTTGTTATTTTCAGGGCATTTTTTAAATATTCTAACATAATTTATTTTCCTCACAAGTTAACAACAAAAATCATCCACAGATTAATTAATCAATTCTACCGGTTTTTCATCATTTTTACCCATAGCAAGTTTACGTTTACGTCTGCGCATCAGATCTACAAATGCTTCTAATCTTGTCAAATAACCTGCCTTTCCTGTCTGTTCATCCATAATCAATGGTAAAATCGGTATATCACAGTTTTCCCTCATTGCCGGGAATATATTTTGAGACATAATTTCAGGCATGCAGGTAAACGGACTAACATGGATTATACCATCAATTCCCCTCTGATCTGCATAAACAACATCAGAAACGCATTCAAGACTATCACCGCCTATATCTCTCAATAAATAAGGTTTAGCCATTCTGTTTGCTCTCTGCAGGTGAGTTTCTCCTTTTCTAAAAATTTTAGGAATAATTGCATCTTTTAAAAAGCTGCTTACTGTCAGACTGCGTCTAACTTCAACGCCCATTTTTCCCAATTCTCTTACTATATTCTGATTAGAAAAATCGTCACAGACTATATAAATTTCACCTGTCAAATCGACATGCAAGACTTCTTTATTTTCATCAATTTGAGTTTTATTTAACTCATCAAAAGCCAATTTTTTAGCTTTATCCAACGCACGATTAGAATTTGCATCCATAATATATTGAACAGCTTTATTAAAATGTTTTTCAGCCTCACCTGATACTTTTTCACGCGCTCTCAAGTAAGACAAACGAGCATCCAAATCATCCATTACAAATACTTTTCGCATGGCAATAATAATTGCACGCATAAACAAAATAGGATCATTTTTGCCGGTAATTTCCCGCAAAAATCTATACATTCCCTGAATGCCATCATAAAGCGTCAATTCAATATATTTAGTGTTATAACCTAAATCAGTTAATGCATTTTTGATACAGCTGCCATATTCTCCAAGTCTGCATATCCCTGGAGAAGAAATCATTGCAACATAATCTGCCCCGCCTTCAATTGCCTCTATAAAATTACCTAAAATAAGTTTGTAAGGCAGACATATTGCTTCAGGAGAATGTTTTGTTCCGAGCGAAAGGGTCTTTTTACTTGTATAAGGCGGTATAAAAGGGGTTACACCTACTTTTTTCAATGCAGCTGACCAGGCGATATATATATTACCCATATGAGGAAATGCTACTGTTATTTTTTTCTTTTTTGCCATAATTTTTATCTTTCTATTTTTCTAACTTGAATTTTAGATCCGGTTTGCGTGCTGCAAGCGTTTCATCAATACGTTTTACCGGAGTTGTGTGAGGAGCATGAATAAATTTTTCAGGATCAAGCTTTACCTCATCTGCAATTTTTAGCATAACCTTAACAAAATCATCAAGCCTTTCTTTTGTTTCAGATTCTGTAGGTTCTATCATCATGGCTTCATGAACAATCAAAGGGAAATAGACTGTTGGTGGATGTGTATTTTCATCCATTAAACTTTTAGCTATATTTAACGTTGAAACGCCGTTTTCCTTCTGCCAATCACCCGACAGGACAAATTCATGCATACATGGTTCATCATACGGGAGCAAATACGCATGTTTCAACTTCTCTTTCAAATAATTTGCGTTCAAAACAGCATTTTCACTTGCTTTTTTCAAATTATTTCCCATCATTAGAATGTACGCGTAAGCTCTTACCAGCACTCCGAAATTACCGAAAAATGCTTTAACCTGCCCGATTGAATGTTTGATATTATAATTTCTGTAATATTTTTCTCCGTCAAAATCAATATAAGGAGCAGGAAGAAATTCTCTTAATTGCTCGGTAACAGCAACCGGTCCGGCTCCTGGTCCCCCGCCGCCATGGGGGGTTGCAAATGTTTTATGCAGATTTAAATGCACAACATCAAATCCCATGAGTTCAGGATTTGTATATCCCATAATTGCATTAAAATTTGCTCCGTCATAATATAACAAAGACCCATTTTCATGCATAAGTTTTGAAATTTCAAGAACATTTTCTTCAAATATTCCAAGAGTATTAGGGTTAGTCATCATTATTGCGGCTACATCTTTATCCAGAATAAGTTTTAAGGCATCAATATCAACCTGTCCTTTATCATTTGATGCCACCGGAATAACATCAAATCCGCATAAATGTGCGCTTGCAGGATTTGTACCATGAGCAGAATCAGGAATGATAACTTTTTTACGTTTTTCACCCTTTAGTTCAAAATATTTTTTTATAATCATCATGCCGGTAAGTTCGCCATGCGCCCCGGCAGCAGGCTGAAGGGTTATAGCATCCATACCTGTAATTTTTTTCAGCTCTTCCTGAAGGTTATACATAAGCTCCAATGCTCCTTGAACATCTTCATCAGACATACAAGGGTGAAGGTTTGCAAATCCATCTAAAGAGGCAAGCAATTCATTCACTTTCGGGTTATATTTCATCGTGCAGGATCCAAGAGGGTAAAAGCCTTTTTCAATGCAGAAATTCATATCAGAAAGTTCTTTATAATGTCTTAAGACCTCAAGCTCGCTCAATTGCGGCAAGTCCGGCTTATTTGAACGCAAAAAAGAGTCTTGCATAAAAGTTATTTCATCAACGCTGTCGCATAGAGATATACCATCTACACCTTTGCTCTTTTCAAATATAGTTTTCATTATAGGATCCCTTGTCGTTTTAAATCTTTTTTAATTTTATCTAATCCGGATTGAATTATACGTGAAATACGAGATTGTGATATATTAAACTCTTCTGATATTTCACGCAGTTTTTTCTCTTTGAAAAACTTGTACTCAATCAATTCCTTTTCACGCGGCGGCAGTTTTTTCATTGATTCAAGAATTTCAGCTTTTAGCTCTGCCAATTCTATATTTTCCTCAGGGGTTGCATCTTCTGCCTTTATTTGGGTAGGGATTTCGGCTTCCTGCATCTCATCAATAGAAAGTATTGTCTTATACATTTCCACACGGACTTCAGTGCTCTCTTCTGCCATTTCTTGACGTCTGTTTTTAAGAGAATACCATTTATAACGTCTGCGGACTTCATTTCTAATTGCCCATTTTATTGCAGTTGAAAGATATGTATTATTAAACTGTTCCGGTGATTTATTTTTAAACAGAATATAAAGAGTATGATTTCCTATATTGATAAGTTCCGGTAAATCAATAAGATGCGAAGTTGAAAATTTCTGATATTCAACTTTTGCAATTGTTTCTATTAAATCTTTGTAATCTTTGAGGTTAACCCTTTGTTGTGCCGGCATAATAAATTAATCAATCCTTAAAAAAAAATATTATTCCTAATTGAATAATAGCAGAAAAAAATATAGAATACCAGACAATGTAATTTTCCTTAACATATTTTATTAATATTTACAAAAAGGAGAAATTATGAAAATTTTATTTTGCACGGACGGATCAAAAATAAGCTTTAATGCACTAAAAAATTTTTCAAACTGGGTTGACAATGCTATTGTTGACAGTATATGTATAATTGATTGGAGCTTTTTACCTGAAGAAGTAAGTATAGAAAGCAGCGGATTTGCAACATCTTGTGCCAATATAGCCGATAATATCTTAAATTACGCGGAAAATGAGATAAAAACTTACGGTCTTACCCCAGGAGAACGAATAAAGCATTGCGGCGGGGCTGTAGAAACAATAATTGAACAAATTAAAAACGATAATTATGATATCGTTGTTATGGGCTCGCACGGCAAAAAGGGCATACAGAAATGGTTAGGCTCGGTTTCACGTGATGTTATTGATAATAATATAGTGTCTTCTTATGTATCAAAGCGAGCCAATTCAGGAAAAAAACTATTAATCACAATTGATGGATTTCAAGATGCAATAGATGCCATTGAAGAACAGCTACTACGACTAAATCTTGAAGAAAAAGAAATTTATGTATGCATGGTCAATGAAGATCCAAATCTCTTATTTTTAGAAGGAAACATAGATTCTAACTGGTTGATACAGATCCAAAAAAATCAGGAACAGTATGCGGCAAGAAAATTAGGGAGAATACGCAGCTTTTTATCAGAGAAAAAAATTCAGATAATAGAAAGTGCAATACTAATCGGAATACCTGCACAGGAAATATTGAATTATGCTAAAGCAAAATCCATAGATCTGATAATTACAGGCACTAAAAGTAAAAAGAAACTTGACGCATTTTTAACCGGCTCTGTCAGCCGGCGTGTTCTTGAAAATACAACAGCCGATGTGATGATTGTAAAAAAATAATAATATTGAGATAAATATCCCCATGAATATATAAAATAATTTACATGGACAGTTACACAAAAATATTTTATGTGCTATTATATTATTGTTAATAATTACTTATTTTGAAGAAGGGGAAATTATGAATAAATTTAAGAGCTTTATTATAATTCTGGCATTAGCTTTAGGTATCGGCTTTAATGTTGATGCGGCTACAACAACACAACCGTCATTAAATCTTGAAAATCCGATACAAACAGCACATGTTTCATACATGGCTGCAAATCCGCTGGATATGATTGCCAGACCTTCTTTCTATCTTAATAAAAATGTTAAAATCCGGGCAAAATTTGATAAATTTTCAACTTTAGGTTTAGACTATACTCCGGCAATGAGAAGTTCTGAGGATTACATATCATTTCTAATACAGAGACCGGATGTGCCTGATCACAATATTCCGCTTTCTGAAATGAAAATATTTTTAAAACGCTCAGAAGCTGAAAAACATATTGATTTAAATTCCGGCGATGAAATTGAATTCAGCGGTAAAGTATTTTCTAAAGCTCTGGGGGATATATGGATGGATGTCGACAAATTTGTTGTGTTAACAACCAAACCTAAAAACGAAAAAGAAAGTAAATAATTAATACAAAAATACGGAGTTAAGATATGGAACAACAACCAAAAGCATTTCTAACCATACATGGTCACTTTTACCAGCCGCCGCGTGAAAATCCATGGCTTGAAGCCATAGAATTACAGGACAGTGCACTGCCTTTTCACGACTGGAATGAGAGAATAACAAAAGAATGTTATAATCCTAATTCCGTATCAAAAATTGTTGACAGCAGAAATAGAATTCTGGATGTTGTAAATAATTATTCATTAATGAGTTTTAACTTCGGACCTACATTGCTCTCATGGTTAGAAGTTTATGCTCCGCTGACTTATGAAAGAATTATTAAAGCAGATATTGAAAGTATCACCGAACATAACGGACATGGAAATGCTCTTGCTCAGGTATATAACCATATCATTATGCCGCTTGCCAACGAACACGATAAACAAACTCAGGTTATATGGGGAATACGTGATTTTGAACACCGTTTCGGACGCAAACCGGAAGGTATATGGCTTGCTGAAACAGCCGTCGATGATGATACTTTAAGAGTTCTTGTGGAGCATGGTATAAAATTTACTGTTCTCTCCCCTTATCAAGCACTTAGAATCAGAAAAGAAGGAGATAATAACTGGACGGATGTAAGCTGGGGAAATATTGATCCGGCACGCTCTTACAGATATTATATAAAATCCGCGCCCGATAAATTTATTGATTTATTTTTCTATGATGGCGCAATTTCACGTTCTGTAGCATTTGACGAACTTTTAAAGGACGGTAATAAATTCAGTAAACGCCTTAAAGAAGGTATCTCTGACTGTAGAGATTATCCACAGCTAGTAAATATAGCTACAGATGGAGAAAGTTACGGTCACCATACTAAATTCGGAGATATGGCTCTTTCTTATGTTTTAAAAATAAAAGCAAAAGATGAAGGGTTTACAATAACAAACTATGGAGAATATTTAGAAAAATACCGCAGTGATTATGAAGCGGATATAAAACAAGCATCATCCTGGAGTTGTTTTCACGGAGTAGGACGGTGGAAAGAAGATTGCGGTTGTTCAACAGGAGGGCATCCGGGCTGGAACCAGAAATGGAGAAAGCCATTAAGAGAAGCTCTTGATTACTTGCGCGATGAATTTGCTAAAATATTTGACGAAGAAGGTCCTAAATATTTCCTTGAAAATCCATGGGATGTTAGAAATAAATACATTGACGTAATTCTTGATCGTAAAGAATCTAATATAATAAAATTCCAAAATAACAATTTTCAACCTAATTTAACAGATGAAGAAAAAGTTAGAGCAATGGAATTGCTTGAAATTCAGCGTCAGGCATTACTTATGTACACAAGCTGCGGATGGTTCTTCTCTGAAATATCAGGCATTGAAACCGTACAAATTATGAAATATGCGGCAAGGGCACTGCAACTGGCTGCCAGATTTTCAAATAAAGATTTTGAGTCAAGATTTTTAGAAATACTTTCTCAGGCTCAAAGTAATATACCTGAAAACGGCAACGGACGCGATATCTTTGAAAAATATGTAAGACCATCCGTTGTAAATGCCAAACAAATTGCAAGTTTATGGGCTATTTCTTCTTTATTCCATGACTTTGAAGATGAAGAAGATGTTTATTGCTATATAATCAACAAACATGCATACAAAAAAGTCCAAAAAGGTAATTCAGCTTTTGTCATAGGGCATATAGAAATTAAATCAAAAATTACACTTGTTAAATACAATTTTGTATTTGCACTTATGCAATATTCAGGCGGAGATTTCCACTGTACAATTAAACCTTATACAGATGAAATTGAATTTAACAAGTTAAAAACGAATCTCATAAAAACATTTATGCTCAGTCCGCTTACTGAAACCGTACGTGCGCTGGATGAATATTTTGGCAAAGAATACTACACTTTAAAAGATATCTTTATTGAAGAAAGACGTAAAATTTTACAAGTTATGCTCAAAGGTAAACTTGCCAAATTTGCGGCTATTTACGAAGACATGTACGATGCAGGAAAGAGTTCCATCTATCACTTACAGACTCTTGGGCTCAAAGTGCCGGATGAATTCAAAATATCTGCGGGTTACGCATTGAGTCGTAAATTTAATGATTTGGTTGCAGGCTCAAACGGATTTGTTGACGACGATTTAATCCAACAAGCTGCTGATATAAACTTTGAAGCAAAAAGAATGGAAGTTATTATGGATAAAACGCCTTCTAACAACATATTTGGTAAGAAATTATATCAAACAATTAACAGGCTTGTTCATAGCTTTGAAATTCGTCAGGCAGAAGCTGTTCTTGAACTATTTGACCAAATTGAAAGATTGGAATTACAAATTGATATTGCTGAAGCTCAAAATACCTATTTCAACAAAATTTATCACAGAATAGGGGAATTACTTGATAACAGCGGCATGACTACATCTAAACGAACAAACACACGCAGATTTATTCTAATGCTGCTTGACATAGGAAACAAATTGAATATTAATACTGAATTTTATAGAAAAAAAGCTGACACAATGTCTATAAAATAAAAGATGAATATTTATTTAATATTAGCAGCAGCTGTCTTATATGCAGTATCGTTGTAGTACGGTGAATTTACATAATTCACAAGGGCATTATAAACTAACGGATTGAGTTTTTCGTCCTTAACATCCTGATAAATAATTGTTAGTGCCTGCTGAGGGGTAAGTTCATCCTTATAAACACGTTTTTCTGTAAGAGCTGAAAATTTATCTGCCAGTGATACGATTTGCAGGTTTAAATCGGCTCTAAAATCTTTAGAGACAAACGGATAACCGCTTTTTTTTGCATTCTGGTGATGATTTCTTATTAAGTCAAGCGTTTGTTGATTTAAATCAGTATTTTTTAAAAGCTCATAACCTAATTCGGAATGCTTATGCATTACTTCAGTTTCTGCAGGAGTAAGTTTATCTTGTTTATTCAATATCTCAACCGGTATCAATGCTTTTCCTATATCATGTAAATATGCGGCATCAGTAACTGATTTCTCATTTACTTTAGATTTTAAGGAAAATGGAAGATTGTTAATTATCCCTTTTGCAATATTTTGCGTATCTTTAGCATGCCCCTGCATTAGAGAATTTAATTCTGTCATATTCACATTTACAGGAGTATTATTTAGTATTGATATAATTTTTGGATTTTGCGATATCATTTTTTGAATTGCCTTTTCTGAAACATAGCGGTCTAAGGAGGTAGACTGAAATGTATCTTCTGCAGTTTCTCCGCGAAAAGGTAAACTTTGTCTTTGCGGAGTAAGAAGAATGTTTGGATAAATACTACCTACACTAATCGGTCTGACTATATCTAACGCCATAACAACACACTACCAATTTTACACTACTTTTATATAAAGGATTTTTTCGAAAAATTATTGCTTATTTTTTTCTGTAGTTTTAATTTTTATTAAGAAATGAGAAATTAAATTAATATAAAGGCTAATATTTTTTAGAAAAAATTGTGCTAAAATTTATTATATGGAAAACGAAATTAGAAATGTACTTGTTTGTGGACTAGGAGCTGTAGGCAGTATATATGCCGACAAAATTCAGAGTTATTCGCCGGAAAATTTACGTGTTCTTGTTGATGAGGAACGACTTAACCGATATAAAGTAAATCCTATTATTTTTAACGGCAGAGAATTAAATTTTAATTATGTTCTGCCCACCGAAAATAACTTTAAAGCTGATTTGATAATTATTGCGACTAAATTTGACGGTTTGAATGAAGTCATAAAAAATATTCGCAATTTTGTGACAGAAGATACGATAATTTTATCACTTTTAAACGGAGTGACCAGTGAAGAAATTATTGCACAAACATACGGTCGAGAAAGTGTTTTATACTCATATTTTATCGGGCACAGCGCGGTCAGAACTGGACGATATGTAACACATGATGATTTTAATATTTTAGTATTTGGTTCACCGAACGGACTTGATAAAAGAGTTCTTGCTGTAAAAGCCTTTTTAGATAAAGCAAAAATCAGATATGAAATTCCTCATGATATAAAATATTCCTTGTGGCGCAAATTTGTGCTTAATGTAAGTACAAATCAGCCATCCTGCATTCTGCATATGACATTTGGGCAGATGCAGACAAATAAAAATTATATAAATTTTGCAACACATATAATGCAGGAAGTTGCGAATATTGCAAAAGCTGAAGATGTTAATAATGCCCAAAATCTGGTAAAGGACGGATTGGATTCTCTTGCAATGATGTGTCCGGAAGGCAAAACATCAATGCTGCAAGACATAGAAGCAGGACGTAAAACTGAGGTGGATATGTTTGCCGGTACAATTATCAGACTGGGTAAAAAACATAATATTCCAACCCCTTACAATCATGTGCTGTATGAAATGATTCAAATTATACAAGAGGAACAGGCATCCGCAAACAAAATTCCTTGCACAACCTAATCCGAGCATTTATGTTTGCCATCCCATGCAAGATCTGAACAATGCCAGTAATCCATATTACCGTTTTCGATTACCCAAGCAGCACACCCCAAACCGGCAACCGTTTCGGGTAAACAACCACCTTCAAAAGTATATGCTGACGATGTGTAATTGCGTGCTCCTACAGGAATAACAGTTCCGTCTTTTGCCAGATTGAAAATAAAAATATCCTTACCATACGTATTTGGTGAAGCTGACCCATTTACATCTACCATATATTCACCGCATATATTAGTTGCACTGCCTGTACCTAAACTGTTAGCGCAAATCTCTCCCCCATCAGGAGTATCAGTATTGACAAATTGGGTATATGTTCCTACAACCATACCATCCGCCAATTGTAGACCCGTTCGTCCGTTATTTTTAGAGCCATTAAATATACCCGGACCATAATAATTACCATTACGTTGATAAAGTTTTTGAGCCGTGTGGCATTTTGACTTTTCATCTGTTCCGCAAAGTTTTGAATGTTTCAAGTATGGTAAAACATATACAGCCATAGGAGAACTATCGTCTGTTAATCCCCACATATCAGGTGTTCCGTGTTCTAAGACCGCCATTTGGACAGCTTGAGTTATAACAGAATAGAATTTTTTCAATGCAGTGACCCGGGCTCTTTCCTGATATTTTTCTACCAGTGAAGGTATTGTTAAGGCAGCCACAACTCCTATGATAGCAAGAGCTATTAGTGTTTCTGCAAGTGTAAATCCTGTATACTTCTTCATAAAATTCTCCTTTTGCTTAATGTTTATAACTAAAAATAATAATATCATTATTATGCATGATAACATTGTTTTCCTATTTGTCAACATATTAACTAATAAAGTATTATTTACTTATGATTGATATAAAAGAAGAAATTCAAGTACTACTGCTCAGACAGGGAATGTCTATGTCAAAAATGACAAGACTGATGAAAGCTCAAGGGCTTTCAAATATTAATATTACAAGTCTATCGAGAATGTTAACAACAAAAACAGTAAAATTCCAAACTGTACAGGAAATTCTTGACTTTCTGGGATATGAAATTGATATAAAAAAGAAATGTAATTAATAATTCATCTGTTCAAGCATTTTTCGGTTTTGAGCCTCAGCCTGCTGACGTAAATTTGATACATCACGAACTTTTTGATCAACCTGCTGCTCCACAGATGGCGTGTTACTATCCAGAGGTTTTTTGGTGTAACTTTTTATAGTCGGTAAAAAATACATAAACAGAGCAAAGATTACAACACAACCCAATAACAAATCAATTGCTGAAAAAGCCCCTATTCTTTTCATAAGTCCTCCAAAGTGTTTTTATTTTATTTTATTCTTTTTAATAAAAAATGTCAAAGCCTCGTCTTTTGAGCGAGGAGTTCTTAACACATCTTCCTCTAAATTTCCGTCCAGACGCGGATGAACAAAAAATTTGTTATATATCGTAAGCCCTAAATAGATAATTATAGAAGAGATAGCAACCCCGCCCATTGCCTTTAAGAATTTAATAATAGCACTGTGCAGCCCTGAACTCTGCGGCACTGCCTGTTCTGCGACCTCACCGGCACAATATCCGGCACCGGCGCATACTATAACAATAAGTGCCGCAATACTCAGATTGATACTATATTTAAGAAGTTTATCCTTCAACATTTGCCTCTTCTGTTGATTTTTTAGAACGTGTTCTTTTTCCAGCCTTAGATGATCCCCTATTCGGACGGCGTGTTCTTTTAGGTTTTTCACTTTTTTCAGCCCCAACATCAACTGTTGAATTTTCAACTGTTTCTGAAGACTCTGCCTGTGCTGTAGATTCAGCAGGTACTTCTACAGGAGTTTGATCCACTACTATTGTATTTTCATCTAAAACAGGTTTTATTTCTTCATTAGGTCTTATAACAGTTTCTGCAGTTGGAACGGATTCTTCTGTGACAACTTTTTTATCACGTTTGTTATTACGACGTCCACGCTGCTTTTTACCGCTTTGACGTTGTTCTGTTTCCTGTAATGCTGTTTGAGATGGATTTTCAACTTCTATCTCAACCGCAGGCTGCTGTTTTACTTCCTGTATATTTTGTTCAGCGGCTTGTTGTTCTGGCTGCTGCTGAGCGCGATTGTCGCGGTTGTTATTTTTATTTTTCTTAAATCCGCTATTAATCGGCAGCTTTAATTTTGCAGCTTTTGCACGATATTCACCTTCAGCTGTAGGGGTCGCAAAGTTAAATTCAATCATTGAATAGCCGCTGCCCTGACAATGAGGACATTTTTTGGTAAATATTTCGGATAAACTCTGTCCCTGACGATGTCTTGTTAATTCTACAAGTCCAAGATCTGAAAGCTGACCTACCTGTGGTTTAGCCTTATCAGGTTCCAGTGCAATCTCCAGTTCTTCCATCATTGCTAATTTATCAGCACGTGACATCATATCTATAAAGTCAATAATAATCATACCGCCGATATTTCTAAGACGTAATTGGCGTGCAATTTCATGGACAGCCTCAATATTTGTTTTTAAAATAGTCTCATCCTGTGTGGAAGAGCTTGTAAATTTACCGCTGTTAACATCTATGACAGTAAGTGCCTCAGTTGTCTGAATAAACAGATATCCTCCTGACGGCATATTTACTTTTGTTTGAAGAGCGGCTTTTATTTCTTTATGAACATCAGTTGCTATCAAAAGCGGTTCTGTGCCTTTGTATAATGTTACCTGAACATTTTTATTTATGTGCCAGTTTTGCAAAATATTCTGAACTCTGTTCATAGCAAAAGCAGTATCGACAACTATTTCTTTAACATCATCCGTACAAGCCTCACGAATAACTCTATATAACAAATCCTGATCTCTATAGAGAAGATTTGGAGGAGTTAAAGTTTCCGCAGATGTAATAATATTATTCCATTTTTCAAGTAGTATTTCTAAATCTTCCTGAATATCAGCCTCAGACTGTCCTTCAGCTTCTGTACGGATAATCACGCCAACCCCGACCGGTTTAATCAAATTTACAATTGCTTTAAGTCGCGCGCGTTCTTTAGAATTTTCAATTTTTTTACTTATACTTACCCCCGGTTCATTTGGCATCAGTACAAGAAATCTGCCCGGTAAACTCAATTCTGTTGTTACGCGCGGTCCTTTATGTCCGGTTGGCTCTTTTACAACTTGAACAATTAATTTTTGTTTTGGTGAAAGTTTTTCTTTTAGAGTACCTTTTCCCATAACATCTTCCGCGTGTAAAAAGCCCATTTTATCAGACCCGACATTTACAAATGCAGCATCAATACTTGGTAAAATATTATCAACAGTTGCAAGGTAGACATCGCCTAAAAGAACATCTCCTCTGTGAATAAAGAAGTCTGTAACTTTTCCGTTTTCCATTACTGCCGCAATGTTATCACGCTCTGCGATAATAATCTTTTTTTCAGGAACAGTACTGATAACATTTTGATTGTTCCCGTTTTTACGTTTGTCGTTTGCCATAAAAAAATCCTTTATAATTAAATCTCTTCTAAATTTTCATCAAAGAATCTGAGTCTAGTAATTTCAAAATGTATGTCCGGCGCAATTATATTCATTAATACATCTGCACGTAGTGCCGGAATATCAGTTCCTTGACCGGTTTTTAATACTATGAACAGATTTTCGTCCTCAAATCTATAGGATTTTATTGACGGTTTTATATCTGTTTTTTTAATTAAACCTTTTTTGTTTTTCTTCTCAATAAAAATTTCTTTGGAAGATAAAACTTTTTCTGTATTATAACGTAAATTTTCAAAATCGTAAAGTAGCTTGTTAAAAATGTTAACTTTATATTCTGCCCAAACAACTGTAGTATCAATGGATTTAGCGGATTTAGGAATTTTATTAACTCTTAATATTTTACTTTCTGCCGGTAATACCTTTTCCAACTTTAGTTGTAAAACATTTTCCGGAATATCGTCATATAACTCTATATCAATAAGTTCACATACACTTTGCGCAAACAAAGGTAAGGCAACCCCCATTGAGATCTTCATTGTCGGGTTAAAGCCGAGAGAAAAGGCTACAGTTAAATCAGTACGCGCAATTGCCTTAAAGAAAGTATTCTGCCAATCCAGATGTGAAAAATATCTTAGGATACCGGTTTTCGTAAGCTTTACACGATATTTAAATGTCTGACGGATTTCATTCGGACATGTGCGCGGGTCGTGATATTCAATTTTATGATTTCGCGCTTTTTCACTTGCCTTGTATGTTTTTGCCATCACTTTATGCGTATTCAAATTCTTACAAACACCGCAATTAACACATCCGTTCTGACAGGTTGGAACAATAGTATTTTCCTCTGTACGCTTTATCTGTATAGCCTGATTGTATTCTTTTTGAAACCACTCTTTATCAACACCGATATTTATAAAATCCCATGGTAAAACTTCATTTATATCATACTGCTTTTCTGCAAGTTCAGACAGAGATATTCCGCATTCTTCCGCAGTTTCCTGCCACACTTTTTTATTGAAATATTCTCCCCAGGCATCCAGATAGCAGCCTTTTTTATAGAGTGCTTCCACATATTTACCAAGAGTTGCATCTCCTCGTGTCAAAACAGCCTCGATTTGAGAGACAAATTTTTCATGGTAATTTATTTTTACCCCTTTAATTTTGTCAGTCTTTTCCTTGAGATAATGAATATGCCCGGTCACTTCCTCCAAACTCATCTGCGGAGACCATTGAAAAGGAGTAAACGGCTTGGGCACAAAAATTGAAAGAGTGCAGGTAATATCCATACCATGAGTCAAGCCTTTTTCTTTCTTCAATAATTTACAGCGATAACGGATCTTACTTAATAATTCTGCCATTTCATCCATATCTTCTAATGTTTCGGTCGGCAGCCCGCAGATAAAATAAAATTTTATTCTTGACCATCCGTTTTCATATAGTGTTAAAACAGCATTCAGAATTTGTTCTTCCGTAATATTTTTTTTGATAACATTTCTCAATCTCTGACTGCCTGCTTCAGGCGCGAGTGTCATTGTAGATTTTCTTACACTTTGCACAAGATTTGCAAGCTCCAGGTTAAAGCCGTCAATACGCTGGCTTGGCAGAGAAACTGACACTTTTTTTTCATCGAAATCCACTGCTAATTCTTTAATTACTTCATTTATGTTTGCATAATCATTAGACGAAAGAGACAACAGGGAATATTCATCGTAGCCGGTATTTTTTACAAGTTCTTTTGCTATTTTTATAATATCCTCTGCACTTCGCTCTCTGATTGGCAAAGTTACATGCCCTGGCTGGCAAAAACGGCACATACGCCCGCAGCCACGCCTTATTTCAACAATAGCCCTGTCATGCACAGATGAAGAAAACGGTATTGGATAAGATTTGAGTGCTGTTTCATAATTCAACTGTGCAATTCTTTTTGTTACCTTTCCGCCCGTAATTGCAGACCAGCGTCCGCTGTTTTCGCCATCTACAAGTGCTTTAATACGTTCGTTACGCGGCAAGCCTCTTGTTTTTTCAAGTATTTCACAAACCTCTATGATACTGTCTTCCCCGTCACCTATCATAAACACATCAATAAAATCCTGAACAGGCAAAGGATTGAAGGCACAAGGTCCTCCCGCTAAAATTATTGGATCATTATCAGTTCTATCTTCATTACGGTAGGGAATATCTGCCATTTCCAGCATTTTTAAAACAGTAGGATAAGCCATTTCATACTGCAGTGAAAAACCGACAGCATCAAATTCATTTAGTGCTCGTTTGCTTTCAAGCGCATAAAGCGGCTTCGGCGAAAAATCCGGTTCCGGCGCATAAACTCTGTCAGCCATATAATCTGCACAATTGTTTATTTGATTATATAAAACGCGCAGACCCAAATTACTTATACCAATCTCGTATTTATCGGGAAATGCAAGCGCAAATCTGACTTTTACACTATCAAAATCTTTATTTGCAGACAAAAATTCTCCGCCTACATACTGGTAGGGCTTGTTACATTTATACAATTCATTATGATATTTTTCAAAAAAACAATTCATATTACTCGCTATCTAGGCTAAATCGTCAGGAAAATATTTATCAATTTCAATAATTGTGCCGTCAAGTGTATTTTCCTGAAAAGATTTTATAAACTTAAATAAATCCGCATTCGGTACATCATAGTTATACAAAACAGTTTCATTTTTATATTCACGCATAACTCTCACAATATAGTGGCACTTCTGTGCATACTTAAGCAGGTGTTCTGCTGAAAATTTATTACCGTTATTGTCTTTATCAATCCTAACATAGTTAAATCCGGCATAATACTTTACTTTTTCCGGAGTTTCCGCCGGCAGCTCTTTATTATGTCGTGAAAAGATATCTATTACTTTGCGATTTATTTCATTTTCCATAGTATAACTCACATAGTTATTTTTCTGTATTTTTTTCTATATGCTCAATTATATCAAGCGCAAGTTCACGTCTGACTTCTTCAGGAGCAAGTTTCAGATACTCCATTGCATGCGAAACTTTAATATTTTTATCATACCAGCGGCGCATAATATAATTAAACTGGTCATCAAGTGACATCTCAAAATCATAATCTTTAAGTTTGTCAATAACATATTCCGCACACACAATCTGTAATTCTTCATCAGACTTTTCAAGCATTTCAGTTGCACGGCTCACTACAGGATCTATATCGTACCAGCGTTTTTTCATGGAATATCCCTCCATATTTAAAAATATAAAAGAAATACAGGCATGGCAAGATTGTTAAAATACCTTAACGGTGATTTTATTTATAAGTGCTTTTCATGTAAATCAGTACCGCCTGTTTTTATAAGCCCGTATTTATCTGCAATTTTTCCAACAGTATCACGACTGTGAAACTTTATTATTCCTCTATGGCGCTCATACGGATAATAAACCTCAACCCCATCAAGTCCGTGTTTTTTTAAGTCTTTTATAAATCGGTCAAGAGAAATACACCAGCAGCATGCCGGATGCGCCAAAACGGCAATACCGCCCGCATCATGTATTGCCTTTATCAATGCAGGTGCCCTGCGGGAGGTAAAAAATCTTATTATATCAAGTTCAGTTTCTTTTTTAGTTTTTGCAAAGTATTTTTTTATTTGTTCATTATCTAAATCAACACCATAAGCCAGCATATGCAAAAACACATATCCATGCCAGCAGTCAAATTCCACAGCCGGTATTACATTATCAGGTATGCGGTTATCTACATATCCGTTCATCGTATTGTGATCGGCTATCGCAATATATTTATATCCTTTTTCACGTGCCTGATCTACAATGTCGTTAAAATCCGCTTTTCCGTCAGAATAATCAGTATGAATATGTAAATTCACTCTGTTTTCTTCATAATCCTGTGCGGTAAATGTTTTAATTAAATCTTTGTAATTCATAGTTGTTTTTTTAATTTTATTTGTAATAAAATTATTATACATAATCGGAGGGAAAATGGCAAGAACAAAGACTGATAAAACTGTTTGGCTCATATTTTTTGAAGCAGTTAAAATTTTTTGTATGAATATACATAAGTTTATTTTATATATGGCTTTTCCTGTTTTGGGGCAAATTATAGGTATATTTTTGATTTTTGGTTTGACATACTGGTTCAACAGCAATATAAATCAGGTACTAATAAAATATCCTCTGTTAAATAACTTATCTACATTAAGTATAGTTGTTATTTTACTTACTTTGCCGGGACTTTTAATTTTTGTAAAAGCATTCTGGGATTATCTTGTTGCTTACGGGGCATTAAATTCTATGGCTGAAGGTGCCCTGACAACCGGACGCGTATATGATTTTCCTGCGCACAATGCGGTGGTTAAATCCAGAACTCTGTCATTTATAATGTTATGGATTTTATTTGGAATATTCACGGCATTTGCAACCTTTCCTTTATTCTGGGTATTAGGCGGAATATTTTTTATTTATTTTATACTAATATTTCAAGTATTCACATTTGAACAAGACGTATCTGCTATAAACTGTTTTAAAGAAAGTCTTTCACTAATAAAAGGGAAATTTGCAAGAACGACATTACTGGCAGCAATACTATTTATAGTTCTCTACCTGATATACCACGGATTAATTGTTATATTTGATGCTACACTCATAAATAATTTTTTCATAAAACTTTTATCTGACTGGGCGATGACTTTACCATTAGATCAAATAAACTTTGTAATACAAAAATTCAATATGCTGATTACTCCTGAAATAATTGCTAAATCTATTATTTCTAACATTACACTTTTCATTGCAATGGGTTTTTCACTTCCTTTGAGAAGTATTAGCTGGACACTCTGGTATAAAAATAATCTATCTGCTGTTCATCAGCAGCCCAAAAACAATAAAAAAGAACGAAAAACATCAACCAAAAAACTTGATAAAAATATTCTTAAACGCGCTATGCAAGACGATGAGGATTATTGATATACAATGTTTATCTGTAAAAATTGTAAATCTGTTGATAAATTTGAACTAATGTTTTCTCCTGACTATAGAGGAGCACGTCATTACTCACAACGCTATAATGACAAAAAAGAAATAGAAATTACAGTGGATGGATTTAAATTTATTCCTGATTTACAATTTATGAATCAACATGCTGTTTGTCGCTACTGCGGACAAATTTACATGTGGGATTATGAATAAATAATCAAGGAGGAACAAAATGAGAACAAGAAAAAACGATGAATTAAGACAAATTACTTTTATAAAAGATTTTACCAAACATGCACTAGGATCCTATTTAGTTGAATTTGGAGACACACGCGTAATTACAACCGCATCGGTAGAAGAAGGAAAGCCTAAATGGATGGATAAAGAAGACAATAGAGGCTGGATTACTGCAGAATACTCACTATTACCTTCAGCCCCAAATACAAGATGTCAAAGAGAAAGAACTAAAATTTCAGGCAGAACTCAAGAAATTCAACGTCTTATAGGCAGAAGTCTGAGAGCCTGCGTTGATTTAACTAAAATGCCGGACCTAACAATAACGATTGATGCTGATGTTATTCAGGCTGATGGAGGTACACGTACAGCAAGCATCTGCGGCGGCTTTCTTGCGTTAAAAGAAGCCATTGCAAAGCTAATTGCAAATGGTGTGCTTAAAGAAAATCCTATTATTGAGCCAATTGCCGCCATTTCTGCAGGTATCGTAAACGGAGAAGTAAAACTGGATTTGGATTACGAAGAAGACTCCTCTGCACAGGTTGATGCAAACATAGTTCTTACTAAAAGCGGTAAAATTATTGAATTCCAAACTACTGCAGAAGGTGAACCTTATGAACAAAATCAGTTATTACAAATTTTTAATATTGCGAAAAAAGGTATTGACGAAATTATAGAAAAATACGACAATATGTAATATAAATACGCAGATGTATTTTAAACAAAAGGAGAAAGCTTATGAAAAAATTATTAGCATCACTGTTAGTGTTATCTGTATTAGGAGGAACTTCAGTTCTTGCTGCAGAACAAACCACATTTACTGAAAAATTCATCCAAAAACATACTCAAAAAATTGTTGACAAAGAAAAACAATTGCAAGAACAACAAAAAGCCAGAGAAGAAGCACGCGCTAAAAAACAAAAAGAATTAGAAAAGAAACAAAAAGAACGCCAAAAAGCTTTAGAAAAACAAAAAAAAGAACGTGAAAAAGCCCGTGCTGAACAACAAAAGAAAATTGAGAAGAAAAAAGAATTGTGGAATCAATTAATAAATGATTAATCCTAAACATCCTCTCTTTATCAAGAGAGGATGTTTTTTAAAAGTTCTATAAACCTACTAAAAGAGGCAAGGAAATATTCCCTTGCCTCTTTTGGTATTTATGAATAAAAATTATTCAACTTCGATAGCGCTTACAGGACATGCTTCTGCTGCTTCTTTAACACAATCCATGTTATCAGCAACAGCTGATTCATCAACTTGAGCGATACCATCCACTGAAAATACAGCGTCACAAATTGATTCGCAAGCACCGCATCCGATACAAGAATCGTTAACTTTTACTGTCATTTTAGTATCTCCTTATTTTTTTGTAATACAATGGCAATTTTGCCATATATATTATATATCAAAAAAATTAAAATATCCAGTCTTTTATAACTTTTGCAACATAATCAAACCCGTCAATCAATCCCAAATTTTTTGGAGGCAATTTTGGGCTGTATACCAATAACGGTACATATTCACGGGTGTGATCAGTTCCGGCAACTGTAGGATCACAGCCATGATCTGCCGTAATAATCAGTAAATCGTCCTCTTTTAATAGTCCTAAAATATGGGTAAGGTATCTATCAATTTCTTCAATAGCCCTGCCATATCCTGCTACATCATTTCTATGACCATACAACATATCTGTGTCTACCAGATTTGTAAAAATCAAATAATTTTCTCTTCCGCCGTCTTTGTAATCAGAGTAGGCAATATTTTCAAGCGGCAAATCAGACTTAATTGCTTTAAGTGTTAATTCCAGTCCTTCCTTATTCGAACCGGTATGAATCGCATGTGTTATACCTGATTTTGAAAAAATATCCTCAATTTTGCCTATTGCGACTACTTTCATGCCTGCATTTTTTATATCATTCAATAATGTATGAGAAGGCACCATTGAATAGTCGCGTCTGTCTTTTGAAATTCTTGTCGGTTTCCCGTCAATAACCTTGTAAGGTCTTGCAATAACACGAGAAACATTATAATGTCCTTCATCCAAAATTTCTCTTGCAATTTCGCACCATTCATACAGAGTTTCAAGCGGTATAACATCAATATCAACCGCAATCTGGAAAACACTGTCGGCACTTGTATAAACTATAGGAAATTTAGTTTTGTGATGTTCATCATTTAACTGTTCAATTATAACCGTACCGCTTGCAGGACAATTTGCAAGCACACCGCCGCAATTTGTCTTCTCTATGAATCTATCAATTAATCCCTGCGGAAACCCATCAGGAAAAGTTGCAAAAGGTCTATCTGAAACAAGCCCCGCAAGTTCCCAATGCCCTGTTGTAGTATCCTTTCCTTTTGATTTTTCCTTCATTGTGCCGTATTGACCTATTGCATCCTCTCTTCTTGATATTCCTTTAAAATTCTGAATATTTCCAAGCCCGAGTTTTTCCAAATTTGGCACATTTAAACCGTTGTTAAATTCGCAAACATTGCGCAAAGTATTACATTCCGGAATATCACCAAATTCCTTACAATCTGGCATTGCTCCAATTCCACAGGAATCAATAACCATTACAATCGCTCTTGCCATTTTCATATCCTCATATATACTAACTTTTCTATTATTATAACACAAATTACTCTTCTACCGGCTCAGCATGTGCAATATCTAAAATTGTATACGCATTAAAATCAACATTCCCAAAAATAATTTTTACCTTATCCTCATCTTCAGGTAATAATTCAACAAAATTTATTGTTTTTTGATTAAAATCGTCCAGAGTTTCACATGCCTGCAGCTGTGCTATCAAATAATGCGCCTGATACAGTTTAATAACCGGTTCACCATTAATTTTTTCGCCGACTATTTGATAATGTCCAACAGGAATAATATGGTTCCTATCTGCTTTTAATGGCAATGTAATACTTAAAATAGGCAATTCTTCATCAACATTATTTATAAATTGAGTTTCAGCACTCTGTCTATAACTTTCACCCTTTGGAATATTTTTATTTTTCTTTTTCCCTAACTTTTTCTCTTTTAATTTATCAACAACACTGTTAAATTCTTCATCAGTAACGGGCTTTTGTCCGTATGCATTGTTGTCGCCGTAATTATCCCATAAATCACCCTCGGCATATACACAGCCGGAACCAAGCAAAACTATAAAAAATATGACTACTAATATTTTTCTCATATTCATATATTAATGTTTGTAAAAGAAAAGTAAACATCTGTTTATATGATTATAAAAAAGCAACTCTAAGCAGCATCCATTGAGCGTATATCTATTTCTATTCTGTCTTTAAACTCATTTTTTAAAGTATTAACAAGAGTATTAGATGAATTTACCCAGAACATAGATGCAGTAAGCACTTTATGCTCGCCGCTGTCATCCTTAATTTTAAAAGTTACCGGATCTGAGCCGGCATTCTGGCACAGGGTATTTTTTAAAAGCACCAGTTCTTCAAATTTTATATCATCAAGCAGTTCTATTGTGAATATATTTGAATTATCCACTGTTTTAACCGTATCAATAATAATTACCGGCGGCTCCTCCTCACTTCTGCGGCTGATTTTGCCGGAAACAATTACTCGCTGCTCATTTTGAAGAAAAGTACCGTATTCTGCTATTTTACTATTAAATGCTATAGTTTCAGTTTTGCCTGACAAATCTTCTATTGTACAAAATCTTATAAATTTAGTCGGATCCTTTTTAGTTGGTATTTGCTTTGTCGCTGTTACCAGACCACAAATTGTCACTACTTTGTCATTTGGCAAATCATGCAATTCTGATATTTTATGGGTCATCAAAAATGGCAATTTGTCTCTGATTGTTGAAAGCGGATGACTTGATACATAAAAACCTAAAAATTCTTTTTCAAATATTTGTAACTGTCTTGCATCAAATTCTTCATCACTGCCAGCAAGCTGAAATTCGTTATAACCAATATCATTATCTTCACCAAGTCCGGCAAACAGACTTACTTGCCCCAAAGCTTTTGATTGATTTTCACGGTTTGCGGTTGCAACAATGTATTCAAGATTTTCCAATAGCTGTTTGCGGCTTTTTTCGATATTACTGAATGCCCCTGCTTTAATCAATCCTTCCATTACACGTTTATTACTGCATTTCGGGTCAACACGTTTACAAAAATCATATATTGATTTAAATTCACCATTTGCTTCACGTTCACTCAATATCGCCTCAACTACAGCCTCACCGACCTGTTTAATTGACGCAAGTCCAAATCTGATATTATTTCCGTCCGGTGTAAACTCTGCAAAAGATTTATTTATATCCGGAGGCATTACCTGAATACCATATTTTAAAGCCTCTTCAATATAAAGCTGAGTTTTTTCCTGATCACCTGATACACTTGACAGTAATGATGCAAGATATTCCTGCGGGTAATGGCATTTCAAATATGCAGTCTGATATGCAACAAAAGCATATGCTGCCGAATGGGATCTGTTAAAACAGTATGATGCAAATTTTTCAATTTGTTCAAATAAAGCCGCGGCATCCTTTGACTCCATGCCATGACGTGCAGCCCCTTCAATAAATTTACCTTTCTGCTGCGCCATCTCATCAAGTTTTTTCTTACCCATCATACGGCGGACCATGTCTGCTTGACCGAGAGTATAGTCAGCAAGCACCTGAAAAACCTGCATAATTTGTTCTTGATATACAATTGTTCCGTAGGTATCTTTTAAGACAGGTTCAAGAAGCGGGTGTGCATATTTAATTTCCTGACGCCCGTGTTTGCGCTCCACGAAATCCTGAACCATACCGGATTCCAACGGTCCCGGTCTGAATAACGCAACAAGCGCACCCAAATCTTCAAATACATCCGGCTTTAAATCCTTAACCAGTTTTTTCATACCGGAAGATTCCAGCTGGAAAACGCCATCCGTTTCGCCTGCAATAAGCATGTCATAAGTCGGTTGGTCATCAAGTGGAATTCTGTTTACATCAAATTCAATACCTTTTGTTCTTTTCAAAAGTTTCATTGTTTTGTGGATCATCGTAAGAGTTCGTAATCCCAAAAAGTCCATTTTCAAAAGACCGAGTTTTTCAAGATCCGCCATTGGATATTCAGTTACAATAATCCCGTCTTTTGAAGGCTGAACAGGTACAATCTCATTTAAAGGTTTATGCGCAATGATTACTCCGGCAGCATGTGTACCGGTATTATTTTTGATGCCTTCAATACATCTTGACATATCCACCAGACGCTTAACTTCAGGATCCTCGTCATAAAGCTTTTTGAGTTCCATCCCCTCAAGCATTGCATCATCAATATGCGCTTTGGGTTCATTTGGAATTAAAGAAGACAGTTGGTTACTTCTTGCAAAAGGTATATCAAATACTCGTGCAACCCCTTTCATTGCAGCCTTTGCTGCATATGTTCCAAAAGTTATAATCTGACAAACTTTATCTTCTCCATATTTTTTGGAAACATAATCAATAACTTCACCACGTCTTTCGATACAGAAGTCAATATCAACGTCGGGCATGCTGTAGCGTTCAGGATTCAAAAACCGTTCAAACAACAGATGATGCCTTATAGGGTCCAGATCTGTAATTTCCAATGCATAAGCAACTACCGAACCTGCAGCAGATCCACGCCCCGGACCTACGGGTATATCATGAGTCTTTGCAAAATGAACAAAATCCCATGTTATTAAAAAGTATGCAGAAAATCCCATTTGTTCAATAATGCCAAGTTCATATTTGACACGCTCTTCTATTTCCGGAGGCACTTCACCATAACGTTTTTTCAATCCCTCATGTACTTTTAAATCCAGATAACTCTCAACAGTATGTCCCGGCGGAACTTCATAATGCGGCAGAGGACTTTTTCCCATTTCCAGAATTAAATGACATTTTTCCGCAACTTCAACCGTATTTTGTATACATTCGTCAAACATCGAGCTATCCATCCAGCGAAAACTGTCCCGAAGTTCCTCTGCTGTTTTTACATAAAACTCATTGTTTGGAAAATGGAATCTGTTTGGCTCATTTTTCAATGCGTTCGTCTGAAGACAAAGCAGTGTATCATGCCAGTCAGCATCTTCTTTTTTAAGAT
Organism: Candidatus Gastranaerophilales bacterium; assembly: GCA_944324165.1. Taxonomy (GTDB): domain Bacteria; phylum Cyanobacteriota; class Vampirovibrionia; order Gastranaerophilales; family Gastranaerophilaceae; genus CALUVH01. The sequence continues at coordinate 54,939 of CALUVG010000004.1, read as the reverse complement.
AATGCGAGTCATTTGTAATTACCATTTTAATGCCCAGTTCCTGAGCGATTTTAATAAGTTCGGGATTAGTACGCTTTTGTTCTTCTAGCCCGTGATCCTGTAACTCTATATAATAATCTTCTCCAAATAATTCCTTATATCTTATTGCTGTTGCTTTAGCCGCCTCATAATCATTTTTCAAAAGATTTTGTAAAACTTCTCCTCCAAGACATGCTGAGCAGCAAATCAATCCTTCAGAATATTTTTGCAAAAGCTCAAAATTTATTCTTGGCTTATAGTACATACCTTCACAATGTGCTATAGAAACAAGCTTTACCAGATTCATATAGCCAGTTTTGTCCTTCGCAAGCAAAACTAAATGGTAAAGCGGGTTGTGAGATGCATCTTTTTCATGAATGTCTCCGTCATGCACATAAAATTCACAGCCGATTATAGCTTTAACACCTATTTCCTTTGCAGTTCTATAAAATTCTATAGCAGAATACATAACACCGTGGTCTGTAATCGCAACCGCAGGCATGTTATTTTCTTTTGCAAATTCGCATAATGCTTTTACTTTTATCGCCCCGTCCAGCAAAGAGTATTCACTGTGCAAGTGTAAAGGCACATACTGTGTATTCTTTTCCATAAGCATATGTTAGCATAATGATTTTTAAATTAAAACAAAATATTACGAATAATTTTCTATTGTTTCATCTATTAATTCAATCATTTTTTGCCTTACAAACTTAGGATTTGTAACTTCGCAACCGGTACCGTAACGCATAAGTCTATGCAAAAGTTCAGAGATATCTTCATTCTTATTTACAACAACAAGACGTCCGTCAAAAGGATCTATACCTCTGCTGTATTCGTTTTCTCTAAGTCGGTAATTTTTAGCAAGACGTCCGCTCAATTTGAACACGACATGGACAGTATCCGTCGCCGGAATTTCTGTACGTTGAGGTGTTTGTTCAACAGAACGTATACTTTTTATCGGAATATCATAGAGCTGTTGTGTCTTATTGTTATATATTCTTAAGCTTGCATTTCTTTTGCCATAGATAATATCTGTAGGCTTACCAGATATTTTAGCTTCTTTTGTACCTTTTTCTATATAGGTTATGTTAAGAATTTGGCTGTCAAATATGTATCTTTCGCATTCTGCTAATTTATCTTTTATACTTCTAAAGAAGAATGAAAAATCAAGTTCCTCATCTGTCTCGACTTCTTTAGCTATCTGCTGAGTTTCATCATCAAACCTTGCAGTTAAAGCATCCATGAACTTATCAAAATCCGGTTTAGCTTTTTTACTTAATATAAGGTCTGAACAGCTTTTAATTTTTTGAACAGCCTCTAATTCTTCTTTGGAAAAATTATAAGTATAAGGCAAGTTATATGCTTTGTATTTGTCCTTATATTTTTCGACTCTAATACCAAATACTTTAAGGCTATTCAAATATTTGCATAAATTAACATTTGCATTGCTATTTGATGTTTTATCATCAAGAAATATTTGTATAACATCTTTAAACTCTGCTTCTCCTTGATATAAGAGATTAAGCAGTTTAAACATTTTTATACCTGAGTCGTTAAATTTATTTGAGAGTTGATGCTGTGTCACGTTTGTTATACTCCTCTCGCATTTCTTTCAATAATTCTATATATTGCTGCTTAAAATCATCCGGTTCAAGAATCGTACAATTGTTTCCATGCTCAAGCAGTCTTTGTTTTATATAAAACAAATTATTACCGCTCAATTCAATGGTTGCATATTCTTTACCTATTTCAAGGAGTTTCTCGTTGGAGTTTAATTCCGGAACAAGTCCGTTGATTTTTAGCTTGTAAGTTACAGTTATTTCCTTATTAGTTTCTTTATTTTCTTCATCAGCATCATGTATATCTTTTATTTCAACAATCCTGTTTACTAAAAAGTCGGTATCTTGATTGTATTCAAGCCCTCTTGCTCTGACGTAAAGTTTATTGCTGTTAAATACCAGACGTTTAGTCTGCAATTCAATATCTTTGATGCCTGAATTTGGTGAATTATATGAAACTATAATTTGTTTTTTGTTATTGCAGCATTCAAGAAGTTGACGTACAATCTCTGAATTTAACTTGTTAAGAACTGAAACTTTTTTGTAATCATTAACAAATTGATAATCGTCAATATAATTAGACAGCTTCAATAACAACATATCCAGCATAATTATTTCTTCTGCGTCTAAATTTTTTATTAAAGTCTTGTATATCTTTATAATTGATTTTTTCTGTGTATCAGAAATATTCAATTTAAAAGGATGTTCAGGAATGTAATATTTTGATACGCCGTTTTCCCGTATACGTTTAACAATACAGCCGGCATGCCTGAATGAGTTTATATACACTCTCAATGTATCAAGTGAAATTTTTTCATGCAAAAAAGGATGTTCTGCAAAAAATCTACTGACCTCATGATAGGATTTGGGTCCTTCTGTCAATAGTGAAAACAAAACCAGAGTCTTATATCCCGTGAATGACATAAGATTATATGTCACCGTATCATTCTTTAAAAATTCTTTCATAGTATCACCAACTATATTATAACAAAAAATAATTTTATTTGTAAAATTGTTAAGAGATTAGCATGTGTATTTTTTATTCCTTAAAATAATCAATGTCAAATAAAAACAGACGAATTTTTACTTTATTTCATTAAATTTTCTTCATTAAGTTTTAAGAACTTGGATTTTGACCATAGATTATAAGGGGTATGGGCAATTGTAAATTTTATTTTACTTTTTTTAACTTGTCAAATATTTAACTTAGTTTTACATTTAAGAATGTAGGGAACGGAAGTTCAGAATATGACTGGATTAACGGCTGCCGGATGAAAGAGTATTAAAGAAAAAGAGGTGATGGCATAAACATCCGATTGTAACAATAATTGCGGAGAGAAACAAAAAGGATTTAAGGTAATAGCGGGAAGTTGATTAGGGATTTTTATGACTTTCGATATTTTGGGAGAGATTTAAAATTTACAGTTTATTGTTCTCGGGTTATAGTTTAAAATTTAAGTAAAAAGCTTGCTATATAGCAGGCTTTTTTATATAATATAATCATGCACGATCAATTAGAACCTAAAAAAATTATAGGTTTGATGTCCGGAACATCATGTGATAGTATTGATGCAGGATTATGTGAAGTTTATCCTGATTTGTCCTGCAAGTTAATAACAGGTATAAACTATAAATATCCGGAACATATTCGAGCCAAAATATTTAATTTATTTAACGGAAATGCAGATATTCAAGATGTTTGCCAGATGAATTTTGCAGTAGGACGCTGTTTTGCCGATGCATGCAAAATTTTAATATCAGAACATGAAAAACCTGATCTTATTGCAAGTCACGGACAAACAATATTTCATTTTCCTCAAGAAGACAAACTTGATGGTATTAGCCTAAAAAGCACTTTACAAATCGGTGAAAGTGCAATTATTGCTGAAGAAACAGGCTGTATGGTTATTTCAAATTTTAGAGAAGCTGATATTGCGGCTGGCGGGGATGGTGCCCCACTTGTATGTTTTGCCGACGAAAAATGGTTCAAACCATTGAAAAAAAATGTTTGCATCCAAAATATAGGCGGCATCTCTAATGTAACGGTTGTATCAAGAGAAAATGACACTTTTGGATTTGATACCGGACTGGGCAATATAATGATAGATTATTGTGCAAATAAGTTTTTCGACATGCAATTTGATAAAGATGGGGCTCTTGCAAATGAAGGAACAATTTCTGAAAGCTGGCTGGAATGTCTTTTGCAGGATGAATATTATTTTAAAAATCCGCCTAAAACAACAGGTCGTGAATATTTTTCTCCACAATATATTGAAAATGCCTTAAAGTTTGGTCCTAAAGATCCAAAAGACATCATGGCAACTGTAACAGCCTTGACTGCAAAATCCATAGCACTATCGTATGAAAGATTTATTTATCCGCAAATGAATATTGAAGAAGTAATTATTGGAGGCGGAGGAGCCTATAATCCTACATTAATGAAATATCTGCGTCACTATTTACCCAAACATGTAAACCTCAAAACGCATGATGATTACGGCATTTCCAATAATTTCAAAGAAGTCATGGCATTTGCACTTTTAGGATATTGCAACTATTATGGAATTCCTTGTAATTTACCTTCTTGTACCGGTGCCTCAAAAAGAGTTGTACTTGGTAAAGTGGCTAATTGCTAAATTATTATGTTGTACTATTATTTTTTATATTAAGATTTGTCAAATTTAACTGTTTTACTGGCAAAAAAATTATTTATGAGTTATAAATAATATGTAACTAAAAAGGAGACACTTAAAACATGATTAACAATGTACAATTCACAGGAAATCCTGCTCAAAAAGGTATTAAAATCGCAACTGATGCTATGGAATCATTTGCTCAAAGCAGACAACAAATAATTAAACCGGTAGTTAATAAATTTCAAAACGAAGCTCCGGCTATTTCCAGAATGCCAATTGATGATGTAGCTAAAATTAACAAAAAAGTGGATGATGAACTTGTAGCCAGAGCAAATTCTTATGCTGTATCACATGGTACACCTGAAACTAAAGTTGTAACAGGAAAAATTGATTATTTAGCATAATTCATAAAAGCATTAGGAAGAAACCTGATTGTATCATTTGCCGTAACGCAATATTCAGTCAGGTTTTTTGCTGCCAAATCTCCGCTAAGTCCATGTAAATGAACACCAAGAGCAGCCGCATCAAAAAGATTAAGCTCCTGAGCTACAAAGCTTGCTATTACCCCAGCCAGCACATCCCCGCTGCCGCCTTTAGCCAGGGCTGATGTTTCTGTCGTGTTTTTGTATACATTCACTCCATCAGTAACTATTGTTTCATGCGATTTTAAGACGGTAATACAATTATAATTTTTAGATATTTCTTTTGCAGCTTTTTCTCTGTCTGCTAGTATTTTTTCTAAATCTGTATGCAAAAGTCTTGCTGCCTCAAGTGGATGCGGAGTTAAAATAGCTGACGCCGGCGAAGTAATTTTAATTTTAGAGAGAATATTTAACCCGTCTGCATCTATAATTGTCGGAATTTTGGAATTACATATTGCTTTTTCAAAAATTTTTTCTGCACTTTCTGAAGTCGACAGACCGCAGCCAATAAGAAGAACATCAAAGACTTGCAGACGTTCTAACATCTCTGTTAGCGGCGCAAATGTTATAATCGAAGTTTGCGCTGAAACAGCCTGTATTACACTTTCCTCACTCATCAGACATACAAGTCCGCACCCTGCAGTCATTGCTGATATAGATGAAATATACGCAGCACCCGGCATGTATTTTGATCCGGCAATATTTAATATTTTACCGAATGTTCCCTTATTGGAATTTAAATCACGCTTTGGCAGCTGCGGTAATTTATAATCCATTTTGTCTTATTACCTCATAAGTTACAATAGCAACTGAATTTGAAAGATTTAAACTTCTTTGTCCTTCTTTCATCGGAATTGTAAGTGCTGTTTCTGACTTAACATATTTTTCCGGAAGACCTCTGGTCTCGGGACCAAACACAATGAAATCACCCTCTTGAAATTTAATATCTGTATAGACACGTTTTGTTTTTGTCGTCAGATAATAAAAATTAGCATTTTTATTTTCGTCAAGCAATTCATCCATTGTATCAATTTTGTGCAGGTCGACACTATCCCAGTAGTCTAATCCTGCCCGCTTTGTATATTTACTTGAAAGAGAAAAGCCTAATTTTCCAACCAGATATAAACTCGCCCCTGTACAGGCACAAAGACGAGCTATGTTGCCTGTGTTTTGAGGAATTTCGGGTTCATATAGTACAATGTTTATTTTTGACATTATTGATTAGCTTTCTCAAATAAACTTTTGCTTTCAACAACTACTGGTATAGCGCGCACAACACAGAAAATTATTGCAGCCCACGCAAAAAACATTGTTATTGCATGAAAAGTTCCTATGTGTTTCCAGAACTCAATCCCCGGTGTGTTTGCAATAATAAGGAAGAAGAAAGCCACAACTTTTGCAACGGCATAACTTATTCTCATAAATTTTGATGAGCAAATAAAATATCCCAGTTTACTTTTTTGCATACTTTTTGCACCGAATGCAGTATAACCTTTTGATAAAGCGACACTTCTTAAACTGTCTGTTGTAAATGCTCTAAATACACAAATAAGCGGAAATAAAATACTTATCCAGCCCATAACCGCAAAAACAATCCAGTATGACGCTTCTACAATACGATCCCCCATTATATCAAGTACTGAGCCTAAATCTGAGGACTCATTGAATTTACGTGCCACATATCCGTCCACACCATCAAGAGCAAAAGCAATTACTGTAAGAATTAATGCCAGCATATAAGCCCAGGTTGTTCTTACGTAAAGCAGTGCTATTGCAAACAATGCAACAAAAATTCTAAATATTGAAATAAAATTTGCCATTTTTAATGTCTCCCTAAATCTGATTTTTTATCAGACGAAGTTATTTTTTTGTTCTTGACAGAGCAAAATTAATTTCGTCAAGTTTTTTTACTTTTTCTCCCAGCATAATTTTTTCAGCCTGTTCCAAAATACTTACAACCGTATAACCGTTTTCACCGTCGGAACGCGCTTTTTGACCTTTTTCGCAACAGCTTATAAAATGCTGGCATTCAAGTTTTAAAGGTTCAATTTCAAGATAATCTAATTCTATATTTTGAGTATTAGCTGCAACAAAATTATCAAAAATAACCAGTTTATGCTCAGGTAAAGTATCATCCAGAATAGCGGTAGCTTTTGTACCACGAACAAGCAATGTGACATGCTTACGCGGGGTTATCCAGCTGTCAGATATATGCCCTATAACACCATCTTCAAACTCAATACCTATGTGTGTAATATCCATAATTTCGTTTTTATCCGTAGAACAGCCGACGGCACTTATTACACGAACAGGAGCTTTGCCCGTGACATAACTGATCATTGATACATCATGCGGAGCCAAATCCCACATAACACTTCTGTCATTTTTAAAATAATTCACATTTAAACGATCACTTTGTGCATAAACAATATCGCCGAGTACGCCTTCTTCTATCAACATTTTTAAACGGTTAACTGCAGGGTGATAAAGCAGCAAGTGCCCCACCATCAAAACAAGTCCTTTTGTATTTGCCAACTCCATTAAGTCTTTAGCTTCCTGCGCAACTGTTGATATAGGTTTTTCAACATACACATGTTTACCTGCCTCAAGCATCGCCTTAACCATTTTATAATGAGTATGACTTGGAGTTACAACAACAACACCTGTTATTTCCTTATTATTTATAATGTCATGAAAGTCTTTTGTTACTTTTACACCGGGATATTGTTCTGTAACTTTTTTCAAATTCTCATCATCTATATCACAAACTGTATCAAGTGCATTAAGGTTATAGAAATTTCTTACGATATTTCGTCCCCATACACCACATCCTATTACTGCAATTCTTTGTTGAGTCATTTTTTATATCCCTAACTTTCTATATATCATGTTAATTCTATTATAATACGATAAAATCAATATTTGCAAATATTATTGTAAATTACTGCCGATTTTGTTTCATTGCATCGACACGCAATTTATGCATTTGTTCACAGGTTTCCATAAAATAATCTTTATCTTGAGGCGGAAAAAATTGTGCAAGTTTTTCAAGTAATTGTTTTGGAAATTCTGATACCTGTACCATATACTCAAGAGTTTCATTATTAAGCGGACAAAGCTGACGATAATTTTTCAGATAAATAAGCTTAGTTTCTTCAGTGCATCTTTCCTGATTAGCGTAGGCTTTTTCTCCCAGCTTATACGTTGTAAAATTACCAGGGAACTGAACACCTTTATATTTTTTCATCATAAGCCGAATTATCAAATCAAAATCTGACATAATTTTAAATTTTTCGTCAAAATATCCTTCTTTTTCAAGAACGGATTTTTTGAAAAATATGCCCTGACGCGCGCAAGGCATTACCTGAAATACATTATATATTGATGGTTCAAAAGCAAAAACAAATCCTTCAGGATGTCTGCAATACGCTGCAGAATAACAAAAATCAGCCTGTTCAGCTTCCATCAAATTAACAACATCCGTAATAGCGGTTATATCATGATAGAAATCATCACAACTAACAAAAGAAATATATTTTCCCTTTGAACGCATTATTCCTTTGTTATATGCAGCATATTTGCCATTGTCTCTTTCTGAGTAAAAATTCAGATATCCTTTATTTTTGTAATTTTTTAATAACTCTGTTGTTCCATCATTAGATGCATTATCAACGATTACATGTTCAATTTTGGGATAGGTTTGACGATCTATTAAAGAGATAAGCAGATTAAAATCATCTGTTTGCCCTTTTTCAACAATATTATGGGTAGGTGTTATTATACTTACAATTGGTTCCATTAGTTTTTCCTTTTTACAATTAGTATAACATGTGTTTCATTTTTTTTCGAAATGTTACCATTTTTTAATAATTACTGTAAACAGCTCTTAAAATATATTCTTCCAGCATTTTTTTATCTGAAGAAGATGATTTTGGATCGTTAATCATAATATCAAAGGCGACTACATTACCTTTTTGCGTTGTTAAATATCCTGCCAGCGCACTCACATCTGACATTGTACCTGTTTTAGCCTTTAATTTATCCTTAAAATAAAGCATTCTATTTGCAAGAGTACCTTCTGTAGGTATTGGCAAATTTTCTACCAGATTTTCATTTTTAGCTTCTTTAACAAGAAACTTAGTCATAAAATCTGCAGTCATCAAATTATTTTTTGAGACTCCGCTTCCATCAACAATTTTTATATCAGAAACATCTATCTTATTTTTTTTACAATAAGCATTTAACATTTCTACAGCGTGTTCTATAGATCCGGTATTGTTAACATATTTTCCGCCTGCGATCTTGAATAAAGTTTCGGCAGTCATATTTGAACTTTTTTTAAGAATTGCCTCTGTAGCCTGGTCCAAATCATGTTCAATGCTTGCGACTTTATACACATTCTGAGTCGGGACTTTTGCCTGCTTAAACATTCCATAATATTCCAGATGAGCATTACGAATTGCTTCTTCAAGTCTTAATATAAAATATCTTTTAGGATTATTAGTAGGGATATCCATACTAAACTGTTTTTCAACCGTTCCTTCCGCAGTTATTATATTAGGCGATATAAAGTTCTTTTTAGATAATTTTACATCGTTTTCCTTTCCCGTTATTACCAGATTGATAAAAGTCAACGGATAGAAGGTTGTAAGATATAATTGTGCCGGCGCGCCCGAAACCGTCGGTTCTATAAAAAGTTTCAACATGTTACCATCAATGTTATAAGGACTGAATTTAGGCATCAAAGGATTTAATTCATCATCCCATTGCCATCCCTCACCCCATTCGACACTGTCAATTACAAAGTCATCAATGAAAAACTGTTTAGGGTCTATAATCTTCTTTTTTTCAGCTTCTTCCATCAAGTTTTCCAAATCTTTAGAGGTTAAAAAAGGATCTGCAGCCAGCTTTAAATACAATTGATTATTTGTATTTTTATACAATTCTGTTTTAAATTTAAAATCTTTTCCAAGAGTATCAACTGCTGCTGTATAAGTTATTATTTTCAAAGTAGATGCTGGAATTCGCGGATTTTTTTCATGCAGTTGATATACCGGCTTACCTGTAGCGGTATCGCGCACGGAAACAGATACAGCTCCCTTGTTTATTCCTGAGTCAGAAATAGCCTTGTCCACTGAATAAGCATTTGATACCTGTGGTATTAGCACTAATGTCAACAATAATAAAAAATTAATGAATTTTTTCATAATATTTTACCTCATAAGATTCCGCAATGTCATTCATAATCTGACATTCCTTACGATATTTTCTAAGTAACGCAAAGTCAAGTGATGCTGAAATAGCTCCCTCATTCTGGTCTTTAATTTCAACAATAGTTTCACCGGTGTAATTAAAAATTCGGGAATGTCCTATATTCCATTCGTCATCTGTTATTTTTCCTGACTGAGTAAGGGCAACCATAAAAGCTTGATTTTCGATAGCGCGGCAGCGGGTTAACGTTTCCCACGGTATAGGCTTATGCAATCCCCAGGCAGCCATGTTTATTAAAAGTTCAGCCCCTGCTTTTCTATAAGCACGAAATATTTCAGGGAAACGGATATCATAACATATTGTCAATCCGGTTTTTATTCCGTCTATATCAATCATCACAGGAGAATACCCTGCTGTAATATATTTATTTTCATCAGCTCCATATGACGAATACAAATGCATTTTGGAATATTTGGCAACAAGTTTACCGTTTCTGTCAAATACGGGACAGGTATTAAAATACTGTTCGTTATTTTTTTCAATATAACTTCCGCCCAAAACATAAGCATTAAATTTGCGAGCCAGTTCGGACAAAAAATCTAAAGTTTCATTAGTTTCAGCCGGTTCCGCAGATTTTATAAAATTTGAACACTGCCACCCTACAGTCCAAACTTCAGGCAAGACAATAACATCAACATCTCCATTATTAATATCACGTTCTGCAAGATACTGTACTTTTTTGAAATTATTATATTTATTTCCTATATCAGCACACATTTGAACAGCAGATATATTTAATGTTTTTTCTTCCATAAGCCGGCTTGCTTAGCCTCCTCCCAAACATCAGGAATTCTCCTTTGTAAATTCTCAAGAGACTCCTTTATTACTTGTTTAAATTTAGCATCTTGCTCAGGTGTACTATCTGCAGGAACATAAATAGGCTCACCATATAAATTAATTATTTTTGTATCAAGAACAGGCGTTGTCATTTTATCCCATGAAGGGAGATGGATGAAATTTTTTTGTCCTGAATACCAGCAAACCGGAACAATAGGTGCCCCTGAAAGTTTAGCCAATTTAATTGCTCCATTTTTTACGACATGCAATGGACCGCTTGGTCCATCAACCATTATTGCTACGCATTCTCCGCTTTTCAAACGTTCCAGCATTTGCATGGATGCCTCTACTGCTCCTTTTTTCTTGGAAGAGCCTCTTACTGTACGAAACCCCATAGATTCTGTTGCATAAGCAACAATTTCACCATCTATAGAATTGCTAATAAGTACACTAAGATGAGCTTTATCCTCAATACCATAAACACAAAACTGGTCAGAATGCCACATTACATAAATACATGGCTTAAGTTCTTTATTGTTTATCTCAATAATATGAGTAAAAGGTTCCTGACATTTCATAAATCCTTTTACAAGTGCTTTAAAAATCCATAAATTTTTCTTATTAATAAGTCTCATGTCATGTATAATAATACAAATACGGCAATATGTGAATAGCAAAAATAAAAAAACAGCATGCACTTAATTAAAGTAAATACTAAAAAATTAGCAGCATGCTGTATAAAGACATAACTCGAGGAATATTAATCTTCAATAAAATCTTTAAAGTGTAGTAACTCTCTTGTTTCACGAATTTTGTTTAATGCGGATTCTTCTAATTGCCGTATTCTTTCTTTAGAATAGCCCATAATCTTTCCTAATTGTTCAAGAGTTTTAGGAATCTCTCCATTTATGCCAAAACGATTATTAATAATAAGTTTTTCTCGCTCTTCAAGTCCCTGCAACAGTTCATTAATACTTCCTCGAAGTGCATTATTACCTGTTTGGACTTCCGGAGATCTATAGCTTTTGTCCTCAATGTAATCCCCAACATTCAAATCCTCAGTAACCGGAGTTTCAAGACTTATAGGTTCTTTAAGGATAGATTTTTTTATTGAAACCAGTTTTTTAGGAGTAATTTCCATTTTAGAAGCTATTTCAAAATCGGTTGGTTCGCGTCCCAATTCAAAAGACAGAGTAGTATAAGTACGTTTATATTTTCTTATTTTGTCTGCCATATGAACAGGAATTCTTATAGTTCTTGAACTGTTAGAAATTGCGCGGATAATTGTTTGTTTAATCCACCAGGTTGCGTATGTCGAAAATCTGAAATTTTTGGAATAGTCAAATCTTTCTGCAGCCTTAATCAGCCCGAGAGACCCTTCCTGTACAAGATCCATAAACAGAACGCCTTGCCCGACATATTTTTTTGCAATACTTACCACAAGGCGTAAATTTGCCTGAACAAGTTTTCTTTTAGCAATCTCTGCCTCATAAGTTTTACCGCCCTCTTTTATTTGTTTACCAAGTGCCTTTTCATCTTTTGCGGAAAGCAGTTTTATTTTGCCAATGTCTTTTAAGTACATTTGCAAGATATCATCATCGTGTGAGATTGAGTTAAAAGTTTTAGGTTCTTCTAAATCCTCATCAAGTTCCACCTGTTCTAAGGACTCATCTTCAGACAAATGATTATATGTTAAATCCTTAAACAAAGAAGTATCATCGTTTTGCATTTTAATATTAGCCACCATTCTAAATCCCTCACTAATTTAAACGAATAAAACTAATCTGATATAGAGACAGACGCGCGTAAGGTGAAAAAGTTTCAATAAAATTTCAAACAAGAGGGTTGACAATGAATAATCTTTATACTAGTATAAAAAATGTCGAAAGCGGGCGTTTAGCTCAGTTGGTAGAGCGTCTCCCTTACAAGGAGAGGGTCAGAAGTTCGAGTCTTCTAACGCCCACCATAAAAAGAGGATAGGGTATTTCCTATCCTCTTTTTATGGTGAGTGTTTTGACAGCGAGAACATTACTTTAAAGTTCGAGCGGATTTTCGGACGGACGATGCGAACAAATGTGAGCTAGTCCGGGTAGCGAGAATATTGAGCAATTTTGAACCGAAGGTTCTTTTGCGAAACTATTCGAGCGTGAAGAAAATCCAAGACAGTCTTCTAACGCCCACCATTTCTAAAAAGAGCCGAAAAGGCTCTTTTTTGTTTTTTTTAATTCATATTTCATCAACTAAATTTAAGCAATTTCCCATATTCATTAAATTATAGATATTACAAATAAATTATGCTAGACTTTCTATATGAAAAATTTTAATCCGGAACTCTGGCTTGATCTGATACAAAATAAAATACAAAATGAATTTAATGATAATTTGCTGTATATAGGCTATCATGGCAGCTATAGGCGGCTTGAGGCTGATGAAACAAGCGATATAGATTTAATAGTAATACTGAAAAAGTTAACAATAAACGAATTGAAACAATATAAAAAGATTATAGAAACAATGCCTTTTAAAGAAAAGTGCTGCGGCTTTATATCCGGTGAAACTGAAATTAAAAACTGGTCTAAACCAGATCTTTTTCAGTTTTACCATGAAACTAAAAATATTTATGGCGATATAAAAGCCATAATTTCTCCGCCTTCTATTCAAGATTTACAAACTTCAGTAAAAACAGGAGTCGAAACTTTATATCATCAAACCTGCCATTCATTTTTGTATCAAAACAACCACAATACATCTCTGATAAATTTATACAAAATGACTTTTTATATACTTCAAGCTAAATATTTTTTACAAACTAATAAATATATACTGACTAAAAAAGAATTATTAAAAAATTTAGATAATCAAGATTATAAAATTTTACAAACCTGCATAAATAAAAATTCAATAAAAAACTACAGCAAAGAACAAATCGAACAATCATACAAAGAACTGATAGACTGGTGTCAAAACAACATGACATTAAATTAAAAATCCATGCTACAATTAGCATATGCAAAAGAATGATGAACTGGTTGTAAGTATTGAAAAACTCTCAAATCTCGGATACGGCATTGCAAAAGTCGACGGCTTTGTTATTTTTGTCGAAAATGTGTGCCCGCAGGATATTGCAAAAATTAAGATTACAAGAATAAACAAAAATTTTGCAAACGCAATACCTCTTGAAATACTCACCCCTTCTCAACACAGGATTAAACCATTCTGCCCGATGCAAAAGGTCTGCGGAGCATGCCAGCTGCAATTTATAGAGTACAATTATCAATTAGAGCTAAAACGAGAAATTGTTCAGGATGCAATACAAAAAATTGCACATCTTAATATTGATATTCCACTTCCTGTTCCCAGCCCGCAAACAAAATCATTCAGACATAAAATTCAATATCCGGTCTCTCAGACAAAAGTTTCCAAACGCCTGGTTGCCGGTTATTACAAGCCTCAGTCTCATGACCTTGTAAATATTAAATATTGCCCGATTCAGCCGGAAATATGCGACAAAATAATTGAATTTGTCAGAGAAAAAGCGCCGGAATTTAAGATTACAGGCTACGAAGAAAAAACACATTCAGGAGAATTGCGCCATATTATTATAAGAAATTCTGCAGCAACGGAGGAAAATTTAGTCGTACTTGTTGTTAATTCAAAAAATATTCCCCAAAAATTAATTAATTTTGCCAAATATATTTACGACAACCTGCCTGAAGTTTCCGGAGTCTGCATAAATCTAAATTCTTCAAAAACAAATGTTATTATGGGACAAAATACCAAATGCGTTTGCGGCAAAGAATTTATTGAAGAAAAAATTCTTGATAAAAGATTTTATATAGGAGCAAATACATTTTTTCAGGTCAATCCGAAAAGTGCAGAAAATATTTTTCGTTATGTAAAAAATTATATTGAAAATAACTTTTCTCACCCGCTTGTTCTGGATGCCTATGCAGGAATTACTGCTTTCGGTATATGCGTATCTGATGTTTGCAAAAAAGTCGTAAGCGTAGAAGAAAATTCAGACTCATGTAAACTCGCAGAAAAATCTGTAGAGTTAAATAATATAACAAATGTTGAAATAAATAATATGGATGCTGCAAAATTTTTCGCGAAGGAAAAAAGAAAATTTGACGTAATTATACTTGATCCTCCGCGAAAAGGCTGCACGAAAGAATCTCTTGATGAAGCCTTAAGACTTGGAAAAGACACTATTATTTATGTCAGTTGTAATCCTGCAACTCTGGCTCGCGATTTGCAATACTTAACAGAAAAAGGCTGCCGCGTTGAAAGCATTCAGCCTTTTGATATGTTCTGTCACAGTTTTCATATTGAAAATGTCGCCATAATTAAGATTTAGTTTCTTTTATACCTGTTCTGTAATTAAAGTATTCAATAGCTTCAGAAAGTCCTTCCTGTATTTTATTTAATAAAGTTCTGTCATGCCGCTGGTTATTCATAAGCTCCTTGAGAGCCAGCTCACTAGGTTTAGCATTTTTCTTTTGTTCCGCATAGCAAGAACGCAATCTATCTTGTAAACCTGCAAAATAAGTATTAAATAAATTTTTGTCGTCTTCGCTGAACTTAATAGGAATTTCCTCTTGAATATCATAAAGATCTTTATTTTTAGCATTCAAGAACAATTTTTTAGAAACTTTACCTACAAACATTTCTTTAATTAAATCTACGTATCTTGCAGCCTTTTGAGAATGAGAGCCCAGAGTTTGATCATCAAATTTCATATGAAGTTCTCCAAAATTTCTCAAATTACTGTACACTTTTTCTGATTCAATATGTTTTGCTTTTGCATAGTTTGGACCAAAAAGAATTATCAACTCATGCTGAACCGGATTTTTCTTTTTATCAAATTCCCGTACAAAACGCATTTGAATATCCTCATAACCGGATTTTTGAGGTTTACTAATGCTATATCTCAATTCAGGAGCCAGATATTCAATACTATCCCGTGCATCTTCAAGTCTTATATCCAAATCCGGCAATTCATAAACCATCGCCGTTTTAAGATTTCCGCCCGGAGGGGTCAAATAACCGCGTTTTAGCAATTCTTCATGTCTTACATCAGTCTGTGCTAAAATATATCCGCGTTTTTGCATTTCAGGAAGTATTTTGTCATTAAGAATTGATAAATCATAAGGATTTTTAGAATATAAAGTTGCTCTAATTGCATCCGGCACCTTAAAAGATCCTGAACGAACGATTTTTGAAGTATAAGATTTAGGAGACTTGACAGGATTTAATTCGCAATAAGCTCGATCAAATGAAATGCCGTCATCTTTTAATGCATTAGCAATAGATTCAAGCGCATCAAGATATGTAGTGGCAATACGAGACATTCTTTCTTTTTCTCGCTCCACCTTAGCCTCAATAACATCTGATATTGTATTGGTAGCTTGCTGCATCATTTTAGCTTTACCGGAGAAACTTACTGTATCGCCAGCCAGATTGCATGAATAATTGCTCCGGTAAGGCTGTGCTGATACACGATCTTTTTGCATCCACTGCTGTGTAAATTTTGGGGTAATTAATTGTATATTCATAATTTCATCCTTATCTTTTCAAAAATATCAACGTCCGTAAATATCAAAATTTACCTGTTATAATTTTTATCAGACAAATTGTAACATAAATTTACACAGATTATTTTTTGTCATAATCATATGTTTGTATTATCATGTAATGGTATAGTTATAAATTAAGTAATAGCATATTTAAGAAGGAGGTTATTATGCCAGGTAAAACTATAACAGTAGACGGTAACTACGCTGCCGCGCATATTGCCTATGCATTGAGCGAAGTTTCCGCTATTTATCCTATCACTCCTTCATCTACAATGGGTGAGTGGATTGATGAATGGGCATCACAACACAAACAAAACATCTGGGGTAAAGAAGTGAGAGTTGCTGAAATGCAATCTGAAGCAGGGGCTGCAGGGGCAGTTCACGGTGCTTTAGCTGCAGGTTCTTTAACTTCAACTTACACAGCATCTCAAGGTTTATTGTTGATGATCCCTGTAATGCACAAAATAGCAGGTGAAATGCTGCCTTCAGTTATTCACGTTGCTGCTCGTGCTATAGCTGCACAATCATTATCAATTTTCGGCGACCATTCAGACGTTATGGGATGCCGTAACACAGGTTATGCAATGCTTGCAGCTAACTCTGTTCAAGAAGAAATGGATTTGGCTTTAGTTGCACATTTAGCTACTTACAAAGCAAAAGTTCCGTTCTTGCAATTCTTTGACGGTTTCAGAACATCACACGAAGTTCACAAAATCGAAGAAATTTCTTACGAAGATATTGCAAAACTTGTTGAACCAAAATACATTGAAGAATTCAAAAACAGAGCAATGAGACCGGAAGCTCCTATTTGCAAAGTCGGTGCACAAAATACTGATGTATACTTCCAGGGGCGTGAAACTGTTAATAAATATTATGACATGGTGCCTGACATTGTTCAGGAATACATGGATAAAGTTGCTGCTGTAACAGGCAGACAATATCATCCGTTTGATTATGTCGGGGCTCCTGATGCAACTGATGTAATCGTTGCAATGGGATCAGGCTGCGAAACAATAGAAGAAACTATTGAATACCTGAACGCAAAACGCGGTACTAAATACGGTTTGGTTAAAGTAAGACTGTATAGACCATTCGACGTTAAACGCTTTAATGAAGCTCTGCCAAAAACTGTTAAACGTATTACTGTTCTTGACAGAACTAAAGAACCTGGATCAATCGGTGAACCTTTATACTTAGACGTTGTAGCAGCTCTTGAAAACAACGATATAAGAGTAATCGGCGGACGTTACGGATTATCTTCAAAAGAATTCACTCCGTCAATGGTATTAGCTGTTTACAAACACGCTGAAAACAACGGATTCCACGGATTTACCGTTGGTATTGAAGACGATGTTACACACAAATCATTAAAGGTTGAAGAACACATCGTAACAGAACCTGAAGGCACTACAAACTGTATGTTCTGGGGCTTAGGATCCGACGGTACAGTTGGGGCTAACAAAAACTCAATTAAAATTATCGGTCAATATACAAACAAAGATGCTCAGGCATACTTTGCTTATGACTCTAAAAAATCATTCGGCGTAACCGTTTCTCACTTAAGATTCGGCGACAAACCGATTAAATCAACTTACCTTATTACAGCTCCTGACTTTGTATCATGCTCTGCTCATGCATACATTGGCAGATATGATTTGTTAAAAGGTATTAAAGAGGGCGGAACATTCCTGCTCAACAGCCCTTATACAAAAGAAGAAGCATTCGCACATCTTACACGCGATATGCAAAAAACAATTATTGATAAGAAAATCAAATTCTACAACGTTGATGCAGAAAAACTTATTGAACAACAGCCTGGTTTACGCGGAAAAGGTGCAAACACAGTTATGATGGTTGCATACTTCAAAGTTTCAGGAATTATTCCGTTTGAACAAGCTCTTGAAGGTATGAGAGAAATGACGAAGAAAACCTTCAAGAAAAAAGGCGATGACGTTGTTAATATGAACCTGGCACTTATTGACGCAGCAGTTGATGCTTGTCAGGAAGTACCTGTTCCGGCAACTCTTGACGGCGTAGGATGCGTTGATGATGTTAAATTAATTCCGGATGATGCATCTGACTTTGCTAAGAAAATCATCGAACCTTCAATGAGACAAAAAGGCGATGATATTCCTGTATCAGCAATGTCAAATGACGGCGTAATCCCGACTGGCACAGCTTGTCTTGAAAAACGCGGAATCGCTCCTCGTGTTCCTCACTGGAATTCTGAATTCTGTATTCAATGCGGTATCTGTGCATCTGCTTGTCCTCACGCTGCAATCAGAACTAAATTGATTGAAGCTGATGATCTGAAAGATGCTCCTGCATCATTCAACACTGTTGATGCTAAACCAAACGATCACGGTGAAAAATTCAAAGTACAAGTTTACTGCAAGGATTGTACAGGCTGCGGCGTTTGTATTGACCAATGTCCAATGGCTAAAAATCCTGAAAAAGCAGCTCTCACATGGTCTTCTATTGAAAAAGAAGAAGCCGCTTGTGAAATGGAAAACGAAGAATTCTTTGATGCATTACCTGACAATGTAATGGGTAAAAATACAACCAAAACTATCAAAGGGGCAATGCTTAGAAAACCATTATTTGAATTCTCCGGCGCCTGCGCAGGTTGTGGTGAAACTCCATACGTTAAACTTGTTTCTCAATTATTTGGCGAAAACATGATCGTTGCTAACGCAACCGGTTGTTCTTCAATCTACTCAGGTACCTTCCCGACTATTCCTTACACGACAAACAAAGAAGGAAGAGGTCCGGCATGGGCTAACTCATTGTTTGAAGACAATGCTGAATTTGGTTTCGGTATGAGATTAGCAGTAGATCAAAACAGAGAAACTTTGAAAACTTATGTTGAAAAAGTTCTTTCTAACGAAAAAACTCCGGCTGATTTGAAGGCAGCTTTGGAAGAAGCTATGTCTCACTTTGATAATTCAAAAACAGAAGAAGCTCACAAAGCTCAAGATAAAGCAAAAGAAGTTCTTGCTAAATACAAGGATGCTGAATGCCCTGATTTGGCAAAAGTTAGAGAACTTCAAGACTACTTTACTGATAAATCTGTTTGGATTATCGGTGGTGACGGATGGGCAAACGATATCGGATACGGCGGTATTGACCACGTACTAGCTCAAAACCAGGATGTAAACATTCTTGTACTTGATACGGAAGTTTATTCAAATACCGGCGGTCAGGCATCTAAATCAACACCTACCGGAGCTGTAGCTAAATTCGCTACCGGCGGTAAGAGAACATATAAGAAAAATATGGGCTTGATGAGTATGTCTTACGGCTATGTATACGTAGCATCAGTTGCCCTCGGGGCTGACAGAGCTCAAACTCTTAAAGCGTTCCAGGAAGCTGAAGCTTACAAAGGTCCGTCAATCATATTCGCTTACGCTCCTTGTATCGCACACGGTATTGATATGTCTAAAACTCAAACCGAACAAAAACGTGCGGTTGAAGCAGGTTACTTCCCGCTTTACAGATACAACCCAGAAAATGAACAGCCATTCACCTGGGATGCTAAAGATCCTAAGGGAAGTTATCAGGAATTCATCAGATCTGAAGGTCGTTATAAATCTCTGATGAAAACAAATCCTGAAGCTGCTGAAGCACTTTATACGCAAGCAGAAGAAGATGCTGCAAAACGTATGGCTGTATACAAAGCAGTCGGCGAATTGATGAAATAAAATTCATTGATTTAATAATAAAAAGCAATGTCAGAAATGGCATTGCTTTTTTATATATTTATTAAATTAAAATTCTAATAAATCATTTGTGTATTGTTCTGCGGTGGTGGTAAAATTCCAAGTTCTTGTAAACGTTTTTCAACGGCAAGAGCAGCCATTTGGGCACTTTTATCAATGTGCAGAACAGTTGTAACATGCACTCTTTGACCGTTAATATTCTGGAATCCGCCTGCGTTTTTCATGTAACTATCATACACTTCTTTTAGTAGTTTTCCTTCTCCCTCAAATGCTTCTGGAGATTTAGGTTGAACTTGCGGCTTTTGCGGTGTAACAATTTTTTGTGCTGAGGTCATATAATTGTAAGGCATAACTGGTGTTATAGGCATAAGATACTCCTTTCTAAAATTATAAAATATCCTGATAAAAAAATTTGCTATAAATAAGAGTAATATAAAGTATTATTACAAAAGACCTGCCATAAGGTGGTATTTTGTAATCTTCAAGTCAAAAACTATTTGCCGTTTTCAATAGTTTTGAATTCTTTATAAGTTGTGAAAACAGGATTTATATTTTAACAGCGCAGTCTGCCACATCGTTTTCATGATAAAATAACTGTATGAAAAAATTTAAAGCAATAGTAAATGTAGGATTAAAACCAACTATAAAAGATATAAAATCCGCAACCTTAAAAGACGCAGTATCGCATTTGCTGGATATCGAAAACTTCAGATGTAAAGTTGGCAGCCGGTACATACTTGAATTTGAAGCAAAAAATAAAATTGACGCAGAAAATAAAGTTAAAATAATTGCTGATGAAATTTTGGCGAACAGTGTAATAGAAGAATATGAAATTCTTTGGGAAGATTTAGATGAGCAAAGTTAAAGCCGGAATTATAACATTTTTAGGCACAAACTGTGAACAGGATACAATGCGCGCCTGCGAACTTTTTGGATGGGATACTGAATTCATCTGGCAAAACGACATAATAAAAAAGACTTATGATATAATTTTTTTACCCGGAGGATTTTCATATGGAGACCATATCTCTTCAGGTCGAATTGCAAAACTCTCGCCGGCTGTAAAATCTCTTCCTATAGGTAAATCATTAATCGTAGGGATTTGCAATGGATTTCAAATTCTTTGTGAGGCGAAAATGCTTTCCGGCGCATTAACTTGTAATGAAAATTTGAAATTTATATCTAAAGTTGTACCGCTTGAATTTTTAGGTGAAATTATTCATATTCCAATAGCCCACCATCAGGGAAATTACACATACTCAGAAGGCAGACTGGGAGAAAATGAAGAAGTAATTTTACGTTATACAGAAAATATAAACGGTTCCGATGATTATATAGCAGGTATTTATAATAGAAAAACTAAAATAATAGGCATAATGCCGCATCCGGAACGCGCTGTATTTGAAGAGCTTGGTCTGACTGACGGACGAAAAATATTTGAGTTTATTGAAAATGAAATATAAAAATTATATTAAAGAAAAACTTAATAGAGACCCAAATGAATTTGAATTACATCTGTTTAGCGCTACATACTCAGAGCACTGCGGGTATTTACACTCTAAAGAATTGTTAAAGCTTTTACCGCGGAAAAATTCAATTTATTCATCAGAAAATGCCGGCGGTATAAAAATCGGAGAGCATGCAATTTTATTCAAAATGGAATCCCATAATCATCCGTGCGCGGTTGAACCTTTCAATGGAGCAGCTACCGGTATAGGCGGAATTGTAAGAGATGTTCTTGCGATGAATGCCCGCCCGATAGCACTATGTAATTCTCTCAAATTTGGTGATGATAGAAGAATTATTGATGGCGTAATTGATGGAATATCTAATTACGGTAATTGTATCGGAGTACCTACTGTTTCTACAGAAGTTCTTTATAATAGTTGTTTTACTGAAAATCCGCTTGTAAATGTAACCGCAATTGGTATAGCCAAATTTGATGAAATTATAACATCTAACAATGCATATGCAGGTCTTAAACTCATGCTTATCGGATCTCATACAATGAAAGATGGTATGGGAGGGGCGAGTTTTGCATCTAAAAAACTCGGCGATGAAAAAAAAGAAGACCGCCTCTCTATACAAATAGCCAATCCTTTCATGAAGAAAAAACTCATAGAAGCATGTTTAGAAATTTTTGCACAAAAACTTGTTATCTCCTGTCAAGATTGCGGGGCTGCAGGAATTCTCTCTTCAACTTCAGAGGTCGCTTTTAAAAGCAATGTCGGCGTCAATATTGATTTAGACAAAATTCACATTGGAGATTCTTCAATTGAAGATTTTGAAATTATGCTTTCTGAAACACAGGAGAGAATGCTCTTTGCTGTAGAAAATTCAAAAATTGTCGATATAATAAAAATTCTTGAAAAATATGAACTTGCATACTCTGTTATTGGAGAAGTAATACCGGAAAAACGCTATATAGTACATTCTAACAATAAATTGCTTGCAGATATTCCTGTAGATTTACTGGTTACTCCGCCTTCTGTACCGCTGGATTTTAGCAAAAAAACAATTATTGATCCGCCAATTTTAAATATAAATTCTCCGGAGATTTACAATCAATATGACCATACGGTTGGAGCAAGAACTCAATTACAACCGGATGAAAATCCTCAATTTAACTCATTATACCTGCAGGAAGAAAAGTGTTCTCTTGGAATTTACACATTTTCTTCAACTGTCAAAGAAACCTATAACGCTTTAAGTAATGCTCAAAATGAATTTTTAAAACGAGGATTTAAGCCGATTGGAATTACAAACTGTCTCAATTTTACTAATCCTGAAATTCCGCCTACAATGCACGAATTCAAAAAAACAATTCTTGCAATAAAAGAATTCTGCGAAGAAACAGATATACCGGTATGCTCCGGCAATGTTTCTTTTTACAATGAAAGCACTCATTCAAAAATAATAAATATGCCGACTTTTACAATGCTCGGCATCAAAAAAGCCCCCCCTTTACACTAGAGGAGCTTTTCCTTTTATATAGACATTAGGCTGCTTTTTGAGTCTGTTGTTGATTCTGCTGTATCTGTGCGGCATTTGCTTCTTTTTTACGATTCAGATATTTTTCACCAATTTTGTTTGCAATAGGTGTAACAAGTACAGGTACGAAATATCTGTAAACTGCTCCAAATACAATCATAGTCTTAAGTAGTCCCATACCTTCAATCTGATTTAATAATGCACGTTTCTGCTTTGGCAGCATTGATTTGAAATTATTTCTTGTTTTTACAAATTCTTTTACGGGCTCTGTGTCATCAAGTAAGAGTTTCAAATCTTTTTTAGAAACTTTTCCTTTATTAGTTTCTATAGTCAATTTATTGTTTGCACGAATAGCTTCATTTGTTTCTACAAATTCTTTTGCCAAATTTTCATCATTAAGTCTTAATCCGGCAAATTTAGCGGTTTGCCTATCCCACCAGTTGCCTAATTTACTATCAATTAAATAAGCTCCTGCTGTTGATAGTGCAAATGTAAGAAACTGATTTAGCGCAAGAGTTTTCTTTCTGTCTCTGTCTTCCGGTTTCTTTTCCGGCATTTTCAAAGTTTTATACATATACATACCGCTTGTGATTGCTGAGCCTACGGCCAATAAGTGGTTAAAAAGATATTTACTGTTTTTAAATTTTTCAGCCATTAAGTTTATTGGTTTGCTGTCAACCAACGGTGCCGTAAAGTACTTTGCAATAAAATCTATACCTTTATTGTATCCCTTTTTAATGTTTTTAAATAATCCTGATTTTTTCGGTATAGTTCCAGTAACATTTGCCATATTACCCAGTCCGCCAAAAGTCGGGATCTGCTCACGATAATTCGGGAATGTCGGTATTTGCTGACGTTTGTTTGAATTATTGCTGTATGTATTAAATTTATTTGTATTGAGGGTAATATTCATTATTTTAGCCCTCCTTTAAATTCATTGAATGATTTCATCATATGTCTCATCATATCTATACTTGGATTATTGTTTTGTGTATTTTCAATCGGCTGTTCTGTTTTTTTGTCTTTCTTTTCATATCCAAACACATAAACAAGGATTGGAGGAATTAACGCAATAGTTAATGCAGAACGCGGAATACCGATTATCCAGTCAGGAATATTTTTCGAAATTTGTTTTAGGGCATTTTTAGAATTCTTAAGAAGACGTTTTTGTTTTTTCAACTCAAGAGTTTCTTCTACTGCGTCCAGTTTTTTCAGGTCATCAGAAATTTCTTTTAAACGTTTTGACCCGTATTCATCGTACCCTTTAATTCTCTGAACAACATTTCCGTCATCGTCAAGAACTTCGCGTGTTCCAAAAACTTTTTTTACAGCTGCATCAAGAGGACTTGTCAATATTACGGATGCAACAAAGCCAATTATACCTGAAGCCATCGCATGTCCTGCCGCAAAAAGTTTATCTTTTTTGCTTTGTTCTTCTTTACCCGGAAGAGAAAGTATCGTTGCCGGTCTGAGAATACCGGCTAAAATTAATGCCATAAAAGCACTTGATGCAATGTTATGATCATTAATCATTCCCATTGATTTAGCAAAAAAGTCGCTTTTCATTATTTTTTGTCCAAGCGACATGCCTTTATTCAAAACAATAGCGGCAGCTTCACTCTTACCCGTAAAACTGCCGCTATATGCTGCATTATATCCTCTGTTTGCTCTTTTTTCTCCGCACAAACCCGCATAATTTCGCTCCTTAAAGTTCTGCGAGTTCAGCATCTCCTGCACTCCAAGGGCGGTAGGGGAATTTTTGCTTCCCGCTGCCCCTTGATTGAGGCTCTTATTATAATGAATTGAGTTAATTTTCATAATCCACCATCTAATTACTAAGTATGTCTTCTACATTCATTGTAAAACAAATAAATTTTTTTTTTGCCAGTGATTTTAAGAAACTTTACAATTATTTTTTTCAAATAAAGCTCAAATGTAAAGTGGGTAAAGAGTAGGGGCAAAAAACACGAGCTTAACAATTAGTGTAATCGTAACACTCTAAAATAGTGCTATATTATACGCTGACAAAGACTTTTAGCCTATTTAATAAGTGTAAGATTAACATTTGTAAAGATTAGCCGACAGAGTATTGCTATTTTTTTATTTAACTGCTACAAATGTAGTAATTAGTGTGTGGGTATCTTCTAGAAGGAGTGGGTCATGAAAATATTACCGGTTCAAAATTACAACAATTATCACTACAAATCTATTTCTAAAAATTACAAATCGCAACCGGTTTCATGCCCGCTGGCTTCCGATACATTATCTATATCTAAAAAGAATGATAAGAAAAATGTCTGTTTTACCGGTAACATTCAAAGAACAGCCATTACTCTCGCTAAACAAATACCGCTTGAAGACCGAATATCAGCACTTTTCGATGTCTTTAAACGTGGTGATGTTATTACTGTAGGAAACAATTTAAAAGGCGTTCAAAAATCTTTGAAAGACTCATTAGATTCGTTTGACCATGTAATTAAAAGAGTATTCTTTATCGAAGACGATAATATAGGCGGAAATTTGGCATTTTTTAAAAATGCGACGGGAGATAAAGAAGTGTTAAATATAAATAATTTTGACATTCACCTTAGCAGTTCTCCTCAGGGAAGAGAAGCCTTACAGCCTAATAACAGTTTTTATATAGTACCGGGGGATGTGGTACATATTAAAGACATGGCTATTCCTATAAAAGAACGACCTTTAACTAATTTATCTTTGCAAAGACATATATTTTCAAAAGTATATGATTTTACAAATGAATCAAAAGATATTATAAAAAGACAGAACTCAAAAGAAGTAGCTGCGCTTGTAAAAAATACAAAATCTAAAGGACATCCTATATCATTTGCGGATGTAGGCGGGCAAGACAGTGTTATTGATGAATTGAAAAAAGGGGTCTTATTTCCTATTAAATATCCGGAGGCATTTGAAGATGTTAAAGTTAACCATGGAATAATATTAACAGGACCGCCGGGAACAGGTAAAACACTTATTGCAGAAGCACTTGCAAATGAGTCAAACGCTCACTTCACCAAACTTAATGGTTCGGAATTAAAATCTAAATGGGTTGGGGAATCAGAAGAAAATTTAAGAAATTTCTTTGCAGATGCAGTTGATAATCAACCTAGCATTGTCGTGTTTGATGAATTTGATTCTGTCGCCAAAAAACGTGATAAAGTAGATAATCACAGCGCAGAATTCGTAAATCAATTTTTATCAATTATGAGTGATATTGAAAAAAATGGTGATGATGTATATGTGCTTGCTACAACAAATAAGGTTGACATGCTCGACGAGGCAATAATGCGCTCCGGACGCTTTGGCAAGCATATTGAAGTTGGTCCGCCCGATTTAAAAGGAACAAGACAAATTTTGGACATACACACCAAAAGTAAACCATTAGACAAGAATTTGGATAAAGAGGCTCTTTCTCAACAATTACACGGCATAAAAGCTACAGGTGCAGATATTGCCAGACTTGTTGCTGATGCTCACAATAACGCTTATCAACGTCTCGGTATTTTTGAAAAAATGGATGCCGGTACCTTTAGAAAATCAGATATTGAAAATTTAAAAATTCAGAATGAAGATTTTGATAAAGCAATAAAAGACTTTACATCTGAAAAAAATGTATCAACAAGAAAACCTATTGGCTATAGATAAGTAATAACCTAACTTCAGGCGGCAAGCAAACAGGATCTATTTACTAATTAGTAAAACTTCAGCGAGTTTACCGCCTTTTTTATTAAACTTAATTTCCTTCTTATCTGATATTGGAGTATATTCCGGTTTCTGATAATTAATTAAAAACTTCATAAATTCTGGACTAAACATATATCTAACCTTTTTTCACACTAAATAAACACAATAACACATTTCTGGTATATATATAAAAACATAAATTTCAGAAAAATTGTTCATTTTTAAGAAAAATTTTTACATAAATTAATACACCGCGATATTTTGATGCTATACTGGAGTTAAGTAAACGGGAGACTTAAATAAATGGCACAATCTTCATTTATAGATATAATAACTCCAATAATGGTAGGACCATCAAGTTCGCATACTGCAGGTGCGGTAAGATTAGGGCTTTTGGCAAGAAATGTTTATGATGCCAAACCGCATAAGGTTACATTCAGACTTTACAATTCATACGCACAGACAGGATTCGGGCATGGGACAGATAAGGGACTATTAGCCGGAGTATTGGGGCTTGCTGTAGATGATGTCAGAATAAAACATGTTTTTGATTTGCCGGAGGCTAAACAAATTGCTTATGAATTTGAATATCTTGAAGATTTTAACAGGCATCCGAATGCTGTGGATTTTATCTTTGAGGGCGATTTAAACATGTTTGTTGCAGGAGACAGCATCGGTGCCGGTGAAGTTGTCATTAGAAAAATTAACGAGTTTTCTGTTAAATTTACAGGTAAATTTAACACATTATTACTGGTTTACCGTGATGTGCCGGGCATGATATCACGGGTAACAAAATTAATTCAGGAACGCAATATTAACATTGCATCTCTGCATTGCGACAGGTATGCAAAAGGTGAAGAAGCATCTATGTGTATTTGTCTTGACGGAGAATTGGACGAAAAGATTTTAAAACTTATTGAAGGTATTGAAAATCTTTATCTGGTAAGGTATGTAAAAAAATTGGAACATTAGTTTATGATAGAAAAAGATATAAATTCATTTGAACAATTATTCAATGCTTGTAAAATTGCGAATGTAGCTATTTATAAAGTCGCTCAAACAAGAGAGGCATATTTGTCAGAAAAGACGGAAGATGAAGTTCGTCAAATTGTTAAAAAAAGCCTTGATGCAATGAAGGAAGCTATTAAAACAGGGTTAAATTCAAATGAACTATCTTTAAGCGGAATGTGCGGTGCAGATTGCGAACGACTACAAAACAGGTTTAAAAAGAAAAATGCAGTATTTGGCAAAACATTTGAAAAAATTACAACATATGCACTCGCAACCAGCGAAGAAAACTTAAGAATGGGAAAAATAGTTGCCTGCCCGACAGCAGGCTCCTGCGGCATTGTTCCTTCTGTATTAATTGCGATAAGTGAAGATTTTAACATCACTGAAGAAAAACAGATTAATGCTTTAATTATAGCCGGCGAAGTTGGCAGGATTATATCCAATAAAGTTGCATTAGCAGGTGCAGTTGCAGGATGTCAGGCTGAATGCGGAGTTGCCTCTGCTATGAGTGCCGGTGCTGCAGCATATCTTCTCGGAGGCTCAACAAGACAAATTTTAAATGCAGTTGCTCTTGCAATGAAAAATTTATTAGGGTTAACTTGCGATCCTGTTTGCGGACTTGTTGAAATACCTTGTGTTAAAAGAAATCCTTTTCTTGCAGTGCATGCAATAACTGCAGTAGAACTGGCACTTGCAGACATTGAATCCAAAATTCCGCTTGATGAAATTATTGATGCACTTGAACAGACAGGAAAATTAATGTCACCAACATTAAAAGAAAGTTCGCAAGCAGGTCTTGCAAAAACAAAGACCGCCATTGCCTTAGAAAATAAATTATTTAAAAAATAGATTAAGATTTGTAACATTTTCCTCAAATTTTGCAATTTTGTCTGACTAAAAATACTTTATATATATATAAGATATATGACTTAATATTGAGGAGTAATGTAAAATGAGTGATTTTTCAAGAATTTCCAAAACAGAATTATCTCACACAAATCAAGCAGATATAATTAAACGTATGCGCGAATTTGGAGCCAAAGCAGCTCAAGGATTTGACAGTTTGCGTAATGGTCAATCAATAGAGTTGGGACCGCTTTTGAATGGTTCTCAATCAACTCAACAGGCTTTTAGAAACTGATTTTATATAGTCTGATTAATGAAAATTTTTGTGATAAGATAGTCTTTGAAAAGAGGACTATCTTATTATGCTATTAACAACAGATATAGGAAATACAAGTATTACTTTGGGACTGTTTGATGATGCCGCGCTCATTGAAGAATTCAGGCTTGCATCAGATAAAGATTTATCACTTGAAGAATATGAGGTACTTTTAAAATCGTTATTTAAAGATTTTAAAATTGATGGTTGTATTATCTCCTCAGTAGTAGAGGAATTAACTGATAAATTCAAACAAGCAGTTGATAATGTTTTCAAACTCGAGTCTATTGTACTAACATCAGAAATTAATACAGGAGTGAAAATAGCTCTGGACAATCCTAAAGAAGCCGGTGCTGACAGAATTGCAAATGTTGCCGGAGCATACGTTTTATACGAAAAACCGACTATAGTAGTTGACTTTGGTACTGCTACATCTTTTGATATTGTGAATGAAAAAGGGGAATTTATAGGCGGTTTAATTGCCCCGGGATTAAATTTACAACTAAAATCTTTGAATAAATTTACATCCAAATTACCCAGAATAGATGTAACGCTTTCAAATTCCGCTATCGGGCACAACACGGCTGATGCTATTTTATCCGGCGTAATTCGCGGGTCTGCGGCTATGATTGACGGACTTGTTGAACAATGCGAAAAAGAATTGGGGCAAAAAGCAGTTGTTGTTGCTACAGGAGGGTATTCAGGGCTAATTGCCAATTACCTTAAACGCCCGTTCGATTTTATTAATCCGACATTAACACTTGAAGGGCTGAGACATCTTTATTATCTCAATGCTAAATGTGCGGTTTAAATATTGTAAGTAAATTGCAAAAAATTTCCCATCAGATTTTCGTTCCATACCTGAACTCCTTCCGGTACACTTAATACTGACGGAGTGAAATTCCATATATACTTTATATTAGCCTTAACCAGTCTGTCAGCAATACTTTGTGCGTATTGTCTGGGAACTGTCAATATTGCTATATCAACTCCCGTTTTTTTCGTAAGATTATCAAGTTTAGCAATATCTAATATAAGTTTATTATTAACCGTCTTACCTATTTTTCTGGTATCGTTGTCGAATAAAGCGACAATATTCAACCCGTAATTTGTAAAGTTGTCATAATTGGCAAGTGCAGTGCCTAAATTTCCTGCTCCTATAATGAAGGCATTTTTTGTTTTTTTAAACCCTAAAGTTTTTTCTATAGACATTTTTAATTCTTTAACGATATAGCCGACGCGCCCTTTTCCTGAATTATTAAGCATGGAAATATCTTTGCGCACCTGAGAATCATCAATATTCAAAAGCTGAGCAATTTGTTTGCTTGAAATAAATTCCTGATTTGAGGCTAAATAGTCTGTTAAAATACAATGATATAAAGTCAGCCGGTTTATAACTTTTTCCGAAATCTTTGTTTCCATTTTAATTCTTTTCTCTTTGTTCTTCCTGTTTTACAAATTCGCATAATTTTTCAAGATTTTTGTCTTCAACCGCGTCAATTAAGTCCTGAACACTTTTAATTTTACCAAGGGCAAAGCCTGTTTCTGCAATAAGAACGCAATCATTACATAATCGGTACCCGTCATATTCAATTGACCCTGCCAGACATTTGTGCTCGCCGCAGCAGTCACAGTCAAAATATTCATCTATAACATCCGGATTATCTTCAATATCATCAAGTCGCATTTGTTCAACGACCTGCTGCATTTCTTCAATAATTTCGTGTTCGCTTTTCATCATTTCACCTTTATTTTATCAAATCAGCCATTTTTCTCACTGCTTCAGGTAACCCTGTAAATACTGCACGTGATATAATACTGTGTCCTATGTTTAACTCATAGAGATTAGGTATTTCATGCATTCTTGAAACATTTTCATAATTCAGTCCATGCCCTGCATTAACTTTTAATCCGGCATTCTGAGCAATAATTGCAGCATTTTTTAGATTTTGAAATTCTTTTTCTTCATTTTCTGTGCCAAAGGCTTGAGAATAAGTTCCGGTATGCATTTCTATAAATTGTGCACCGGTTTTTGCAGAGGCTTGAACCTGCTCAATTGTAGGGTCAATAAACAAACTTACAACAATTCCATTATCCAAAAGCGGCTTTATAAATTCAGTTACTTTGTCAAGTTGTCCGGCAACATCAAGTCCGCCTTCTGTTGTAACCTCCTGTCTTTTTTCCGGCACAAGACAAATAGAATGCGGCTTTATTTCTAGTGCAATTTTTTGAATATCATCAGCCATTGCCATCTCAAGATTTAATCTTGTTTTTAGCGTTTTAATTAAAGTATAGACATCCTGATCTTTAATATGACGCCTATCCTCTCTCAAATGTGTTGTAATTGACGTTGCCCCATTTCGTTCGCAAATATCTGCCGCTATAATAGGATCCGGTTCTGCGCCGCCTCTGGCGTTTCTTAATGTTGCAATATGATCAATATTAACACCTAATAACATTTCTGCCTTCTTTCTTAATCATGTATTTTTTCTTTATTAATTTTTAACAGTGCCGTATATGACGGTAAAATGGTAATATGCTCGCCAGTCGGAGCCTGACCTGCAATTTGGATAGCTTTCATAATAGATGGCTCAATAATAATTCGCTCCTGAGGAATACCTGCATATTTTAAACGTGTAGCCATATCATTAGCTCTAATACCAGAAGTTATAACCAATTTTTCCGCATTTTTAAGCTGTTCAAAATCGCTATCCCAAAGCCATGAGATATCTCGTCCGTCCGCGTAATTATCATTTATAGCAATAACAATATTAGACTTCAAGTCTACAGTTTTCAAGACCTCACTGGCTCCTGTCGGATTTTTGATTAATTGTATAATTGTCGGATGTCCGTTAATTGTGCGCTTTTCTGCGCGTCCGAAAATAGATTTATAAGTATTCAGTGCCTTTTGTATTTCTGCCTGATTAAGTCCGTTTTCAAAAGCAAATGCAATAGCCGCAAGAGCATTATAGGCATTATAAAGTCCTACAAGTCCTACTTTAAATTCAAAAGTTATTTCATTATGTACAACGTTTATTATTGAATATTCATCAAAAATTTTCACATTAGCAGAATAATCACAAATCGGACGCTTAAAGCCGCATTCACAGTAATAGTGTCCCTGCTGGGCAAAAAATTGTTTAGAGTATTTTAAAGGTTTGCCGCACGGACAGTTAAAAACTTCTGTCGGAGCATTGGATTTCTCATAACTCTGCGCGTATTCGACATTCTCAAACCCGTAATAAACAGCACTTCTATTTATTCCAAAATTTGACACCAGCGGATCATCTGCATTGAGAATTAATTTCAAATCCGAATTTTTATCTATAGCATTCTGAATAAATCCTGCAGTTGTTGCAAGTTCGCCATATCTGTCAAGCTGATCACGGAACAAATTAGTCACAACAAGACAGTCAGATTTTATATAGTCATATAACCTTGTCAAATACGCCTCATCAGACTCAATTACAGCATAATCAAAACGTTTAAACGGTCGTAAGTTAAGCACAAATACGTTAGCTATTCCGCTAAGCATGTTCGCCCCTTTTAAATTGTGAATCACCTCCTGATGCGCCGTCTCTAGAATATGCGCAATAAGTCCAGAGGTAGTAGTTTTGCCATTTGTACCTGTTATGGTAACAATTTCATTTTTTATATATTTTGCGCAGTGTCTCAAAAAATCAGGATACAGCTTAAGTGCACACATTCCAGCAAAAGAAGTTCCGGAAGATCTATTAAGCAGTTTTATCCCGAGGTATGCTGCTTTTGAAAAGATTAAAGATGTATAAAATTTAAACTGTTTTATCATAAATAGTACTTTGGACGTATTCATATTTTTTTTGTATTAATCTATAATTATAATAATACAAAATTGAGAATAAGAAAATGTTTTTATTTATTGCAACAATTTTTATAGCTGAATTAATTATAGCCACTACTATAATATTATTAATAGTCAGGGCAGATAAAGCAGTTGTAAAATACACAGATCTGGTAATGAAAAAAAATACAGAATTAGAAAAAATACTAAAGGACTTTAGTTTTTGTGTAAAAAGTTTCGGTGAATATTACGACTGTATGATTAATTCCATAAAACGCAAACACAGACAATTTCAGATAAATGTACTGAAAAATGTTGCAATGTATCTTTCACTATTTTTACTGAAAGGCAAATACAAAAAAGCAGCAGCTTTCCTTCAATTTGCCATACTATTCCACGATTATCTGCAAAAAGTTCGTCAAACTAGCTTGTAATTCGTGAAAAAATATGTTATAATCTATAATAAAAATGAAAGAAGAGGTTATATATGAGTAAAAAAAAGACATCATTAATGTTTGGAATGGGACTAATCGCAGGTGTTATAGGCGGTATAGTTGCAGGAGTGCTTTTAGCTCCTAAACCGGGCGAAGAATCAAGACGTGAAATAAAAGAAGCGGCGTGCGAATTGTACACAAAACACGCACCGGAAATTAAAGAAGCTAAAAAACAGGCTCTTGAATCCGTTGATTTAATGAAATATAAATTTGAACGCCAATTACGTAAATTCAGCAATATGATTAAATCAAAAAAACTTCTCAAAGCTAAAGAATTGGAAACATCTGAACACGATACCGAGTTCAACTATTAATAAGGAACTAATTTATGGATATTTTAATTTCACAGATAGCTCTAAATCATGGTTTGACATTTCTGGCTTGGGCAACTGCAATTGTTGTTATTGTAATTGCAGTATTCCTTGTGAAACTTTTAATTGATTTGAGAGAATTAACAAAAAATCTTAACGAAACATCAATAATTTTGAATACTGAACTTAAACCGACATTAAAGGAAATCAACGAAACTTTGCATTCAGTCAATGCAATCGTTAAAAATACTGATCAAGGTGTTGATAACTTCAGAAATGCAATAGAAAAAACATTTGGTAAAACTAAAATTTTATCAGAATCAATTTTCGGCGGATTAATAAAAGGATTTACAACAGTATTTAATCTTTTTGCGAAAAAATAATTAGCCGATTATGGGGATTTAATTAATTTCCATATAAAATAGAATATATTAGAAAACAGTAAAGGAGTAAATTATGTCAGCAACTAAATTTTTAGCAGGTTTTATAGTAGGCGGTGCTATAGGGGCTATTGCCGGAGTATTATTAGCTCCAAAATCAGGTGAAGAAACACGCGCAATGATAGCAGATACAACAAAAGATGTTTTGAATCGAGCTAATGAAACAGTTAAAGAAATTCAAAACAAAGCAGATGATGTTGTTTCAGACATGCAAAAAAAAGGTGACGAAATTAAAGAAAAACTGCAAAACCTTTTGAATCAACAAAAAGAGCAACAACCTGCAGAACAAAACTAAACTAAATTTAAAAAATCTACTAAGCTGCACTAAATTTAGTGCAGCTTTTCGTATATATATCGAACATAATATTCCATATATTTAGCGGTATTTTTTCTGTTTGTATTATAATCATGGTATGATAAATATTCCTAATATAGTAGAACGTTTACGTGAAATAATGGATGACGAGACTCTTACTCAGTTAAAAGAAGAACTCGGCAGTTATCACGTTGCGGATCTGGCTGATATTTTTCAAGAACTGAAACCGGACGAAAGATTGAAATGTTTCAAACTTCTTGATATTGACGAAGCCGCAGATTTAATGGAATATTTAACCCCGCAGATGCAGGTGGAACTTTTAGGTGATATTGATGAAGAAATGGCATCAAAAATCATAACTAAATTGCCTCATGATGCCGCTGCTGACGTTCTGGGCGACATGGAAGAAGATGAAAGTGAAACCTATTTAGACAAGCTTCCTCAAAAATTTTCGGATGAGGTTAGAGAACTGCTTACCTACAATGAAGACACGGCAGGCGGGATCATGAATCCTACTGTCTTGACCGTGAATTCTGAAATGACTGTACAGGATGTGTTAAATCATATCAGAATAAAAGCTGAAAAAGACAATATGGAACTATATTATGTTTACGTTGTTGATAAACAAAATCATCTTCTCGGTGTTGTGTCTTTAAGAAAATTACTGACATCTCCAATAAACAAAACTGTCGAAGAGATAATGATAAGTGATATAGTAAAACTTCATGTAGATGACTATAGCGATTACATAATTGATGAATTTATGAAATATCAATATAGTGCCCTGCCTGTAGTTGACCTTTACAACCGTCTTAAAGGAATGATTACCTGGGATGACGTACATGATTTATTTGAAGAAGAGACAACAGAAGAGATTTATCAATCATCCGGTATTTCCACAGAAGTTGTTGACGAAGATGAAATTCTTTCCGGGAATATACTTCAAGCGATTCGCGCAAGAACTCCATGGCTTTTTATTACATTGCTGGGAGAATTTGTTGCGGTCAATGTTGCACACCACTTTGATCACACTTTAAATGCTCTGCCTATAATTGCAATATTTATGCCGCTTCTTGCCGGTCTTGGCGGTAATATCGGTACCCAGAGCATTACTCTTATGGTTCGAGGACTCTCTACAGGGCAAGTTACTTTGAGTTCCGCTTTTCACCATATGATAAGAGAAATGTTTATCGGCTTTGCTATCGGTAGTCTTTTCGGAATACTCGTAACTCTTGCTACCTGGGGCTGGCAGCATAATATAGAACTTGGAATTATTGTGGGAATTGCAATGGCTATAAATATGACAATGGCAACTGTCATCGGCACATTCACACCTTTCGCCCTAAAAAGCCTAAACATTGATCCGGCTGTAGCATCAGGACCTGTTATTGCTACAACTATTGATGTTGTTGGGCTTGCTGTGTATTTTACACTCGTATCAACATTTTTAATCAGTAAAGTTTTTTAAATCTCATCACTTTATTTGATGCAATTTAAATATATTTTGACTAACATTTTAATTATCAAAAATTAAAAAATAAACTCAGGATAAAAATATGACAACAAATAATTTAAATGAACAAAACCCTAACCCGCAGCGCACAGCGCAGGCGGCAATAGAACGGGCAAGAAAGGCAAGAGAAGAACAACGCTCCTTTTTTAGAATACTTACTTTAATGATTATAGTATTTGTAGGGATAATTTTGAGTATATTTATATTTGCGGATAATGAAAGTTTTCTGGAAGAACATTTTGGCAGTGAGTCAATAATAACAAAAATATTTGTAAATCTAACAAGAAGCAGCAAAAATAAAGAACATGCAGATTTCGCAATGCCATTCGGTCCCAAAAGACAGAATATTTTATTTCTTGGTGTCGATTCAAACAATGATAATGTTGCAGATATCTGGAAGGGAACAAGAACAGATACCATTATTCTTATAAATATAGACCCAAGAACGAAATCAATAAATGCATTATCAATTCCTCGTGATAGCAAAGTATATTTGCCTCACAATGCAGGAATAAACAAAATCAATGCAGCTCATGCAATAGGAGGCATTGATATGGTTAAAGAAACTATTGAGGAAACATTAGGTGTACATATTGACAAATATATAATGGTTCATGATGATGCAGTAAAGGAAATTGTAAATGCTATGGGTGGAATAGATATTTATGTAGAAAAGCCGATGCATTACAATGATTATGCCGGCAACTTGCACATAAATTTATCAAAGGGAACTCACCATCTAAGCGGAAATGAGGCTGTAGGATATTTACGTTTCAGACATGACGCACTGGGAGATATAGGCAGAACGCAAAGACAACAATGGTTTATGCGTGGACTTCTGGAAGCATTACAAACTCCGGATGTAATTACAAAAATTCCTGAGATTATTAATGTTGCAAGGAAATATATCAAAACAGACATGTCTGTTTATGAAATGTCACAATATGCAGCAATGGCAAAACATATAGATATGAATAAAATTGAAATTGCAATGCTGCCCGGAGCGCCTAATCAAAGAGGATCAATTAGCTATTGGATACTGGATCCGGATAAAACGCAGGAGGTTATCAACCGTTTAATATATAGAGACAGCACTCCGGTAGATGAAACTGCCCACTATGTTGCGAGTGTAATGTATGCATCAGATAGAGCAGAAGATGCACGCCAACTAATTAATGCATTTAAAAGCTTAGGGATTGAAGTGAAGTGTACAGGAGAATCTAATCGTTCACATTCACAGTTCATAGCGCATTCTTATAAAATAACAAATGAATATTACAACTGGTTAAATAAAAAAGTTCCTGGCTTTAGCGGTTTGCAGTTTGTTTACGATCCAAATAATTACTATTGTGGAGAAACAGATTTTACAGTAATTTTATCCGGACAATAAGTGCCTGTAGCTCAGTCGGATAGAGCGTTTCCCTCCGAAGGAAAAGGTCGTGCGTTCGAATCGCATCAGGCACAAATATATCCACACTCTAAAAAGAGTGTGGATATATTTGTAATCGATAGCAGATGAGAACGCCAATGGCGTTCGAGCGCGAGCGAGCTGAGGGCGGAGGCTTGGCGGCTTAATGACGAAGTCATTTCTGCCGACAACCGGAGACCCGTTAAATGCGAGCGAGCAAGACAATCGCATCAGGTTAACGCACCGCTCAAAAAAGAGTGTGGAACATTCATTTGTAATCGATAGCAGATGAGAACGCCAATGGCGTTCGAGCGCGAGCGAGCTGAGGGCGAAGGCTTGGCGGCTTAATGACGAAGTCATTTCTGCCGACAACCGAAGACCCGTTAAACGCGAGCGAGCAAGACAATCGCATCAGGATAACGCACCGCTCAAAAAAGAGTGTGGATATATTTGTAATCGATAGCAGATGAGAACGCCAATGGCGTTCGAGCGCGAGCGAGCTGAGGGTGGAGGCTTGGCGGCTTAATGACGAAGTCATTTCTGCCGACAACCGGAGACCCGTTAAACGCGAGCGAGCAAGACAATCGCATCAGGTTAACACACAAATCTTAAAAACTGTAATTATTTGTAAAAAACATATTAAAGTTTTTCGATTTTTGCGTTATAATAATTATGGTTGACAGCCGGTTGCATTACCGTATTAATGCATCTATAACAAGCGGCATCTGCCGCATCTGGCCTTGTAGCTCAGTAGGATAGAGCGACGGTTTCCTAAACCGGTGGTCGCGGGTTCGACTCCCGCCAGGGCCTGGTATTTAAACAATATAATATAGGAGAATATATTGTGAAGAATTTATTAATGATTTTTACTTTTTTAGGAGTTTTGCTAGGAAGTCAAGTTGCTTATGCGGAAGTACCTCCTATTACATTCCTAAATTATACTTTTAAATTTGAAAAAACAGTTATATTACCACCTGATAAGATAACCAACGCTTATACTACGGATAATAACCTTAAAAATATACTGGCTTTAAGTTACACGCCAACAGGAATTCATTTGCGCTCAGCATTTGACTACCACAAAAAGCTCTGTGAAAAGCGTGGAATTCTCGGCAGTGCAAAAAAATCAAAAAATAAAATAGCATTATCAATATTGAAACCCAAAAACGGTGTTTATAACTATGAAATCCTGAGGGTAGAAAATAACGATATTGCCGGATCTAATATATCGTTTCTAAAATTGGACATTGCTCCTGATAAAGCCGATATTAAAGCTTTAGATCAAAAATATTTTCAAAGTTTTTATAAAGCCAAATTCCCTAGTGTATTTGATGAAAATGGAGAAATACTGCCTCCTATTTATCCGCTTAGCATAGGGGAGGACAAATTTGTCCTAAAATATTCTGCCACTGATAATCAGGATGTTTCAAACTATTATTTGCCACGGAGACAAAATTTTTATAACTATAAATCTGTTGTAAGAATAAATACCCGTTCAGATATCAATTCGCCGGATAAAATAGCAAAAATGATTATTGAAAACAAAAAGCCGGTAAAAGGATTTAAACTGATAGCTGATGAATCATCAGGAAAAGATAGAATATTAAGCTATTCAAATAATGAAATACAAATCAAAAAAAATAAAACATATATCTCATATTCCATATTTAAAATCACGCCTGCAAAAAAAGGGGTAATTAGTTTTGAATATTCTATACGCATTCCGGAAGATGAAAAGTCATCACAAATAATAGCAGATACAGAAAAGAAATACAGAGAGCTGCTAAAAACTTACGAAATGCCGGAACTAATAAAAGAAAATATGGGAATGCTTCCTGCACCGCTAGAAAATGACTATATGGAACAAACTAAATAATTCAATGATTTGCGTTAAACCATTCCAGTAAAGGTCGAATTTCTCCAAATTCAATCCCCTCAACTCCACGCAAAAGTTCATGCTCAAAATAATTTAATGAAAGAGAGTGTTGAATTGGTGAAAGGACACCATTATCATTGAATTTATTCATATCAACTTCGCCATTATCCAGCACTTCCGAATAGTTCAAACCGATTTTGCTGCATTCCGGCAGTTTAACAACCTTTTTACCGGACACTTCTTCAAACCATGCCAGCCCGAATGTACGACATGTAATTCCTCTTCGCTCATATAAAACACATTTTTTATCTAGTAAAAAAGGACATCTATGCAAAAACCGTTCATCTTTCTTGTGTTCTGACTTTTGCTGCAGTAAATTCTTTATCTGTTTTTTAATCTCCGTCTGAATTTCAGCAGGCAGGAGCGGAAAGCCTGCCATTAAATACTCCGCCTCCAAACGTGAAAAAGGATATTCACCTAATTCACAACAATCAGTACAGCCGATTTTACAGTGGATAAACGGACTTTGAGAGGCAAAGCATTGTTTTAAATATTTATCAATAACTTCTAAATATTTTTCATACAGTTTAAACATTTAACAATTCTTTTTGAGTAGGTTTACGTCCACATGATTTGTCCTCGTCACAGAAACCTAAACGTTCACATTTTGGCACAAGATAAGGTTTTAACCATGGTTCTTCCGCAATAAGAGCGTCACACATCTTTTTAACCAGTAATCTTATCTCGTATTGAGCACGGGTACAAAGTCTTAAATTAGCAAGATGTATCATTTCTCTAAGATTTAAACTTGCAACCAACGAACTTGCCGCTGCATTAGGGAGAACAAATCTTGCATCTTCCGCAGGTACTCCTGCCTCTATAAATTTTTGATATTGCTCTGATATTTTTGCCATGAACTCTTCAAATTCGGATTTCAAATTTTCATCACGTTCAATTGTAGGCGGAATAATATAATCAAATTGACCTTTTTCTTTAACATATCGCTGAGATTTTTGTGAAAAAGACATATGTCTGTGGCGCACAAGCTGATGCGTACATGCACGCGAAACATTTGCTATTGCAAATGTTACCTGAATATGTTCAATTGTAGAATAATGACCTGATGATATGACCCGTTCTATCAGTTTCAGCATTTTTTCTTTATCATCAGTGCTGTTATAAATATTTATCGGGTAATCAGCACTATAGCAAGTTCTGCATGCCGTATAAACAGTCTTTAACATATTGTCCGGTTTAGATATAAGATTAACAACCGGTTGATTATTTTCTTCCATTACCAATCTCTCCTTATACACATATAATATAATTATAGCCAGTTTATTAAAAACTGGCTATATGTTAAGATTTGGTAAATTTGTTTTTCTTGTCCAAATATGTTAGAACAATTATTTTTTGCCGTAACGTTTGTGGAATCTTTCAACTCTACCTTCAGAGTCAAGAATTTTTTGTTGACCGGTGTAGAACGGGTGGCAGTTGCTGCAAATTTCAACTGTAATATCATCTAATACTGAACCGGTTTCAATTTCGTTACCGCAAACACATTTGATTTTCATTTTCTTATAATCAGGATGTATACCTTTTTTCATTTTTAAACCTCATTTCTTTTTCTCAAGATTCCAAACTTGAATATTTCGACTACTATAATAGTATAACGCGAAATTTTTAAAGTGCAAGCTA
The DNA here is from genome assembly GCA_944324165.1 of Candidatus Gastranaerophilales bacterium. Taxonomy (GTDB): domain Bacteria; phylum Cyanobacteriota; class Vampirovibrionia; order Gastranaerophilales; family Gastranaerophilaceae; genus CALUVH01. The sequence goes on along the minus strand of CALUVG010000004.1, from coordinate 14,219 downwards.
TTTTTACGAAATATTTATGATAAAATTATACATATGAAGAAGAGAAAGATTTTTGCACTTGCAATAACAATTATTCTGTTAGGAATTATATTTTATAAAATCAACTGGCATGAACTAATAAATACATTTAAGGAATTCAATTTCAAAAACATGTGGCTGATTGTACCTTTTTATGTATTAACTTTATACCTTCGGGGTATCAGATGGAAGGCTCTTTTGCTTGATAATCCTAAATATTCAAGCCTTCATCTTGGAGAAGTTTTTACAGTTGGCAGCATGCTGAATATATTTTTACCTGCACGTGCAGGAGATGTTTATAGGGCATATTATCTGGGGTCTGTCAAAGGCGAAAAAAAGATGAAAGTATTCGGTTCAATTATTCTTGAGCGCACGCTGGACGGAATATGTGTATTTTTAATCCTGCTTGCAGCAGTTCTTATATACTTTAAAGAGAAATGGATACTTAATCTTGCATATGGTATCGGGGCTTTGTTTGTAGGAAGTCTCCTCGTATTTTATTTAATTTTCAAATTCAACAAGATTACCTTTATATGCGACAAATTATCTGAATTTTGCAAAGTACTTCCACAGCGGCTTGCAAATCCAATGAATACAGTTATTTCAAAAATGTGCGGCTATGCAAATTCTTTTATGGAAGGGTTTGAAGTGCTTGACGATTTGAAATGTTCTGCTGTTGCGTTTATCACAAGCCTTGTTATCTGGGGAGTTGAATGCTATGTTGCCTATCTAATTGTCGATAGTTTTGATCTGGGATTGGGATTTGCAGCAGGATTGTTTGTCATCAGTTTAATATCTTTCTTTACGATGATACCTTCAACATCAGTATTTTTAGGACCTTACCAGTATGCATATATTCTGGCTCTCGGTATTTTCAATATTCCTAAATCAACGGCTCTTGCTGTCTCTACGGTTCATCAGGCAATATTAATGGTTATGCTGACTATCATTGGCGGATTCTACTTATTTAAGTTCAACATTTCATTAAATGATGTAAAATCTCTTGATGACTAAAATAGGATTATTCTTCTTATGCTATAATTTTATTATGGATGACCTAAATAAAACAATTGACAACACAAAGAAAAAATACAGAGAAATTTTTGTTCAGTCTCTCGAAGCTATTCAAAATCGCATCGACAGCATAAAACCTGCCGGCATTGTTACAGATATATTTGAAAAATACCCTGAAAATTCCGACGGATATAAATGGCAAAAACAAGTTCTTGAAATGCTCCTTAATGAAATATCAAGAGAAATACTCGACAAATGGCAGGATGTTCTTGCCTTTCGTAAAGAATTTCATTGCAATGGATGTGCAACCTGCTGTAACCTCGCCTGCAGTGAATTTTCCTACGAAGAACTAAAGGAAAAAGCAAAAAACGGGGATAAATTTGCCCAACAATTCACAAGTATTTTTATCCCTTATAAAACACGAGAAGAGGCTGAAAAAATTTATCCTGAATATCTTGAAATGCTTAAAGATAAAGGGGATGTTTATTTTTATCATTGTCCTAAACTTACAGAGTGCAACCGCTGTTCTGATTACGAAAACAGACCGCAAATCTGCAGGACATTTCCGGATAACCCGCTGGATATTCTTCCTGAATCCTGCGGATACTATGAGTGGAAACAAGAGGTTGAACCTGTTGTGTTGATGCTTCACTCTATGGTCGAAATAATTGATTACTATAAACAAAAAATTCCAATTGAGAAGGACTAAATTATGCAGATACTTTCAGGATTAACATTAGACGAAATAGAAAAAATAACCGATGAATTGCACGCATCAAAATTCCGTGCAAGGCAAATACACAATTGGATTTATTTAAAATCTGCCAAATCTATTGATGAAATGACAGATTTATCAGTAAAATTTCGAGATGAATTAAAAAAAATAGCAATAGTCAGTGATACAAAAATAAAAGTAAAACAAACAAGTTCTGACGGTACATTAAAATATCTTCTTGAATTTCCTGACGGGCAATGTGTGGAAACAGTTTTAATGCGTTTTGATAACCGTGCAAATTTAACAGCCTGCGTAAGCTCTCAGGTCGGATGCGCCGTAAATTGTAGTTTCTGTGCAACCGGTAAACGCGGCTTTATAAGAAATCTTACTTATAAAGAAATTATTGAACAGGTACTGACAATTCAGCGTGATACAGGATTAAAAGTCACAAATGTAGTTTTCATGGGACAGGGCGAACCGCTTTTAAACCTTGAAAATGTCTTAAAAGCAATGGAAATATTTAATGAGAATTTCCAAATCGGAGCCAGACGCCTGACTGTCTCAACAGCCGGAATAATTCCTAAAATAAACGAACTTGCAAATATTGAAATGCAATCAACCCTTGCGGTATCATTGCATGCTCCTAACCATGAAATACGTAAACAGCTTATGCCTATAGAAAATAAATATCCAATGCCGGAATTAAAACAAGCACTGAAAAAATACGTTGAAAAAACAGGACGACGCATAACCATTGAATATTTATTAATAAAAGATTTAAATGACACACTTGAAAGTGCAAAACAACTAGTACAGTACCTGCATGATCTTAAATGCAACATAAACCTTATCCCGTATAATCCTACAGCAAAAAACGATTACCAGCGTCCGTCAAACAATTCTATTATGAGGTTTAAGTCATTGCTGGAACAATCCGGTAAAAAAGTAACCGTAAGATTAGAACGCGGTGCTGATATAGACGCTGCCTGCGGACAATTAAGCGGTAAAGCAAAAATTGATTAAAACTATTTATCACCTATTAAAATAATCGGCAGGTCATATTTTTTTGCAAAACTAATAAAATCAGGTGAAATATTCTCAGGATTATTCATTCTAACAATTAACCCTTGAATTTTTGGATTTATTGCAACTATTTCGGAGTGTGTTTTTCCTGTAAATAATGAATCCATACTATCAAAAACAGCATTAGAAATCACTTCAGATGGTATGTCTTTACCATTTATATTAATAGTTGGCTGAGTTTCAAGCTGAGATAAGAATTGTTTGTTATATATCATTTGGGTCAAAGTTTGATAATCTTCTTTTGTAAACTGAATACCGTTTTGCGTCATACTTTGCAAAAATTTATTTCTAAGAAAATTCTTTTCAGCTGTATCTGAATATAAAAGTTCAACAAACTTATCAATTGTTTTTTCATATCCGCTGCCGAGGTTGTTTGGATAAGCTATAGCAATATTTGAGGCAGGAACATCTGTCAAAAATCCGTATTTTCTATTCATATAAGTTTTTGTTCTGTTCATTTTCAAAAGACTTATACTCCATACATTATTGTCATTAACTGTTTGCTCCATGCCGAGTTTAGCACTTTCCATATTGCCGTACAGATTGTCTTCTGCCACCATATGAACACTAAACCGCATATTATTTTTGGTTGATCCGTTAAATCCGTATTCACCCAAATCCTTATCAGCAGGTATAGATGTATCTGTCAGATTCAACATTCTAACTCCATATTTTTCATTATACGGTATCTTTTCTTTATTCAGAATTTTCGTATTATATACAAGATTTGTTGCCTGATATAACTTATTGTAATTAGCATCAAGATTGGTCAGTTTTTTATCAAAAGCAGCCTTAAAGCCCTCTGGTGTTCTATTGTCTTTTATTCTTAGTACATCATAATGGAAATTATCATTTATACTTGATAAATCTGCTTTTGCCATAATTCTTGCGATTTTATAATCGTCAGGAGAGCGGAATAGCGCACTGACTTTATTGGCATCCCATTCACCTTTATTGAATTTAGCAAACCAGTCATGATTTTTGATCATACCTACAATTCTATCTTTAACCTGCAGCGGCAGTTTGAATTGTGCAAGAATTTCACGGGCTATTTCAGCACTGTCTATTTCATGTCCTGTATCAGGAGTGTCAGGATTTACATATTTTTTGCCAAAGTCATGCAGAAGTATTGAATATTTCAGAATAGTTTTATCTTTATCTGAAAGAGACTTGTAATCCTCATCATTAATAGCTTTTTTCAATACTTCCATTGTATGAACATCCAGTGTATATTTATGTGTTTTGTGCTGCGGTTTGCCAACAGTAAGCATCATATCAGGCAAGCCTTTCATAATTCCGTTTAGAATAGTATTTAATTCTTTATCATCTGTCAGAAATTCGTTTTCATATATGAATTTATTATATTCAGTTTCAATTTTTGCAGAAGCTGCTTTCATTTCAGGAGTAAAGTTTTCATAATTTTCCGCCAGAGTGTTAAGAGTGCGGACACTAAGCGGTACAGGTATGTTATGAGTATCTGTATTGTAAGCTGCTTCCCCAAATTTAATAACCTTATCTTTTATGGATTTTAATTGTTCAAGATTAAAATCCCCTAAATTTGCAATATCTACAAGTTTAGTATCATCGACAGCTGCAATTTGGCGGCATTTTTCAATTATTTTGTCAATATTTTCTTCTTTGAAAAGTCTGGCATTATTTTCGTTAACGCCATCCAAAATTGAATTTAATTCTTTAAAAAGACCTGAAATCTGTTCATCTGTAAGATTTATTTCTATCGGTTGAAGGTCGTTTACTTTTGGAGTTGTATTAAAGACATTATTTTCTAAATCTATATTATGGAATTTTAATACATCAGCGCGCTCATCCGGTGACAAATCTTTCAAGATATCATTTATGTTTGCAATAAATTCAGATCGGTTATATTTTAAAGGAAGCCCTTCTTCACCGTATTGCGTATAATCAAATTCTGAAATTTTAGTTTCTATATTATTCAAACCTGTTTCATTATTTCGTCCGCGGTTAGAAATAAAGTTATTCAAGAATTGCTGTCGTTGAACATTTGTTGTCTGAATACTCCGTGAAGAAATATTTATGTCAGACACTAATTTTTGTGTAATCTGATCTACACTCGTCAAATCAATTTTTTCAAAATATGGATTGTCCGGTGTTAATAATTGAGATTCAATATAATCAATTGCCTCTTTAGGGGCATAAGAAAGTTTATTCAAAAGATTAACTTTCTCACCTGTGCTCATATGCAAATCATTTACTGCTACCTCACCCTGTGAAAGTCCTAATATATTATCAATATCCTTTAATGCAAATCCATAATCTGCCTTGAGAATATAATCTTGAATTGCTCTGTTAAATCTTTCCGGTTCAAATTTCTTTGTTTCAAAATTTCTGCCATTCAGTAAAAATGCAGAAAGAGAGTTTGGATCTATCTTATAGGATTTACCGTTTTGCAGAGTTACCTCATTTTTAAGCAGGTCTTTTGCAGTATCCACAACCTGAGTGTCATAATCCAATAGTTTGATAGTTTTAATAAGTTCTCTAATATTTGTATTTGATTCAGGTGTAATTGCTTTGTCTTCAACTAGATCATTGATAAGTTTAATAGCCCTGTCATCAAATCCATAAGTCAACGAAAGTTGATTTTGTGTTCTATTTGTCTTAAATGCTGCTGACTCCATTAGACTAACAACTTTTTGAGGAGGAATTTCTTTTTCAAACAATAAGTTTTCTGCAAAATCAGTAATCTTTTTAGTTTCAGCAGCCATTTGCTCAGGAGTAAGTTCCAACGCATTATTCCATATTCTTGAAGCAAAAGTCAGATTAGTTATGTCTTTGCCGCTCAAGCCGGCTTCGGCGCATTTCTTTGCAAAATCCAGAGTTTCTGCATCAATACCGGTTACCAAAACTCTATTTAGATTTTTTTGAGTAGTGATAATTTTATTTGAGATAGCGGCTACATCATCCAGTGAATAGTCCTTATTTTTTAATAAATCCAGCATAAAGTCAGCCAGTTTTTCTCTGTCTTTTTGTACGGAAGGCGGCATATTCGTGAAAGCTAAAACTACGTTAAGCTCTTTTTGTGATAAACTGTCTATATTATCTTTTACAAGATTTATTGAAAAATCATCTGATAAATTTGTTAATAGTGCATATACCTCAGACGTTGATTTTCCTTTTTCAGTCAAAAGAGTACCTGCAAGTTCGCGAAGTTTGGCGGTACGGGCTGCCATAATGTCTTTTTGGATTGGATCTTTTGAAGTCCATCTGCTAGCTTTTATTATATTGCCCAGATTTTCCGGTGAGACACCTTTGGTCAGCATATTCAATGCAAACTGAAATCCATTTTTGTCAAATGGTGTATTTGGGTCTATTAAACTCTCTAAAATTTTAGTTAAATTACCTAAATTTACTTCTTTATTGTTAGCTGCAATTTTATCAATATATTGCCCTAAGCTTTCATTATATTTAACTAATTGTCTTGCCGCTGATATTACTGTTTTAGAATCAGGGTGCTCTCCGGCAAGTTTTGATATCCAATCAAGCACATAAGTTTTTTGAATAGGACCTTGCTGTGTATGCACTCTTATATAACTAAACAGGCTGCCTATAGTCTGGTTATCCAGCCCCATTGCTTTAAATTTATCAACATATTCAGTCATAGATGTATCAAGTCCTGACGGGGCATCCATCGCTTTAATATATATACCAATATCCTGCGGAGATTTTCCGCTCTTTATCAGTTCATTTATCATGTCAGCTTTTGCTGTATCTAAATCTATCGTCCCATTTCTGGTTGCACCATTCAGGATGCCGGTAATAGTATTTATTTCAACTCCATTTTTGTACAAATCCGTGGACAATTTTAATGCAGTTTCATTAATCTTGCCATCCTTAATAATGTGATAAATAGCCGGAGCAACATCCGGATTTTTATCAAATTGTTCACTAACTTGTTTTATTAAATCAATAACTTCAGTGTTAATTTCTTGTGTCTCAGCATTTTGAGCTATAGTGTTAACTAAGCTTTTTCCACTGCTTATACTAATATTATTATCTCGTTTTAAATCTAATAGAGTATTAATATTTTGTTTTTTTATTTCCGGAGAGGCTTGTAGATATCGCAACATTTTTACGTCGCCATAATATGCTGCTGTTATTTCATTTAAATCATCAAAGCTGATTCTGCCCTGTTCAAGTTCAGTTTTAAGGTAATCTGCGATCTGAGTATCTTTTAAAAGTGATTGATAGTTTAACATGTCTTTAGTTGGTACATTATGAGTTTCATGCAGATAATCCGTTAATCCTGTATTAGCTTGTGCTTTCATATCAGAATATTTAATTTCAACAGAAGTCTTATCATAAATATTTTTTACATATTCACTTATTGGTAAGCCTTCCTGCTCTGTTTGTTTCATGGTATCTAAAAATTTTGCAATAAACTGTTTTCTGCCAAGAAGTGTTTTAACCATTCTATCTTTGTCATCAATATTTCTTGCATCGGCAAGTTCGGATATTTTTTCATCCGGCATGTCAACAATTTTTTGTAAAGAGTCAATTATATCCTGCCTGGAAACTGTTTTTAAAAGCTGTGAATTCTTACTTGTAGGTTCAAATAGTCTTACGAGTTCTACTGGTGCTGTGCTATAAATACTGAACGGTGCTGTTATATTAACAACCGGCGTGGAGCTGTTATCATTACGGGCTTTTAACACAATATTACTTCTTATACCAAGAAGTGCATCCATACCATAAGTTTTCGCCAACGCAGATTTATCAGGAACAAACCCTCCGGATTTAGTTATAGTTTCTCCCAAAACTGCTGTACCTTTATCTGTTTGTACAAGTTGTCTTTCACGTTTTTGCACTCCTATAAGTTCATACATATCGCCGGCAAAAAGTTCATTTTTACAAACGTTTTCCGGCTTTACTGCGGATAGCTTATATAACTTATTATTATCTGTCAAAATGATATTACCATCAGTAGCTTTTTGACCTTTAAAAGCCGTAAAAATTCTGTCTTCTCCATCAATTTTCAGTGAGATGTCTTGAGGATTAGCCGTTTTCTTATAAATTTCAATATTGGCAAGCTGTAATTTTCTATCCTCATCCATAACTTCTTCGTTTACTTTTTGGTTTGCTGTTGTTACAGTTTCTTTTGTGTCTATATTTTTGTTGGTATTCTCTTCGGTAATTCCTGCAGGCAATTTACGATGAATTTGTCCGAATTCATCAATCTCATAAGCATTATTATTGTTGTTAGTTACTGGATTATCCATAGTATTGTCACCAACTACAGTGCCGCCGTTTTGCAGTTGTTCTCTTTTTTTCTTTAATAAAGCCTTCAAAGAATTATCATTTGGAGCATTTTCACCTAATACAATATTTTCTAACCCTTCTGTACTATTACCCAAATTTTCAGAACCTGCATAATACGCTAAACGCTCTGTTGTTTGATTTGTGTATGCAGCCATATCATTTGTATCAATTGTATTTGCGAATTCATCTTTATAAATTCTTGTAAGATACTCATTCAGTGAACCTTTTTCTGAATGTTTTAATTCATTGAAATTATCCAATAATTTTTGAGTATAGCTGCTGTTTAAAATATCTGCAATTATTCCGGTCTTTTTATCAGGAGAAATATTCTTATCATTCATAATAACCTCTCTCAAACCTCGTTCTCCATATTGAGCCAAAATATCTCTATATTGCAGCATATGTACAAATTCATGAGAAATTATTTCTACTAATTTCTTACCGTTGGTAATAGATTTATCAATCTGAATTGTTCCTTCCGGCCAATTAGCAAGCCCATCAGCACTGCCGTTCATATCAATTAATTCAATTTTAGGTTCATAACCTTTCATATCCATTTCTTCAGACAAAATTTTCACAATCCCTTCGGCAAATCCTTGAGGATTATTTTTATTAGCCTGTGCTAGATTTTCAAAATCCGTACTGCGTTTTTGGGCAATATCTTTGAATACATTACCTATTTCTTCATAATGTTGAGTTAATTTTTCTTTTAACTTACCTGTAAATATTAAGTTAGTCACATCGTCATTAATTTCAGAGGCTGCCCGTTTTAATCCGGCAGACTGATCCGGATTAAATAAATCTAAATGTTCGTCCTCAGCTTTTGTGTCTATATCAGCTTGCATCCACTGTTTCTTTACTTTATCTGTAACAACTTCTGACGGATTTTGAGTTCTTGCTCTTTGAAGTAAAGCATCATTTTCTGCATTTAACCCTTTAGGCACATTTGATGAACTCTGAAGAGATGACACATTTTCTTTTTCTGCTTGAAGAGCCTCTCCCTTAGTATTAGGAGTCTCATTATTCTGAGTTTTTGGATATTCATTTTCTAAGCCCTTACCAATCACAAAAGTTGCGAGACTATTTCCATCTTTAGCATTGAAAATAAGTTTGCCATTCTCATCTTTTATCTTATAATTTCCATTATTCAGTTGTTCTATTTTTATACCCTGCAAGTTCTGATGGATTTTTGCGATTCTGCCGCCTGCTATCATCATAGCAAAATTCATACCGCCATTAGTTTCTAATGATTCCAGCACACTCATATCACTCGTCAACTGGTCAAACACTACATCTGCGCTCGTTTCAGCCATTACTCCTGATGCTTTTGCTATTGTTTCTCCGGTTTTTCCACCGGACATTACGCGGGAAACAATTCCGGTTAAGACTTCCGGTTTGTTTTTTATCAAATTTTCAACAGCATTGCCCACCGGACCTGATACATATGCACCAAAGCCGCCATATATTACCCCGGTTTTCAATTCTTCAAACATCTCATTTTTAGTTTCCTGAGTGAAACCTTTCTCGCTTGTGACTGCGTTTAAGGCTGTCAATCCAGCAGGTGCAGATGCCATTGATGTTGTCATTACACCTTTTACAATTTGTCCTGCTGCCTTTGTTCCAACTTGTTTTGCCAGTGCTGCGGTACCTTTTGCTACTGTACTACTGCCTGGTAATAATAGTGAACTTGCTATTATTAAGCCCATTTCTGTATATGCGCTTTGTGTTTTTGCTTTTTCTATAAAATTTTGGGTTGCAAATTCAGGATTTTTTCCTCCTAGTGCTTTTGAATATGCAGCCTCATATTCTTTTGTATATTGTTCAAAATTTTTACCGGCTAATTTTTTATCATATTCTGCTTTAAAGTTAGTTTGCAGTTCCTCAAGTATTTTGGGCATATTTTTTTCTATTTCAGCACGTGAACCCATTTGGGATGTTATTTGCTCCATATACTGATTTACTAATTCTTTATTACCGTTGCATAGCTGCAATAGAACTTCTCCAAATTTTTCATGAGAGGAGGTCTCCGGTGGTGTTAGTGAAGCAGCAGCCGGACCTCTCACATACTTTATAGCTTGTGCATATTCTTGTTCCGCTTGCATAATAGATTTAATTTCTTTTATTCCATCAGAAAGAATATTGTATTTTTCCTGATATGCAGATATTTCCAGATATTCTTGAGATTTATTTTTCAAATTTTCTATATTTTCAGGATTGTATAATACACCACGCGTACGCTCAAATTTAAATTCAAAAGCTCCCGGGGTCGACGCCGCACGATTAAGCATTTCTGCCTGTTTTAGTTCATTGCCCAGTCTTTCTTGAAGCGCATGCCTGTCTTCTTGTCCTGTGAATATTTTAAATCCATTTACAATTGCATCGATAGATATGATACCTACACTTTTGTTATAATTATCTATTGCATCATATGCATTTGTAGCAGAATCCAGTAAATATTGTGATGCAAAATTTCGTAATTCAGCTTTTTCCAGTGCAGTATATTTTTTCTTTGGAGTATTTTGTTGTGGAGTTGATTTTTCAATGCTAATACCAGTATCAGGCAATACTGGTTTAAATTCAAATACGGCTTTTGAAAAGTCGAAAGAGTTAGCTGAAGAGTTAGATTTTCCGGATATTAGTGCGGTTAATTCGGCATCAGAAAGTTTTTCTAATTCTATACGTTTTGCCTCAGCTTCCTTGCCGCTGAGCCCCAAACTTGTTATATACATCGATATCTGTATAGGATCTGCCATAATTGCTCCACACACTTGTTCTTTATTTGACGGATGTTTTTTAACTTTCTTTAGTTATTTTGATTTTTTTTACATTCGGTAATATTAGCATAAAACTTTTGGCGGATTTGTAAATTCCTCCTATTAAACTATTAGTTTTTTATATTGTAAACAATTATTAAAAATTAAAAGAAGTAAGCAATAATGAAATGTATGTGTTGTTTATATCATTATGCAAATGTCAGATTTTGATAAACTTTTTCAAGAGAAATTTATAAAATTTAACAACAACGAAAAATGGATGAAACCTTCAAAATACAGAGGCTGGATTAAAGAGGGTGATATTTGTACAAATTCTGCAAATGAATCTCTATTCCAATTTTTTGATACCAATAGGAATAAAAGATTAGATGCAAAAGAATTAAATAATTTATTTAATAGTCTATACAATTTCGCAAAAAGTGACGGAAATACTGAGTTGAATATTTCTGAACTCGAGCAATTTCTTTCACAAATAGTCGAAAATAATAATGAAATATTAAAGAAAGCCGGATTAAACGCAAAAGATATTGAGAGATTTCTTATACAAATTAGCAATATAACTGAAGAAAAGACAAAAGAGGTTCCTAAAGATTCAAAGATAGCAAAGCAAAGAGAAGAGGCATTAGAGCTGTTTGTACATAAGTATAATTTATTAAATGATAACTCTAAAGATTCAGACTTGTTTAGGCTTGCACAATCTGTTGTTTCAGAATATCTTAAGGAATATGGTGTATTATCAAACTCTACATCTAAAAGTATAAGTATTCTTCATACAACATTGTCAGAAGAAGAAAATAATGCATACGATATGCTTAGATTGAGCTCTAAAAAATGGTCTGACGATGAAAAAAAAGAAATTATTAAAAAATACAATTTTGCGAACTGCGGCGAGTCTGCAGATATAACATCTTCAATCCTGAGAAAACTGGATACAGGAAAGTATGAAGTATCTGAAATTCATTTTGAGCCTATTGCTGAGCCCGGACATGTCGCTATTTTATTACAAGATTCAAACAACGGCGAAAGCTATATCATTGATAACTGGGTAAATCCTGAAGGTGGAATTTTTACAAAAGACAATTGGATAAAAATGATTCAGACAATTTACGAAACAGACAACTATAAAGTTGAATTGTCACCCATAAAGATGTAAGTAATCTGCTTTAATTGAAGACACAAGCCGTATGTGATATTATACAACTTTCTTCTAAAATAGAAAAAATAAAACCCGATTTTACAAATTTGTAAACTTATTATCGAATTAGTAAATTCGAACTACTAACTACCGGAATTTTAAATATTAAATTAAGCAAATTTTTTTTTGAGATGTTTTACAAATTTATGTAAAAAATTAAAGTTGTAAATTTATGAAACTTATTAATTTGTATAAAAAATTTTATACCTCGCATGGATTGAGTGCCAAATATAAAGATGTTGATAATTACTTAATCCGTGGTCCTCACCCGAGAATTTCGGATTTGATAGAATTAAAAAATGCTGGAGTAGATCAAATTTATGACTTCAGACATGTTGGTATGCGAGGATTTAAATTTATAGAGAAGTATTTTTGTAAAGAACTGGGCATTAACTATATAAGAGCTCCTTACAGTTATTTGGAAGGAAAATATCCGACAAAGGACGATTTTGCTGCAGTTGCACAAAATGTCAAAAGAAATGGAGAAAAAGGCGGAAAAACTTTATTTCATTGTAATTCAGGAAGTCATCGTACAGCTCATATGGCTGCTTTTTATGATTTAACACGTGGTGAAAGTATAGAAAAAGTTTATTCGCAAACCGACCCTATATCTTATGCAGATAAAGTTCAAAATGTTCTAGAAAAGCATTTTTACAGTCAAAAATACTTTTCTAGAAGCATTAAAGACGAAAAGACTCTAAATCCAATAACAAGACTAAAAAACATTTTCAATAACAGAGTAATAAAGGGCACAGAGCTTGCTCATTCATCTTTTTTGGCAATAATTACAAGATATAAAAATTGGTAGCTGTCATGTTTGAGGCTGTAGATTAAGTATACTTGCCCAACAATTCCGCGTTTTGTTTTCTGCGATTTCATCGCATCCAAACAAAAACGCTCCAGCCGCAGTGAAGAAGCCACATGGTTTGATTCTTTTGGGACACTTTGTCTTGGGGGAAAATCCAAGCTACAAACTTGATTTTTTAATTAGCAAAATTTATATTTACAGGTTTTAAAAAATATTAGGAATTCAAATATGAAAATAAACGGAATAAAGACAAATATATTTAAAGATATTATTATCCCTGCGACTAAAAGAATGTTCAATTTTAAAAAAGTTGACCTTGTACGTCAGCCGGCAGCAGATACGGTTGAAGTTAGCTTATTAAAAGAGAATTTTCAAGGAATTAGTTCTAAGACTTTTAAAAAACTACTCTCACCTGAATTTACTCCTAAAACTAACTTAGATGAAAGTGGCTTAAGGATAACAACTCTGATTGATAAAAAGACAAATAAACCTGTAAACGCATATATTGCAAGAGTTGATGAAGATATCCCTAATATGGAAAAATACTATCTTATGGTTCCAGATGCAAACGGGGAAATAAATATTAAAAATAAAAATTATAGAGTTGTAGGTGATACATATTTTTATATAGATAAAGAACAGGAAATGATAAGCCCAAAATTTGAAGGTGCATTTATAGACGGAGAACTTTGCGAAAAAATCTCATCTTATATGAAAGCAAAGGGCAATAAAGAGTATAGCGGAATTGGAACAAGAATGCATCAATTACGAGTAGAAAGAATGCTCCAAAATAGATTAGGCAATGTTTGTATTGTCGCAGAAGGGAATTCTTTCCCATTCCATTATTCAATGGGATACAGATTACCTGATGCGAAAAGACCTATTGAAGATTCAACAAAAATTTTACAAGAATTTTCAAGTTTAAATCAAAAATCTCCACGAGAGAATTCAAAATATATCTTTCTCGAACGTGATAATGACAAAAAAGTCGTAATCAATTGGTCAGCGACATTGGAACACTTTTTGAATGATTATTACAAAAATGGTGGAGCACCATTAGTTGATTTTTCTCCAAACATGTATTTGAACGAAGCCTCTCTTGCACAGTGGATTGAAATGATTAAAAAACAACCAATATTGTATTAATTAAAATAGCAAAAAAAATTTTACAGTTTTATATATTCATGTAACACAGCAAAGGAAATATTAATAAATGAGAATAGACAATAATTACACACAATACAGACAACCAAATTTTGGCAGACTGAAATCTATAACATACCAAAGTCATTTTAATCCTGATCTTTACCCTGAAGAATT
>CALUVG010000003.1 GCA_944324165.1 Candidatus Gastranaerophilales bacterium | reverse complement strand
ACACAAGTTAAAAGCTTGTGCTAAAGTATATAAATTTTCAAAAAGTTGACTATCAGATAGAAAAAAGACGCTAAGTACGTATCAGAAATATAAAAAAGAAAGGTAAAAATTTATGGAACAGAAAACAAAATCAAAAAAGCTTATTAATCACGTAGCGACAGAGCCGTTATCATGTCCTCCCCTTGAGACTCTGCCGAACAAAAACAATCCAGTGGATTGTTTTTGTGAGAGGAAACCGGAATTTTCAATTCCGAGGAGGGGGCGTAAACGCGCAGCGTTTACCTTGGCAGAGGTGCTAATCACATTGGCAATCATCGGCGTGGTGGCCGCGATAACAATCCCTTCATTAGTGAAGAACTACAACGAAAAGGCATGGGGCACAGCACAGGATGTGTTCACAAAACGTCTTGAAGTCGCAACGCGCCAGATGAATACCGAAGAAAAATTAGCGGGCTATTCAAACACAATGGACTTTGTAAACGAATTGAAGAAATACATAAAAATAACAAGAGTATGCGACAATAACAATATTACCAAGTGTTTTAACAAAGAAGTAATCTGGAACGAAGGCGAAGACCCTGTAGATATGTCAACAATCAAGAATGCCGCAAGCTTAGGTCAGGATGACTGGGATACGGATACAGTTGCGGTTCAGTTTGCAAATGGCGTAAATGCTATTATTGCTTACAACCCGAATACAACGCAGGAACCATTCAATAATCAATTTAGCGCCACCTCAAACAGCATGGCGATATTATATGATGTCTCCGGCAATAAAAATCCGAATACAAATGGTAAGGATATAGATAAGATAAATGTCTCTGAATTAAAAGGCGTTGCAGGGTGCATGATACCTGAGTTAAAAGATACAATGTGCATAACGCAAATATTAGGACAACAAAACGGTGGCTATAGCCCAATGACATTAGAAGAATGTAACCAAGCAGTATCAGAAGGCAAACTAGGTATAACAGCATGTTCCTATAGATCAGATTATTGGGCAGGAGCAGTAAAAGCATGCGGCGGAGTACAGAATATGCCAACCCAAGCTCAGCTGGAACAATTAGCGGCATACATATATCCTGATGCCGATGAAATAAAAGGCGGAACTACTATAACAAATGCAAACTGGAATGCCGATCGCGCTTCTCTCTTCACAGCCCAATCACCTGGAAATTACTTCTACGTTTGGTCCGGGCAGGAGTACAGCCAGAGATACGCGTACTACCGCTACTTCCGCCCTACCGGCACGGGCTGGGGCTACAACGGCCGCAACGGCGGCATCATACTCGCGGTTTGCCTGGACCAGTAAGAGGCTTGATGCCTCTTGCTGGAAGGGAATAAGGAAATAGGGGAATAAGTTTTGTAGGGTGGGCAAAGCAATGCGTGCCCACCTTTTTTACTAAGTCGTTACATAAATCAGCCAATGTGGCATTCCTTGTTGCCTGATTTATGTAAAGGACTTAACGTCCTAACGTCTTTGTTAATTGTACTTCTTTAGCAGTCTCCCAATATGTAAGAGTAGGCTACGCCTACCCACCCCTCTCCAAGTTATGACTAAACTCGCTGAAGCTCGTTAAGTCAAACTATCCTCTCCCTCAAGGGGCGAGGAAAAAATCCCATTTTTCAGACAATATGGCATTCCATGTTGCCTGATTTTTATTAACGGACTTAACGTCTTAGCGGATTTGCGTACGGATGTAGCGAACGAATGTGAGCAAATCCGGATAGCGAACGGAATGAGCCGGCTTGTGCGTAAGCACAATAGGCGAGACTCCGTGAGCGTGGAGCAAATCCAAGACACGTCTTATCGTCCTAACGTCTTTAACGGATTCACCTCTCCGAGGGGGAGGTCAAATTTCTTAGTGAGCAGTGCGAACTTAGAAATTTGGGTGGGGGTTGAATTGAGGCGACAAGGTGATTAAGTGATTGAGTGACTAAGTCGTTTCATTTTTCAGCAATGTGGCATTCCTTGTTGCCTGATTTTTGTAAAGGACTTAACGTCTTATCGTCTTAACGTCCTAACGTCTTTACTATTTCCATACCTCACTCTACTCTCCTCGCTTACCAAACGAAATATTAATTTTTTGTTTATTTTTTTTAGATTTTTTATATTCAGTGTTATAACAATTATATAGATTAATGCAAGTTAATTTTAGTAAAAGGAGATAAAAAATTATGGCAAAAACTATTGGTATTGACTTAGGTACTACAAACTCAGTTGTAGCCGTTATGGAAGGTGGTAAACCTACAGTTATTGCTAACGCTGAAGGCTCTCGTACAACTCCTTCTATCGTTGGTTTTTCTAAAAATGGTGAAAGATTAGTCGGTCAGCTTGCTAAACGTCAGGCTATTCTTAACCCTGATAAAACTATCGCATCTATCAAAAGACATATGGGCGATGATTACAAAGTAAATATTGACGGCAAAGATTATACACCGCAAGAAATTTCAGCTATGATCTTAAGAAAATTGGCTGACGATGCGAGTGCATATCTTGGTGAAAAAGTAACCTCTGCGGTTATTACTGTTCCGGCTTACTTTAATGATGCTCAAAGACAGGCAACAAAAGATGCCGGTAAAATCGCAGGTTTAGACGTTCTTCGTATCGTTAACGAACCGACTGCCGCTGCTTTAGCCTACGGTCTGGAAAAAGAAAAAAGTGAAAAAGTTCTTGTATTCGACTTAGGCGGTGGTACATTTGATGTTTCAATCCTTGAAATTGGTGATGGCGTTCATGAAGTTCTTTCTACATCAGGTGATACTCACTTAGGTGGTGATGACTTCGACCAGAAAATCATGGATTGGATGTGTGATGAATTTAAAAAACAGGAAGGTATAGACCTTCGTAACGACAAACAGGCTATGCAGCGTGTTAAAGAAGCCGCTGAAAAAGCTAAATGCGAATTGTCATCAGTTATGGAAACTAATATTAATCTTCCATTCATCACCGCTGATGCAAACGGTCCTAAACACTTAGACTTGAATTTAACAAGAGCTAAGTTTGAAGACTTAAGCCGTGATCTTTTAAACAGATGTAAAACTCCGGTTGAAAATGCTCTGAAAGATGCAGGCATTACAAAAAATGATATCAACGAAGTTGTATTAGTTGGTGGTTCTACTCGTATTCCGGCTGTTCAACAGTTAGTTAAAGAATACACAGGCAAAGATCCTAACCAATCTGTTAACCCTGATGAAGTTGTTGCGGTTGGTGCCGCAATTCAAGCAGGTGTACTTGCAGGTGAAGTTAAAGATATCGTTTTGTTGGATGTAACTCCATTAACATTAGGTATTGAAACTTTGGGCGGCGTTATGACCCCTCTTGTTCCTAGAAACACTACAATCCCTGTTTCTAAGTCTCAAGTGTTCTCAACTGCTGAAAACAACCAGACTGCTGTTGATATTCACGTTCTGCAAGGTGAAAGACCTATGGCTAAAGATAATAAATCTTTAGGTATGTTCAGACTTGATGGCATTCCGCCAGCAATGAGAGGGCTGCCGCAAATCGAAGTAACATTCGATATTGATGCTAACGGTATTGTTAATGTTTCAGCTAAAGATAAAGCTACTAACAAAGAACAAAAAATTACTATCACAAATTCTTCTAACCTTTCAGAAGCTGATATTGACAAAATGGTTAAAGAAGCTGAAGCCAATGCAGCTGAAGATAAGAAGAAAAAAGAAGAAGCTGAAATTAAAAACAATGCTGCAAGTTTAATCGGGTCAGCTGACAGAATTGTAAAAGATTTTGAAGGCAAAATTGATGAAGCTGACAAGAAAAAACTTGATGAACAAAAAGAAGCACTTCAAAAAGCTCTTGATGAAAACAAATCTGTTGATGATTTGAAAAAATTGTCAGAAGATCTGCAGCAAACAATGTTTAGCATTTCTCAAAAAGCTTATGAAGCAGTTCAAAAAGAAGAACAATCAACTGCATCAAGCGAAAACGCATCTTCTTCAAATAACGACAAGAAAGATGGCGGCGATGATGATGTAATTGATGCTGAATATACTAAAGAATAATTCGCAATAATTCACATTTAGAAGGCGGAATTTTTATTTAAAAATTCCGCCTTCTCTTTATATATCATTTTATAATAATATAATTTTTTGAAATTTCGTCCTGAAAAGATTTGGGTAAATTATCAAATTCATTAATATCAACAAGAAAAGGAATATTACTTTCACTGATTAACTTTTTAAGTTCCCCCAGATTAGCAGTTCTTGAATGAAAATCTTTGATCACCAAATCCAAATCACTGCCTTCATGTGCTTTTCCGCTAGTTCGACTGCCATATGCCCAAACTTCGGCATTCGGGCAGTAATTGTTGAAGATATTTAAAAGCATGTCTAAATATTCTTGTTTAATAAACAATTTATTCATGTTCAATAACATCCTTTAGGTGTTTTACATCGCACAAAAAATCATCTATGAGTAAAAGAGTTTGTTCTGCAAATACTCGTCCATAATCATGTGCTGTGCTATTACGATTGTCTCTATATTTGAACCAGCGTGTTACTTCATCTTCGGTCAATAATGAATGTTTCAATGCATATCTGAATAAATCTTTAAAAGTCAATTTATCCACAGCCTTGTTTGTAGCAAAAAATTGGGTTAATTTTTTGCTCAGAAGTTTAGCACTTTGTTCCAAGGTCATTTCAAAACTTTTTACCAGTGAATTTCTATACATTTCATAATCTATAGAACTTTCGTCAACTGTTTTGATGAGTGAATAAGATTTTTCTAATGTCTCTACATTTCTTTTGAGATATTCTGTGTTGATAGACATTTTAAAACTCCTGATAAAAGTGCGTCGGGCGGATTTGAAAAAATCCGCCCGACACTTTTTAAATATTATATATTTGCAAGCTGCAAATAGTAATCATTAGCTCTTTCAAATTTATGAGCAGCATTGAACAATCTGCTTTCCTGCAATTGAGGAGCCAGAATTTGTAAACCTATTGGCATGCCGTCTTTGTCAAATCCTGCCGGAACACTCATACCCGGAATACCTGCAAGGTTAGCAGAAATAGTAGCAATATCTGTTAAATACATTGCCAGCGGATCTGATGATTTTGCCCCCAAATCAAATGCCGTATTAGGGCAGGTTGGAGAAATCAATATATCAACCTGTTTGAATGCTTCCACAAAATCCTGCGTTACTAATGCACGCATCTGCTGTGCTTTTTTATAATAAGCATCGTAATAGCCGGAAGATAATGCATAAGTTCCAAGCATTATACGGCGTTTAACCTCCGGTCCAAACCCTTCTGCACGTGTTTTAGTATACATTTCCATAAGATTTTTAGCATCCGGTGTTCTATATCCATATCTTACCCCGTCAAAACGCGCAAGGTTAGATGAGCATTCTGCTGTTGCAAGAATATAATAAATACCAATAGAATATTTAAGATGAGGAAGTGAAATTTCTACTATTTCGCATCCAAGTTTTTTATAATCCTCAATAGCTTTTTGCATTGCCTTTTGTACATCATCAGAAAGTCCTTCGCTCATCAATTCTTTTATTACGCCGACTTTCATGCCTGTAATATCATTGTTTAAATTAGCTGCATAATGTTCAACCGGTAAATTTAATGAAGTACTGTCTTTAGGATCATGACCTGAAATTACTTCAAGTAAATTTGCAGCATCCTCAACTGTTCTTGCAAAAGGACCAATCTGGTCAAGTGAAGATGCAAATGCAATAAGTCCGTATCTTGAAACACGTCCGTAAGTAGGTTTCATGCCGACAATACCGCAGAAAGATGCAGGTAATCTGATTGATCCGCCTGTATCAGACCCGAGTGATAAAGTTACCTCACAAGAGGCAACACTTGCGGCAGACCCGCCAGAAGATCCCCCTGGAACTTTATTTAAATTCCATGGATTATGCACCTTTTTAAATGCGGAATTTTCATTTGATGATCCCATTGCAAATTCGTCCAAATTTGCTTTGCCCAAAATCGGCACCAAATTACCTAACAATTTTTCAGTTATAGTAGCATTAAAAGGTGAAACAAAATTTTCAAGAATTTTACTTGAGGCAGTTGTCTTTGACCCGATTAAATTCATATTATCTTTCAGGGCTAGAGGAATACCGGCAAGCAAAGGTAATTCTTCGTTTTTTGCTATTTTTTCATCAACTTTTTTTGCTGTTTCAAGTGCAGTTTCTTTTGTCAAAGAATTAAATGCACCCAATTTTTCTTCTAACTTATTAATTCTCTCAAATGCTGCATTTGTTAATTCTACAGCAGAAATTTCTTTATTTTTCAAGGCTTTACTTTGTTCAGCAGCCGATTTTTTCAAAAGCTCGTTCATATTATCTCCTTAAGCTAATCTTTTTACGATAATTTTAAGACAAAAAAATCTCAAAGGCAAGCCTTGTCTATTCAATCGTAAAGACTTTTTTGTAATATAACAGTGCCCCGAGTGAAGTCAACACAATATTTGGCATCCATGCTGCAAGGAAAGGATGTAAAGCACCTGCCTCACCAAAAGATATTGATAATGCACGAATCAGATAGTACGCAAAAATAATCAAAATACTGAACAAAAATCCTCTGTTATATCTTACACGCGGCGGAGTAATTGCAAGAGGAACCCCAATTAATACAAGTGCCAGTGTAGTCAGAGGTAATGCAATTTTATCAAACAATTCAACAACTATTTCGTTGCGTTTTTCTTTTTCTAAATTACTTTGATGAATGTACTTAACCAGTTTTGTGAAATTCATCTCTTTTGCTACATTTTTATTCAATTCTTTTGACAAATCCACACCAAATTTAACAATAGAATGATCAAAAAGTGTAGTATTAAGGACTTTACCTTTGTCACCTATTGTATAAACTGCACCTTTTTCAAAATCCCAGCCCTCAGGTGAAGTTTTTCCTTCATCTGCTTGAAGAACCTGAATTGTATTATCATCAGCAGTATCCAATACTGTTATATTATAAAGAATTTTATCTTCGCAATAGCCGACATAAAACAGACGTTTTAACTTTCCTTCCGGTGTTGTTTCTTTAAATACAAAGTTTTGTTTACCTTCAGGAATATTTTTTTGTCCAAGAGCCCATAATGCCAAATCTTTTGATTGTTTGGTCATAACCGGAACAACACTTTCATTGATGACAAAGCTAAATACAGACATTACTATTGCAAAAACAAAAATAGGTTTTGCTATTCTATTCAGTCCGATACCGCATGCCCGCATGACAGTAATTTCAGATGCAAGACTCAATCTGTTTAAAGTCATGACAGTTGCAAGCAAAACACCCATAGGTATTGTCATTACAATAACAGAAGGCAAGTTTAAAATAATCATCATTAATGCTACCTTAAACGGAATGCCGAATAAAGAGATTTGTTTTATCAGCGTTATAAATGTATCTGAGGCAAAAATGATTGAGGTGAAAACACATACCCCCATTATAAACATTTCAATAATTTGCCTCAAGATATATTTATCAAGAATTGTTATCTTTTTGTATTTTTCTTTTAAACCTTCTAGCATAAAATCATGATAGATTAAAAAAAACAGATTAGCAAATATATTAATTTTTGTTTTGTAAAAAGCGGCGGGCTGATTTATCAGCCCGCCTTGTAAAAATTATTTTGTTTCGGATGATTCATACAAATTTTTCAAAATAGTATAAGATGCATCCCATCCGGTCAATCCGCCTGTTGCCTTGAATGTAGCTATTTGTTTGGCTCTTTCCTGTTTTAATTTTGCCTGTTCCTTTTGAAATTTTTCTAATTTCTTTTTATTGGAATTTCTTTCATCAATTGTTGGCTGAGCATATGCCAGAAAATTTCTATACTCCTGACAGTTATATCCAGCTTTCACTTTTGACGGATAATTATATACCAGATAATCATAAACATACATAGCACGTTTGGCATTAGGAATTTTTCCTGTAAGCAGCTCCATAGTGGTCGCCTGTTCTTTTGTTAATGTTACAATTCTTGCTAACGGATTATAGCCGGCTGCGATCATTAAATCAACCCCTGTAATATCGGCTGTCATTTCTTCTTTTTCTGAAAGTTTATTCATTGAAAATTCTTGCAGCCAGAGTCCGGTATCTGAATTGCTTGCCCCTGTCAATGCTGATGCCAGTGTTCCAAGAACTTCTTTTTTAGAGGCACTGGCATTTATTATTAAGCCTATTTCATGTGAGACGATAGCGGCTACTTCATTATCATTACCTGCTGTTTCCAGATCAGTTTCCGGCACATAAATAACAAGATTATCATCAATAAACTCGCTGTTTTGTGCTGATTCAGAAATTTTAAAAACTGTATCTGCTGGCAAATTGTTTTTTGATAAAATTTGTTTACCTACGACGGGAACTCTGTCTGCAGCATTCCAGGTGGCAGCATTAACAGATAAACTTAATGCAAAAGTTAAAAATAGTGTAAATAAAATTTTCTTCATATATCCTCCTTTTCTTCTAATCTACAAATCTATATTTAATTAAAGCAATAATTGCAAAAATTCCATCTCTCCAGGTTATTTTTTTACCTTCCGCAAATTCCCGTCCGTAATATGAAACAGGTAATTCATATAATCTTGCATGTTTTTTTAATACCTTTGCCGTAATTTCCGGTTCAAAATCAAACCGGTCGGATTTGATATCTATATCTTTGATAAAATCCGCACGAAAAGCCTTATAACAAGTTTCCATATCAGTTAGTGTGGAACCATACAAAATATTTGTTAACAATGACAAGAATTTATTACCAAGAAGATGTGTAAACATAAAAGAACGAGACGGTTTACCTCCTGACAGACGTGACCCGTAACAAACATCAGCTTTGCCATCAATAATAAGCTGCACAAGCGGTTTATAATCTACAGGGTCATATTCCAAATCAGCATCCTGAATAACAATTATATCCCCTGTAGCCTCAATTAACCCTGTTCTTAATGCAGCTCCTTTTCCTTGATTATATTTATGATACAAGACTTTATGATTTATATTTTTATAAAGTTCTTTTGTTCCATCGGTTGAACAGTCATCTATTATTATTATTTCTTTTTCCAATCCGCAAAAATCCGTATTCTCTAATTTGTTAATCATTAATGCAAGTGTGTCCACTTCATTGTATACCGGCACTAATATTGTAATTTTATCCATATACTCCCTTTTATTCTTACTTAAATTATAATCTACATCATATAGATATTGTTTTATTACATACTATATAATATAATAAAAATATAATATAGGAAACTTTTGTAAAAATCTAATAAGGATAGAAGATGGAACAATCAGTCGAAACTCAAACGGAATTAAGAACTAACATAAAAAATATCATTACCGATGCCATAAATATTCTAAAAAATAAGGACTACATTAACGCTCACACAAAATTTCTGCAGGCTCAGGAATTGCTGAAAAACTCCGGCTTAAGCAGCTATATCTCAATATGCTTAAGTATGAACGGAATGTGTGAATATTTAACTGATAAAAATACTTATAAAGAAGCTTTGGCACTCATTAATGACAGCGGCTATATGGCTGAATTTTCCAAAAGTAAAACTGCATTAATGTTCTATCAGTATGCACTTGGTACAATTAATTTTGTGGAAGGCAATACCGATGTTGCGCTTATCCATTATAATAATGCACTGGATCTTTTGCACGAAAATGACGAGTTTGAGTTCACTGAAGAAATTGAATTAAGAATACGTCAAATTAAAAATGGACTTGATTTTTCCGTACAAACCAAAAATGATCCGCTTGTGTCACTTGTAAAAATAGGGCGTTCTATCACGGCATTAACAGATATAAATGTTCTGTTAAAAGTCATTGCCGAAGAAACTAAAAATGCTATTCAAGCAGACAGATGCACCGTATTTTTGTGGGATAAAGAAAAAGACGAATTATGGTCTAAAGTCGCACTCGGGCTTGATGATACGGAAATTCGTTTTCCCGCAGACAAGGGACTTGCCGGATATGTTGTAAAAACCGGAGAGTCCTTGAATATCGCTGATGCTTACAATGACCCGCGTTTTAACCCTGAAGTTGACAAGGAAACCGGCTATAGAACAAAGACAATACTTTGCATGCCTATAAAGAATAATAATCAAGAAATTATAGGAGCTTTTCAAGTTCTGAATAAAATTGACGGGGTATTTACCAAAAATGATGAAGATTTGCTTGTCGCAATTGGCGGAAGTGCAAGTATTGCGCTTGAAAATGCTCAGTTATTTGAACAGCAGAAAGAGCTCTATAAAGAACAAAAACAATTGTTTGAAAGCTTTATTGATACGCTTGCAACCTCTATAGACGCCCGCGATAAAATCACAGCAGGTCATTCCACCAGAGTAAAACTCTATTCTATGCTTATAGCAGATGAACTCGGACTTGATGAAAAAAGTAAAGAAATAATTGAAAAAGCAGCAATACTTCACGATATAGGCAAAATCGGTATCAGGGATTCAGTGTTGCAAAAAGAAGGGAAATTAACCCCTGAAGAGTACAAACATATTCAGGAACATGTTCAAATCACACACAATATTCTCGGAAAAATTAACATGTCCGAAAATTTCAAGATGATAACAGAAATAGCCTGTTCGCATCATGAAAAATATGATGGTTCCGGTTATTATAGACATCTTAAGGGTGAAGAAATTCCTTATGGCGGCAGAATTCTTGCAGTTTCGGATGTTTTTGACGCCATAACTTCCCGCCGCCACTACCGTGATAAAATGCCGATAGGTAATGTTATAAACATACTGATGCAGGACAGCGGCACTCATTTTGATAAAAATATAGTTGATGTCTTTTTAAAGATATCCCTTGATAAAATCATCAAAGTATTCTTAACCGAAAATCATAACAGTTTCAAAGATGACGACAGAGAACTTTTAAGTCATTACAATCTTCAAGATATACACAATTTTATCAATAATGAAAATGCAACTGGCGAACAAAAACATGTACTGGAACTGTTTAATTTTTATTATTCAGGGAATAGTACAAATAATGAGGGTTAGATTTTGTATAAAAAACTGGCAGTAATAATATCAATATATATGCTAGCAGTCGTAATATCACCTGTGTACGCTTTTGAACTGCCAATGCAGCTTCAGCCGGTAAACCCTGTTGATTCTCTTGACTTAATGCCTAAAAATACTCTAAGCACTCCTCCAAAACGCGCTACCCTTTCCAAAAATGATATACAAAATCAATACGCAATTGCTCTGGATCGTTTTATACAGAGTAATGTAAAATCCTCCTACGCTGACTTCAAAATCCTGATTGAAACGACTGTGCCAAATGACTACGCTTATATGAAACTCGCTGAAAATATGGCTGATCTTGGATTTTTTAATCTTGCGGAACTCTCAATATCTAAGATGCAGGATAATGAAATAACCGATGTTGTAACTGAGGATGTAAAAAGATTCTATTTCCCTTCCCAAAAACTGCAGCCTGATGATGAAATTTATTTAGGAGAAATGTATTCAAATATTATCTACAACGCACAAAGCAGAGAAGCAACTTCCGAATTACTAAAAAATGTAACTCTGATGCAGCAATCAGATTACGCAAATTATGTTGCGGCATTAGGCTCCTTAAAATCCGGTAATCTCGAAAATGCAAACCTGTACATTGATAAAGCTATCTCAATGAATAACAATAACATTAATTATAAAAAATTAAAAGCTGAAATTCTCTCTCAGGGCAAAAAGCCTAAAGATGCTTTGAAACTAGTCTCCTCAATAAAACAGCAGCCGCTTTATTCCACTGAGTTTGTCAGAAAACTAAATTCTCTGGAACAGTTTATTATGTACAAAACACAAAAAAATGAAATTCAAAAAAATTATCATCTGGGTTTCTACTACTATTATGAGACAGAATATACCAAAGCTGTAAGAACTCTTCAAGGTGCAATCAGCAGCAAAAAGAAAACAAATGCAGATGTATATTCATTGCTTTCTCGTGTATATTTTGACATGAAAGACTATGACAAAGCTCAGGATGCGGCAATAAAAGCATTAAAAATCGATAATGACAAAATATTCGCGCTTTCAGTTTTAGGGGATCTCGCATTTAGAAATAAAAATTACAAGCAGGCACTTGAATATTATTCCAAAGCCGCAAAAGATAAATCTACCCCTGATAATTCCATTAAACTTGCAAAAACTTATAATATGCTCGGTAAAAAAGAAAAAGCTCTTGATATATTTATTAAAGTACTTAAAGCTTACAATAATTCTTACGCAGCATATTATTATATAGCTCTAAGCGACAAAAGTAAAGAACTTGCTTACCTGAAAAAATGTGTAGCTTTAAATCTTGACTTTAAAGACGGCTGGCTTGACCTTGCCAGAGTTGAAATAGGCAGACAAAATTTTGATATTGCTAAAAATTATCTTGGAGCTGCAAGACATATTGACGAAAATGATTTTAGATATTATTATTATCAAGGACTTATTAGCAAGTCTCAAGGACTTCAGGAAGATGCAATATTCAATTTTAAAAAGAGTTTGATATTAAACCCTGATTACACACCTGCTAAAGAGGAATTAAATATATGAAAATAAACATCCTTATTGTGGAAGATCATGAATTAACAAGATTTGGACTCAAAACTACTTTTGAGGGCGTTGATTACGTTGATACGATTTATGAAGCAGCATCTGCAGAAACTGCTCTTGAGATATTTAACAACAACAAAATTGATGTTGTAATTATGGATTTGGGACTGCCTAAAATGAATGGCATTGAAGCAACCAAACAAATCCGTTCCTCAAATAAAGATGTAAAAGTTATTATATTAACCTCCCATAACGATGAAAAAGAAGTGTTAAACAGTCTCAGAGCGGGAGCAAATGCTTATTGCTCAAAAGAAATTAACCCTAAAAGGCTTGTTCATGTAGTCCAATCTGTTGCTGACGGTGCGGCATGGTTTGACCCGAGTGTTGCACATATTGTTTTAAAAGCAACCTCTAATGTGCCTGCAATAGACAACGATAACGGTAAAAAAGATTATGATTTGACTACTCGTGAAGCTCAGATATTAAAACTCATGACTGAAGGCTACAGCAACATGGAAATAGCACAAATCCTTGTTATAAGTATTAATACTACAAAAGCACATGTTGCCAATATATTACAAAAATTGGAAGTAGACGACCGTTTACAGGCTGCTTTGAAAGCATTGAAAAATAAAATCGTTTAATAAATAAAGGAATTATAAGAATAATATGACAAATGTTTTATTGGTCGATGATAATTCAAAATACCTGAAAGATGCACTCCCATTCTATGGTTATACTGTAGAAACCGCATTGGATGGAGTTGCTGCAATGAAACTTTTGTCAACATCAAGTAACAAATTTGACATTATACTACTTGATGTTATGATGCCTAATATGAATGGCTGGGATACTCTGAAAGCTATTCGTAAAAATGAAAAAACTAAATATTTGCCTGTAATAATGCTGACAGCCGTTAATGATGATGAAAAAATGGTTGCCGGTTTGAAAAACGGAGCTGATGATTATGTTGTCAAACCATTTGCATTACCTAACCTTCTTGC
The DNA here is from genome assembly GCA_944324165.1 of Candidatus Gastranaerophilales bacterium. GTDB lineage: Bacteria > Cyanobacteriota > Vampirovibrionia > Gastranaerophilales > Gastranaerophilaceae > CALUVH01. Next base: position 106,361 of record CALUVG010000003.1, on the reverse strand, counting down.
CAGAATGGAATCAGTATTAAGACGGGCAAACTATCCCAAAATACCTTCTGTTAATATTCAGGAAACTCATAACATTGAAAATATTGATTTAACAGAACGAGAAAAAGAAATTCTGACACTTGTTGCAAAAGGTCTTAGTAACAAAAAAATAGCGGACAAACTATTCGTTAAAGAAGTTACAGTTAAAACACATCTTAATAATGTATTTAAAAAATTAAAGGTTGCCAGCAGGACCCAAGCAACATTGTTGGCGTTACAGATGAATTTAATCAACAGTTAATAAATATATTAAGGAGAAACTATGATAGATTATACAAAAGAAGAACTAATCGAATTACTAAAAAAACACCCCGACAGATTTAATGAATGGAAGATTGATCAGGAAGAAGTTGATTTGAGTGAAGTTGATTTTTCCGGTATTGTACTTAACGAAATAGATTTTAGCAATGTTGATCTTAATTCAAGTTCATTTGCTGACAGCAGTATTTCACTGACAAACTTTACAGGAGCTGATTTGACTTCTGTAGATTTTACAAGAGCAAGAATTCTGGAATGTGATTTTTCCGAATGTTTATTAACAGGGGCAGATTGCAGTTATGCTGAAATGACTTATTGTAATTTTACAGATGCGGATTTAGCCGGGGCTATTTTATCAGAAGCTAACTTGAGTAATTCTGATTTAACAGCTGCATATAATTTAGATGCCTGCAGATTTGATGATGATACCATCTGGCCGGATGATGATCTTTTACCTGACGGATTTGATGTAACATGCAGAGACGATTTATCTTCACTGCGTGACGAAGAAGATTCTTCTGTAGGTGATTACTAATTAAAAATTTAAAAGTTATAAAGGGTGCCTCTGAATAGTTCAGAGGCACTCAATTGTTTAATGAGAATTATTTTATTAAAGCCTGTACTTCTTTAAAATTTGGATGCTTTGCACTACCCAACCATTCAAATAAAGAGATCTCAAGACATGAAATTTTTGCTCCATTTTGTCTCATAGCCTCAATCCCCTGCAAAAATTCATATTTATTGCGGCTTGCACAGGCATCTTTAATAATATAAACTTCATATCCTTGTTCTAATAATGCAGCACATGTTTGATGCACGCAAATATGTGTTTCTATTCCTAATAAAACAATTTGTTTTTTACCGTAGGATTTAATTTTTTCTAATACTCCATCAGTATCCAATGCTGAAAATGTAACTTTTTCAAAAGTTTGAGTATTTTCAGGTAAATTTTGTGCAACTTCAGCCACTGTTTTTCCAAGTCCTTTTGGATATTGTTCTGTTACTATTACCGGTATTTGTAAAATTTTTGCAGCCTTTACTAATTTAGAGGCTTTGTCAACAATAATATCTTTCTCAAGCATACCTACCAATTTATCTTGTATATCAATCAATAAAACAAGTGAGTCATTTGGGGATAATTTATTCATTTATGTCTCCTTACTTTACAGCAGCAGTCTTAAATTCTGCAATAAAATCATCTATTATTTTCATCAAATCTTTATGAGTAATTTTTGAAAGAGGCAATGCTATATCTCTATTTTCAGGACTATCCAGCCCCTGATGAATTATATATACCATAACTTTTGCAAACCCGGGATATATGATCTTTAATTTGCTGTCCTGATACTTATTTTTTATATGAAAAATACATTGTTCATCGTCAGCAAACTGAAAAATTGTACTATCAGGCATTTTTTCATCATAAGCCATTTGTGCGCGATAAAATACCGGTATAATAACTTTTTCCAATTTTTTATTATAAATCTGTCTGAATAATTTATAATTTTTAGATTTTACAACATCTTCATCAAGCCAGTCATCACTAACTTCATCTTTATACCGGCTCACAATATATGTATTCTCAGAATACATAGCGTCAAGAAGTGCCTTAAGGCTTTCCTTTTCCATTTGTAAAAAGTCTTTTCCTGCAATTTCGCTGATACCCGCTTTTATTTCAAATTTTTCAGAAAAAGCAGATTCTAATTTTTCAATAACAGCAACAGCTCCATCTACGTTTGTATATGGCAATAGAATATAAAATTTCGCGCCTTTGCCAAAAGTTACAATATCATCCGCTCTTACTGACTGCTTTATTGCTTTAGCAATTCTGTCTGTTGAGAAAAATGACTTTGAATTTTCTGCAGGAGAAACCGCAATAAATGTCCCCGTCTGCAAATCTCTCAACATAATTTCATTATTAATTACAGTTTCTGCAGCTTTATACGTATAAAATCCGGTATCTTTATCAAGAATTTGATTTTGTATTAAAATCTTATTTGCACGTTTTATAGCCTGTTTGTTTATTGCTGTTTTCAAACAATTCACAATACGCATAACCAGCTCAAAATCTTTTGCATCTGTACGACAAAAATCGGTTATCCCTCTATCATATGCATCAAGAATTGTTTGATCATCCTGAGATAAAAGTATCACAGGGGAATACGATTGGAGCTCTCCAGCCATACTAATTGTTTTGTCATGCCCGTCATCATGCAAAATTGCGACTGAAGTCTCATTTTCCATAACCGTTTTCAATGCATTGACATAGCCGCAGGTTATAACTTTATCAGTTTTTCTTAATAAAATTATTCTCTCTGCGAGTTTTGCCGCAAAATCTTCATTTGCTGATATTAAAACTATACTGTTCTCTTTACCCATAATTTATACTTGTAAATGTTTTTTAATACATAAGAAACTACCGCCTGCACCAAATAAAATTCCCATTGCAAACATTATTATAACAACAATGTTTTGTGCGAACACAGGACCCGGAACCATAAAGAATTTGTGCATATTTAAAAGCCCCTGATCTACAAAATTTAAAGGCAGCATTGCGATTAAAGCCCCCATAAATCCGTAAAAAGCCCCTTGCATAATTAACGGGAATCTGATATACCAGTTGCTGACACCCATTAATCGCATAATCTCAATCTCATCTTTTCTTGATTGAATTACTAACTGAATTGTATTATTTATAATAGTGATGGTTAATACACCCATGATAATTATTACAAATACAGTTATTGTGTTTACAATATTATTCAAAGCCTCAATTTTTTTTGCCAGATCCTGTGCATAACTTACATCTTCTACAGACTTTAATTGTTTAACATCTTTAAACACAAATTCTATATTTTCCGGCTTATCAACTTTAACGTGCAAAGTATCCGGCAGCGGGTTTTCCATATCCGGCAATTCCATTTCGCGTTTAAGATTTGTCCATGATGTAAGTTTGGGAATTACCGTAACACTTTCAACATGCTCGAAAGTCTTAACTCTGTTTTTTACGACATTTGCATCAGCTCCGTCTTTAAGATATACGGAAATTTCCAACACATTACCCAGTTCATGTGCAAATGCAGATACTGATATTGCCGTTCTGAAAAAAGAAGCAAAAATTGTTAAAATAGCAGCCATTGTTGTTATAATTACAAGGTTGACTATGCCTGTTCTTCTAATATCATGAAAAGTTTCCATAGAAAGACGATAAAGAATTCTAAGTTCGCAAAGCCAATCTTTTGGAATATGTTTTTTTACTTTCTTTTTTATTTGTGATTTAGGATTACTCATAAGTACCTGCCTGTATATCTCTAACTACTTCGCCATTATCAAGTGTAATAACTCGTTTTCTGAAATAATCAACCATAGCATTATCGTGCGTAGAAACAATTACAGTAATGCCTCTTTGATTAATTTGATCAAGAATTTGCATAATTTCCATTGAGTTTTTAGGATCAAGGTTACCTGTCGGTTCATCAGCAATGAGCAAAGGCGGTCCGTTAACTATTGCACGTGCAATACCAACTCTTTGCTGTTCTCCTCCGGACAGTTCTGCAGGCGTAACATTCATTTTATCATACAACCCTACAATTTTTAATGCCCCGCAAACTCTTGCATTAATTTCTTTTGAACTTATACCAAGTGTTCTGATTACATATGCGACGTTATCATAAACACTCTGATTTTGTAGAAGTTTATAATCCTGAAAAACTATTCCCATGCATCTTCTTAGATTAGGGACCTTATCACTGGAGAGATTTGCCACATTAATTCCGCCAATAGTAACAGTACCGCTGGACGGGCGTTCTTCACTGTAGAGAAGTTTCATTAAGGTTGATTTACCGGCCCCTGAAGCTCCCACAATAAACACAAATTCACCCGACATAATATCAAGATTGATATTTTTTAATGCATAATTTCCGTTTTTATATTTTTTTGTAACACTTCTGAATTGAATCATATATTTATCCTTTATAAGCCAAACGATATTTATCAATCTGGCGCTTAATACTTATAACCAACTTTTCGGCAGTCAATCCGTAATAATCAAGCAGAAAATCTGCTTTTCCGCTTTGTCCGAAAGTATCATTTACCCCCAGCCTGTGCACAGGAACAGGATAATACTCTGCGAGCAGTTCACAAACTGCACTTCCCAACCCGCCGATAATTGAATGGTTTTCAACCGTAATCACAAATTTTGTTTTCTTCACACAATCAATTATAGTAGCTCCGTCTAAAGGTTTCACAACAGGAGCGTTTATAATTTGCAGCGAATAACCTTGTTGTTTAAGTATCTCAGATGCAAGAATAACTTCAGCAAGAGTTTCACCATTGGTAATAACCGTAACATCTGTTCCTTCTTGCATAATATCAACCGTACAAAAATCAAATTTATAGTCTTCAGGAAAGATATCACAAACATTAGTTCTGGGAATTCTGATATACATCGGACCGTAATTTTCAGCCGCAAATTTAATAACTTCTTCGCATTCACGGCAATCAGCAGGCACAATAACTGTCATATTAGGTATTCCGCGCATTAAAGAAATATCTTCAAGTGCCTGATGACTAGCCCCGTCTTCTCCAACAGTAACACCGCCATGCGTTCCGACAATCTTTACATTAAACTCAGGATAACAAACAGAATTTCTTATCTGATCATAAGTTCTGCCGGTCGCAAACATCGCAAAACTTGAGACAAACGGTATTTTTCCTGCCGCAGCAAGTCCGGCTGCAGTTGCTATCATATCCTGTTCGGCTATGCCGCAGTCAAAAAACCTTTCAGGAAATTCCTTTGCAAATATCTGTGTCTGTGTTGAGCATGCCAAATCCGCATCCATGACAACTATATTTGAATTTTTCTTGCCCAATTCGGCTAAAGTTTTACCAAATGCTGAACGTATAGATTTTTTTTCCTGTTTGTTAATTGGCATAATCCCTTATCCTGTCTGATTATTATACTACCTAAAACCCCGTGTGAAAAGTTTCTACTTATATATTATCACAAATATTTTGTTTGTGCTAATATTATTCTAGGGTTATGTGTTAATCAATTTTGACACGATGAAACTTCAAGTATAAATAGCATTTCAGTTTTTTTGTTAAGAATTATTAAAAAAAAATTAAATATTAGCAATTTTATTTCTTGAGGAGTCTTAAATCCAATGTAAAAGTAATAGGACTTTTTTATTGAAAGGAAAAATTATATGATGCAAGTTCCAAATGTAGTCAATCCTTACATGCAACAACCGATGCAACCAGTGGCTCAACAACCTAGTTATAATGCCGTAAAGATTGACATTATCAATCCTCAAGCCGGTGCCCCAATGGCACAACAACCACAATATGCGCAGCCAACAATGCCATATTACAACCCACCACAGGGTCAAATATACAATTACCCGCAGGCAACCCAACAACCATATTACATGCCTCCACAAATGACACAGGCGCCTGTTCCTCAACCAACAGCCCCTGCAGCAGTTCCTACACAGGAAACCCAAGCTATACCCTCTCCTGTAGCAACTGCGCCAATTAAAACAGAACCTCAAGCTGCTCCGCAGCCTCAAGTTGTTCAGCAACAAAATATAAATGTTCCACCCAGTGTAGTTCCGGCTCCGGTTGTTACTCCGGAAAAACCGGCAGCAGCTAAACCGGTAGAAGTAGTTCCGCCTGCTCCGGTTACTCCGCAGGTTGACTTGAATGGCTTTATTGCTAAATTAACAAACCCGGATTACGAAGTTCAGGCTAATGCTATGGAAGAAATAGCTAATATGGTTAAAGATGAACCTCAAAAAGCTACTGAATTATTAGATGAAAAAGTTATCAACGCTTTAAATAATATTATTACAGCAGATTCAAGCAAATTGGAAGGTCCATCAGCTGAACAAATCGCAGCTAGACAAAAATTAATGTCAGGTCAAAAGTTGACTGATGAAGAAAATAAATTAGCTAACACAATGACACCTATGGAACAAGCTGAAAGAAACAAAAGCTATGCAATGTTCACTGAATCTATAATGCAAAAACTTTATGGTGACGAAGTTCAAAAATTATCTAATACAACCGTTCCTTTGACAGAATTACCGGGGGCAGTAACAATTGTTGATCAGTTAAAAGATAACCCGAACCCTATGGTAAGAGCATCAGCTATTGAAGCATTAAGCTATATTCAACAGCCAGCTTATAAAGAAGACTTAAAAACATTGTTTACAATAGCACAAAAAGACCAGGACAAAAATGTTCAAGACGCAGCAAATGCAGCACTTGACAAATTAAGCAAAATATAATTTAAAAATTCCTTTCTTTAATATACGAAAAAGAACTGATATACAATAAATAAGTGTGTCAGTTCTTTATTTTATAAATTTCAGCGAGCATGCCTTCAATTAAGAGGACAAAATCCTCTTAATTGGAATCACCTAAGCATATCGCGATCTTGTCATCAGCGAAGCGGCTACCGCGGTTCCAGCTCGTACGAGTAGGATTAAAGCCGCGCCAGTATGCATGCTGCTGACTATACTCCTCCCCTGCCCAAATATAGAACGCACTAGAAGATGGTAGTGCGGTGAAAAATTGGGCAGCTTTGGTTGTGTTTATTGCGCCAGTATAATCATTTTTAGCTCCTATACTGTCTGTGTCGTATAAATATCCGGCTAATTGTCCCAGCTGTTCCATTGTTGGCATTTTACTTGTACCTCCGCATTTTGCTACTGCACCAGCCCAATAATCATTGTCATAATTACAAGCACTTATACCTAAGTCTCCTTTTTGTGCCTCACATTCTGCTTTTGTTAGTGGTCCAAATCCGCCATTCTGTGGTCCTAATATCTGTGATATACACATGCCGCCTACTAAGTTCGGATCTATCATACAACCCGTTACACCTGCAAGATTTTCTACGTTTATTTTGCCTATATCCTTACCGTTTGTATTTGGATTCTTATTTCCCGATACATCGTACAATATTGCCATGCTTGCTGAAGTCGCCGCAAACTGATTATTAAAAGGTTCCTGTGTTGTGTTTGGATTGTAAGCAATAATTGCATTTACACCGTTTGCAAATTGAACTGCAACTGTATCTGTATCCCAATCATCTTGACCTAAACTTGCTGCATTTCTTATTGTGGACATGTCAATCGGGTCTTCACCTTCGTTCCAGATTACTTCTTTATTAAAACATTTTGTAATATTGCTGTTGTCGCATACTCTTGTTATTTTTATGTATTTCTTTAGTTCGTTTACGAAGTCCATGGTATTTGAATACCCAGCCAATTTTTCCTCGGTATTCATCTGACGGGTTGCCACCTCAAGACGCTTTGTGAACACCTTCTGTGCGGTTTCCCATGCCTTTGCATTGTAATTCTGGATTAATGCAGGTACTGTCAGCACCGCCACCACGCCGATAATCGCCAATGTTATTAGCACCTCTGCTAACGTAAACGCTACGCGTTTACGCCCCCTCCTCGGAATTAAAAATTCCGGTCCTCCCTCGAGGGGAGGACATGATAATGGCTCTGTCGCTACGTGATTAATTTCGTTCTGATTAATAATTTTTGTCAAATTGGTTTTCTGGTTCATAATTTTTTACCTTTCTTTTTTATAATTCTGTTTTGTACTAAGCGTCTTAAAGTCTTAGCGTCTTTATTAACTCCTTAGTGCCCTAGTGCCTTTAACAAAGAGATCCCGCAAGGCGGAAATTTTTGTTGTTGGGCAAGTATGCCCAACCGACTGTATGAGCATACAGAACAAATTCATCATTATAACGGTCAAAATTCCAACCTGTATTATGTTTTTGTTCTTTTGCCAGCTTTCCAGTCATCCAAACTCCTCTTGTTTGTATTTTTATTCTTCCATTATTACATATCACCTGAAATTTTTCAAGTCCTTACTTTATGCAGGAGCAACACAAGCCGTTATTGCGTCTATCAGACGTTTTACAGGTACTATTTCAATTTTATCGAATTCTGTATTGTTTGCAAATGGAATTATGGCCTTTTTAAATCCGGATGCTGCAGCCTCATTTAATCTTTTTTCTATGTTATTAACAGGATGTATTTCTCCAGACAAACCAATTTCGCCAATAATAACCGTTTGACTGTCTACCACAACATCTCTTGCGCAGGTTGCTACTGCCAGTGCAATTCCCAAGTCAGCCGCAGGTTCATCAACCTCAATCCCGCCCATAATATTAACGTACACATCTTGTTTTGAAAGATTTAACCCCACACGTTTTTCAAGCACAGCCAGAATTTGCAGAAGCCTGCTTGCATCCACTCCATTTGTAACACGACGAGGGGTTGGATACGGAGTTGTACCTACAAGTGCCTGAACTTCCACAAGCAATGGACGTGTGCCCTCGTTAGTAACAATAATTGCACTCCCTGGCACTGCAACCTGTGAACGTTCATTTAAAAACAGTTCATTAGGATTTTTTACTTCCCGTAACCCATCCGAATGCATTTCAAAAATTCCAACCTCAGATGTGTTGCCAAAACGATTTTTCATTGCACGAAGCATTCTATAGGATTTATATTTATCCCCCTCAAAGTAAATTACGGTATCAACCATGTGTTCAAGCACTTTAGGACCGGCAATATTTCCGTCTTTTGTCACATGTCCTATTACAACAACCGTAATATTCTTTGTTTTGGCAATATGCATCAAAAGATTACAGCACTCACGGATTTGGGAAACGCTGCCGGCAGAACTTGCAACCCCTTGAGAATAAATCGCCTGAATACTGTCAATCACCACGATATCAGGCAAAATCTCTTCAATCTCTGTTTTAATATTTTCCATGCTTGTTTGCGGGTAAACAAACAAATTATCAGAATTTATATTCAATCTTTGAGCGCGAAGTTTCAACTGGCTCGCGCTTTCTTCTGCGGACACATAAAGAACTTTTTTGTTATTTTTACAAAGTTCGCCGCTGGTTTGCAAAAGTATTGTTGATTTACCAATGCCCGGATCGCCTGCTATCAGTACAAGTGACCCTTGTACCAATCCGCCGCCCAAAATTCTGTCAAATTCGGAAATATTTGTACTTACACGAACTTCTTCACCAATTTGAATATCTTTTAGCAGGGACGGTTTTTCTGTATTAACAAATTCATTCACTGCAGATGTATTTACCACAGGTTTAGCAGCATATTGAATTTCTTCCTGAAAAGTACCCCATGACCCGCATTCCGGACATTTTCCCAGATATCCGGCAGATTCATATCCACATTCAGTGCATACCCATTTTGATTTGACTTTTGCCATTGTTTTTACTTGATATTTTTAACTATTTCTATCATTTTTTCCGCTGCTTTTTCCGGTGTAATTTTTTCAATATCACCGGTTTCACGTGTTTTAAATTCAACAAGACCTTCGTTAATAGTTTTACCGACTGTTATACGGTAAGGAAATCCTATCAAATCAGCATCTTTGAATTTAACACCGGCACGTTCATCTCTGTCATCAATTACAACTTCAACGCCGGCATTTTGCAACTTTTCGTATAATTCATTTGCTATCTTCATCTGGAGTTCATCCAGAATATTAACAGGAACTATTGTTACATGATATGGCGCAATTGAAATTGGCCATTTAATTCCGTGTTCATCGTAATGAGCTTCAACAGCAGCAGCTGCTGTCCTTGAAATTCCGATACCATAACAACCCATTACAAAAGGTTTTGTTTTACCGTCAACATCCGTATAGACAGCGTTCATTGGTTTTGAATATTTAGTACCTAATTTAAATATATTACCAACTTCAATACCGCGTGTGACAAGAAGAGGTCTGCCGCATTCAGGACAAAATTCACCGCGCTGTACCAGTCTGATATCAGCGTATTTTAAATCTTTTATTCCAAAATCTTCAAGATTAGCCCCAACAAGATGTTTATCTGTTTCATTAATACCTACAACAAAATTTTTCATGTCTCTAACTGTTTCATCAGCAATAATTTGAATATCATCCATTCCTTTAGGACCGATAAATCCCGGAACGGCATCAAATCCGTGATTAGCCATTAGTTCGGCAATTTCCGCAGATGAGGCTATTCTGATATCAATACCGCCAACAGCATTCATTAACTTAGTTTCTTCAACAGCTTTATCAGCACGTATCAATGCGATTACAGGTTTCTTATCCACTATATAAACAAGCGATTTCAAAATTAATGTTGAAGGGATATTTAAAAACGCAGACAATTCTTCAATTGAATGAGTATTTGGCGTATCCATAACTTTAGTTTGCGTAAAATATTCTTTACCATCTACAACGGCTTCAGGCAATTTAGAAACTGCATGGTTAGAATTTGCAGAATAATCACAGTTATCACAATAGAAAACATCATTTTCGCCTGCATCTGTATCTGTAATAACCATAAATTCGTGGCTTACGCTGCCGCCGATCGCACCTGAGTCAGATTGAACCATTTTAGTGGCAAGTCCGCAGCGGTCAAAAATTCTTTTATATGCACGAGCCATGTTTTCATATTCTTTATCAAGTCCGGCTTCATCAACATCAAAACTGTATGCATCTTTCATAATAAATTCACGTCCGCGAAGAAGTCCGTAACGGGGTCTTACTTCATCACGAAATTTTGATTGAATTTGATATAAATTTACAGGCATCTGTTTATATGATTTCAGACCGTCACGTGCAATTGCAGTAATTACTTCTTCGTGAGTAGGTCCAAGACACATAACACGGTCATGCCTGTCTTTAAGCCGCATTAATTCTTTACCGTAAGCATCCCATCTGCCTGATTCTTCCCACAATTCTTTTGGCTGTACAAACGGCATTAAAAGTTCTTGAGCACCGGCGGCATCCATCTCTTCACGAACTATTGTTTCCACCTTTTTCAAAACTCGCCACATCAGAGGCAAAAAGTTATAAACACCGCTTGTTAATTTTCTTATATAACCTGCGCGCGCAAGCATTTTATGAGAAACGACTTCCGCATCAGAAGGGAATTCTCTAAGTGTTTGAACAAACAATTTTGACATTTTCATAATTTTATTTTCCTTACTATTTATATTACCGGTACATCAATAGGATCAACAAGGATTACCTTTATAGTTTCACCCTTATTTAAATAAATATCTTTTCCTTTTCTTATCATATCGGCAACGCCGTCATAAACGTAATATGCACCTGCGCCGATACCGCCGCCTATGGCTGAAAGCGGAAGAGTCAGAATTCTAAAATATCCGCCTGCAACATCTTCAAAAGTATCATTGCCCCAATCTGTTGCTGTTTTTGCTATTTCTTTTGTCTTTTCCCAATTTTGAGAAAGTGCATCACCATAACCTTTTGACGCTGTCAAACCGCCGTCATAGGTTAATTCTGTTCTGCCGACAACAGACATTGAAATTGGTAGTTGGCGACCATTCGGTGTTACAACGTGGTCAAAGTTCAAATACATAACAGAGCCTTTTGAAAATCTTTTTGAAGGGACTATTTTTACAATACTGCCTCTGACAAGTGACCCCATCGGCAAAATAACATCCGTATCAGAAGTCTGATCTGTCATCAGAACAGCCTGAAACTCTTTTCCCTGATATTCAGGGGCTGAACCTATCGGGGTTAGTAATTTTAATTCAAACTTTGTACCTGCCGGAATACGTTTTGTTTTTGCATTAGCATTAAAAGGTACTGCTACTACAGTCTGTATAAGCATAAACATTGCCAATATTATTGTTAAAATTTTCATTCTCATAAAATACTCTCCTGTTGTCATTTTGACCATATATATTTTACTCCAAAAGATGAAGTTTTTGCAATAGGTTGCAAATGTGTCAAAATATTGTTAAAATTCAAATATGTCCAAATTAGATAAGATAGAAGAGTTACAAAATATTCTAAAGGAAGACCATTCAAATTTTCAGGCGCGCAGACAGCTTGCAGTGCTATTATTAGATTCGGGGTTTCCTAAAGAGGCATTGCAGCATTTTTTATATCTTTCTAAATTTTTTGAAGATGACAGCGGAATTTATTACAATCTGGGTATTGTATACGAAAAATTAAAAGAATTGGATAAGGCTGTTGACGCATATAAAAAAGCAATTGAAATTTCACCGGAAGAAGCTGATGCGCATTATAATCTCGGGCTTGTTTATATGGACAAAAAAATGTATGAAGAAGCCGTTGATTGTTTTGAAACTGTTTTAACATATGATAAAGATGATTCAAACGCCTATTTCAGTATAGGATTATGTTACTTTAAAGAAGGCAAATATGACGGGGCTAAATATTATTTTGAGCGCACTGTAGAATTGAATGATGAAGATATTTATGCTCATTTTTATATCGGAAACATCTTAAAAGATAAAGGCGATTTAGATGGTGCGGAGGCAAAATTCAATAAAGTTTTAGAAATATCACCTGAATACAGCTGGGCATATTTTAATCTGGCATCAATAGATTATGAACGCGGTGATTATGACCGTGCAATTGAAAACCTTCAAAAAACACTTGAATACAACCCGAAAGACTATGATGCATATGTAGTTTACGCAAAAATTCTTGCTAAACAAGGACAATTGGACGAGGCTGAAGAGGTTATGGAAACTGCAGAAGATCAAGGGGCAAATACAGGTGATTTTTATTATATTCATGCACAGCTTGCAAAAATGCTGGGTGAAGAAGAGGAATACAAAGAATATTTGAAACTTGCCATGCAAAACCGTTCAACTTTATCCATCAGCCTGAAAAAACTTCAGGCTGAAATGAGGTAAATAATTAGGGGCGGCGATTTCATCGCCGCCCCGCTTACAATGTTAAAGTTTTATAGGGTAGTCGTCCTTTATTTTCCAACCATCATTCTGAATTAAACCAACACATTTAAAATGAGAATTTTTACAGTTTTCTATTAATTCGTCACGGGTCATTTCTCTATAAGGATCATCTGGCTCTTGAGATACGGTAATTGGTATTCCAACCTCATTAAAGTGAAACTTTTCTTTGCCATCATATACACGACTTGCCAAAACAGAATCATCCATGTTTTTACAGGCATCATAGTGCACGCAAAAAGTTAGATATAAATTGCCGCGCCATGTTCCGGTATCAAGATTTTTACGATAGTGAAATCCTGAACCGTTGGGCAGTGCGAAAGCCACTCCTTTGGGAGTTTTATGGTATTCTACTGTTTTTATGTATTTATTTAGATATTTATTATAGGATTCAAGCATAGCATCTGCGTTCTCGATCTGAAAGCCATCCCAGGTTGTAGTCTCACCGTGTTCAGCTTCAGCCATTTGTATTGCCTGTCTGAACATTGATGAAAAATGTACCAGACGCGTTTCTATTACACGTTTTTTATAAGAATAAATTAAATTCGGCAGCGTCAATGCTGCAACAATTCCGATAATCGCAAGGGTTATTAATACCTCTGCCAATGTAAATGCTGAATGTTTCATTTATACCTCCATTTTGTAATGTATCACCTTACATATTTGTTATTATTATTGATGCAAAATAAAAATATGTCAAGACTTAATCTCTTAGGAGCAAATATAAAAAAATACCGCAAGCAGAAAAAGCTTTCGCAAAATCAGCTTGCGGAAATTCTTGATTTTTCGCGTGAACACGTTGCCTGCATTGAAACAGGCAAAGAATTCATAAGTCTTCGCAAATTATTTATTATGGCTGACGCACTGGATGTGCCTGTCAAAAATTTTTTTGATTTTGATTAACCTTCCGGCATTAGCAAAGACATCACTGCATTATCAATATTTAAATACTTTCTGACTGTGTTTTCTAAGTCATCTATTGTAATATCATTTACATCTTTAAGGTAATCTTCAATCAGTTTTAAGTCCTCACACACAGTCATATAATAGCCTATATTTTCACCTATCTCAGAAACTGTTTCCGCCTCCTGCGCAAAACGGGATTTAATTTTCTTTTTAGCTTTTAATAACTCGTCTTGTGTGATTTTTTTCTCCAAAAGTCCATTAATTTCTTTTTTTATAAGCTCAAGTGCAATATCTTTTTTTTCAGGTTTGAAATTTGCCTGTATAAAGAAATTATTTCCGTCTCTGAATTGATAATGTTCGCATCCGGCAAAGTTGAAAATCGGATCACGCTGTTTTTCTATTAAATTCTGATACAATCTTGAACTTGTACCGTCCCCAAGTATTATACTGATTAAATCAAGTTCTATATTTTCTTTCAAAGCATTTGCTTTGGGACCGAGATAACCGACCATTAAATATGCTGTATTTGATTTAGTCGTATTTTCTACAAATATAGTTTTATCAGTTGGTTTATCCGATTCAAAAACTTTTTTAACAGTGTTTTCACGCCCTTTAAAATCAAACCCTTCTTCTACAGCTTTTAATACTTTTTCGTGGTCAAAGTCACCGACAATAATAGTTGTCATATTTTCCGGAGAATAGAAAGTTCTATAGTAATCCATTATTTGCTGCCGCGTAACCTGAGAGATAATTTCAGGTGTACCTATTACATCGCGTTTGTACGGATGTTTTGTATACATATTGAAGTTACAGGTATTATAAACTTTTGTCCAATTTTGATCCTTACGCATTCTTATTTCTTCTATAACGACATGCCGTTCGCGTTTATCTGTTACCGTATGATCATTCAGATCAAAAGGAGCCCCTATTTCCTCTTCCGGCAAAACAGGATCAAGCATCATATCAGCGTGTAAATCTATAGCCAGATATAAGTCTTTATCATCTTTCCCTTTAGGTAAAGTTACATAGTAGAAAGTATAATCTTTCCATGTTGCAGCATTAACTATTGCCCCTTTTGCCTCAAGAATTCTGTCAAATTCACCTGCTTTATGTTTATGTGTTCCCTTGAACATCAAATGTTCCAGAAAATGTGAAATGCCATTATTAGTGTCATCTTCATTTATAGAACCTGTTTTTACCCAGGTGCTGACATTAACAAGTTCACCCTCTTTATGTGCTAAAACTATTTTGTGTCCGTTTTCGAGTTCGTAAACTTCAACTTCTCTGGTTAAAAACGGATATTTTATCAAACTTTTTTTCATTACTATTTCCTCTTTTAAATTTATTATATATCAAATACGAATATTTCCCAATTATTTACCATAATTCGTTTTTGCAGTCTGCCTTCTTTGCGTAAAACTTTCAACAAATCATTATTTAGTTTGGACAATCTTAAGAATTGCAGCGGATAGCTTTCGTAATTTTGAGAATTTGCAATTAAGTCTTTTGAGCGTCTTCTGAATTTGTGAGGTATATGTGTAAATTAAAAAGAAATTTGCGAGATAAAATAGAGCAGATGATTTTTTGTCCTGCTGTTTTAAAAACTTTAGCCAGAAAATAATTAAAAAGTTTACAAGAAGAAATGTTAGTGAATAAAATTTTGCTTCCTGTGCATAATATATAAATGAGGAGTTTAAGGCATAAAGCAAGGAATATGTCACTCCTATCCGTTCATTTATCTTTTCATCCTTATTAAGGAATTCACCAAGTGCGATCCCCGCAAAATAAGCAGCCCCGACACTCAAAACATCAAAAAATACTGACATTAATCTAATTATAAAATCTGAATTTCCTAAAAGGCTGATCCATAAGTGATAAACAAAATAATACAAAGGAAAGAGTAAAAATCTGTGCGCATCAGCATGCATCATCCCTTGCGGAAAACTTTTAGACGCTATTGAATAAATAGTTGCTTCATCGTACCAGAGCCCTCCGGCTTTATCCAAATTCATAACTCTAATAATCAATGATGCAAGTGCTATTACAATGATTAAACGATATTTTTTGATAAAATTCATTACAATCCCCTATGAAAATCTTGTGCAATCTTTTAATTCTATTGTATAATAAAAATATGGATAATATAGTTAACAGGTTAAAAAATAAAGTAGTAGTTTCAGTACAGGCAATGCCAAGTGAGCCTTTATATCTTGAAAAATGTATGGCTGCGATGATGAAATCTGTTGTTAAAGGCGGGGCAGGCGGTCTTCGTGTAGCAGGTACAAGAGATGTAAAAAATGCGAAAACACTCTTTGACATCCCTGTTATCGGGATAACCAAGCCGGATATCATACCGCAAAACTGGCAGGAAATTGTATACATAACTCCAACTATTAACGATGTTTTGAGTCTGATTAGTGTCGGAGCCGATGTAATTGCTTTTGACGGGACTTCTCGTCCGCGACCTGATAACAGCACTCTGGTTGAAACAATTAAATATATTAAAATAAATAAAAGAGTTTCTATGGCTGATATTTCTACCGTAGAAGAAGGTATAAATTGTGCACAATTAGGTGCAAATATGCTTTCGACAACACTTTCCGGTTATACACAGTTCTCTCAAAACAGAGGAGAAGGACCGGATTTTGAACTGTTAGAAAATCTGGTTCAAGAAGTAAATATACCGGTTGTGCTTGAAGGTCGAATCTGGGAGCCTGAACAGGTAGATAAAGCTTTTGAACTGGGCGCACATTGCGTTGTAATAGGATCTGCGATTACACGTCCGCAATTAATTACTAAAAGATTTGTCCAAAGAAAAAAATAAGAGGTGTCATGAAAAAAGCTTTAGCTATTGATGTTGGCGGAACAAAAATTTATAATACTATTATTAATGAAAACGGCGAAATTATTTCTGAAATAGAAAAACGTCATACCCCAAAGACATTTGAAGAAATAGAAAAAATATTTAAAGATATTATTCAAAAATACGAAAACGAAGTTGATGTTATAGCATTCGCAACCTGCGGGGCTGTTAATAACAGTAATAACGGTATTTTAGGCTCAACAGGGAATATTGCGGAAGGTTATCCTAAAATGAACTTTACGTCCCTGAGTAAAAAGCGTGTATTTGTTGAAAATGATGCAAATGCTGCAGCCTGGGCTGAACATATTATCGGAGCGTCCAAAGGAATGCCTTATTCCATTATGATAACCCTTGGAACAGGTGTTGGCGGAGGTATAATTCTTGATAATAAATTATATAAAGGGAAAAACGGTGCTGCAGGAGAAATGCATTTTAAAATGCGTACAGATAAACATAGAAAATGTACCTGCGGCGCATGGGATTGTTTTGAAATTTATGCCTCCGGAACAGGGTTGAAACTCACTGCAGAAGAGATGCTTAATAATAAAGATGTTACGACTTACGATGTCATTGACGGCTGGCAAAAAGGTGACGCAAAAATGACCGCAATATTTAAGAAATGGGAAAATGATATTCTTGAAGGTTTAATTGGTCTGGCTAATTTGTTTGATCCTGATGTTATTGTTTTGTCCGGCTCAATGGCTGAATTTGTTGATACAGAATACTTAACCGAAAAAGTTAATTCAGAAATAGTAACAACTCCAACAAGAATAGTGAAAGCTCAGGCAGGCAATTATTCAGGCATGATAGGTGCGGCACTTCTGGCATTAGGAGTAAAGAACTAATGGGAAAAGCCAAAAAACGGGGATTTAGACGCGGAGATTTAGATGATTTTTACAAGCTTTCAAGAGAAGAGGCTGTCAGTGAGGCTGTCAAATATCTCAAAGATAACGATAACAATGCAATAAGTCTTATAACACTTTTTGGACTGACTGCTGAAGAATTACTTGAAGGCGGAGCCGACTATGAAGACGTTGTTAAAATGGGATGCCTTATTAAATGAGAAAAGTTTTTGAACGTTTTTTATTCTGGATTGACTGCTCTCGCGCCTTTGCACTGCCTATGACCGTAATGTCCTGGCTTGTGGCATTTTTGTGGGGAATAAAGTACAACGGAGATATTTTCAACGGGCTGCTGGCACTGGTCGGCATTATTTTTGCACATCTTGCAACCAATCTCATTGATGATTACTGCGATTACAAAATTCTTTGTAAAGACGAGAAATACATTCAATCTGCCCAGAAATGTAAATGCGCACATATTTTTGAAAATCGCGTAACTCCGCAACAAATATTTAGAATGGTAATAATATATTGTGCCATAGCCGCAATAATAGGAATAGTTTTAACATTAAAAGCCGGTTTGCCGGTTATAGCACTTGCACTTGTAGGAGCTCTTGTTACACTTTTATACCAAAAATGTTCACTTGTAGGATTGAGTGAAGCGGTTGTTTTTATTGCATACGGACCATTAATGTTTGAAGGTGTGTATTTTGTGATGACCAAAACATTTTCTCTTGAAGTTTTTATGCTCTCACTTGCGGTTGTAATGTTTACACTGGGCTTTTTGTATGTTCACACACTTCTGGACTTTGAAGGAGATATGACTTATCATAAAAAAACACTTTGCTGCAGAATTGGTGATAAAAATAAAGCATTAAAATTACTTATTTTATTTTACAGTTTCGGCTATATAATGACTGCAGTTTTAGCTTTTGTAAGTCACAACCTGTATCTTTTTATAACTTTTTTAACAATACCGCTTGCAATAATTACATACAAAGAAACCAAAATATTTGAAAAAAGTCGTATTCCAAATGTACACTGGTGGAATTTGCCTTTTGAAAATCAAAAATTTTATTTGCAGGAAGGAAGTTTCGGATTTTATTTTACCCTTTTTCAGGCAAGAAACTTAATGATGCAATTTTGTATTTTAATGAGTATTGCTATACTAATTCAAACGGTTCAATAACAATTTCTGCAACAAACGGCTCATTATCAGCAAATGCCATTTTTAATACCGAGTGTAATTCAGCTTTATTATGTGCACGCGCAGCACTTATACCATAACTATGTGCAAGGGTCACAAAATCAGGATTACTGATTTTTGTTTCATAATAATTGCCGCTGAAATTGTTTTCCTGTAATTGACGCACCATACCAAGATATCCATTATTAAAAATTACAATTTTCACAGGCAGATTATAATCCTTAATCGTTGCAAGTTCTTGAATATTCATCTGAATTGACCCGTCACCGGCAAGGCAGACTATCGGTTTGTCAGGGCTTGCAACAGCAGCCCCGATAGCCGCAGGCAGCCCGAATCCCATCGTGCCAAACCCTCCTGATGTTATAAGTTTTATGTTCGGCTTGTAATTTTGAACGGCAAAAATCTGATGCTGTCCAACTTCTGTTGTAACTGTATCAGCATATTTATAAATTTCGTTTATTACATCAACTGAATGTAAAAGATTAGAATGGCGTTCCATAACAGTATTTAAACTTTTAAAAAATAATACGGAGTCCAGCCATGCTCTGTCTTTTGCACTAACTTTTAAATGCTGCAAAAATACTTTAATATCAGAACAGATACCGGTATTTATAGCTATATTTCTACCTAATTCTTCGGAATTGATATCAACCTGTAAAATATTTTTATTTAAATCCTCAGCATTAAAAACAGATGAAATACGATCATTAAATCGGGCACCAAGAAGTATAATTAAATCGGATCTTCTTAAGACTTCATTTGCTGAATTATGTCCATAAATACCCGGCATACCAAAATAATTTTCATCCTCAAGCGGATAAGCCCCAAGTCCCATCATAGTGGAAACAACCGGAGCATTTATAAATTTTGCGAAATCAAATAATTCTTTTTGCGCACCGGAATTTAACACTCCAGCCCCTGCAAGAATGATTGGTCTTTTAGATTGTGATATTAACAGCTCTGCATTGTCAAGCTCTTGCAATGAATCTATTGTCTCATAGGAATGTTGAGGCAGGGATTGATTTTTGTATTGAGCAAATTCTGAAAACACATTCCTGGTAATATCAACAATAACCGGTCCTTTTTTACCTTTTTGAGAAAGCTCAAATGCCTTATTTAATGTCTCTTCCAGATTATTAACATCTGTTACTTGAAAGCCTGCCTTAGTACAGCTTTTTGTTATCTCAATAATATTTATTTCCTGAAATGCATTTTTGCCCAGAAGGTTTTTATCAACCTGTCCGGTAATTACAACAAGTGGTATGCTGTCAGAATAAGCATCAGCAACACCGGTTAAAATATTGGTAGCTCCCGGTCCAGACGTGACAAGAACAACCCCTGTTTTACCGGACATTCCGGCATAACCTTCTGCAGCATGTACGGCTGACTGTTCATGGCGTACCAGATAATGCTTTATTATGTTTTGTTTGGAAAGTCCATCATAAACATCCAGCACAACGCCGCCGGGATAGCCGAAAATACTATCAACACTGTTTTTTTGCAAGGTATTGATAAGAATTTGAGCACCGCTTAGAAGTTTTGCCTGAGTTTGTAACATTTTGCATTCTCCGACTAGATACTAGCATAAAATTACAAATCGGTCTATTTTTATATATTACATACTTAATTCAACAAAAATATTTATAAATTGTTATTTACATTAGGCGTTTCAACTCTTCAGGACGGGAAGATCTAGCCATTGCATCTTCAAGAGTAATTTTACCTTCTCTATGCAGGTTAGCTAGAGACATTTCAAGCGTTTGCATACCTAATCCCTGATTCATTTGGATCGTTGAATATATCTGAGCAGCTTTTGCTTCTCTTATAAGGTTTGATATAGCCGGTGTAACAAGCATGATTTCTTGAGCCATAACACGACCCTTCTTGCTTCCGTTTGCTTGTAGTCTTGGCAATAGTGTCTGCGCAAATACCGCAACAAGAGAGTTAGCAAGCTGAACACGAATTTGCTGCTGCTGACCTTCCGGGAATACGTCAATAATACGGTCAATTGTCTGTGCGGCAGAAGATGTGTGTAATGTTCCGAAAACAAGGTGACCGGTTTCAGCCGCAGTCAATGCAAGAGCTATGGTTTCATGGTCACGCATCTCACCTACCAGAATGATATCAGGGTCTTCACGAAGTGCTGAACGTAAAGCATTAGAGAATGAACGGGTATCCATACCTAATTCACGCTGGTGAATTATACTTTGTTTTGATGTGTGTATATATTCAATAGGGTCTTCAATAGTCAAAATATGCATTGATTTGGTTGTGTTTATATAATCAATCATTGCCGCAAGCGTTGTTGATTTACCTGAACCTGTAGGACCCGTTACAAGTACCAGACCTCGCGGCTTTTCAGAAGTTTTTCTTACAATATCCGGCAATCCCAATTGTTCAAATGACGGGACGGTTGAGGTAATCGTTCTGAATGCAGCTGCATAGTTGCCCTTATCTTTATAAAAATTTACCCTAAAACGGCTCACACCTTCAATACCATAAGAAAAATCAAGCTCCCAATCCTGTTCCAGACGTCTTCTCTGTTCATTAGTTAGCATTGGAAACAATAGATTTTCAACTTCATCAGGCATTAAAGGAGGCATATCATATCTTTTTAAATTGCCATCTATACGTGCTACTGGCGGTAAGTTGCTTGATATATGTAAGTCACTTCCGCCGTCTTTTACCATTCTTTCCAATAATTCTTCTATTGCCATTCAATCCCGTCCTTTTAATCTGAAAAATTCATAATTGATTCGTTTTCTTTCATCGCTAATTCTATCAATAAATAAGTCATATATGCGCCCAAAGCAACAGCCTTGGGATCTAAATCCGTTTGATTAGCTGCTTCTATAATCGCAGTATTAATTTCAGGATTCTCATCCTTTATATAATGAATCATCTTTTTCCGCCATGTCGGTATATCTTTGAAGATCTGGCTGAATACGGATGCTGCATTTTCTTCTGATATAATCGGTAACATATTTTCCTTTCTTTATATCTTTATTCTTATTATATAATAAAATTTCTCACCCGTCTAATTTTTACACAATAAATACTGTGTTTAATGTATAATAAATGTATGAGACTTGTGGATTTAAAACTAACAGATTACAGAAATTGTAAAAATCTCACGCTTGATTTTGAGTCAAATAAAATATTGATTATAGGCAAAAATGCTCAGGGTAAAACAAATATTCTGGAAAGTATCTATTTTCTGTCCTGTTTAAAAAGCCCGAGAACATCCAACAATATTGAATTAATAAATTTTGATACTAATACGCTTGAGATAAAAGCAAATATAACAAAATCAAATACGGATATAGAATTGAGCTATTCTTACAACCGTGAAAAATCCCGCGAATTAAAAGTTAACGGAGTAAAGACAACTCCTAAAAACTTTAAATCAGTATTAAGAACAGTATTATTTTCAACCTCTGATTTACTGCTGCTGCGCGGAAATCCGTCGGACAGACGCGACTGGCTTGACAGAGCAATTTCACAGGTATACCCCGCTTACGATGAAAGACTCTCCAAGTACGATAAAATACGTATTCAAAAAAATAATTTTCTTAAAGAAGGTCTCATCAATGAAACACTGCTTGATGTTTACAACGAACAATTAACTATTACCGGCAGCAATATAATATATTTACGAAAAAAATTTCTGAAAGAAATAGAAAAAATTGCGAAAGAAAAACATCTTATAATTTCTGAAACTGAAGAGCTAAAAATTGAATATTCTTGTTCTTTTCTTAATGACGAAACTGAAGTAGACGAAATTGCCGATGCTTTCAAACAATCACTTGAAGAACGCAAAACAGAAGAACTTCGCCGCGGACAATCATGTGTCGGACCGCATCGTGATGATATTACATTTTTTATAAATAGTAATGAAGCCACTAAATATGCATCTCAAGGACAGCAGCGTACAATAGTGCTGGCTCTAAAGTTGTCAGAATTGGATATAATTACGGATAAAACAGGGGATGAACCAATTTTGCTCCTTGACGATGTACTTGCCGAACTTGATGATTTACGACAAAACTATCTGCTTAAGTCCATAAATGACAAAACTCAAACCGTAATAACTTCGGTTGATACAATTCTTTTTGAAGAAGAGTTTCTGAAAGATGTCAAAATATACAAAATAGAAAATGGGACAATTGTTGAATAAAACTCGGGATTTTTTTATATAAATTATAAATAAAAAAGCCGGGCTTGCGCCGCGGCTGTAAAATCTTTTTCTTTAATTCTCGTGTAGTAGGTAGTAGAAGGTAGTATTTTATAAATCTCTTTATGTCGTCCTCGTATATATATAAAGTATTTTAAGTATATAAAATTGACATACTAAATAAATTTTGTTACAATTCTTAATCTTTCGGTGAAAATATTTGGATTATAATTATTTATGCTTTAATAAAGGATTAAATATATATGAAAATAGCAATATATCCGGGTAGTTTTGACCCGATAACCAAAGGACATCTTGATGTTTTACACACCGGCACCGAAATATTTGACAAAGTGATTATTGCGGTTGCAAAAAATTCAGAAAAAAAATCATTTTTAACTGTTGATGAGCGTGTAAACCTTATAAAAGAAAGCGTTCAACATCTTGAAAATGTTGAAGTGGACAGCTTTGAAGGGCTTACGATTGAATATGCCAAACGAAAAGGAGCACAAATCCTTTTACGCGGTCTTCGTGCAGTTTCCGATTTTGAATATGAAATGCAGCTTTCTCAAGCCAACAGTGCCTTATCAAGTGATATAAAAACTGTATTTTTGATTACAAAACCTAAATATAACTTTATCTCATCCAGCACTATAAAAGAAATATTTTTGAACGGCGGTGATATTTCAAAATTTGTCCCTGCTCCTGTAGAGGAATATCTGAATAAACGCAATAAATGTTAATATAAGCTGTTTTTCATGCCTCAACTATTTGACAATTTTTTTTAGCTTTTGTAAAATGTAATTATTGAAAGGGAAATGTGATAACCATGCAACAAAATGGCGTATATGATTTATTAAAAATGTTAGAAATAGCTTTGGAGGAAGGGTTTCCAATTATACCCCGCAAATTTACCGTGGTAAAAACCAAAGAAATAGAAACGTTAATTGATAGAATTTATGCATCTTTACCTGTAGAAGTTCAGGAAGCAAGAGCATTTTTAAGACGTAGAGAAGAAATGCAGATTGAAGCACAACAAAAAGCTGAAAAAATTATAAATGATGCACAAATGGAAGCTGATAGAAAATTAAGCGAGGCTGATTTTATAAAAGCTTTAGAACGTGAAGGTATCAGAATTAGAACTCAAGTTCAACAGGAATGCGAAGAAATCAAACGCAAAGCATCAGAAGAAGCTGAAAACATAAGACTTCAGGCAACAGAAGATGCAATGAAAACACGTGAAGGAGCTGAGTTGTATGCAGAACAAGTTCTTACAAATCTTGAACAAGATTTGACGCAGCTGCAACAAGTCGTTAAAAACGGTCAAATATATATGGAAAAACTTCGCTCAGAATCCCTCAGCTCAGGGTTTGAAAGCAGTTATTCAGATCGAGGCAGATCTCGTGCCGGAGATTTTGTTATAAAATAAAAAGCAGCCTAACGGCTGTTTTTTTATTTTATAAACTTATGTAACAAAATGTAAAAACGATTAAATAAAATATAAGGCTCAAAGGCAGTGTAATGCCCGTGAGCCTTTATTTTTGAGTATTAACAACCGTTAACAAACTATTTGCATTTTATTTTGTTTGGTCTATGATGTTACTATAAGCCGAAAAAGTTAGAATGTGTTTCATCTCACATTCTCTTTTAAAAAGCACTTAAGCCGGCTTGTAATATGACATTAAACATAAAGGAATAAATGATGGGAATCAAAGGTAAAAACGACAGAATGGTAGTTCTAGCATGTGAAGACTGCAAAGAAAGAAACTATACTACCGTTAAAAACAAAAAAAATATTAAAGAAAGATTAGAGTTGAGCAAATACTGCCCGACTTGCAAAAAACACACCAACCACAAGGAAACAAAATAACCACTGCAGTCTGATAACACAACTCTGTTGACTTGATCTGCAGTGAATAAAGCATTCGGGGATTTTCCCCTGCTTGCGTCCTTAGTTCAGTTGGTAGAACGTCGGTCTCCAAAACCGGATGTCGAGGGTTCGAGTCCTTCAGGGCGCGATTTTATAAAAAATATAAAGGATAAAAAAATGAACGAAACAGTAAATGCTATACAAACTTATTTAAGAGGCGTCAGAAGTGAATGGGGCAAAATCATGTGGCCAGAAAAACGCCAGGTGGTTACCGAAACAATTTTTGTTATCGCAATTGTATTTGTATTCACTGTTGCTGTTTATTTAATGGATTTAATTTTCAAAGGTTTATTTGGATTAATCAAGTAATTACGTTTCGATTCTCCGTAATTAATTAGAAAATATAAAGGTGGCTTATGGCAAAAAAAGAAAAATCAATGGAAGAACAACTGAATGAAGAAAAAGCTTTAGAAGCAGCTCAGGCAGAAGCAGCGGAAGCAGAAAAAAAGGCTAAAAAGGCTCAAAAACGCTGGTACATTGTTCATACATATTCTGGATACGAAAATAAAGTAAAAGTTAATTTGGAAAAACGTATTGAATATATGAACATGGGCGACAAAATCTTCCGTATAGAAGTTCCACAAAAAACTGTCACTCAAATGAAAGGCGGTAAAAAACAGGAAAGAGAAGAAAAAATCTTCCCGGGCTATGTTCTTGTTGAAATGATTATGGATGAAGACAGCTGGTATGTTGTAAGACACACTTCAGGCGTAACCAAATTTGTAGGCTCAGCCAAAAGACCTATTCCGGCACGCGATAGCGAAATTAAAAAGATTATCAACCGTTCATCATCTCAGTCTCAAAAAATTGAACTTGATGTTAAAGCCGGTGACAAGGTTAGAATTATTTCAGGTCCATTTGCTGACTTTATCGCTGATATTATTGAAGTTTATCCGGATAAATCAAAACTCCGTGCAAATGTTTCAATCTTTGGTCGCGAAACTCCGGTTGAACTTGAATACAAGCAAATAAATAAATTATAATCACAAACATCTGCGCAAGCAGAAAAGTAACCCGTGCGAAAGCACAAAGTATGTTAAACTAAGTAATGTGGAAGGGACGCCCCCGTTATAACCACAAAAGGAGAAAAAAATGGCAAAAAAAGTAGTAGGAAAAATCAAGCTTCAAATTGAAGCCGGTAAAGCAAATCCGTCACCTCCGGTTGGTCCTGCATTGGGTCAACATGGTGTTAATATCATGGATTTTTGTAAACAATTTAATGCTAAAACTGAATCTCAAGCAGGATACATTATCCCGGTTGTTATTGATGTTTACGAAGATAGAAGTTTCTCATTCATCGTAAAATCACCACCGGCTCCTGTTTTGATTAAAAAAGCACTGAACTTATCTAAAGGTTCAGCTGTGCCTAATAAAGATAAAGTAGGCGAAATTACTCAGGCTCAGCTTGAAGAAATTGCTAAAATTAAAATGAATGACTTAAACGCAACAACATTGGAAGCTGCTGTGAATATGATTAAAGGTTCTTGCAGAGCAATGGGTGTTACAGTAAAAGCAGAATAATTAAGTATGGAAGGATAATTTATCAAAGAGATAAATTCCGTTACTACCATGAAAGGATAAACAAAATGGCTAAATTAACAAAAAAACAACAAAAAATGCAGCAAATGCTGGAAGGATTTACTCAACCGGCTACTGCTGTTGATACAATTAAAAAATTAAAAGAAATTTCTAAGGAAGTTTCTAAATTCAATGAAACAGTAGAATGCCACATGAGATTAGGTATTGATGTAAGACAGGCAGACCAGCAAATTCGTTCTACAGTTGTATTACCTGCAGGTTTAGGTAAAACTGTAAGAGTTTGCGTAATCGCAAAAGGTCCTAAAGCTACAGAAGCTAAAGAAGCCGGTGCTGATTATGCAGGTGCTGAAGAAATTATTGATAAAATTTCTGACGGCTGGTTTGAATTTGATACATTAATTGCTACCCCTGATTGTATGGGCATGCTGGGTAAATTAGGTCGTGTATTGGGTCCAAAAGGCTTGATGCCAAACCCTAAAACAGGTACTGTTACAATGGACGTAGCAAAAGCTGTTAAAGATGCTAAAGCCGGTAAAGTTGAATTCAGAGCAGACAAACAAGGTATGATTCACTGCCCTATAGGCAAAGTTGAGTTTTCAGAAGAAGACCTTGTTAAAAACTTTGCGACACTGGCTGATGCAGTATTAAGAGCTAAACCTTCTTCTGCAAAAGGAACTTTTGTTAAATCAGTTTACCTTGCAACAACAATGGGACCTGGTTTGAAGTTAGATCCTAAAACATTTGCAGCGGAAGTAAAAGAACTTGTTTCATAATAAATACCATTCTGAGAGGCGTGAGGAATTATCCCGCGCCTCTTTTTTAGTAATTTTGGAGAAAAAGGGAGCTTCACTTTGGTTAAAAGAGGTTATTTTATAACATTTGAGGGTGCCGACGGCTGTGGAAAGACTACACAGTTGGAATTGTTGGCTGATTACTTAAAAGAAAAGAATAAAGAGGTGATTATAACAAGAGAACCCGGAGCCAGGGGATTGGGAGAGAGAATAAGAGATATCTTATTGAATTATGACGGTGAAGTTTCCGACAGATGTGAATCGTTTTTGTTTCTGGCAGATAGAGCACAGCATATAGATATTATTGTTAATCCGGCGGTAGAGGATGGTAAAATTGTTTTGTGCGACCGCCATATTGACAGTTCAGTTGCATATCAAGGTTATGGCAGAGGTCTTGATATAGAACAGATTGACCGATTGAACATGATTGCGACCAATGGCAAACGACCTGATTTAACACTTGTTTTTGATATAGATGCGGAAACATCTATGAAACGTGTTGGCACAGAAAAGGATCGTATGGAAAGTGCAGGTATAGATTTTTTCAACCGCGTGCGTAAAGGTTATCTGGAACTTGCCAATCAGGAGCCTGAACGTATTCGAGTACTTGATGCCACAAAATCTATTGAAGAAATTCATAATGAAGTTGTGAAAATAGTTGCGGAGTTTATTTAGTCAGACCAATACGCCCTTATACACACTTGTGGCAAAGCCATTAATGGCTCATTAGTCACATTTTTGTTTGCCTGTCCAGCTTAAATCGTCACAGTGTAGATAATCCAAATTCCCCTTTTCAATTACCCAGGCGGCACAACCATAACCGAGCTGTGAAGATCCGACTACGGCATTAGTCCTATTACATGATTTGTCAAAGGAAAGTAATGTTTCTAATGAGCTTCCTCGCGGTACAACCCTATCCGGATATACAGCAAAATAAAATATATCCTGTCCGACTGAATTTGGCGGGTTCATTATTCCATTAATATCTATACCAAAATCACCACACATATCATCTTTATTCTGGCAAGTGCTGTCTTCAACCCATCCGCCGACTAACGTCATACCATTATTAAGTGTTATAAAGGCATATTTATTTAATTCTGCTTGTCTGCTAACTCCATTTAAATTATAAATATCATCAGGTCGGTAACAGCCGCTTTCTTCCGGCATACACTTTGAAACAACATTCAAATTTTTGGTTATTTTATCCCAAAATATTTTACTATTTTTTGTTGTATCACCTGTCAAAAAGGTATTTCCATCTTCATCTTCTTCTTTCTCACTATCATTAGCAAACCCCCAGGTACTAAATTCCCCGTCTGTTACTAAAGCCATTTTGTAGGCAGAGTTCAAAACTGAATATGCTTTTTGCACCTTTGTGACGGTTACTTTTTCTTTATATTTCATTACAAGATTAGGAATAGTCAAAGCAGCCACGATACCGATAATGGCGAGGGTGATGAGCACTTCTGCGAGAGTAAAAGCGGTCTTGTGGAAGGGCACTAAGGGGCTAGCGGATTTGCGAACGGACGGAGCGAACGAAGTGAGCGAATCCGGGTAGCGAGCAGATTGAGCCGGCTTGTGCATAAGCACTACAGGCGAAACTCTGCGAGCGTGAAGCAAATCCAAGGCAGGATGATAAGACGTTAAGTCCTTTACATTTTTAGGTACTGCGGTTTCGGAACGGATGTGGGTACTGTAAAAATTATTCTTCTTGTTCATATATCCTCCATAAATAAGATGTAATACATCAGCATGATACATGACAAAATCACTTTTGTCAAATAAATATGATTTTTTATATCATAACGTGCACGCCTAGAAAATTGTAATATATTTAAAGGAGATTTTTATGGACAATATAAAAACACTATTCGGCAAGCGCATACGCGAACTGCGAAAAGATAAAAAGCTTACGCAGGAGCAGTTTGCAGAACTCATAGGTATTGAGCCGCGTAATCTTATAAAAATAGAGAATGCTCAAACATTTCCACGCATACAAACACTGGAAAAAATCCTCAAAGTTCTGGATATATCTCCACAAACCTTATTCCGTGTTGATCACCATGAAGATGTTTCTAAATTGAGGAACAAGATTATCGAAAAACTTGAGCATAATGATGAATTAGTAAAACTTATATATAAAATGATATTTTAATTTATACTAACAAGATTTTTTATAGGATGAATTATATCTATAACATTCAAATCTCTAAACGTTGATATAACTTTTATATTATCAGGATTGCTTATGGTCTCTTTAGCAAGCAATGCCCCCACAATCGCCTCAAGCTGAGACATTGGCATCATATTTGCCGGCAAATCCATTCCCCACTCGCTCCTCAATGTCTGCTGCAAAAATTTGCAATCAGACGGAGAACGCTCTTTATAACAGGAATTTAGATGCATACTCTGTCTTGTCAAATATAACTCAAAACGATCAATTTCTACACCTTTTTCTGTTAAAGATTTAAAATATTCGCTGCCTCTGGTCGTATATCTTTGCGTCCAGTTATCCTGATTTGGCATAAGTGTATTAGTCGCAACCATTTGATAAGGCTTTGCAAGCACTCTCCATTTACCATTCAACATAGTTTTGTCACATGCAAGCGAAATACAAAGTTTTGAATAATTAAGCGATGAATAATTGTCAAAAAAATGTATTATATCATTGACTTTGTAAAGCTTGTCAACAAGTATTAAAGTATTGTTTTCATCCAATATAGCAAGTCCTGAATCCATACTTGATCCTGATGCTAAAGATAATCCTACATAATATTTCATATTTTCTCCTGTAAGGGTTGAAATTTTATTTAAATATTGTTATAATATATATATAGGGCGAGCGGCTGCAACCGCTCTTTAAATACCCTAGTTTATAGTAGTTTTAGCGCTAGTATAATAAGTAATATTATAGCTAGCGCTTTTTCACTTACTATCACTTTATCACCTCCCTTCGCAATCGTGCTTACGCCAACATCACTCAGGGAAATAATCAGGGTATACCCTTTATTTAATTTTCAATTTGCTAACTATACAATATTTCATATTTTCTCCTGTAAGGGTTGAAATTTTATTTAAATATTGTTATAATATATATATAGGGCGAGCGGCTGCAACCGCTCTTTAAATACCCTATATTTGGTTACTTTTTAAGAGTTGCTACGATAAACAAAAGCAGTAGCAGCTCTATTTTATCAATAACCATTCTATCACCTCCCCTCGCAATCGTGCTTACGCCAACATCACTCAGGGAAATAATCAGGGTATACCCTTTATTCAGTTTTCAATGTTTATGTTGAACTGAGTTTTAACCCGACAACACCAATGATTATCAATAATGTAGAAACAACTTTTATCCAGTTTAGGTCTTCATGAAAAAACAGTATTCCAATTGTCGAAATAGCAATAACTCCAATGGCACTCCATATAGCATAGGCTACACTCATAGGAATTGTTTTCAACGCGACAGCCAGAAACCCGAAACATAACAGGTAACAGACAAACATTGTTATTGTCGGCATTAACTGCGTCAATCCATTTGATATTTTCATCATTGTAGTGCCAAAAACTTCTAAAAGTATTGCCGCAATTAAACAAATCCAACCCATAAGTTCCTCATTACTGCATTAACTGCGTTATAATAAGCGGTTCATCTTCAGTTGCCAGAACTGTATGTTCAAAGTGCGCAGAAGGCTTTTTATCCAATGTGCTTACTGTCCATTCATCATCTGCAACTTCAACCTCATCGCATCCAAGGTTAAGCATTGGTTCAATTGCAATAACATAACCCTGTTTTATTAAAGTCTGATCCCCTACTTGATAATTAAACAAAAAAGGATCTTCATGCATATTATGTCCCACACCGTGACCGCCATACTGACGAACAATACCAAGTTTTTCACGATTTGCAACACCTTCAATTGCCCCTGATATATCATCAAGCACATTTCCCGCGCGCATTTGTGATATACCTGCAAACAAAGCCTCTTCAGTTGCATTCAAAAGACGCTGCACTTCGTCTGATACTTTACCAACCGGATATGTCCATGCACCATCTCCGACCAGACCGCCGTATGTTGCACCTACATCAATACTTATAATATCCCCCTCTTTAACTTTTATATTCTCGTTAGGGATACCATGTACGACCTGTTCATTGATTGACGCACATATACTTCCCGGAAATCCGCGATATCCTAAAAATGTAGGTATTGCACGCTCTTTTTTTATAATGTTATATGCAATACTATCCAGTTCTTTTGTGCTTATCCCCGGTTCTATAACTTCTTTCATTTTTTGATGCACCAGTGCAACTATATGACCTGCATGTCGCATATGTTTAATTTCGTCTCTTGATTTTCTCTTTATCATTGACAGCCTCTCTTAAAACTATTCAATAACCTTTAACAGTCTATCCCAGACTTCATCAATAGTACCATTTGCATCTATTGTTTTCAAAACGCCTTTATCTTTATAATAATTAATTAGCGGCGCAGTTTCTTTGAAATAGGTATCAAATCTGGCCTGAGCAACTTCTCTTGTGTCATCCTTTCTCTGGGTTAATTCTGCCCCGTCATTATCACAGTGATTTTCAACTTTAGGCGGTATAGACAAAAGATTGTATATTGCTCCGCAAACAGGGCAAGAACGACGATTTACAATTCTTTCAACCAGCAAATTGGTATCTATATCAAAATATATTGCCTTAAAATCAGTTGTTTCATCAGCGTCTATTTCTTTATTTATTACCTCTAAAATATCTGCCTGCTCAACACTTCTCGGATAACCGTCAAGGATATATCCGTTTTTACAGTCATCCTGTGCCAGTCTGTTTTTAATAATCTTTGCAACTAATTCAGCAGGTACAAGTTGACCTTTATCTACATAGTTTTTTGCTTCTTTTCCTGCTTCTGTTCCGTTTTTCATTTCATTTCTTAAAAGTGACCCTGTATCAATATGCGGAAAATTCAAAAATTCGGCAAGTCTGTTAGTTTGTGTGCCTTTGCCGCACGCAGGCGGTCCTAAAAAAATAAGTTCTTTTTTCATAATAATACTCTTTTCTTAATTTTACGGTAAATTGATAGTTAAATTATATTATAAATTTAAGAATTTTTCAACGGGTAAAATATCAGCCGGACAATTTTAAAAGAGTTAATTTTGAGATATCATTTTTGAGAGATAATTTTTAGCGGCATTCAGTTGGGCATCATTTCTATTTTTAAGGTCATTTAAACTGAATGATACTTTTATATCAGGCTCTATTCCTTTTTTATTGATATCTGTTCCATTCGGGGTAAGATATTTGGCAATTGTTAAATTTAGACCTGTTTCATTCTGCATAGGAATAATTTTCTGAACCATACCCTTGCCGTAAGTTCTTGTACCGACAAGTTTTGCTTTATGATAATCTTTTAACGCTCCGGAAAGTATTTCACTTGCACTGGCAGAAGCTCCGTCTATCAACACGACAAGCGGTTTTTTAACGCCGAATTTTGTATCTTGTGCCAGAATATCATATTTGTAACCATCACGCCCTACTATACTTACGAGTTTACCTTCAGGAATAAAAAGGTTTGCGATGAAAATTGCATTAGGCAGCAGTCCGCCTGTGTTACCGCGCAGGTCTATTATTAATCCTTCAGTATCTTTTGTTTTTTCAAGAGCATCAAGAAATTCATTGGGAGTTGTTGCCCCGATAAATGTCGAAATTTTAATATATCCGATATCCTTTTCCACAGAACTTCTAACTGTTTTAATCTTTATTTCTTTACGCATTACTTTTTTTACAAGTTTATCATTATTACGCATAATAGTAAGCTCAACCACACTATTTTCCGGTCCGCGTACAAGATTAGCCACATCTGAAAGAGGCATACCGCTCACATCTTTACCATCAATTGCAATAATAATATCATCAGGCAAAAGATTTGCATACTGTGCCGGAGTGCCTTCTATAACATTTATAATATGAATTTTACCGGAAATTGACGCTATATTAACACCTATACCCGTAATTTTAGAATTAATTGATGTATTTTGATCAGAATATTCAGACTTTGTTAAAAATCTTGAATACGGATCATCCAAACTTGCCAGCATACTATCAATTGCTACTTTTGCGTCTTCATCAGTTTTAATTTTGCCATGGTAATGGTATTTCCAACGGCTCCAATCTTGATTATTCAATTCCGGATCGTAATAATTATCCCTTATCTCCTCCCAAACATTATCAAATAATCTCTGTGAAGAAACATGGTTATGATTTATCATTTCCGTGGTTTCAGTAATAGCAACATTGTTATTTTTAAGCATTAAAAATTTATTTAATGCCAGCAAAATAACCGTTAATACTATAAATATTACAACCTGAAATTTTTTCATACCAATATTTAACATCAAGGAATTTTTATAATCAATATACTTTTGGTTAAGCGGGCAGAATTATCAAAAATTCATTCAAAAGTATGAATAATCATTAAATTTCCAATATTCTGCTATAGATCTTCAAATCCCGGAGATGTTGACGGCAGGTCTTTATAGCCGGGATTTGAATAGACAGTCTTTTTAATATATTGATTTGTATACTGTCCGCGTTCAAACAATTTTTTCAACGTATTTTCACGATTCACCAGCGGATGTAAATTTTCATCACCGCTTTCTGGGTATATTTTCAAGAGTTCACACCATACAGCGGCTTCCATAGTCCAGGCGTAAGTTTCTTCCGCCAGAGAATTGTATTCGTCCTGATGTAGTGCTTCATGAGAAAGTAATGCTGCTATTGCCGCAGGCGGTGCATCTTGATGTTTTGGATTTATAAATATATATAAATTCTTACCTTTTTTCCATCCAAGAGCATCAAATTCAGCATATTCAGGGTTTATTGTGCTCAAATCTCTGAATTCTATTTTAACAGGTTTGCCTGACAAATTATTTCCCATAATAGCTTTTCTGGAAAAATCCCCATTTGTTCCGCGCAGCATATCCAGTGCAACATAAATAATTTGCTCCTTGCTGATATTTTTGTACATAGGTTTTAATTCTGTAATTTTTTCTGCATTGTATTTTTCCGGATAATTCTGCGGAATAAATATTTCATCTTTTGCAATTGCAGGTAATGTTAAAACGCTTGTTAAAACAGCTATTCCTAATACTTTTTCAAACTTCATACTAAGGCTTATCTCCTCATTTTTAATTCCATATTAAATATTATAATATTATTTTTTGGGAGGACAAATTTTTTGTCATTTTTGTTTACGATTTAATGCAGCCAATTCTGAATACAAAACTTTATATTTTGTTGAACTATCCAGTGAGGACGCTTCGTTTGCATACTCAAGTGCTGATTTGTATTCTTCCTTTAACTTATATAATTCACTCATTGCCGCATAGTATTCAGCATTATTCAAATCGTACATGATGGCGCGTTTCATACATTCGACAGCCTCATCGTAGTCTTTTTCTTCTCTGCGCACAAGAGCCAGATAATAATATCCGGGTGCAAAATTCATATCTATTGCTATTGCGCGCTGTGCATAATCCTTTGCTGTTTCTAAATCATTATTTAAAAACGCTGCTTTTGCAGCCAATGCGTATGCCGGAAGATAATTTTCATTTTCTTCTATAATCGCCCCTGTCAATTTAAGACATTCATCGAATTTTTTCTCGGAGGCAAGAATTTCTGCAAATTCAAATTGGTATTGCAAATTATCAGGATTTTTTTTCATAAGCGGATTTAAAAGCTGTTCTGCCTTGTTAAACATTTGTAATTCCTGATACACTTTTACAAGTGAAGTGACAGCAAAGTCATCTTCTTTTACGGAAAGCACACATTCCAGATCATTTTTTGCGCCCAGAAAATCTTTATTCTCAAATTTTAAAAGTGCATTTAAAATTTTTGCCTGATAATGTTCAGGATCGTGTTCAAAAATATAGTTAATCTCATTTTGAGCCTTATCAAAAGCTTTAGTCTGATAATACAGATATGCCAGAGAATATCTGTAATCCAAAATTTCAGGAGCCAGACAAACTGCATCAAGATATGACTTAACAGCTTCTTTTATCCAGCCGTTATAAAAATATGCATTACCAAGATTATAAGCATAACGGGCGTTTCGCTTATCTAAATTTAAAGCTTTTGAAAAGTATTTTATCGCATCAATAAATTGCATATCTTCAAGTGCAAAAAGTCCGCGGTAATTGTAAAGTTCTGCATTTTCAAAACTCTGTGGTAATTTAGAAAATAATTCCCGTGCTTTACTAAAATCACTCTCGTCAAAGTATATTTTTCCGAGCAACAATATTGCATTATCATTTTCAGGCAGTTTTTCTAGGATTTCCTTAGCTTTATTAATCTCAGATTTATTATAGTAGACTTGCGCAACCGCAAACATAACATTATCGTCAGCAAGACTTGAATTTTTATATTCTTCTATTTTTTCAATTTTATTTGCTTTACCTGCTAGAAACACTAATTCAACAAGATTTTGGGATGTTTTATTTTCTGCAAATATTTTTTCAGCATATCTTTCCGCCTCATCATACATATTCATTGCAGTATATATTTTTTGCAAAAGTTTAAGACTTTCAATATGATTTGGCTCTTTTACCAGAACTTTTTCCAGATATTGAATTGCACGTTGATTGTTTTGCATCAAAAAGTACAGTTCACCTATTTGAAAAAGAATTTCAATATTATCATTTTCTTCTTCCAGAACTTTATAAAGCATTTCTATTGCCTGTTTATAACATTTTTGTTCTTTAAGTTCAAAGGCGTGTTGGATATATCCAGTAATTTCTTTATTTTGCATTATTTTTACCTACAATTTTTTTAAATTTATCAAGTATATTTTTTTTCTTATTAGTTTTTTCAACAGGCGGATTATTAATAAGAATAAGAACTTCATCTTCACTTGCCATTTTTAAGTTATTACGAGCAATACCCTCAAGACTTGTTGCAGAAGAAAACATTTTTATTTCCTGTTTCAAATCGTCATTTCTTGTAATCGCAGCATTCTTAATTTTTTGCATCGTAAATATTTTTGCCCTATAAGATATTGTTTTAGAGACATTCAGTATAACCCCGAACCCGACCTGAATAAGACAAAATAAAAGCACTAAAGTCAAAAACGAATAATAAAAACCTGTCTTTTTATCTAATCGCTGTTTTAATTCTTCTGAAGTATTAGAAGCAGTGTTATTTTCAGTTTTAGTCTGATTTTTACGATTTAGTGCCAACTTTCCAACCTCGTATAACAAAATTATAATAGAAATAAACAGTTAATACAATCAAGTTCAAGTAAATTTACAATTGTATACTTGTATTAAAGCGAAACTGCGTCTTAAACAAAGCATTATTTTCGTCATAAGTTTGTCCGGCGCCGAATTCAAGATTGACCCTATCATTACCTTTATAAGCAAATGGTTTAATTTTAAGTACAAATTCGTTACTTTTACGGTTTCTTGTAGTATCAGTTTTTATAATACTTGATATTGATATTGAATTATTAAGCTTAAATTCCGGTGAAAAGTAAAAATTATCTGTAGTCAAGCCATATGCAGTACCTTGATTTTTCTGATAGGCAGTTGAAATGGCGAATTTTTCACGTTCATAACGTGTAAAAAGCCCTGCATTATATTCAAGCTGAGAAGTGTCTATACCGGAACTGTACAAAGTACCGAAGGAAAAGTTACCTGCTGTTTCGACTTGATTCCTGTTTAACGGGCTTATTCTGTATTCTTCAGGCATATACATAGACGGCATTACGGATGTTGGTATTAAATTTCGTGTCTTTTGAGCATTTAACTGAAAGACTTTAGTTGAAGATGGATCATTTATATTTAAAGATTTGCTATGAACATCACGCAGTGTTACTACATCCTCCCCTTCTGTTTCCAGTTCGTACCTTGCTACAGAACTGTCATCATAACGTACTTTATGATAAGGATTTTCAGTATCATTAATTTTAACGGTATCAGAGTCGTTCAATTTTACTTCATCACCGGTCGGCGGCGGTGGAGAATATATAAATATATTTGGCAGAATCATATCATCAGAAGTTTCACTTTTTGTCGTGCTTTTATCGACAGCTACTTCTGTTTCAGCCGCAATTACATATTGAAAAGAGAACAACAGGAATAAAATTGTTAAAATAATCTTCTTCATACTCTTATTTTATGGCTTTAAAACAGCTGTGTCAAATAAGATCAGATAAAATTATTTAACTAATCAATATAATAAAAATTCATATTATATATATATTTATTGACATGCTAATTATTTTTATTCTAGGATTTTTATAGAGGAAATGAAGTGGAGATCTTCAACTGTAGCCGCAGCCGTAATAGTCGGAACACTCGAAAAAAAGCTTTGGTCACGTGCTTTTTGACCTAATGCAAGAACTTTTTTTCAGTGTCCTCTAAAGAATAGAGGATTTTTTAATGCCATTTGGAGCAATACAGACAAATAGTGCAAGAGTTGGAACTTGCCCGCACGGATTACCGTTAGGGGCTTGTCCTATTTGTAACGGTATGGGTGGCGGCGGAATGAGAAAAGCTGATTTTTCGGCTAAACCGGGCGAAATGAGCTGGAATGAGTGTGCTGCAATAGGTGCCTTTTTGAAAGCTCAACAAGAAGCAAAACTTGCAAGACAACAGGATGCTCAAAATTTTGTCCAAAATATGCAGGCTTTTCAGCAGACAATGACCAATGCTCATCAGAGACTGGTAAGTCTTGCACAATTTTTTACAACTAATACACCGGCAATTATCTCAAGACCTGTTAATTTTGTCTTAAACACTGTCCTTGGCAATACTCTTAATGCTTTACGAAACATGCCGGAAAATATTGCAAACTTCACTCAGAATATTTCCCAAAAATTTGCAGATATTTCAGACAAACTAACAGCCGTATACGGAGAACTGAAAGCCGCTGTTCAGAAAAAAGTTTCCGAGGCATTCAATGATTTCAAGAAAAAAGTGCAGTCATTATTCGGACTTTTTGAACCGCTTGATATAGATAATGATGAAAAGAAAATTGATGAAACTAAAAAAGCCTTTGAATTAAAAACGTTTATACACAGATTATATACGAAAATCACTGGTTATAACAACAAAAAGGATTTAGAAGATGAACATAACGCCGTTTCATGATAATGAAACAGCAAGAGCACAAAGGAATTTAACAACAACTCAGAAACGTACAAATTACTACACTAAAGAAGGTGTTCTTGTAAATAACTTTATAAAAGACAACAGTACGGATACCTGTATCAATCTGGACGACACGGTTGATACTCTTATTATTTCAGATCGTGTAAAACTACCTCAAAAACTTGAAGAAGACAAACTTCCTAAAGAGAAAAGTCTTTTGCCGATAAGTGCAGCCTCACTGGCTGTAATGGGACTTTTTGCCGGTGTTACGGCATTTATCAGCCACAATACAAAAATTGCGACCCAAATGGCTAAAAATATGGTCAAAGAGAAATGGCTGCCTACACTTACACGCAATATATCCATTAATGATGAGACATCACAGGCTATTTTCCAAATGGTAACCAACCCTAACAGAAAGACTATAATAGCCGGTCTGGGAGTGCTTTCACTAACCGCAACAGCGTTTATGGGAAAAACATTTTTTGACGGATTCAAAGAAATCTGGGTTAAAAAGCGCGAAGCAGACATACAAAAGAACTTACAGGAAAAATTAATTGATGTTGAAACACAATCGTTTTCAGGCAAAATTCAAATTATAAGAAATACACTTTCGGATAAAGCAAAAGAAC
Source organism: Candidatus Gastranaerophilales bacterium (assembly GCA_944324165.1). Classification (GTDB taxonomy): domain Bacteria; phylum Cyanobacteriota; class Vampirovibrionia; order Gastranaerophilales; family Gastranaerophilaceae; genus CALUVH01. Next base: position 67,238 of record CALUVG010000003.1, on the reverse strand, counting down.
TGAATAAATATATCTCAGAAGAAGATGAACCAATTTTGCCTAATTTTGGCAAATCAACCCAAATAGCATTTATGGGGACGAATCAGTCCCGCCAACAAGCAAATAACAAGAAAAACAATCCTGTGGCATATTTTCTTATGGGGGCTGCAACCGTTGGCGGTATAATAGGACTTTCTTACATGTCATTAATGAATTTAAGCCGCAGCAGGGGGCATTTAAAGGATTATACGGAATTCACAGAAAGCATAATCTCAAAAGTCGTTAAAAATTCTACTGAAACAACACGTAAACAGGATAGTGAAAATCTTCTTATTTTATTCCAATCCATAGATGCGGCACCGGAAACCGTTAAAAGGCTTATGCAAGGTATAAAATGGGAGAAACCTGAAGTTATAGAAGAGTTTATCAATAATACAATAACAAAAATCCAAACATCCGCAGTAAAGGTTAATTCACATATAGGCGGGGACGGAACTCCTAAACCGGCATTTTCATCATTTGTTGATGATTATAGAGCATTTCTTTATAACTGGCTTTTAGATACCGATAATGCACAATTCAGGCAATTATTCTTCGGTATGACAGGAGCTGCGGCAATTTCCTATGGTGGAAAACTAGCCGGCGATGCGATAAAGGAAGTTCAAGTAAAGAAAATAAATGCTCAAACCGAACTTGATCTGCAAAAACGCCTTGTATCAACGGAATTACGCAATTTTAAATCCAAAAAAGATGCGGCAATTCAGCCTTTAATGGATGAATTCTATAAACAGGTACAAAATGGAAAACCTAAGGAACAACTTAAAACTATGGCGGATAATATACTATTTGAAGTCAAAAACGGTCCGCCGTTTGTATATTCATAGTAAGACGTTAAGACGTTAGGACGTTAGGACGTTAAGTACATTAACAATATTTAATAACAGTAGGTGAGTAAATCGTGCCACCAACTAAAAAATAGTGAGTAATTAATAAATGAGTATTCAATCAATAAATAGACCTAACAATAATTTTACATATCCACAGTATGTGGTGTACAACAACACGAATCTACCTCCATTAACGAACTTAACGTCTTATCGTCCTGTCTTGGATTTGCTTCACGCTCGCAGAGTTTCGCCTGTAGTGCTTACGCACAAGCCAGCTCAATCTGCTCGCTACCCGGATTCGCTCACTTCGTTCGCTCCATCCGTCCGCAAATCCGCTAACGTCCTAACGTCTTCTACAACTAACTACTGTACCTTCAATCAGCAGAAGGTAGATTATTTTGTAAGGCAAAAGGAGCAGGCACTGCCGTATTTATCAGATATACTGGCGCATTCAAACAATGAGGCACAGATAACAGAAACATTATATATAGTAGACAGAATGATAGATGGCGGTACAAAAGGCGTGGATAAGATGTATCCTGTATTATCACGCTTTAATCAAACAAATTCCCCGTTTATCCAAACTTTTCTAGCAGGAATTTATAGAAAAATTCAAGTTCCGGACGCTTTTGGACCTCTGGTTGCCATGTTAATACGCAATTCTGTTAACCCTCCGCAAACAAATTTTGATCCTAATGAAGAGGTCGGAGGAGCAATACTGGCATACCTTTCAGACCGTTTTCGAAAATAGTTTAAAATTCAAATTGTAACAAAATTGTAACATGATTGAAGACATGTTTAAAGTTTTTAAAAACATGTGCCGACATGAAAACTACGAGTTACGAAACAAATGAAAGGAAGACAGAATTATGGGTATGGCAGCATCTCAAGCAAGATTTTTAGGCTTGACAGCAAGAAAGACAAATCTTGAATATGAAGGTCAGCAAATTAACCAACAAAGAACAGCATTGTCAAACCAATCTGCTAATTACTACAATGACTTGTTAGGTATGTCAGTTCCTGTTCCGCCTTCCGTAGATAATTATACAAAGACAGTTTACTCATTCGAAGACGGTGCATTAACAAATACCATCACAAGTATGATAGCAAATCCAAATGGCAGTTACACCGTAAGTTACTTAAGACAATGGGTAGATGATTTCTCAGCAGTGTCTGCAGCAACAAGCGTTATTACAAGAAACGGAGGCAACTACTTTATCGGTGCTACTCAACTCCGTGTAATGAGTGATGCAGGTACTAAACCTAATGATGCTATAATCAAAAATGACCCGTATTTGAGTACATTAGAAGATGATCAGTTAGACGGTCTGATGGAAGAAGAAAAAGCTTACATTGAGCTGTTGAATGATAAATACAATGGTGGTCAGGATGCTGACTGGTATGTAAGATACGTTCAGGATACAACTACCGGTGAATGGACACCATACTTCTACAAAGTACAGGATGTTAATAATGCACAATACAGTGATACAAACGGCGCGTCATTATCTAACATCCCTTGCTACACAATCGGTTCAGAACAAAAGCAAGAAGAAGTTAAGGCTGTCGCTGACTGTAAAGTTGAAAAAGATTCAACCGGGCGTTATATCAGTATATCAATCCCTGATGCAAATGGTCAACTAATCACATATGCACTGACAACAAGCACAACAACTGATCAGGCTGCCTATGATGATGCGATGAACCAGTATGAATATGAAAAATATCAATACGATCAGGCTATTGATGAAATCAACGCTAAAATTGAAATAGTTCAGGCAGAAGATAAAAACTTAGAATTAAGATTGAAACAACTTGATACAGAACAAGATGCAATTTCAACAGAAATGGATGCAGTATCAAAAGTTATCGAAAAGAACGTCGAATCAACATTCAAGACATTCGGGTAATCATTAATACCGCTCCTGTAAAGGCAGTGTATTAATAAACCCGATGTCCGGTGAATGTACAGGAATAAGGTAATGCTTGAGGGGCGGAATACATTGGTAAAAATAATGAGGTATTCAGTTTTACAACACAAATGCAAATATAAAAACTAAAAGAACTTTAAGTCAAGCATCATAGGACTAAAGGACTTTAAAACAAGTATTTCCTTTCCCTTTTTCCTTTTTCCTATTGATTTTCCAACGACCAGCTTACCGCTAGTCGTTTTTTTTAGCATGGAGACTTCAAAATGTCTATAAAAAACCACGGAGGAAACAATGTCCTCCGTGGTTTTTACAATTTTTCAGCTTACACAAGTGCAAGTTGACGGGATTCAACAACTGCTTGTGCAGCAGCAAGTCTTGCTTGCGGAATTCTGAATGGAGAACAAGATACGTAATCCAATCCGATTTTGTGTGCAAATTTAACAGAATCAGGATCACCGCCGTGTTCACCGCAAATACCGCCGACAAGTGAAGGATTTACTTTCTTACCTTTTTCCATTGACATTTCAACAAGTAAACCAACACCTTTTTGATCTAATGTTTCAAACGGGTTAGCAGGTAAGATTTTTTGTTCAACATATCTGTTCAAGAACTTGCCTTCAGCATCGTCACGAGAGTAGCCGAATGTCATTTGTGTAAGGTCGTTTGTACCGAATGAGAAGAATTCAGCGTATTCTGCAATTTCGTCAGAAGTTAATGCAGCACGCGGAATTTCAATCATAGTACCGAATTTGTATTCAACTTCAACGCCTTTTTTGATCATAACTTCTCTAGCTACACGAACAAGTATTTCTTTGGCAACTTTAAGTTCGTTAACGTGACCAATCAGTGGAACCATTACCCAAGGTTTAACGTTTAATCCTTCTTTTTTCAAGTCACAGCAAGCTTCAAATATTGCTCTAACCTGCATTTCATTGATTTCAGGATAAGTTAAACCAAGACGGCAGCCGCGTAAGCCCATCATAGGGTTAGCTTCAGAAAGGCTTTCTACAACATGTAAAAGTTCTTCTTTTTCTGATGCGTCTTTGCCTTGTGCTTTAAGAGTTGCAACTTCAGCGATTAAAGATTCTTTATCAGGTAAGAATTCGTGAAGAGGCGGGTCTAAAAGTCTTACAGTCAAAGGTTTGTCGCCTAAAGCTTTGAACATTGCATAGAAGTCGGAATATTGCATTGGTAATAAGTGTTCCAGAGCTTCTTTTCTTGCTTCCGGAGTACCTGCAATAATCATTTTTTGTACCCAAGGCAGTCTGTCCGGATCCATGAACATGTGTTCTGTACGGCAAAGACCTACACCTTCTGCGCCGAATTTCTTAGCGTTTTCAATATCTTTAGGAGTATCAGCATTAGCTTCAACTTTCATTTGTTTAATTTCGTCAACCCAGCTGAAGAACTTGTTCCAGTTGTCGTCGATTTGAGCTTCAACGAGTTTAACAGCGCCTTCCATAACCAGACCTTTGCCACCGTCAAGTGAGATTACATCGTTTTTGTGGTAAACAGTGCCATCTGCACCTGTTAAAGTCTCGTTGTTAAGGTCGATTTTTAAATCTTCGCAACCTGAAACGCAAGGTTTACCCATACCTTTAGCAACAACTGCAGCGTGAGAAGTTGCGCCGCCTCTTAGGGTCAATACACCTTGAGAAACTGCCATACCGTGAATATCATCCGGACATGTTTCAACACGTACAAGGATAACTTTTTCTCCTGCAGCACCGCGTTCTGCGGCTTCTTCTGTATCAAATACAATTTTACCTACTGCAGCCCCAGGAGATGCGTTTACACCTGTACAGATTTTGTGAGCTGATGCAAGAGCTGCAGAGTCAAAGCAAGGTAATAATATCTGGTTAACTGTGTATGGATCAACGAGTTGAATAGCGCGTTCTTTAGAGATAATTCCTTCTTCGTGCATATCAACAGCAATTTTTACAGCAGCAGCGGCAGTTCTCTTACCGTTACGTGTCTGCAGAATCCACAATTTACCTTTTTCAATAGTAAATTCCATATCTTGAACATCTTTATAGCCAAGTTCTAGTTTTTTAGCGATATCAACGTATTGTCTGTATAAATCAGGCATTTCGTTTTCCAATTCCGCAATAGGTTTTGGAGTTCTGATACCGGCAACAACGTCTTCACCTTGAGCATTGGTTAAATATTCACCGTAGAATTTATTTTCACCGGTTGCAGGGTTACGAGTGAATGAAACACCGGTAGCACAATCGTCGCCCATGTTACCGAATACCATTGTTTGAACGTTAACAGCAGTACCATAGCTGTGGTCGATTTTGTTCATGTTTCTGTAAGCAACTGCACGCGGGATATTCCATGATCTAAATACCGCTTCAATTGCTTCTTCCAATTGAACGTAAGGATCTTGCGGAAATTCTTTTCCTGTAACTTCTTTGATAACATTTTTGTAGACAGGAATTAAAGATTTCCAGCCCTCTGCTGAGATTTCAGTATCTTCTTTAACGCCTTCACGTTCTTTCAGTTTTTCAACTTCTGATTCAAAGTATTTTTGTCTGTCCATTTCCCAGGCTACAGAGCCGAACATAGTTAAGAAACGACGATAGCTGTCATAGCAGAATCTAGGGTTGTTAGTAAGTTTAACCATAGCTTCTACAGTTTGGTCATTCAAGCCTAAGTTAAGGATAGTTTCCATCATACCAGGCATAGAAAGTCTTGCCCCTGAACGTACTGAGACCAATAAAGGATTTTCGGTATCACCGAATTTTTTACCTGCTTGTTGTTCAACATCTTTTAAAGCAGCCTTAACTTCATCCATAAGACCATCAGGCATTCTGTTGCCATGATTGATGTAATCCATACAGGTTTCAGTAGTAATAGTTAACCCCGGTGGCACAGGAAGACCTAAGTTAGTCATCTCTGCCAAATTTGCGCCTTTTCCGCCGAGAAGATTACGCATATTTGCGTTGCCTTCTCTGAAAAGCCAAACACGTTTTTCTGTCATAGTTTTAATTCTCCTTCTTTTTTAAAATAAATAATAATTAAAACACTGTTAACCAGAATATAACACAAAAATAAAAAAAATGAAACTAAAATATAAATTAAATGGGTGATTTTGGTTTAATATAAAGAAATGTAAAAATGAATTTTGATATGGCTGAAACACAGTTATAATCCCTCATAGAATAGGATAGGATAGGATGCGGTGCGGAGGTGTAACTTTTTTATATAGCTGTGTTTTTATCTATTTATAAGGCTTTTATAAATTATAAGAAAGGAGTATAAAAATGTTTAATTTAAATGCTATAGGAGCGTTATTTCAGGTTATAGCAAACAATACAGGTACCATTGCACAGCGAAACACCGGAACTGATTACGAATTTTTTCAGGCTCAGAGTGCAGATATGAATAAAGGGTTAGTTGTTGAACGAACAACTTCACAGTCTGCAGAAAATGTGGAGCAGGCTAGAGGAAGAAAACCGCTTGCGTCTGACGGTATGAAGGTACATCAGACACAAATAGCAAAAATTGAAAAAAATATAGGGTTTGATAGTCAAAAATTCATTCCTACATCCGCAGTTATAAATGATGATGGCAGTATAACCGAAACATTCCAACCTTATTATGCGGAAGACGCAGGAAAACTTATTACTGTAACAACTTCTGCTGACAAGAGTACAAAAACAATAAAATATATAGATGTCTTTGATTTTGGTGATAATAAACCTGTTTATAGGGATAATACTACAGTTAAAATCTATCCGCAGTATATTCACGATGGGTATACCTGGGGAATATCAATTGAAGATCATTTGAATGATGAAGCAATTATTTCTAACTGAATGTAATAGAGTGAAAATTGTCTAAAAATATATTTAACTCAATATTTTTACTTTTAAAAATTTTACCAGATACAATTCAACTCTTGACTAATTATGAGCGATCCCATAGTGATACAGGTACAAATATTTCTGTCTCTGAACAATACTTAGTGAGCAACCATTTCTTTTGCACGTTACACGCGCATTCAATTCTTCGGTCAAATATTTTGAATTATTTTTTGAAGTAATCGCAGATAAGTGTTTTCTTACGCGGAAACAGGTAGCGCACTTTATCAGCAAACTTGTTTTTATTTAAATCATCAAGTTCTTTTTTCAGGATGGCTTTTTGCAAAACGACTTTGTTATATAAATCTGAGCAGACAGAACTTTTGTCTACATGCTCTCTTAATTTCGCCAGTTGTATTTCTTTTTCTCTTATAGATTTAATAAGTTCTTTTTTCACTGTAAACCTCGTTTGAACATGAATAGGATAATATTATTCTGCTCTTTTTAAATCAACTTTTTAGCTGATTTTAAATTTACACAGGTAGTAAATCGTATTCATAGCCTATTTGTAAGGCTTTCAGGTTAAGCGGAAGAAGATTTTTTCTATGAGGAGGAATTACATTATCCAACGCATGACTTAGAGTTTCTATAGAAACTAATTTACTTGCTTTAGCCAGAATTCCTAATGCCAGAATATTCGTCATTTTTATATTGCCTAAATTCTCTGCCAGTTTAGTAATTGGCGCAAATAAATAATTTATGTCAGTACGTGTTTTAATTTCTTTTGCCAGTGACGAATTAACAATCATTAAGCCGCCTTTTTTGATTTTAGAAACGAATTTATTGAAAGAGGCCTGATTCAATGCAATAACAAAGTCAGCTTCTTTTTTGTTAACTGCACTTACGGGGTCATCATTCATAACTATTTCACAGTTAACTGTTCCGCCGCGCATTTCAGCACCATAGCACGGATACCAGGTAACATTTTTCCCTGCAAGCATAAATGCATTTGCTAAAACTTCTCCAGCCAATAATACGCCTTGTCCGCCAAAACCGGCAATTATAAAATTCTTTTCATTCATCACACTCATATTCCTTTAATAATTAACTCTTTATAGTAACATCTTTATACACACCGGGTTTAAACACAGGCATCATTTCATTTCTAACTCTGTCATGAGCCTGTTGAGGTGTCATTTTCCAATTGGTCGGGCAGGTTGAAAGGATTTCTACAAATCCGAAACCCAAACCTTGTAACTGCACTTCAAAAGCCTTTTTAAGTGCTTGTTTAGCTTTTCTTATATTGGCGATTGTGTCAAGTGATACACGTGCACTAAATGCTGTACCATCACATAATGCAATGTGCTCTGCAATTTTGATTGGATAACCGTAATATTCAATATTGCGTCCGGAAGGCGAAGTTGTGGTTACCTGCCCGAGAAGTGTTGTTGGTCCGAGTTGTCCGCCTGTCATACCGTAAGTTGTGTTGTTTATACATATTGCGGTTAAATTTTCGCCGCGCAAGGCTGCATGCATACTTTCAGCCAGACCAATAGAGGCAAAATCACCATCACCTTGATAGGTAAATACAAATTTGTCAGGGCGTGCGCGTTTTACTCCGGTTGCTTCTGCTAATGCTCTGCCATGAGGCGCTTCAATAGAATCAACGTCAAGAAAATCGTAAATTGTCACTGAACAGCCGATAGATGCGGCTAAAATGGTCTTTTCTCTGAGGTTGAGTTCGTCAAGCAATTCGGCAATAAGTCTTATTGCAACTCCGTGATCACATCCCGGGCAGAATGTGTATTTCATATCCTTTTTAAATGATTTAGGTATTTCAAAAACTTGTGTTGCCATTATTAATTATCCTTTAATTTCTTTTTCAATAGCGTCAACTATATCATCAACATTAGGCCATGCTCCTACAGGTTTGCCGTAGAAACTTACAGGAACTTTTCCGTTTACCGCCAGTTTAACATCTTTAATCATCTGTCCCATATTGACTTCAGTAACAAGAATTTTTTTCGCAGAATCTGCAATTTCATTTAATCGCCTGTTAGGGAACGGGAATAGAGTTATTGGTCTAAAGAAACCGACTTTTAGACCTTTTTCTCTGCAAATTTTTATTGCTGATTTCACGTTACGTGCAAGACTGCCAAAGCATGTTACAACAATATCCGCATCTTCAATATCGTTTTCTTCATACATAACTTCATTTTCTTCAAGTAATTTATACTTATTAAAAAGTTTTTTAATGTGTTCACATTGCGGTTCTTCTAATGGCGCATAAGAACGTATTACACGTCCGGATCTTCCTTTTGCTCCGGTGAGTGCCCAATCGGAATTATCAATTGATGGATACGGGTAATCTGTAAATTCTACAGGTTCCATCATTTGTCCGAGCAGCCCGTCTGCCAGTAAAACTGCAGGATTTCTGTATTTATGAGCCAGATAAAATGTTTTATAGGTTAAATCTATGCATTCCTGAACAGTGGAAGGTGACAGTACTATCAATTTGTAATCGCCGTCGCCGCCGCCTGTAACTGCTTGATTGTAATCCCCTTGAGAAGGATAAATATTGCCAAGTCCCGGACCCGCTCTCATAACACTTACCAAAACGACAGGTAATTCATCAGAAGTCGCATAAGATAATGCTTCCTGCATTAATGCAACCGCGCAAGATGAAGAAGAAGTCATTGCTTTTGCACCGGTTGAGCATGCCCCGACAACCATATTAATTGCTGCAAGTTCGCTTTCGGCAGATACATATGCTCTGTGAAGTTCCTGCATTTTGCCGCTCATATATTCGCCAATTTCACTTTGCGGAGTGATAGGATACCCGAAGTAACATTCACATCCGGCCTTTATTGCAGCCTGCGCAATTGCGTAATTACCTTTTATTAAAACTTTCTTATTTTCTTTGATTAAACATTCAGTCATAATTTATCCTTTGAAAACTCCTGTGATTGCCATGTCAGGACATCTTTGTGCACACATTGCACAAGCAAGACACTGATGATTCGGGTCGTCAAATTCTACTATATGGTCACCTAAATTGTTTGTATCAGAACTAACTTTTAAAAGCTTTTTAGGGCATTCATTGATACATAAATAACAGGCTTTGCACTTTTCTTTATCAATTGTTATGTAATTCATATTCCCTCACCCAAATTTACATGTCTGATATTTATCATAACACTAAAATTGAAAATAAAAAGTATTTTTTTACAATTTTAGTAAAATTCGTTAACATTTTTGCGTAATTTTGTGTTATTCTGATAATATATAATATAAGGGAGATTATACTAACTTTATAGGAAAGAGAAGAGAAATGGCACAAACAATTGAAGAAATTGCTGAAATACTTAGAACTTTGAAACTTGATACTGATATTAATGCTGATGAAACCGGCAAATCTCTGGCTTTGATTGGGGAAAAATTAGATGAAATTAAGAATGATTATGAAACAAATAAGATTGTTAAAGATTATTTAACAGAAATTCGCTCCAAATTGGAAGAGCGTTATAATGCTGACCAATCAAAATATGATGAATTTGGACAGGCTTTCAGATATATTACATCAAATCAGGAATTGGCGGCAAAAACTTCAGACATTGATTCTCTTATCCAAAAAGTTGACGAAAATCTATCAAAAGTTAATGATGAATTATCAGAAAGAATTTCTCTTAATTTTGATACAACCCGCGATTTAATTGAAAATATTAATCAGGAAATATCAAGACAGCATGCTGTTATGCAGAATGAACGCCAGAGTGCTGATGAAAAACAATCTCAAAGTATTTCCAGTCTTGCTGATGATATTCGTGCGCTCGGTGAAAATCTTGTATTGCAGTCAAGTAATTACAGGGAATTGATGGAGTTAAAAACTTCAGACATAAAAGATTATATTAATTCCAGCAGTGCAGTGCTTGCGTCTTCGCAATCCTCTTCTGAAAACAAGTTAGTAGAAAAGCTTAATGTGCTGGAAAATTTAAATCATGGATTTGAGGCTAATATTATAGATGTAAATAATAGTTTGCAATCTATTATTCAGAATATTATGTCTATGGATCCTACTGTCCAGAATGATATTATTAAAAAAGAGCTTGAGACAATTTATCTGGCTACTAACGGTATTTTGTCTTCATTACAGATTTTCGATCAGAAAAATGATGCTCTTTCAGAGGCGGTTTCGCAGCTTCTGACCCGTGAAAATTTTGACGTTGCACAACAAAAACTGGAAGATGTCATAGATCGCGTTAACGACTTAGACGCGCATGTAAATGAAATTACTCTGGCTTTAGATTTTGATACCATTTCAAACAAGATTGATGCGCTTGCTTTTGTTATTGATAATGTGAAAAATCTTGTTCAGGAAGTTGGCGAAAATGAGAAGGTTAATGCCAAACTTGATGATCTTGATCGAAAATTTTCTTCAATAATCACAGAAGATGATTTTAATGCATTCAGAGGTGATTTAACTGATTTTATCCAGAAAATTGTAGATAATTCAAATTTTTTAAATAACGATTTAGTAGAAAATAAAGAAAAAATTGAACAAATTCTTAAATCCTTACAATCATTAGATTTTATGGATAAATTGAATGACATAGCAGAAAATGTTGATGCTATTAGTGCCACAAATGAAAATGCAATAACAACAAGTATGAATGAAATGTCAGCTAAATTAGATGATATTTCGTTTGATTTTCACCAAAAGGCAGGCGAAAATGTTGAGACTTTAACTTCTGCAATTAGTATTGTAAGTACAAAATTAGATTTTGTTAATAATTATCTCTCACAAGATATACCTTCTAACTTAAATGAAATAAAAGAAATGAATGAAAGCATCCGAAATTTCATAACTGAAATTAGTGATGCATACAGAAATGAAGGTGCAGTTTTAGATGATAAAATTACGGAACGTTTGTCAGCTTTGCAAAGCAGCTTTGAAGAGAATGTAAATAGTTATTATGAAAAATTATCTGACTTGAAAAAAGACAGTTATGAATTTAATAAAGAATTTGTAGATGTATTAAACGGAAAAGCTGATGATATCGTCGATGCACTTGAGCCGGTAAAAACAAGCCTGCAAAGTCTTTTAGACAATGATTTCTCATCAAATCTTACAGAGTTAAAAGAACAGCTTGCACAGATTTATACAAATGTTAATACACAAATGCAGATGAGTCTCGGACAAAATCAAACACTTGTTGAGGGACTTGAAAAAATTTATACTGATACAGTTTCTAAGATTAATGATGTCAATGATACAATGACATCTCAGGCGCAATCAAATCTTGAGATGATTAAATCTGCGGTTGAAGATATCAGTCGCGGGGTAGAAAACAGCTTAGAAAATAATTCTCAGGTTATAAATGAATGGAAATCACTTTTAACAGGTATTGATGAAAAAATAAGTGAATTGACTTCAAATTATTCTAATATGTTTTCTAATATGGCTGTAGATGTTACTAATGCATTGAATGTTAAATTAGAATCAGTTCTTGAGGATTTAAAAGGATATATTGGTGTACCGGTAAGTGCGAATGATTTGATGTGGACAGTTGACAGTTTGAAAACTGAACTTGCCGCAAAATTCACGGAATTGGAAAATAAACAATCTTCCAAAGAAGATGATAATGATACAAAAGAAGAAATTTTACTTATTCTGAACCAGTTGGGCGTTAAGGTTGAAGAACTTGGTGTTCACTATTCAAATGATGAATTTAATGAAATTCTCGGCAATAACAAAATGCAAATAATGTCAGGTTTAAAAGATCTGAAAAACATTATTCTTATTGCAATGAAAGAAGTTGCAAAATCTTCTGCAGAGTCAATGGATGCAATGCATGAAAAAATTGATGCACTGCTTTCAAAAGAACAGGATGAAGAGCTGCATACCAGGGTTGCGGAGCTAGATGCCAAAGCTGATGAAATTATTACTAAACTTGATAATCTGCCGTCTGCTAATGATACTGAGACAACAGATGTTTTAATATCTTTAAGCGGCAAAATTGATAATGTTTCAGAAACAAATGAAAAAAATTCACAGGCACTCGGGGCTATTTATGAAAAAGTTGATGCATTGGGCAGCAACGATGACGGGATAGCAAATTCATTAGTAAATATTGCTGAAAAATTCAGCGGTATCCGTCAAAACACAGAGCAGCTTACAAATGAGCTTGCAAGTGTTAATGAAACAGTTGAGACAATGAATATTCGCACAGATTCAATGTCTTCTGCAGTAAGCGAAATTACTGAAAAAACTGATAATGTTGACAGAAAGACCGATGAATTGGTTCAATCTGTAAATACTATTTCCGATAAACTTGATACTTTTGCAGGAGTAGAAGATCAGATTACCCAGTCATTAGATTTGATCTCCAACAAACTTGATAGTAATGAAACTGATGAACAGCTTACACAGGGGATGCAATATCTCAACGAAAAAATGGATTCAATGAATGAGACTGATGAGAGAATTACAAGAACAATGGATGTTGTGCTTGATAAAATTGAAACTTTCTCTGTTTCAGATGATGAGATAAGTCAGTCCTTGAATAATTTGTCTGATAAAGTAGAAATGCTGGGAACAAATTCAGATAAAGTCGTAGAAAATGTAGATGAGTTATCTAATAAAGTGGAGGCTCTCGGAGAAGAGTCTGTAAAAGTTTTTGAATGTGTAGATGAACTGAACAGAAAAATTGAGACAATTGGTACTGATTCAGAGCGTGTAACAGATAGCCTTGATATGTTGTCAAATAAAATAGAAACATTTGGTAACAATGACGAACGGGTTATTGAAGCTGTAAACACACTGGCACAAAAAATTGAAGCATCCGGTGAACAAAGCGAGCGTTCAAAAGAAGTTCTGGACTCTATAAATGATAAAGTAGAGATGGTAGGCGATGCCAGTGATAAAATAAATGATAAGCTGGATATTTTGTCAGAGAAAGTAGAAAAATTCTCATCTTCTGACGGACAACTAGGACTGGCATTAGATAATATAGCCGCAAGAGCTGATGAATTGTCTTTGCAGAGCGAAAAAAGCGGACAGTTATTAGAAGATTTGCTTATAAAAACAGACGCCGGAAATTCTCAAAGCGAAAAGCTTTCTCAAGTGTTGAATGAAATTCTTTCCCGTACGGATATATTGTCATCTCAAGATGAAAAGAGTATTCAGACGTTAAATGAGATACTTTCCCGTACAGACATATTGTCATCTCAAGATGAAAAGACAGCTCAAATTCTTAATGAAATTCTTTCACATATAGATATATCATCTATTCAAAGCGAAAAGAATAGTCAGACTTTGGACGATGTTAATCTTAAACTTGATGCAATAGCCGGTAATGATGAACGAATTGCGAATACATTCGCTGCCTTGCAGGAAAATGTTTCTTCTGTTGGGGAAGTTGTAGCACAATCAATGGATTCTGTCGCCTCAAAATTTGACGATAATACCAAGAATATACTTGGTGCTATGGAACTCCTTGCTGATAAGGCATCTGAAAATAAACAGGAAATAATTGACAATATAACAGATATTAACAGCAATTTTGAAGAACAGAAGACTGTCTTGAAAGACACAGTGCTTTCTGTTACAGAAAAAATGTCTGAAAATAAACAGGCTATAGTTGAAAATGTTAAAGAAGTATCAGATAAAATAACTTCTGCGGCAAAGCTTGTAATGAACAGCATAAATGAAGTTTCTGATAAAACTGTTTCGACAAATGAGATTTTATCCCGCAGTATTAATGTTATAACCGATAAAGTAGCGAATGATGTCTCAAAGTTGGATACCAGTGTTGATGCACTTTCAAACAAGGTTGATGTTTTTGCGGAAAATGATGAAAAAATAGCAGATGCAATAAGAGAAATATCTGATAAAGTTGATATTTTAAAAGTAGATACGACCAAAGAACATGTTGCAACCTCACTTGATATGTTGAACGACAAAGCTGATGCTGCACATGACTACGATACAAAACTTGCAGAAGCTATGGAAGGTCTGTCTGTAAAAATGGATACATTCTCAATTGTTGATGATCAATTGTTGAGAAAATCCTCTGAAATTTCAGATAAAGCAGATAATATTGCGTCTATCGCTGATCAGATGACCGGCGTTTTAAATAATATTGCAGAAAATGCCGGAAAAATTAACGATGTGAATGAAACCGTTGATAGAGTTGCCGGCTTTGCCAAAAATATTGCAAACTCTTTAGGACAGGTAACAGAGAAAATTGAAAGCAATGATAAGGATGTAAAACAAACACTTGCTGAATTCGGGCAAAAATTTGATGATTATGCCTTCAATGATGGTGCTATTGTCAAAACAATGGAAGTGCTGTCTGATAAAATAGATGTATTCAAATTTAATACAAATAATGAGCATATAGTTTCGAGTCTCGATTCATTACATGAAAAAGTCGGAGATTGTTATAATGCTGATGTAAAACTTGTTGAGTCGGTTGAAAATATTGCCTCAAGAGTTGATAACAGCGTTGCATCAGTCACTGATAATATTAAAAATGATATTTCAGATTTTTCTGACTCATTAGATAATGTTTCCTCAAAAATAGACAGCAGTGCAGACTCTGTTAAAAATACATTGAAGAAAGATCTGGACGATATTGCTGAATCCGTTGATGTTGTGTCAGCTAAAATTGATACCTTTGCAGAGGCTGATGACAGAATACATGATACTCTTATTGAGTTGACTGATAAAATAGATGTAGTTAAGCTGGAAACTAATAATGACCATATTATAAGTAACCTGAAAGATGTTAACAGTAAGGTCGACGACTTGACTGTGACAGGTGATCAAATTGAAAATACTTTACAGGTATTGCAGGATAAAGTTGTTGCCCTATCTGAAAAAGATGTTTTTGACGGATTTGATGTAGAAGGCGAAATTAAAAATATTAAGTCATTGATTTCTGCGCAGAGACAATACCTTGAAGATACTGAAATAAGCGACAGAACAATTGCTATGGATGATTGTCTGCAAGAACTCCAAAAGAAAATTGATGTTATTGCAAAAGATGTCAATACAATGGATTCTAATGCTAACGAAATTAAAGAGTCTTTGATGGCAGCAATTGCAAGTGTTTTTGAGCAAATTTCATTTATTGAAGAAACTGAGGAAATAAAAGGATTTGTTGAAGAAAAAACTGATGAAATTTCTAATCATATAAAAGAAGTGCAGCATCAGTTAAGACAAATTGCAAGCAATACAGGTGATGACACTTATTCATATTCACTGCAGGATGTAGAAACTGATATCGCAAAATTGCGAATGATTTTGAATGATATATCTGATGCTGCTCCTAACGATGAACTTAATCAACTTGCTAATAATGTATCAAAAATAGAAAATACTGTAAAAGATTTGCAAACTACTCTCACTCAGGAAGAATTTGCTAAATTTAAAGAAGATTTCGACAAAATTAATGAAGATATTGTAAGCATTAGCACAAGAACTAATACGTTACTTTTGAATTCTGATAACTCATACAAATCTTTGAATGAAGGACTGGATGCTTTCCGCGGTATGGTTAACAATTTGAATGAAAAAGTTAACTATCTTGATAATACAGAGATACAGAAACGTATAGAAAGAAAAATTACTGCTATCAATAACGCAATGAATGCATCTGCAAATTCAAATAAAGTAATCAGAGAAGTATTGATGTATCTGGGTGAATGGGTTGATAATGCTACTGTTAATATGAATTCGTTATCTGATAAAGTTAATGAAATTGACAATGTAAGCGACGAAATAAGTCAGGTTAAAAATACAATCAGTGATTTGAAAAATTATGTTCCGGAAAAGGCGGATTTAATCAAAACTCTGGAAGATAAATTTGAAGAGCAGCAAGAACGCATCGACCGTTTGGAAATGAAATTGGAAAGAGTGCTCGGCGCATTAGAAGAAACTGATGAAACAAAACTAAACAAAAAAGTTGACAAAATAGAAAAATTAATCAATAAATTAAATATGAACGTAGAAAAACTGGCTTCTTATGTTGACGAAGAATAAAATCATAACAGAACTTAAAAAAAACTTACCCCCGCAAAATGTTTTAACGGAGCAAGCAGAGCGATATGCCTATGCGCAGGATGCATCTAACTTACCGCGTATAAAAAATCTTCCTGATGTGGTTGTTTTTGTTGAAACTATTGAACAGGTTCAAAATGTCGTAAGATTGGCTAATAAGTATAAAACTCCAATAATTTGCCGTGGTGCAGGTACAAATGTTGTAGGTGCGTGTTCAACCGAGCACGGCGGAATAGTTCTGAATTTTTCAAAAATGAATAAGATTCTGGATATTTCTACGGATAATATGACGGCAAGAGTGCAGCCCGGTGTTGTTGTCGGGGAACTGCAAAAAAAAGCTGAAAAATTAGGGCTTTATTACCCTCCTGATCCGTCAAATCTCGCTGTGTCTACCATAGGCGGAAGTATTGCTCAAGCATCAGGCGGGGCAAGAACATTTAAATACGGATCAACTAAAGATTATGTTATAGACCTGCTTGTTGTTACAGCAACAGGAGAACTGTTAAGAACAGGCTCCAGCACTATAAAAAATGCTACGGGTTACAATTTGAATACACTTTTTGTCGGGTCAGAAGGAACACTGGGTATTGTTGTGGAGGCGACAATGAAACTTATTCCTAAACCTGAAACCGCAAGAGTTATAATGGCATATTTTGATACTGTGCGTGATGCAGTAGAGGCTGTGGATGCGGTTATTGAGCAGAGAATTTATCCGGCAACAATTGATTTTATGGATAAAAATGCTATTCAGACCGTCGAACGTTTTTATCCGGCAGGACTGCTTTGTGATAAAGAGGCTGCACTGGTAATTGAAGTTGACGGATTTGAAAATTCTGTAATATTGCAGCAAAAGATGATTGTAGATATTTTAGAGAAATGCAGTGCATCAAAAATTCAGTATTCACATAATGAAGAGGAATATAATCGCATATGGACAGCAAGACGTTCTTCAATGGGAGCATGTGCCAAATTAAAACCCAATGTGACTACAGATGATGTAATTGTGCCGCGTAAAAATTTGGAAGAATTGGTGCTGGGTATACGAGATATTTGTAAAAAGTATAATCTTGATGTTTGTATGGTCGGGCATGTAGGTGATGGCAGTGTACATCCGCAAATTCCTATTGATTATAACGATAAGGATGAATATAGAAGATTCAAATTGGCTAAAAATGAGATATATGAACTTACAGCAAGACTTGATGGTATTTTATCCGGAGAGCATGGTATTGGCTCCTTAAAACGAGAACATATTTCAAAAGTCGTCAATGCTGAGGCTTTAAATTATATGCGCACAATTAAGAAAGTCTTTGACCCGAATAATATTTTGAATCCGTATAAGATTTTTTAAAATAACTGCAGTTTTGGCTGTCATTATTCCTGTGGCAAATTTAACCTGAAATAAAACTGCTTAATCGCATCCTGTACTACTATGGAATTTCTTTCCATAGAATTTTTTAAATCCTTGTCAAAAGGTATAATCCCAAGAACATCAAGTTCATATTTTTTCAATAATTCATAAACGGAAGTTAAATCTAAACTTTCAACTTTATTAAGAACAACACCTAGTTGACCGCCTGCTGCGTATTTCGCGCTGAATTCTTCTATGCGTTTGGCAAGATGCGCACTTTCATCCGTCGGATTTGCAACGATAATCGTTGTGTCTATATCCGTATCTACCAGTTGATTTAAATATTTAAGATCGAATTCGCAATCAAAAATTACGATATCATATCTGTCAATTAATTTTAAAACTGCGTCATTAATTTGTCCCGTAATCGGGCAGCGGCAGTCCTTTGAGCCCACAAACCAAGAAACTATTATATCTACATTATCATTTATGGAAACAACAATATCTTCCATTGCCCATTCAACAAATTCCTGTTTTGACATTCCTTCCGGTATTCCGGTTTTATATTCATGTTTCCCGCTTCTGATGCCATATATTGTGTTTCTGATATCTAATCCAAAACTATGTGAGAGTTCTGCTGTTAAATCATTATCAAATAAGAGTATGGATTTATCCGGAAAAAGTTCCTGAAAAATTGCTAAAAATGCTTTTGTAATCGTTGTTTTACCGCTTCCGCTTTTTCCTGTAATTGCTAATTTAGTTGTTGTCAATGGAATATTTCTCCTTTAATTTATCTGATAATTGTTTGGTTAAGGACATTGCTTTTTCAGCCATATTTTCATCAAGTCCGCCGGCACCGCAGGATGGTGTCACCATAGAGTTGGTTATAATTAGTTTCTCATCAATTCCTTTTTTAGTCAAATATTTAACGGCTTTTTCAAATATTTCAACAAGCTGAGGCAAATCTAACTTTGCAAGTGCATCCTTATCCAGAGTAGGAACAACGCCTAGTGCTAATTTTCCGCCTGATTCAAGAAATTTTTTTACATCTTTGTCGAAGACACTCAAGTTTTGCGAATAGGCATACGCATCAAGGTTTATAATATTAACATGCGCATGCAAAGGTACAGACCAGTCGCATTTGCCGCAGCAGTGAATAGCACTGAGTCCTCCATTAGCCTGTATTGCCTCAGAAATTTCCTTTAACATATCCAGAACTTCCTGCTGGGAAATTGTCAGATAGGCAGAAGTGCCAAGCTGTGAGATTGACGGTTCATCAATAAATATAATTGGAGTTGTGCTTGAATTTGCCTCTTTGATTTTTTTTATCTGCCAGAGTGCTTTTAGTGTAAGTGTCTTAACAATTATTTCGCGGAGAGTTTCGTCATAAAATGCACATCGACCGCTTTTATCCACCAGTGTTGTTGCAAGCGTAAAAGGTCCGACAATTTGCCCTTTTGCGTATTTAGGTTTAGTTTCTTTAATGATTTTAATAAGTTCAGGAAATGCTATTGAATTTTTTTGAGATATTCCATATTTTTCTAATGTTTCACAATTAATGTCATCAATAATTTCTTCATAGTCAATAAAGAATTGTTCAATATCTTCAAAAAATTTATCACTTTCGGTTTCCAGAAAGCATTTACCTGTATCTTTATCCATAAAAAACGAAGGCATATTTTCCAGAAACTGAAAAATCATGTCTTCGTTTTTGTTTAATTTTGTAAGCTGAGGCCAGAATGGGATATTTTTAAAGTTGAGTTTTACGATTTGCATAGCTTTGTCTAAATCACAATGAGGTAGTGAACCGATTGCCATACATTCTAACGTTAAACTGCTATAATCTTTCATTCAGTGCCTTTTACAAACTTATGCTTCTTCGGTAGTTTCAACTTCTTCTTCAACGGATTCTTTAAGAATTTCAGAAGCTGTAACAACTACAGCGAGTTCACATTTAACTTTAGAAGTTAATTTAATAAGCATAGTGTACTCACCGATTTTGTTGATAGGTGCATTAAGAGTAACATTTTTTCTATCAACTTCAATACCTGATTTCGCAAGAAGTTCTTCAGTCAATTTTTTAGTAGTAATAGTACCGAATAATTTGCCTGATTCACCGGCTTTAGCAGAAAGTTCTAATTTTCCGAATTGTTCAATTTTTTCTGCGGTAGCGAGAGCTTCTTTGTGTAATTTTTCTTGTTTAGCTTTGATTCTAGCCAGATTATGTTCACGATTTTGAAGAGCCCCTTCGGTAGCTAATTCGGCAACTGCCTGCGGTAGCAGGTAATTTCTGGCATAGCCGTCTTTTACATTAACGATGTCACCGGCTTCACCTAAATTCTGGACATCTTTTTTTAATATAACTTGCATAATAATTCTCCTTTACTAGTTATAAATCAGCGTGTAAATATAGCATATATCAAACAAAGTATCCTGTCGAGTATCTATTAAAAAATGTGAACACCACTGAATTTATCAGATCAACTAGCATGTCGTACGGGCGTGGCAGTATACAAAACTTTGTCTGGAGCGGTGTGCCAGCCACCGCTTTGTATACCAAAAATACTTTGCTAATTGTTAATATCAATGAATTTGCGGATAGAAAAATTTCATATGCCAATTTGCAAATGTTTTACTCCAGGTTGAGCTGATCTTTAGAATGTTAATCCTTTACTATTGATATTACGTATTTGTTATTGAAATATTTATTAGCAACCTCTATAATATCAGATTCAGTTACACTGTTTATAAGTTGCTTATATTTATCATTGAATTCATATCCGCGCCCTGATGTTTCAAACCATCCGATTGTGGCGGCTTTATCAAGATTGGTTTCCTGTGCAATTATATAATGTCCGATAAGTTTGTCTTTTGCATCTTCAAGTTCTTTTGTTCCGACAAATTCAGTTTTGAATCGGAATACTTCATCAAGCATCTTTTGTTGGGCGCATTCCAGATTTTCCGGATTTGTTCCTATATATGTCACAAATGCTCCGCGTAAAACATTTGGTACAAATTCAGACCCTATTTGATAAGCAAGCCCTTCTTTATCTCGAATATTTTTGAATAATCGAGAATCCATGCCTGTACCAAGTATTGTGTTTATAATCTCAAGGGTTGCGTAATCTTTAAGGTTATTTGTTCCTGAAGTTTGCCAGCCAAGTATTATCCAATCTGTTTTCAGGTCTTTTATCTGTTTACAAATTGATTTTGTTGTTTGATTATAAGGAATTTTACCGGCGTAATTTTCGTACGCGAATTTTTCACTGTTTTTATTTGACAGAATTTTTGAAAATTCGTTCAGTGTCTTTTCTTTATCAACATTCCCGTTAATTGAGACTATCATGTTTTGCGGAGTGAAAATACTTTTGTAGTACTCAATTATGTCTGATTGGTTGATTGTTGGAATTGTCTTTTCTAAGACACTATTTGAAATTGAGTAAGGCGAATTTTCAAAAATTAAAGATTTATAGCCGTCTAATGCGATGTTTAGCGGTTCATCTTTGCTCCTTTTTATTGCCTGAATAGTGTTATTTTTTACTTTGTCTATTTCGTAGTCGTCTAAAGTTGCATAGTTAAGCACTTCATTAATGAGACTTAAAGTTCTTTCATATTCATTTTTTGTGGTCAGAACATTTATTATAAAAGCATCGGATTTTATTGACGGCTGAATTTTTATACCATTATCTTCCAACACTTTAGCGAGTTCAATTGATGAATAATTTTTAGTTCCTTTTAGAAGTACGCCGGCTGTTATTTGTGCAGTACCAGGAATTTTTTCAATCAGCGTACCGCCTTTTGCATAAATACTAATTGCTATAATATCATTAACTTCATTAGGTGTAATCAGCATTGTTGCATTGTTTGAAAGTGTATATTTTTGAGTTGACTTATTTTCACTGATAAGTTTTGCCGGCGTCGTTGAAGCTATTTTAACTTCATTGTTTTTTTCAGATACCTGACAACGGGTTGGAAGTATTATAGAAACAGCACTTTTATTTACACCGAGATATTTGTTAGCTACTCTTTTTACATCAGCAGTCGATACTTTTTTAATATTAGCTAAATAATTTTCATACAATTTTATACTGTCAGTTGTCACAAAAGTATAGCCTATTTCGCTTGCAATATTGGAAATACTTTCGCGGCTGTAATAAGTGTCGCGTTCTATTATATTTTTTGCAAGCTGTAATTGTTCAAAAGTAACTCCGTCTTTTTGAATTTTTTCTATATCACTAAAAATAGAAGTTTCCAGACGTTCCAGATTTTCCGGTTTAAAGTTTGCGGATATATAGAAAATACCATCATCTTTGAAACCTGCATTTATTGCAGAAATACTGTTAACCAGTTGTTTTTGTTCTTTTATATCCTGATAAAATACTGATGAGCGACCTTCTCCAAGAATTGTTGATAAAATATCCAGCGCGTATGAATCAGACGCGTCAATTTTGGTGCCTCTGAACCCAATTAACATATATGCAGTTTCAGACGGGAAATACGCTGTTGTTCTTTTTTGTTCAGTTAATATGTTTTCTTTAGGATAAACATTTTTTATAGGCTTTTTATATTCTGCATTAAAATTTTCTTTAACTTTTTGTAATGCATCCTCAGGACTTACATCACCTACAATTACCGTAACCATATTGGAAGGATTATAATAGTCATGGTAATAGGAGAGTATTTCATCTCTCGTAATAGTTTCTATAATATCTTTTTTCCCAATTACTTTACGTTTGTACGGGTGGTTTGTATATAATAAATTAACAAGGTTGTCATAGCAGAGAGTTGCCGGTGAATTAAGATCTTTGGCAATTTCTTCTATAACGACTTTTCTTTCTTTTTCAAGTTCTTTACTCGGAATAAGAGGATGAGAAAGCATATCGGCATGCATTTCAAGGGCAAGATTAAAATATTCTGACGGGATAGTTATATAATAGTGTGTGAAGTCTTTACTTGTTGCAGCGTTAGTTATAGCACCTTTGGTTTCTAATATCTTGTCAAACTCTCCCGGGGCATGATTAGTCGTTCCCTTAAAGAAAAGATGTTCCAAAAAGTGTGATACACCGTTATTTTTGTCATTTTCATTTATAGAGCCCGTTTTAATCCATGTGTCAATTGTTACAATAGGATTGTTTTTTACCGGCTGAATAATAACATTCTGACCATTATCAAGTTTGTACAACTGAAAATCAGCTGCAAACGCAATTGTACCCATTATAAATACAAACAAAAGACTAAGAATTTTTTTCATTTTATCCCCTCTTTTTAAAATGCTTTCTCTTCAAAAACATAATACAATAAATTTAATCTATTGAAAAGTAGTACAGGAGGTTACTTTTTAATAAATTTTCTTGCTGCCGGAATTAACATTGCAATAGCTGCAGCCCCAAGGGTATACCATACGGACTTAGGAGTTTTGTAACGGTCTTCAAAGCTGATTTTTTTGGTGTTTAAGTAAACATCATATTGCGCATTTTTTATATTACCGGAGGCTTCTTTATCTGAGAATAAAATTGCACGGTTAATTTTATCAGGCGGAATTATTACCCCGACATTAAATTTAGGATTATTAAAAGAATTGTTCACACCTTCTGCCATATATTAATTAAAACGCTGAAATTTTGAAATTTGCTTTAATTATAAAGTTATGTAAATTTAAGGTTGACAATTTTTTGAAAATATGAAAAAATGAGAATTATTATCAGTTAAGGTTAAAAATATGAATTATTCAAGACAACGTGAACAAGTTTTGGAAGCATTAAAAGAAAATGTTGTTCACCCGACAGCAGAATATTTATATGAGGTTATGAAGGATAAAAATCCGAAAATTAGTCTGGCAACGCTTTACCGCAATTTAAACCAGCTTGCTCAAGCAGGTATAATAAAAAAGATTGATGGACTTGAAACTTCTGCACATTTCGATCATAATACTCATAATCATTATCATTTTATATGTGATAAATGTAAAAAAGTTTTCGATGTCGATGCTGATATTGCGCCTGACATTGTTACTAAAACAGAAAAAGAAACAGGATTTTTTATAGAAGGACACGATATAGTATTTCACGGATTGTGCCGTGAATGCCAAAATAGTAAAGGAGAGAAATAATGGACAAATACGTTTGCAAAATTTGTGGTTATGTTTATGACCCGGAAGAAAATGACAATGTAGCTTTTGAAGATTTACCTGATGATTACACTTGCCCGCTTTGTAATGTAGGCAAAGATATGTTTGAAAAACAATAGTAATTTGAAAGGATATTTTTTATGGAATTAAAGGGTACAAAAACTGAACAAAATCTAATGACAGCTTTTGCCGGTGAATCACAAGCACGCAATAAGTATACTTATTATGCGTCTCAGGCGAAAAAAGAAGGATTTGTTCAAATTAGCAAAATATTTGAAGAAACTGCTAATAATGAAAAAGAACATGCAAAAATCTGGTTTAAGTTTTTGCATGACGGCTCAATTCCTCAGACACTGATTAATCTACAAGATGCGGCTGATGGTGAAAACTATGAGTGGACAGATATGTACGCCACTTTTGCAAAAGAAGCAAAAGAAGAAGGATTTGAGCAACTGGCAATACTTTTTGAACTCGTTGGAAAAATAGAAAAAGAGCACGAAGAACGTTACAGAAAACTGCTTGCAAATCTTAAAAACGGCACAGTGTTTGAGAAGGCTGAAAAAGTCACCTGGGAATGTTCAAACTGCGGTTATTCTTTTGATGGTGAATCTGCAATAGAATTATGTCCGGTTTGTAAGCACCCTAAAGCATATTTCTTTATGAAAGCTAAAAATTACTAATATGAAAACTCAGGTTTTGTGTAGACTCACAGGACCTGAGTTTTTGTGATATAATATCAAACAGAAGAGGATATGATTATATGGATATTAGAGGTTCTGAAACAGAAAAAAATTTAAAAGCTGCTTTTGCTTGTGAAGCTAAAAGAAAGTGTGAGTTTTTAATATATTCACTTATTGCCAAACTGGAAGGGTATGATGAAGCGGGCGTACAGCTTGAATTATTGTCACAACAGGAGCGCGAGCATACAAAGTTATGGTTTAAATGGCTTAATAACGGTAAATATCCACATACATTAGAAAATTTAGAAAATGTTTTACAGAAAGAATATACCGAAAGTTCCGGTTTATATCCGTCTTATGCACAAACGGCGAAAAAAGAGGGATTTGAACATCTGGCAGAACTTTTTGAACACATTGCAAAAATAGAAAAAGATCACGTAGAAAAAATAAAAAAATTAATTTTGAATGTGAAAAATGATGTCCTTCCAAATCAGGATGGAACATTCAACTGGGTTTGCTCAACATGCGGCGGAGTTTTCCAACAAAAAGATAAACCCGATTACTGCCCGTTGTGCGAAAATGAAAATGTATTCTTTTTTAAGAAACCGAATTGATAAATAGTAAAAAGGAGATATGTAATGAAATTTCAAGAAATTAAAAATGGAATTTACTATTGCGGTCTAAACGATTGTGATAGAAGAATTTTTGACGAGCTTATTCCTCTGGAACACGGAACAAGCTATAATTCTTACCTTGTAAAAGGCAGTGAAAAAACTGCAATTATAGATACTATGTATCCGCCAAAAACAAATGAATATTTAAAACGTCTGGCAGAAAATCAGATAGGTAGAGTTGATTATATTATTGCAAACCATGGGGAACAGGATCATTCAGGTTCAATTCCTGCATTACTGGAAAAATATCCGCAGGCAGTAGTTGTGACCAATCCAAAGGTTGCCGAAAATATTAAATCAATGTTGCATGTTCCTGAAGAAAAAATTAAAGTTATATCTGATGGAGAAGAACTATCTTTAGGCGACAAAACTTTGAAATTTATTTTTGCGCCGGGTGTTCATTGGCCTGATACAATGTTTACATACTTGAAGGAAGATAATGTTATTTGTACTTGCGACTTTTTAGGGGCACATTACACATTTTCTGATGTATTTGCTGTTGAAAGTAACGAGTTAATGAAAAGTGCAAAGCGTTATTATGCGGAAATAATGATGCCTTTTAGAATGATGTGTAAAAAATATACACAAATGCTAAAGGATATGAAGGTTGATATGATTTTACCGAGTCATGGTCCGGTTTATACTAATCCGAACTATATTTTAGATTTATATACGGATTGGACTTCTGATACTCCAAAAAATCTTGTAGCATTACCTTATGTGTCTATGTACGAAAGTACAAAAGATATGATTGATTATCTTTCTGATAAACTTGAGGCAAAAGGAGTTAAAACTTTTAAATTTGATATCGTTGATGATGATCTGGGAGATTTAGCAATGACACTTGTTGATGCTGCAACAATTGTGATGGGAACATCAATGGTGCTGGCCGGACCACATCCAATGGCAGTGAATGTGGCTTATCTTGCGGCTGTTTTAAGACCTAAGGCAAAATTTGCATCACTTGTAGGGTCTTACGGCTGGGGCGGCAATTTGTTCGGGCTAATCGCAGATTTATTGAAACCTTTGAAATTGGATTTGGTTGAACCGCTGCAGGTTAAAGGCAAACCAACTGAAGAAGATTTCAAAAAACTTGATGATATGGCTGAACAGATTTATGAAAAACATAAATCAGTAGGTATTATGTAGGAAAAAGATCAATAAGGAGATATTTTATGAAAGTAAATCCTGTTAAAGCAGCCCCATTTAGTGGAGCTTTAAAAATTCAGTCAAACTGGAATTTGGGAACCAATCTTATTCCTGCCCAAAATATCAAAAGAATTGATGCGGACAGCGATACAGATAGTGTAAAAATTGTATATAATAATCCTGATACTGATGAATACAATTCAGCAAAGATAAAAAATACAGATCCGACATTAGTTCTGGCGGCTTATACAGCGGCACTGTTGGCTCCGGCAGATACTATTATTGATATTTCAGCATAAAAATGTATAAAAAATAAACGACAGAGTATATACTCTGTCGTTTATTTTTGGACTAAAAGGCTCCTTTATGGAGCCTTTTTATAAATTTATGCTTTAGTCAACTCTTTAGCAAAGGACTCAGAGCGGCGGGCATGAATTTCATCTTCTATTTTCTTGATAAATTCATCTACCGGCATTGTTCCAACTTGTCCGATACCGCGAGCACGAACTGCCAGAGAATTAGATTCTATTTCCTTATCGCCTATAACTACAACATAAGGAATTTTCTTATCCTGCAGACTTTCTCTGATTTTATAATTCATGCTTTCAGATCTGTCATCAAGTTTTACTCTTATACCTGCATCACGCATTTTTTTGTAGACTTTTTCTGCAAAATCAACGTGTTTTTCATTGCTTATAGGTACAATTGCGACCTGAGTCGGCGCAAGCCATGTCGGGAATGCACCTGCATAATGTTCGATTAAGATACCATGGAAACGTTCCATTGACCCAAACACTACACGGTGGAGCATGACCGGTGTTTTCATTGTACCATCTTTGTCTTGATATTTTATATCAAAACGTTCAGGCAGATTAAAGTCTAATTGAATAGTTGCGCATTGCCACATTCTGCCTATAGCATCCTTAATTTTAAAGTCAATTTTAGGTCCGTAGAAAGCTCCGTCACCTTCATTGATATCATATTTCATACCGCGTCGGTCCATTGCTGCTTTTAGACCCGCTTCAGCACGATCCCAGTTTTCAATCTCTCCGACATAACTTTCCGGACGTGTTGAAAGTTCAACTTCAAAAGACATATTGAATAATGCCATTGTGTCCGCAACAAAATCAATAATTTCGTTTATTTCGTCAACTAACTGCTCAGGAGTACAGAATACGTGTGCATCATCCTGTGTGAACCCTTGAACACGTGTTAATCCTGATAATGCACCTGATTTTTCTTTTCTGTAAACGGTACCGAGTTCAGCCATTCTTAGAGGCAATGAACGATAAGAATATCTGTTTGCCTGATAAATCAAAATATGGAACGGACAATTCATTGGTTTAAGTATGAATTGTTCATCGCTGTCTTCATCTTTTTGAATAAAGAACATATTTTCTCTATAATGGTCAGCGTGTCCTGATATTTCCCACAACTTAGATTTTGCAATATGCGGAGTGTTTACGATTACATAGCCGCGTTTTCGGTGTTCTGTTCTCCAGTAGTTTTCAATTTCTTCACGCACAACTGCAAGATTTGGATGCCATAACACAAGTCCGCCGCCTAATTCTTCTCTTGTAGAGAATAAATCAAGTTTAGCACCGAGTTTTCTGTGATCGCGTTTTTCGGCTTCTTCGAGGAAGTGCAGATAATCCTGCAGATCTTCTTTGTTCCAGTATGCAGTTGCGTAGATACGCTGGAGCATTTTATTTTTTTCGTTACCGCGCCAGTAGGCACCTGCAACTTTTAACAGTTTAAAAGCATTTCCTTTAATGTAACTTGTATTTGGAATATGCGGACCTGCACAAAGATCATTAAACAGAACATTGCCTTCTTTATCTTTCGTTAAATATAGTGTAGGATTGTCATTTCTGTGTTCTTCTAACAATTCAGCTTTGTAGATTTCGCCTTCTTTTCTGAATTCTTCAATTTGCGCATCTACATCAGGAATAACATATTTTTCAAAAGTCAAATTTTGTTTTACGATATTTTTCATTTCTTCTTCAATTTTAACGAGGTCATCTTCAGTAAAAGCATGTCCGTCGGTTAAATCAAAATCGTAATAAAATCCGTTTTCAGTAGCCGGTCCGATAGCAAGTTTTGCTGCCGGGAATAGTTTTTGAACTGCCTGAGCCATAATGTGAGATGCGGAATGCCGCAAAGTGTGCAGTGTTTCGTTGTTTTTTTCCATACAAGAATATCCTTTCATCCTTTTGGGGTTTACGGTAAATCTTTGTTTAATTAACAACACTTAAATAAACATTTACCCCCGGGGTGGATCCCCCTAACTAACTACAAACAGCAATATACCACTGACAAGATTATATTACAAGTTTTCTTCACCGAGTTCCCAGCTATTTCTGGCAATTTTAGATGCACACATAATACCTGTGCCGTCTTCAGAACATTCCTGTTCAACGAATTCTTTATCACGGTCGTTTCCGGCAGGGACAAATCCTTTATTTGTATAAACAAATACATAAATATCTTTGCCGATTACATTAGGTTTTTTAAATCCATTTAAATCTATATGCAGCACAAGCGCATCAACATCTGAATCTATACCAAACAGATTGTCTAAATCAGCCGGAACATTACCATCAGCATTAAATAATGTACCATCCATAGTTCGAAATGTTACAATATTTCCCCCGATACCACGTGCAGTAAGATTACTTACACTATCACCATTAAGATGTGTTACATTTTTTGCCCAGCATCCTTCTTCATCATAACAAACTTTATCAATTTTTAGATAAGGCTTTATGTAATTTGAAAACCATTCCTGTACTTTTTCAGAACTGCCATCATAAAAATCAGTGTAAGACATTTCTCCGTAGTCTGCAATGGCATATTGCGATATATGAGAGAGAACTGCATATATCTTTTTAAGTTTTACTTGAAGTACTACTTTATTATAGCTGTTAACAATAGATGGTATTATAATAGATGCAAGCACCCCAATAATAGCAAGTGCGACAAGAGTTTCCGCCAGAGTGAATCCGAATTTCTTCTTTATACTCATCTTTCATTAACCTCGTAAATACTATATCTATAGTAAATTATAACGAATATTCTGTCAAAAACTTAAAAATAATAAGTGTATTTGTTACAAAAAATTACAATTCTCTTCTGCCTTCAATAGCTTTGGCAATAGTTATTTCATCGGCATATTCCAAATCAGACCCCACAGGCAGTCCGAAGGCAATACGTGATATTTTTATACCAAAAGGTTTAATCAGTTTGCTTAAGTATAGACTGGTTGCTTCGCCTTCAACAGAGGGACTCAGGGCTATAATAATTTCTTTGACTTCAGAATTTGTCAAACGATTTAATAATTCTTTAATTCTTATATCATCAGCCCCTATACCATCCATAGGTGAAATTACTCCTTGTAGAACGTGATATAAGCCTTTATATTCATTAGTTTTTTCAATAGCTATTAAGTCTTTAGTTTCTGCAACCACACATATAGTTGAACGGTCACGTTTAGGCGACTGGCATATTTCACAAGGGCTTGTTGAAGATAAGTTAAAACAAATTTCACAGGTATGGGTGTTTTGTTTTGCATCAATGATACATTGCGCAAATTTTTGCACCTC
Source organism: Candidatus Gastranaerophilales bacterium (assembly GCA_944324165.1). Taxonomy (GTDB): domain Bacteria; phylum Cyanobacteriota; class Vampirovibrionia; order Gastranaerophilales; family Gastranaerophilaceae; genus CALUVH01. The sequence goes on along the minus strand of CALUVG010000003.1, from coordinate 36,989 downwards.
ACTCATAGGCATTCTCAAAAGATAGAAAGCCATACGCTGCGCGGATTTCGGTCCAACTGACGGAAATTTTTGAAAATGCTCTATGAGTGCAGCTATTGATTTTGGATAAATCATTAGAACAATCCCGGAATATTAAGACCGCCGGTTACGGCTTTCATTTTTTCTTCCATTTGTTTGGTAGCTTTATCGCTAGCCTGTTGAATTGCTGAAGTGATAATATCTTCAAGCATTTCAATAGATTCTGAATCTACAGAAGACGGATTTTCAGAATTAACTGCTTCCGGAGACAATTTGATTGATTTAAATTTTCCCTGTCCGTCACAAATAACCTTAACGGCTCCGCCTGCGGCTTCTCCTGTAATCTCAATATTAGCAAGTTCAGCCTGCGTATCTTTTAATTTTTTTTGTAAATTTTGAGCCTGTTTCATCATTTGCATAATATTCATTTAATTAATCCTCCTTAGTCTGATTATGCATGCTTGTTTCATGCTGGAAAATCTTATATTTTTAGTATACAATAAAAATATGCAAAAACACACATATCTTACAGAATCTTTAAAGAACGGACGATTAATGCGCTGGACTTTTATGCCTTTAAAAGTCTATATAGCCCCGATGAAATTCTATTCAAAACAGGGGCAGGACTACCGGTATAACCAGATGGTTAGACGCGCGCTTGATGAATGGCAGAAAGCCTCAGATGGCAGAGTAAAATTCCAAATAGTGCAAACATTATTAGAAAGTAATGTGAATATAGATTGGAAAAGGGTTGAGCGTAAGGCTTTAGGATATTGTTATTTTAGTTATGATGCGTCTAATCGTTTGTATGGGGCTGAAGTTTCTATCGGATTGACTGAAGGGTTAGTTCATAGTGACTATATGGATGAAAATGAAGTTTATCATACTATTTTGCACGAAATAGGTCATGCTGTGGGATTGGGGCATAGCCACAACAAAGCTGATATTATGTATACTCCTCATCAAAAGGGGATTATACATATTTCAAAAGGCGATAAATTAACGCTAAAATGGCTTTATAATTTTCCACAGGGAGCTACCGTATCTGAAATTGCGTCAAAATACGGTGTCGGAGGCAGCGATCTGGATGAGATTGTTACAAAAATTATAAATAAAACTTCGCCAACAGAATTTGAAAAAGTTAAAAATTCAGTTAAAATTCCAAAACGCGATTTACTTGAGGAACAGGATAATATTGCTCTTATTAGGAAATATCATGTCGCTCTGCAAAATGTCTCAATTTCTGAGGAAATGCGCAAATTTTTCAGAAATCCGCCAAAGAAAGATTAGGATTATTGCCAACTTTTATTTTTGCGTTATAATATGTTTGTATTAATATGACTTGTATATTAAATACTAAATTTTTTTGATAGGGATTTGAAAATATGACAATTCAAGATTGGTTTGAAAAACGTAAAGAAGCACAAATTCAGCGCCGTGCAATGGAAGCACGTGTTGAAGTAGATATGGATCCTGATTTATGGACAAAGTGTATACATTGTGATGCGCAGCTGCTTAAAAAAGATTTGGAAGATAATATGATGGTATGTCCTGTTTGTGATTACCATTTTAGAATAAATGCAAGAAAACGTATAGAACAGTTATTTGATGAAGGATCTTTTGAAGAACTTTTTACAAATATCAAACCGACAGATCCATTGGATTTTGTAGACACAGAACAATATAAAGACAGGCTGGACAGAGCGCAGAAAAAGACCGGTCTGAATGATGCAGTAGTAACAGGATTGGCTAGTATTGACGGGCATAAAGTTGCAACTGCGGTTATGGATTTTGATTTCATGGGCGGCTCAATGGGAAGCGTAGTAGGAGAAAAAGTTACAAGAATTATTGAAAAAGCTATTGAATTAAGACTTCCTGTACTTGCCGTAACATCATCCGGCGGGGCGAGAATGCAGGAAAGTGCTTTGAGTTTGATGCAAATGGCTAAAACATCCTGTGCCTGCTCAAGACTTGACGATGAAGGACTTTTATATATAAACCTTTTGACTGAGCCGACTTTTGGCGGTGTTACAGCAAGTTTTGGAATGTTGGGCGATATTATTGTTGCCGAACAAGGCGCAAGAATAGGGTTTGCAGGACGCAGAGTTATTGAGCAAACTATCCGTCAAAAATTACCGTCTGATTTCCAGACAGCTGAATATTTGATGAAATATGGTCAGGTAGATGTTGTTGCAGCAAGAAAAAATTTGAGAAATATTCTTTCAAATTTGCTTTCTATGCATGAAAAATAAGTTTAAAATTCTAAATGAGGGAAATAAAAATGACAGCAGTTTTGGATTTTGAAAAACCAATTGCAGAAATTCAGGAGAAAATTGAAGAATTGAAAAAAATTAGTCTTGAATCCGGTATGGATTTAAATAAAGAAATAGAAACTTTTGAACAGCAGGCAGACGATTACAGACGTGAATTGTACGCAAATCTTAAACCGTCTCAAAAAATGCAGATCGCAAGACACCCTGACCGTCCAAATTTTCTGGATTATGTAAATCATATCTGTACGGATTTTGTTGAACTTCACGGAGACCGTGATGGCATGGACGATCGTGCAATAATCGGAGGGCTGGCAAAAATTGACGGAAAACCGGTTATGATTATCGGTACAATGAAAGGCAAGTCGACAAAAGAAAATCTTGAATATAACTTCGGCATGCCACAGCCTCAGGGGTATAGAAAAGCATTAAGATTATTCAAACATGCCAGCAAATTTAATATTCCTATAGTTACAATAATTGACACTCCGGGGGCTTATCCTGGAATTAGTGCTGAAGAAACTAATCAGGGACGCGCAATAGCGGTTAATCTTAGGGACATGGCAAAATTAAAAGTCCCTGTTATCGCAATTATATCAGGTGAAGGTTGTTCCGGAGGGGCTTTAGGTTTGGCAGTTGCTGATAAAGTTTTCCTGCTTGAACATGCTTATTATACAGTTATATCACCTGAAGGATGTGCATCAATTCTCTGGCGTGATGCATCTCGTGCCAGTGATGCGGCGGATGCTTTAAAGATTACGGCTCCGGATTTATTGAAGTTCGGCATTATTGACGGGCAAATCAAAGAACCTCTCGGGGGGGCTCATACTGATTATGACGCAATATCAGCAGAAATGAAAAAAACTATTCTTGAAAGTCTTGATGAATTATCTAAGCTTTCAGTCGATGAATTGAAAAATAAACGATATGAAAAATTTAGAAAAATGGGTGCTTTTTTAGAATAATGACTGATTATTTCGAAATACAAATAAAAATTAATCCTGACATTGAAGATATTGTCTCTGAAATGTGTTTCGAAACTTTTGACTGCGAAGGTGTTGTTCTGGCAGAAGAAACATATAAAGATTTAGAAATGATATCAACTACCGAGGGAACTCTTAGAGTTTTTATTAAAGATGAGAAATCGCCAGAACAAATTTCTGATATAGTTGCAGGCATGAAAAATGTTTTGCACAAACGCGGACTATCGGATATAGAAACAGGGTCTTTTGAGTGTAAAGTAATTCAATGTGAAAAGCAGGACTGGTCTAAAAAATGGAAAGAAAAATGGGATATTACCAGAATATCCAATAAAATAGTCGTTGTACCTGATTGGATTGAATACACTTCAAAGGCGAATGAAGTTGTAATAAAATTGGAGCCGGGCTGCGCTTTTGGTACAGGAACGCATGCAACGACCCAGTTATGCATGAAGGCTATAGAAAAATATATGCCTTTGAATGCAAAAGTTGCTGATATAGGAACAGGATCAGGAATTCTCGCAATTTGCGCAAAAAAATTCGGGGCTGAATGTGTTTACGGATGTGATAATGATGAAACTGTAATTGATGTAGCTAAAGAAAATGCAATTAAAAATAATGTAAAATGTACCTTTGAATTGAATACGGCTGATAAACTTAATGAAAAGTACGACTTTGTTCTTGCCAATATATTACATAATGTTTTGGCAGCTATAATGGGTGATTTAAAAAATATAATGAAACACGGCGGCTATTTAGTATTAAGCGGTATTCTTGAAGAAAAAAAAGATATAGTGTTGGATGCTGTAAATAAAAATGATTTAAAGCTTGTCGAAGAGGCACATCAAAATCAATGGGTTGCATTAGTTGTAAAAAATATGGATTAAACAAGATCTTAAAAAATAAATGTTAGGAGAAAAAATAATGGGACAAACAGCAATTATAATACCGGCAAGATATGGGTCAAGCAGATTAAAAGGAAAACCATTAATTGAAGTTAATGGCAAACCAATAATACAATGGGTATTTGAAAAGGCTGTAAAAGCAAATTATGCCGACAGAGTAATTATAGCAACGGACAATGAAGAAATATATAACACAGCAATAATGTTTGGGGCTGAGGCAGAAATGACATCAGACCACCATAACAGCGGCAGTGACCGTATTGCGGAAGTTGTAAAGCGTCATCCTGAAATAGAATTTATTGTTAATCTGCAAGGTGATGAACCACTAATTAAATCAGAAAGTATAGATGAAGTAATAAAAAATGTTAAAGAGGACGAAAATGCAGATATTTCAACATTGATTCGACCGCTAAAGGATAAAAAAGATATTGAAAATCCAAATCTGGTTAAATGTGTTGTCGACAATAACGGTTATGCATTATATTTCTCTCGTTCAAAAATTCCATTTGAGCGCAATGAAGGTCATGCCAAATTTTACGGGCATTTAGGTATTTATGGTTATAAACGGGATGCATTGCTAAAAATGACAGAATTGCCTCAATCAATGCTGGAATTGTCTGAAAGCCTGGAACAATTGCGGGCATTGCAAAACGGCATGAGAATTAAAACATCTGTAGTCGACTTTATTCCGGTTGGAATAGATACCGCAGATGATCTTGAAAAATTTAAAAGTATTATAGCTGCACAATTCGCGTAATTTTTGAAAAAACAATTTGCTAATTTTTAAAAAAAGTGCTTGCAATTTTTCAAAAATTAGGTTAATATATCGTTATAATTATTCAAATAATTTAAAATAAATAAATATATTGTAATAATTGTTTGTTTGAAGTATTTGGTGGTGTAAGAATTTTATTAATGTAAGGAAAAGACTATGACAGAAAACACTGAAATTGCCAATGAGACAGAGGATCGTCAACGAATATTATTAGCAGACGATGAAGCAAGTATCAGAAGAATTTTGGAAACCAGATTAAAAATGGCCGGCTATGATGTATATACGGCAGCAGATGGTGAAGAAGCTGTTAATGCTTTTAATAAATATAATCCGGATTTAGTGGTATTAGATGTAATGATGCCAAAGATGGACGGATATGGTGTTACCCGTGAGATAAGAAGAACAGCCGATGTTCCGATTATTATATTAACCGCATTGGGTGATGTATCAGAAAGAATTACCGGTTTAGAATTAGGTGCAGACGATTATGTAATAAAACCGTTTTCACCAAAAGAATTGGAAGCACGTGTTAAGGCGGTATTGAGAAGAACAAATAACCGTGAAAGTGTAACCCCTGCAGGAAAAGTAACAAAGAATGTAATAACAACAGGAAACATAAAAATAGATACAGCCCGTCGTCAGGTATTCAGAAAGAATGAAAGAATTCGTTTGACCGGAATGGAATTCAGTTTGTTAGAATTGCTTGTGAACAATTCCGGACAGGCGTTTTCAAGAAACGAAATATTGCAGCATGTATGGGCATATCCACCTGATCACAGAATAGATACGCGTGTTGTAGATGTACATATTTCAAGATTGCGTTCTAAGTTGGAAACAGATCCAGCAAATCCTGAATTGATATTAACAGCTCGCGGCATAGGGTATATGTTTCAGAGAATAAGTTAAAGACGAATTATTAAAAATCGCAAAAAAGTTCCAACGGAAGTTGGAACTTTTTTTGAGGTAATTTTTTTATAAAAAGACAAAAAATTTATAGACAAAATTTTTTTTTATGTTAGAATAAACATGTAACGAGAATATGGCGTCTGTCGTCAAGCGGTTAAGACCTCGGATTGTGGTTCCGATATGCATGGGTTCGAATCCCATCAGACGCCCATCTAAAAGAAACTCTCATCAGAGAGTTTTTTAATAAAGAGGGGAGTCATGAATAAATCATCAATTTTATTAATTAAATACTTTATTCTGGTATTAGTAATAATTTGTTTGATAATTATTTCGTTTAACCTTATACAAGTTAAACGAGAAAAAGAATGGAATTTGAAATCCAAACAATTTGAAAAAAAGTTACATTCCTCAATAATCGAAATGAATTTAGACGGAAATTTAGCCGGACATAAATCAACGTTGGATTTCGTTGAAAAACTTAAAAATTATATAAAAATTAAGAATGTCTGTAAAAACACTCAAATAGAAAAATGTTTTGCAAAAAGTATTTTATGGGACGAAAAAAAGCCGGCAATAGATACATCCCAAATAAAATCATCAGCACAATTAGGCAATTCAGACTGGAATACAGAAACTGTCGCTGTACAATTTGCTAATGGAGTAAATGCTATTATTGCATATAACCCAAATGCTCCAATTGGAAGATATAGTAGTAGAATTGCCCCTATAGGAGAAAGCATATCTATTATTTATGATGTCACTGAAAATGGTGGTCCTAATATATATGGTAAAGATATAAGACAAATCAATGTTAATGAACTAAATGGTATAACAAAATGTTTAATACCAGAGTTAGCTAATACTATTTGTATAACTCAAATATTAGAACCTGACAAGGAATACAGTCCAATGACTGTTCAAGAATGTAAACAAGCTATAAAAAATAACCAATTTGGCATTAAGAAATGTGGAGTACAGCCAGATTTATGGGCAGGGGCTGCAAGAATATGCGGGGGAACTAATAAAATGCCAACATTGGAACAATTAACTCAATTAGATAGATATTTCTATGAATTTCCGGATGATTTATCAGATAAGTTTGAGGTTTCATTGGTGAATGGTTTTAATTTAAAAGAAAAAGAAATTGCTCCATTTGTAGACAAATCGCCTTATTCTGATGTATCTTTTTCTGTATGGTCTAATAAAGAAGACTCTGATAGATTTAGCTATACGCATATTTACTCAGTATTTTTTTCATATACAAACTTGAGCATGAGACAGTATATTACAAGTCTTGCCGTATGTGTAGCACCTTATAACAAATAATTGTAATGTATAAATTTTTTATCGGCATATTATTTGAGTTCCGGATACGCTGCAGTTGTTGGTTATGTAATATTGTAATGCTCTTTTAAAATCATATTCATCCCTGATCTCATAAATTAGTTCAGCAAGAGAGTCTTCTGTTTTAAAGCTTGGGCTGAAAGATACTTCATCAATCATTTTTTCAAACAAGTATTCAAGATCACTACCTGATGCATTTTTAAGTTTGTTGACAATATCGCTTGATGTACAATTACAAGTGTATTCAGCCTCAACCGGCAACACAGTGCTGCTAACAATTCCTAACAAAAATAATCCGACAAAAAATTTTTTCATATATTTCTCCTTTCCACATTTATGTAACGGATATGTGAAAAGAAATGTTCAAAATTTATGTTAATTTTCTTTAATCAATCACTTATTTGCACTCCTTATGTTAATATTATAAATAAAAAGTAACGGCGGTGAAATATGGAAGAAAAATTGAATAAATTAAATGAACGGCTTGAAGGCTGTGAAAATATGCTCAAATTAATTATGGATGAAAAAATGTTTTACAATCATAAGTTTGAGATTAATTTTATTTTTAATAACTTTTCGCAATTTGCAAACTTTGGCTGGCAAGATAAGTATTTACAGCTTATTAATAATCTTGATGATGAAAGTATTAATACTGTGCAAAGAATTATTAGGCGTATTAAAACTGTGCTCGAATTGAAAAAGGGCAATATAGATTTTTTCACGCCTGAAGAAAAAACATCTATATTTCATAATTTTGATTATTTTACCGGACAAATTATACAAATTGCGGAAGATGTTTGGGCTTATAAAAAATATATGCTGCCACTGCCGCATTTTGAAAGTAATGTGTTTGTATATGATTGTTTAATTAATGAGTTTAGTAGTTTAGACTCATTAAAAGAACGTTCAATAATAGATGTTGGCGGGTATATCGGGGATAGTGCGCTTGTTCTCAGAAAATACAGTAATGCGCCTATTTATGTTTTTGAACCCGATGATAGAAATTACGGGTTAATGCAGAAGACTATTCAGTTGAATAATTTAGAAAATATAGTTACTGAAAAATATGTACTTGGCGATTGTAATAAAGAGATTTCTTTATCAGCTAAGGGTTCAATGAGTATTGTTGACGATGGTGGAGAAGAAAAACTTCAGCAAATTACACTTGATGATTATGTAAAGTCAAATAATGTAAAGGTAGGACTTATTAAAGTTGATATTGAAGGTTATGAAATACCGTTTTTACTCGGGGCAAAAGAAACTATTATTAGTCAAAGACCAAAACTTTTGATTAGTATTTATCATAATTTTGAACAATTTTTTGATGTAAAACCGCTACTTGAAAGCTGGGGATTGAATTACAAATTCAAAATTGTTAAACCTGCAGACGGGGCGATTGTGCTTGAAACCGTACTTATAGGTGAATCGGCGGAATAATTGAAGCTAAGGAATTAAAATAAAAGTAAAAGTTTATGGTTGGAAGAATACAAAATAGAATCGAAAATTTTAATAGCTTTTTTTTAATCTTTTCTGATGCTGTAACTGCATATAAAAAAAATAGTACAGATATTTTGACTCATATGGCTTTAATACAGTCCTTTGAAGTTTGTTTTGAACTGGCATGGAAAGTATTAAAGGATTATCTGGATTTTAATGGTATTAAGGTCTATTTGCCTAAAGAAGTTATTAAGGAGGCTTTTGCTTCTGAAATAATACAGAACGGACAACTTTGGATTGACATGTTAAAAGCGCGTAATTCAACATCGCATGAGTATAATTTTGATAAAGTTAATGAAATTTTGCCGGATGTAGCCGGTATTTATTTTGATGAGCTTAGCAGATTTAAAGAACAGACAGAGGAATTCTATGGATAATTTTGGGCTGCCGCAAAGAACGATTGACGAACTTTTAAATTATTTTTCTTCTAAACCGGAAATAGAAAAAGTTATAATTTACGGGTCACGTGCAAGAGGTAATTATCATAACGGCTCTGATATTGATTTTGCTATCTGGACTGACGAACATAAAGGATTTTTCAGAATAGCCGGCGAGTTGGATGAGCTGCCTACTCCTTATAAATTTGATGTAACGGATTATAAAACGTTACAACATGAAGGTATGAAAAATAGTATAGATACAGACGGCATTTTATTCTATCAAAAATGATTTTCTATTGACGGAGTCGTAAAAATAGATTATTATAATTGTGAGAAAAGAAGAGGAGTAAAATTATGCAAAATTTCGAATTTTACGGACCGACACGTGTTGTGTTCGGAAAAGACACAATAAAAGAATTATCAAGACTTATTCCGCGTGACAGAAAAGTTTTAATGACATATGGCGGCGGATCTATTAAGAAAAACGGAGTATACGATCAGGTTAAAAAAGCACTTGAAGGGTATGATTTATTGGAATTCGGCGGTATTGAGCCAAATCCGAAGTATGAAACTTTGAGCAAAGCTGTTGAGATTGTAAAAAATGAGGGTGTAAATTTCCTTCTTGCAGTCGGCGGCGGTTCAGTTCTTGACGGTACAAAATTTATTGCATTAGCATCAAAATATAATGGAGATGATGCATATGATGCTATTATGAAACGAGGAGAAATGCCGGATTCTGCAGTTGAACTTGCAGATGTTATCACACTTCCGGCAACGGGTTCTGAAATGAATAATGGCGGGGTTATATCCAGAATTTCGACAAGTGAAAAGTTAGCATTTCATCATCCGGATGTGTTCCCGAAATTCTCTATTATTGATCCGTCAGTAACATTTACATTACCGGTGAAACAGACTATTAATGGTATTGTTGATACATTTGTGCACACAATGGAATTCAATTGTACTTACGATGTAAATTCACCTTTGCAAGATATCTGGGCAATGGGAATTTTAAGAACATTAATTTCAGAAGCTCCAAAAGTTCTTGCAAATCCTGAAGATTATGACGCACGTGCAAATCTTTTCTGGTGTGCAACCTGCGGCTTAAACTACTGGATATCCTGCGGTGTTCCTCAGGATTGGTCTACACATATGATAGGACATGAATTGACTGCGTTCTATGGAATTGATCACGGTCAAAGTCTTGCCATTGTTGAACCGCGACTTTTGAGAAATCAGAAAGTTGCTAAGTCTCAAAAATTAGCAAAAATCGCACGTGAAGTTTTTGGAATTAACGAACCGGTTGATTTAAAGGCTGCAGACATGGCAATTGATAAAATTGAAGAATTCTTTAATTCAATTGGTATGAAAACAAAATTATCTGATTACGGTATAGATGCAGAAGAAGCTGCTGAAAAAATCAGGACTCGTTTTAAAGAACGTAATGTTGCCTTTGGTGAAAAAGGTGCTATTACGGCTGATGTTGCATACGAGATTGTTAAAGCCTGTTAATGATTTTTTAAATAGTAATGTGGAGTGGGCGATTTTCTTTCAGAAAATCGCCCACTTACAATATAAACTTCAAGAAAGATTTGTATTTTTGTCAATAAATTCCAAACGGTACCCCAGAAGATCAGCTATTAAATATGCTTCGTCAAGAGAAATAGTTCCTCTTTGCATTTTCCCGACAAGACTTTTGAAAGTATAAGGTTTACCTGTTGCCTGTGCCATCATATCTGCCAGTTTAGTGAGAGTAACGCATTTTAGTGCTGCTAACGATTTAATTTTGTTTCTTGCCTGCATAAGGGTATTATAAAATACTTGACTTGCAAAAGATAATAGTTTATTATACTGCATGTATTCAGGTAATATTACTCGAATATAAGTAGTATTTGTAATATACGAGGATTTTATATGATTAAAAATAATAAGAATTTTGCATTCACTCTTGCGGAAGTGTTGATAACGCTTGCAATAATCGGGATTGTTGCAGCCATAACTATACCTTCGCTGGTGCAAAAATATCAGGAAAAAGCGAGAGTAACTGCACTTAAAAAATTCTATGCAACTATAACGCAGGCTGTACAAATGGCGATTATTGAACATGGAACACCGGATATGTGGGGCATATCCAGTGAGCATCCTGAAGTTATGCTTACGACGATTTTTCCTTATATTAAACATGCAAAATATTGCAATGACGGTAATAGCAAATGTCACACAGCAGATGAATTATATCAACGTAATGGAGATCTAATAAATACCGGTTCTTCTCATGTATTTAATGGCGGAGAAGGATCCCGTAGAGCAGGCATGCAGCTTGCAGACGGAATGATAGTAGGTATTTTTGCAAGTATGACTGCTCAGGGAGCATGCAGCATAAGTCTGGGTACAGGTAATTTAACTAATATCTGCGGAGAATACATTGTCGATATAAACGGATCATCAAAACCTAATACTTATGGCAAGGATTTATTTATATTTAATCTAACTAAGAGTGGAACTGTAGTACCTGTAGGTGCAAGGAATTATACATCAACCGGTTATAATTTTGAAAACAGCTGTTTATCCGATACGGGCTATGGCTGGGGCTGTGCCGCATGGGTTATTGAGAATGAAAACATGGACTACTGGCACTGTGACGATTTAAGCTGGGATGGCAAACATAAATGCAGTAAGTAATCAGCAAACTACTTTTTGCTCAAAGATATTTCTATCAATCTCATCAAATGTCGTAATTATTTGACTCACGCAAGTAATATCTTTATAGACATCTTTGCCGTCCATAGAAGCAATAGCAATGATTTTTCCTATACCGGCATTTTTTGCAGCTTCAATTCCTGAAAGTGCATCTTCAACAACTATACATTCTGTCGGCTGTAATTCCAATTTCGCCGCTGCAATCTCATAAATATCCGGCGCAGGTTTGCCTCGCATAGTGCCGTCAGAATAAACTATTTTATCAACATCAAACCAACGTGAAAGATTAAACCCTTCAACATAAAAATCCACGTTATCTTTTTCGGACATAGTTGCAATTGTTCGCGGAATATTATTTTCTTTTAACCAGTTAAGAAATACAATAGCTCCAGGGGCAAGTTTGAAATTATCAGGATCTTTCCTGCACATATCACGATAAAGAGCTTCTTTTTCTTTAGCCAGCTTTTCAACAAGCTCCTTTGTAGGCTGCTTTTGAATTGCATAAGCAATAATATCTTCATTCGTTCTCCCGAACATGTATTTTCGCATCTCTTCATCTGTAAATGCTGTCCCGCGCAGGCGTCTTGAAAATTCTCTCCACGCTTCAAGATGCTTTTCTGAATCGAAAAATAATGTCCCGTTAAAATCAAATATTATACCTTTATATTTCATAATGCCTCTTTATTGTAATTTGCTGTCAATAATTTTGTTGTAATATTCCAGATATAATTTAGCTTTTTTCTCATCATTTAATTTTTTGTATACATAAGCTAGATTGTAGTGAAAATCAGGTTCAGTATTTTTTAATTCAATCGCGTTTATAAATGCGTTCTTTGCTTTGCGTAATTCTCCGGCTTTAATATACGCACATCCCATATTGTAATATGCATACGGATATTCAGGATTAATATCCAGAACTTTTTTATACTGTTGAATTGCAAGATAAGGTTTTTCCTGTGCAAGATAAACATTTCCAAGATTGTAGTAAGCCTTAAAATCTGTTTCATCAGCTGCGATCGCCTGATTATACATAAAAACGGCATCAGATTCTTTCCCCTGATCTTGCAATATATTTCCCATCAAAAGCCAGTTTTGTGAAATTCGCTCCTCCGCGGGAATACTCACCAGCAATTCAAATGCTTTATCTATATCATTTTCCGCATAAAAAATATTTGCCTGCTGACCTATGGCAGAATTAGGCTTTTTAGGAACTTCTTTTTTAGGCTTTATAAGATTTGTAAGCCCTGTCACATCCAGTGCAAAACTGCTTGCAGATGTAAGTAACAATGTCATTAAAACTATAAATAATCTCTTCATATTAAAAAGTATAAAATAAACGTAAAAAATTTTCCAGAAAATAAAAAATTTCTACAAAAATATTTGACGAAAAAAATAAACACTGCATACTGTTATTGATGTCTCTTTTACTGATTTTAGTTCCCGCTCTCCTCCTTGGGGCGGGAATTCCTTATGAGAAAGGGCGGATTTGGACATACGCCCAAATCCGCCCGAAACAAAACTTTATTCTTATCTGTTTTTTTTCGTGTCTTCTTTGCCTATCTGATTAAATTTGTAATTGTAATATGTTCCCATTACTGCAAATATAATACACACAATTAATGTAACAAGTTCGTCTTGAGTCATTTGTTTAACCTCCTTATATTACTGTCAATCTGATTATTGATACATATTACATTATGCAAAAATACTATATCAATGTAAATACCCAGACAAGACAGAATAATAAATTTTATTAATGAAATATCTATAAATAAAAGTCCTATAACACCACTGGTAAGAACAATCATAACAGTAATTATATTAGTTCTTAAACTTATCAAGTTTTTATTTGATTCTTTTATCTGTTCCATAAATACATTATATAGTTATATTTCAGGCTGTCAATCAATTAAGAGTATTAAACAAAAGAAAAAGTTGCCAGCGGATTTCTGTACGGCATGTATGCCGGATAGCGAACAGATTGAGCGTTTAGAGCCTATGGCTCGTTAGCGAAACTCTGTGAGCGTGGAAGAAATCCAAGATAAATAATGCAAAAAAAAGTTGCCATTAAAATTAGTGGCAACATTAAATAAACACGAGGATATTAAGAGAGAGAGTATAAAAAAATAAACCTGTTTTCTTAATCTTTATTCTTCCTGCGTGAAGAATTATTTGATTATTCTAAATATCCAATTAAAATCCTTTTTCTTAATCTTAAATTTCCCTTACAATTTAATAAAGTATTTTTCGGAGAGGAAATTGCGTATATTATCTGTTTTGTTAATCTTTTGTTACAATTTGGCTAAATCTCCCTTATAGAGGGCTTTACATAACTTTGCATTTTTGCCTCTAGTAATATGAATGTTATAATTTTGTATTATGGGAGAAGTAGGATGAAAGATTTTGATATAATTGAATTTTTAAGGAATATTGTCGCAATAGGTGCGTCGGATGCTCATCTCTATGTTGAGGAATACCCTTGCATGCGTAAAGATGGTGAAATTTTTAAGTTTACAGAAATGCCGACATTGACGGATGATGATCTGAATAGAAGTTTGGAAACTCTTGTGCCAAAACATTTGCGCTCTAATTATGAACAATATCTCGATCTTGATTTTTCATTTGAAATACAGGGATGTTCCCGTTTCAGGGTTAATACAAGTCGTCAGTTGAATCATAGAGCACTTGCAATTCGTGTTATACCTTATAAAATAAGAGATATAAAAGAACTTAATCTGCCATCAGCAATGAGCCAGTTTTCTATGCTTAATAACGGGCTTGTGCTGATTACCGGACCAACAGGCAGCGGTAAATCTACTACAATTGCCTCTTTAATTGATTATATTAATAATCATTATGCAAAACATATTATAACGATTGAAGATCCTGTTGAGTTTATCTTCACCAATAATATGAGTATTGTTTCTCAAAGACAGGTTTTACTTGACACACCTTCTTTTCCTGATGGGGTAAAATATGCGTTACGTCAGGATCCGGATGTAATATTTATCGGTGAAATCAGGGATAAAGAAACTATTATAAGTGCATTAAAAGCCGCTGAAACCGGACACCTTGTATATGCAACAATTCACACTAATGATGCTGTACAGACTGTCAACCGTATTGTAAATATGTTTGATCCGGGAGACAGACAATTTGTAAGAGAACAGCTTGCTCAAATCTTGCGCGGTACAGTTTCTCAAAAATTAGTACCGACTCTGGATGGTACAGGCAGACGTCCTGCTTGCGAAATTTTGGTTTGTACCTCTACAGTAAAAGATTTTATTGTTAAAGATGAATTAGAAGAGATTTATGATCTGGTTAAGAAAGGGTCATTTAACAAAATGATCACGATGAACACATCATTGTATCAGCTTTGTAAAGCCGGTTATATTACGCCTGAAACAGCTTTAGAATTCTCCGACAATAAAAATGAATTACAGCAGGCACTCCGTGGAGTTTATCACGGTACTTTTGCCGCTCAAGGATAGTGTATTTTTATGAATAATTTTGTTACTGATGCTATAAATTTAAAATCTTACAACCTTAGTGAAGCAGACAAAATTATAGTTATGTATTCTAAGGAAAAAGGGTTAATCCGCGGGGTTGCCAAAGGTGTGAAAAAGCCTAAAAGCAAACTCGGTGCAAGAATGGATCTGCTCGTCGCTAATAAATTGATGCTTTATAAAGGCAAAAATATGGATACTATCTGTCAGGCAGAGGCTCTGAATACATTCCATAAAATCCGTCAGAATATGGATAAAATATTCTATTCAATGTATATTTCAGAAGTTGTAAATAATTTTGGCGTAGAAGAAGATCCGTGCTCTAAAGAAGTTTATGAACTTTTATATAAAGCACTTGAAAAAATTTCTAATGCGGAAAATAAAGTTGAAATTTTACTTTCAGTATTAAAATTTCAGTTAAAAATGATGCAAATTTCAGGTTTCGGGATTGAACTTGAATGCTGCCTGTGCTGCTGTGAGCCTATAAAAGATGAAAAGATGTTTTTTTCTGACAAAATGGGCGGCATTATTTGCGCGCATTGTAATGAAAATTTCGGGTATAAAACAGTTATGCATCACAAAATTCGTGAATTTTTAAACGCGCTTTTGCAGTTTGACTTTGATTATCAATCAGAATATGAAAAACTGGCAAACGAAAAGGTTTGCGTTGTCTGCTTTGAACTCCTGAAAAAATATATCCAGCTGCATTCTACAAAAAAATTTCATTCAACTGATATATTGCAGGAAGTTTAATCTTTTTTATTCAATTCATCAAGCGGTATAAGTTTATCAATAGAGACATCAAGAGCTAAAGCGAGATTAACGATTACAACAAGCGATGGCGAGAATTTACCTTTTTCTATTCTGGCTAAATATTCTTGTGTTATATCAGCTTTTTCTGCCAGATACTCCTGAGTAAAATCTCTATCGCGTCTTATTTTGCGTAAATTATAAGCAAATATTTTAAGAATAGTCTCACGTTCCATATTATTAGTTTACCTTGCTTGACAAAGTTATATTAGGATGTATAAAATATAAAATATGATTTATAAATCATTATAAATGAATGATAAATCATAAGCATTAATCTATAAATCATAAAGGAGAAGACGTATGAGAAGAAAAATGACAAAAGCCTTTACGCTCGCAGAAGTTTTGATAACGCTGGCAATAATCGGTGTTGTTGCAGCACTGACAATACCTACTCTTATGCAAAACTATAAAAAGAAAGTCTATGGAACAAGATTAAAAGAGTATTACAGTATTATGTCTCAGGCTATACAGTTATCCGAAATTGATCACGGTCCAAAAAGCGGCTGGAGTAAACATGCTCTCTCAGAAAATTATGATGAAGAAGGTAATTTAGATAATAGTGCTGCACACTCTTATAATTATGAATTTTTTAAAACATATATAGCCCCTTATTTAAAATATACAAGTGAATCAATTAAGGATAACGGTACTTTTAAACTTGTAAATGGGACAAGAGTAGAGATGTGGAATGGGGATTGTGTTGATATGACAGTTGATGTCAATGGTGACAAGGGACCTAAACAGGGTGGGGTGGATCTATTTTATTTCAATATATGTTTAACATCTAAAAATTATGTAAATGCCGGATATTCATGTGATAAATATACAAGAGAAGAATGTGTACAAAAATGTAAAGAAAATTATGCATATTGTACAAGTCTTTTACAGCGTGATAATTGGGAATTTAAAGACGATTATCCGTATACATTAAAATAGATAGTGGTATTACTCCTGATGCTATAAATTTATCGAATTATACTATTTTATCGCATGGCGGTGGTTACTAATTTTCTGTTACTACTCATTTCTTCCGTAAATAATTAATTTTTCCTTAAGGATTTAGCATGTCTTTTATTTTGGCTGTATAAATATAATTGTATATAGAAATTATTATAGGAAAAAGGAGAGAATATTATGATTAAACCATTAGGAGACAGAATTGTTGTAAAAATTATTGAAGACAACGAACAAACTTCAGGCGGTATATTTATTCCTGACAGCGCGAAAGAAAAACCTCAAAAAGGTGAAATTGTTGCTGTTGGACCGGGAAAAACAAATGATAAAGGCGAAAGAGAACCTATGGATGTTAAAGTAGGTGATATAATTCTTTACGCTAAATATTCAGGAACCGACATCAAAATGGACGGCGTTGAATACAAAATCCTCTCTGTTAAAGACGCTTTAGGGATACTTGAGTAATTGACAAGACGTTAGGACGTTAAGACGATAAGACGTTAAGTACATTTATAAAATAATTATTACAAGGAGAAAATAAAAATGGCTAAAAAAATAGTATTTGAAGAAGAAGCAAGAAAATCACTTCTCAAAGGTATAGATGCAGTTGCTGATGCTGTTAAGGTTACACTTGGACCTAAAGGTCGCAACGTTATTTTAGAAAAGAAATTCGGTGCCCCTCAAATTGTTAATGATGGTGTTACTATTGCAAAAGAAATTGAACTGAAAGACGGTTTGGAAAACGCAGGTGCTCAATTGTTAAAAGAAGTTTCATCAAAAACAAATGATGTAGCCGGCGACGGTACTACAACCGCATCAGTTCTTGCACAGGCTATTGTTCGTGAAGGGTTGAAAAACTTAACCGCAGGTGCTAATCCGATGTCTATGAAACGCGGTATTGACAAAGCTGTTGATATAGCAGTTAAAAAAGTAAAAGATATGGCTAAACCTGTTAATACTAAAGCAGAAATCGCTCAGGTTGCAGCAATTTCAGCCGGTAACAACAGCGAAATAGGTGAACTTATTGCAGAAGCTATGGAAAAAGTCGGACACGACGGCGTAATTACCGTGGAAGAAAGCAAATCTTTCGGTACTAATCTGAAAGTTGTTGAAGGTATGCAGTTTGATAAAGGTTACCTGTCTCCATACTTTGTAACTGATGCTGAAAGAATGGAAGCTGTATTGGAAGATGCTTATGTTCTTTGTGTTAACAAAAAAATCAACCTAATTGCTGATTTAGTTCCTGTATTGGAGCAAGTTGCACGTGACGGTCGTTCATTATTATTAATAGCAGAAGATGTAGAAGGCGAAGCCCTTGCAACATTGGTTGTTAACACAATGAGAAAAGTTTTAAGAGCAGTTGCTGTTAAGGCTCCGGGATTTGGCGACAGAAGAAAAGCTATGCTTGAAGATATCGCTATTTTAACCGGCGGTGAAATGTTCACTGAAGAATTGGGCATAAAGCTTGAAAACGTTACAACTCAAATGATGGGTCGTGCAAAACGTGTTACGGTTACCAAAGACGAAACAACAATCGTTGTTGGTGATGAAACAAAACAGGCTGTTCAAGACCGTATAAGATTAATCAAAAAACAAATCGAGGCATCAGATTCTGAATATGATAAAGAAAAACTTCAAGAACGTGTTGCTAAATTGTCAGGCGGCGTTGCATTAATAGAAGTTGGTGCAGCAAGTGAAGTTGAACTTAAAGAACGTAAATTAAGAATTGAAGATGCTTTGAATGCAACCCGTGCAGCTAATGAAGAAGGTATTGTACCTGGTGGTGGTGTTGCACTGGTAAGAGTTCAACAAGAACTTCAAAAAATGATCGAAACAACAACTTTTGCAACTGATGATGAAAAAATCGGTTTCAAAATTTTAACCGCAGCATTGGATGTACCTCTAAGAGCAATTGCTCACAATGCAGGTGCAAAATCTGATGTTGTAATTGATACAGTACTTGCACATGAAGGTGCTTACGGCTATGATGCACTTAATGACAAATATGTTGATATGGTTCAGGCAGGTATTGTAGATCCGGCTAAAGTTACCCGTTCAGCACTTGTTAATGCAGCATCTGTAGGCTCAATGTTATTGACAACTGAAGCTGCAGTTGTTGATATTCCTGAAGAAAAAGCTGATAGCCCTGCAATGCCTGGCATGGGCGGAATGGGTGGATTTTAATTTCGCTTGATTTTGTTTGTTTTTATAATGGAAAGCCGCCGGTTTCTGAATTCTGAAACCGGCGGCTGCTATTTATATAAATAACTATGTCTTAACCTGATAATGTGTCTAAGAAGGCTTGTAATTTACCCGGATCAACATTATATTTTTGAGCTATTGCATATACACCTTGTTTGCCTTCCGGGGTCGTGATATCGTGTTCCTGACTGTATCTGCCGACTTCCAGCAGCATTTTGTCAGCTTTGTCGTGATCAATATTGAAGATTTTTTCCAGAGCCTCTTCTGTTGAAATATCTTCTTTCATTGTATCGAGAATTATACCGCGTGTTGTATTGTAGTCTGCCTGGAAATTATATGCCGGAGCTGCAGTTTGTTTTGTTTTTACTTCTTCTTCGGCGGCTTTATCTTTTTTACCAAAGAGACGTTTAAAGAATCCTTTTTTCTTAGGTTTTTCTACATCTGCCGTATCTGTGGCATTTTGTGTTACTTCTTCTTCGACTGCTTTATCTTTTTTACCAAAGAGACGTTTAAAGAAACCTTTTTTCTTAGGTGTTTCTGTAGCTGCTGTGTTGTCAGGTTTTTCCGTAACGAATTTGCCGTTGACTTTAAAGACTTCTTCTCCTAAACGGTTATTTTCGCCGTCAGACTCAGGGTGACCCGTTTTTGGAATAAATTTGTAGTATTTTGTTTCACCTATTTCATCAGTAGTTTTGCCCTGAACTATATATTCTTTTTCGTCAGCTCCATCAATTTTAGCTTTTTTAAGTTTCATTTCACCTAAATTCATTGAAACTTCATCCTGCTGGAGCGTTACATAATCATTATTTCCAAAAGTTTTAGCTGCAACAAGAGGATCACCGAGTTTTCCGTCAACGTCAAAGGCTCGTCTTACTTTAACATCAGATTCAGGGAGTTTATATTCTGCAAAGTCCTGTTTTAAGCCATCAATATCACGTCTAACGATTTTACCGCCATGACCTGTAACCCAATCTTCTGTATCAAGTTTAACGTTTTCAGGGTTGGTGAATGGATCAGTCTCAGTATCTATATCTATATCGCTGTCATCATCAGTTACAGGAGGTTCATCAATATTTGGATCGGTTAGAGTCTCTTCTTCAGTAATTTCTTCGGCATCATCATTGTTGTTAACCGGAGTCAATTCATTTTCATCCTGTTCTTCAACAGGGGCAGTATCTTCTTCTTCAGCCGGGACTCCGACAACTTCATAACCTGCAGCCCTTGCCATAGCATTCATTTCGTCAGCAGTGTAGGTGAATTCTTGTCCGACCTGCATGCTTGTATAATTCGTTGCAAGATTTCTTTCTTCATGTATTTTATTTAATGCTTCATACATATTAAGAGCATCCTGTTTGGTAAGTCCTTTACCATCAGTATCTTTTAATTGTCCGTTTTTACGTAATTCTTCAAAAATATTTTTTAATTCCCAGGTAATACCGCTGGATTTGGGTCCTCTGTCCTGTAATCTAACTTTAAAATCTCCGTTAAACGGACCATTCACACCATTTGTAGACATAGTTTACTCTCCTTAATTAGCACAATATACTCTTGTTTATTATTTATATAAAAACAATTAGCATTTAAGAATTTCAGCTATTATAAATTTTGTAACATAAGTTAATAAAAATGGACTAAACAAAAAGCGGGTAATATATTTACCCGCTTAGATTTTCTATTTTTTAATGTCTTTTCTTGCCGGCATTGGAGCTCTATCATGATGATGTATTTTTTTATCAGGTCTAAAATCACCATGATGATGACGGCAATGACAATCCATATGATGATGCGGTGCCGGAGCAGCAAACTGAGGCGGCATCATTGGCATAGGACGAGGCGGCTGCGGCTTATTTACAGCACTAAACAAACATAGAGCAACAAGACACCCCAAAAAAGAACCGAGAATTACAAGTAAAAATCTGCTTAATTCTTTTTTGTCACAGTTGCATCCTTTAGTTTCAGTTTTAATTTCTTCGTTTTCAGACATAAAAACCTCCTTCTTAAACTACTAAATTTAAACTACCAAATTTAGTTTACATATATATAACGATTTTTGTCAAATTTTTGTTCATTTTTTATTATAAAAAATTAAAGACACGGACAAAATGTTGTCTATGTCTTTAATATAGCTTTTTAAGAGCGGTTATTCTTGAATTGGTATCTGGACAAATTCGCCAAGATTTTCGTTTTCTTTGGCTTTATCCATAATTTTGTGTGCTTTATTTTGAGATATTTCTTTGCCATCTTCATTAAACCACTGTCCGTCTTTGAAGGTAAGCAGTACGTCACCATTTGCATCTTTGAATGTTTGTTCTGCATATTTGCTTGCATTTTTTTCTGTAGTATTAATTAAGTTAAAAGTAGTGTTTAACAGATTGCCTCTTGCGGACGACAATATGTCTTTCATATTGCTTGTTCGTGATGTTACATTACCTTTATCATCATAGTTTTCGGTTACAATAGTCATTGCGCCGAATATATATTTTTGACTATCGGCTTTAATAATTCTACTCCTGTCTTCCGAATAGACTGTTTCTAAAGAATCAAATGTTTTATTAGAGAAATTTGGTGACACTTTAGTTTGTGTTAAAGTGCCGTCTTCATTTCTTGCCCATGTTACCGGAGTAGATGATTGATAGTATCCCAGATCAATATTTGATTGATAACTATACTCTTCTCCCGGCTTTAGATTATTTATAGCATTGTCAATATCTTGCTTAGTCAGAGATTTAGCATCGTTTGTCGGCGGTACCTCATTAGCCGGCGGCGCATCGTCTGTCGTTGGAGCCTCATTAACCTGCGGTGCGTCAGATATAATTTCTTTACCTAATGTACCGTCTTGATTTACAGAATAGTTTTTTCCGTCTTTGGTAAAGGCAATATTTCCGTCATTGAGAGTTGTTACCTGATAACCATCACTGATAGCCTGATTAATGTTAGCCTGCTGCTCTTGAGATTCAAATCCTTTATAAACCGGAGTCTGGTTGTATATCTGCTCTTGCATTTGTGCCTGCATCCACTCATCATTGCTTTCTATACCGAAATCTTCGAGAGTAGGTACATCCTCCGGATTTGTATAAACAGGAGGTTGGTCATATGTTTTATATTCTATCTCGGTTTGCAGCTCAGTGTCCTGTGTATCCTGATTGCCTTCTGATGCTTGAAGATTTTTGACATATTCTCTTAATCCGGTCTGGTCAAGAGTTTTACCATCTTTTTTGAATATTAATGTAGGATTACCTCCTATTGAGACGAATGAGCCTTGTATATCCTGAGGTAATTCTGCATCCTCAGGCAATCCTAAAGCTTGACGCATCATGTTATCCATTTTAGTTTGCGTAATGTATTTGTTTTTGCCCATTGTACTAATTGGTACAAGTGTATCGCCTAAAGTACCATCTTCGTTTACGGCTCGTCTTACTTTTTCTCCGTTAATATCTACAACAGAAATGTTTTGTTTTTTGCCATCAACTTCTCGCTCAATAATTTTGCCGCCCAGACGATCGGTTACATCTTCGGCGGATTGTTTTGGAGTGCCGTCAGGTAGTTCTATTTTGCTATCAGAAATTTCTGTATTCAATTGTCCCAACCCTGCAGGGGTAGCATCCAGTTCAGGAGGTTTTGGGGCATTTTGAGGTACTGTTTGTGTAACAGGAGGATCGGCTGCAGCAGGAGTTTCCTGCGCTTTGCCGGTCAAAATTGCAACAATTTTATTAAAAATTCCTGCATCAAACTGCATCACCTGACCGTCTGTTACCTGAAAATCAGTTTGCCAGTTATTGTTTGAACCTTTACCTATTTTGGATGAATCGTTGCCGCCTCTAAATATACTGTCTTTTCCGGCATTTACATTCATCTGTTGATTTTGGTTAACAAGAGACATTACCTGTTGCCAATCAGATAATTTTACATTGGTAAGTTTCACACCCTGTTGCTGAAGATGTGATTTTATGGCCTGGGTTATACCTTGACCTGTACCAACTGTAACGTTAATAGACATTAAGCTCTCCTGTTATTTCTTCTATAAATTAATAAAAAACATTTAAGGAGGCAAAATTCAATAAAATATGATATTGTTACAAATCTTAATTACTAAATAATTCGCTGGAAAGGTATCTTTCTCCATTATCCGGTAAAACTACGACAATATTTTTCCCATTATTTTCAGATCTTTTTGCAAGTTCTAAAGCCGCAAACATGGCAGCACCGCCGGATATTCCGGCTAAAATACCTTCTTTGTGTGCTAAATTACGGGCTGTTATGAGGGCTTGTTCATCTTCTATAGGAAATATCTCATCAGCAAGATTGTTGTCAAAGTTTTTCGGGATAAAATTTGCCCCGATCCCCTGAAGTTTATGTGCCCCTGCAGGTTTACCGGCTAGTACCTGGCTGGATGCCGGTTCAACCGCAATTGCTTTTAATTTTGTATTTAATTCTTTTAATCGTCTGGTTGTTCCTGAAAAAGTTCCTCCTGTTCCCACTCCGGCAATAAAAATATCAACTTTGCCGTTCATATCTTTCCATATTTCGTTTGCGGTTGTGAGATAATGACTTTCAGGATTATCCGGATTGTTAAATTGTTGCGGGATAAATGAATTTTTTATTTCTTTATGCAGTTCTTCAGCTTTATCTACAGCTCCCTGCATTCCTTTGCAACCTTCAGTCAATACAAGTTTTGCCCCATAACCTTTCAAAAGTAAACGGCGTTCGATACTCATTGTCTCAGGCATGGTTAAAATCATTTTATAACCTTTTATCGCACAGGCAAAAGCAAGCCCTATGCCTGTATTACCGCTTGTAGGTTCAATAATAACTGTATCTTTATTAACTAGTCCTGCTTTTTCAGCTTTTTCAAGCATATGTAGTGCAGGTCTATCTTTTACAGAACCTGCCGGATTAAAATATTCAAGCTTGGCATATATGTTTGCACCGCCCTCATTTAATTTATTAATTTTAACTATCGGAGTATTGCCGATAAGTTCTAACATATTATCTGCTATCATATATCTCTCCTGTTTTTACTGTTGCCTTTATCTTTAGATATTATTCTGCCTATTTTAGACAAATTTTCTTTTAATGTTGAATAATCAACTGAAACTTTATCAGGATAAATTTCATATTTTTTTCTGTAATCCATAGCTGTCATATTGGGCATAACAACATTAGCACCACTTTGCAGTGCTATATTGCGTCCATTGGGTACAAGTGTTTCCATTGCGGTTGTAGCAGGAATATTAATGTATGGAAGCATAAGTCTTGTTAGTGCCATAACTTTTAATGCGAGTGTAAAATCACCTGATTGTGCATTGCCTAACGGCGTATCTTTATGAGGTATAAACGGTCCTATGCCAATCATATCCGCATTCAGCTCTTTAAAAAACAGTATATCCTCCGCAAGTGAGTCAATTGTCTGTTCTGGTAAGCCTACCAGACATCCTGTTCCTGTTTCATATCCTAATTCCTTCAAATTATAAAGGCATTGTTTGCGATTGTTCAAACTCATATTAGGGTGTAATTTTTTGTATAAATTTTCATCTGTAGTTTCTATCCGTAATAAAAATCTATCAGCTCCTGCATTTTTTAAAATTTTATAATCATCAAAAGATAATTCGCCAACCCCTAAAGTAACGGCAACATCACATTGTTTTATTTTTTTAATAATATCAGCAAGGCGTTCTGCACTAAAAAATGAATCTTCTCCTGATTGCAAAACAATAGTTTTATATCCTTTATTTATGGCAATTTTAGCTGTTTCAACTATTTGTTCGGCAGTAAGCCTGTAACGTTGGGCATTTTTGTTCTCTGCTCTTAAGCCGCAATAAAAGCAATTTCTTTTACAAATATTGGAAAATTCAATCAAGGCTCTTAAATGAACTTCATCCCCGACGCACTCATGTCTAATTTCATCTGCTGCACTGAATAGTTTTTCATTTATGGAATTATCAGAAAGTAATTCCACAAGCTCCTCTTTATTAAGTAAATGCTCCTTTTTCACTTTTTTAATCAAGTTTTCCATAACGAAATTATACAACGAAAAAAAGAACCGGCTGTAAACCGGTTCCTTGAAAACTATTCTTGAGTTTCTGCTGGAGGTGGAGGAGGTACTTCAGAATCTTGCGGTTGTGCCTGTGGTTTCGGACCATAACCCGGTCTGAATTCAGGACCGCCGGGACGGTGTCCTTTTTTGAATTGTTTTTCAAATTGTTTGCGTCCTTCCTTTTTCATTTTATTTAATTCTTTTAATTGTTTTTTAGTAAGAATTGATTCAAATTCTTTCATATTTGCAATGCGGATATCGTGTATTTTTTTGTGTAATTCTCTAATTTCGCCTTTTAGTGCGTCAATTTTTTCCTGCTGCATTTCAACAGCCATTCTTGAACGTTTTACAGCTTCAATTTCATCGCGTTTTTGTTTTATCTGTTCAAATACTGGTTTAATTTCTTTATGACCTTTCATGCGAATTTCTTTTGCTTTTTGAATTTGTTCTTCTGAAAGATTCAGGCGTTTTTCAAATTCGCTGACGCGTTTAGGTTTTTGTTTGCTGCATTCCTGTTTTTTAGGTTTGTCACAGGACGGAGTTTTGTCAGCTTCTTGAGTTGTAGTAGTTTGCACATTTGGTGTTGTTACAGTTGTTGCCTGAACATTTTCCGCAAAGACTGATGATGTCATTGTAAATGCCAGTACGCTTGCTAAAATAAGTGCTTTTTTCATCATAAAATTTCATCCTTTCATTTTCATAGTTACAACAAATCTTTTAAGGTTTCTGCCAGTTCTTTTTTGGCATTAAAGAGTCTTGATTTTACTGTCCCTACCGGACATTTTAATTTTTTTGCGCAGTCTTCATATGTATAACCATATATTTCACACATGAGAACTACTTCTTTCATTTTAGGTTTCAATGCATTGATAGCTGCTAAAATTGTTTTTTGTCTTTCATTTTTGACAACTGTTAATTCAGGTGAATCCTTGCGGTCGCAGACTGTGTTTAAAACAGTATCGTCTGTTTCCATTTTGTCCTGATGTTTGCGGTAAGAAGACTTTAAATAATCTTTTGAAACATTTTTTGCAACTGTATTAATCCAGCTTTTGAAAGTTCCCTGTTCTTTGTATTTGTCAGAATTTTTCCATACTTTCAGGTAAACTTCCTGCTCCAAATCTTCATTATCTTCTTTTGTAATAAGCCGGATAATACTTTTTACATTTGCTCTATTTTGTTTTACAAGTTTGTTAAAGTCCATTATTCCACCAATATCAGCCCGTATGAGTCAACAGGCAATCCTAAATCTTCAGCACTCAATGTCGTTCCGTATCTAATAGTATCAGATATGTCAGTGTTGAAATTAATCAATCCGAGCACTGTTCCGCTTAATAGCATTGCACAGACAGCGCAGGCTATTTTTAATTGAGCCATTCTGGCGTATTTTTGCATATAAACAGGCTTTACTTCTTGTAGAAGTGCTGAAACTTTTTGCATTTTTTCATGTTCTGCTCTACAGTCGGGACATTCTTTTATATGCTGTTCCAGTGTTGCTTCATCGGCAAAAATAAATAAACCTTCATATTTAGTACATTTTTTGTTCATTTTTTTAACCTCTGTACTATTATAACGAAACTCCTTTTTAAAATGTTCATTTTTCATTTTTTATTTTAATGAACTTCCTGCTCTACAAATAGATTATACCATAACTTATTGTATAAAAAAGTATTTGGATATACAATTATTAATGGCAAATTTTTTTTTGTTTGTATTTTAAAAGACTTGAAAAAATCATGGCTTATCAGGATAAAATAGTAAAAACGTTTGATCATATAGCTAAAAACCTTAATGCTACTCATACCGTTATGGCAATTGCAGCAGTTAAGGGTATTTGTCGTCCTACATTTACAATGATGGACAAAACTGAAAAGCCGGAAACAAAAAAATATACAGCATTAAGAGAGGGGATAACCGAGGCTGTAGCAATTCCTGTATACTTCATTTGCGGAGAACTAGCCGGATTTAGCGCAAAAGTTATGAAAAATTTTCAGGATGCTGCAAAAATTAAACAGGCAAAAAAAATAGCAGAAAAAACAGGTGATGTTGTAGATATTGAAAAACTAAAACAGTCACCTGAAATGACACGAAAAATAGCTAAAAATTTACGATTTTTAGGAGTTTGTGCGGCTGCGCTTGTTGTAATCCCGTCAATTTGTTCAATTACGATAAAACCTATTGTTGACGAAATTATTAAGCCTCCTCAAACTCCAAAAATTCCTGATAATAAACCTTTATCCAATGATAATCCTGTACAAATGATTAAACCTATCAAACGTCCGAGCATGAATTCATTCATCGGACACTATGGCATGAAAGTAGGTGGCGTATGATTACAGCTTTAACACGTGCTCTATCTTCTAACGCTCTTACAACAATTGCAACTAATACCAGCAGTCAGATGATTTGTGAAACAACACTAAAAGCAATAGGCAGACCCGGGGCTATTTTAGTGGATAACAAAATCTCAGATGACACTAAAAAATATGCAGCAGCAAAAGAATTTCTTTATCAGGCAACCTGTCTTGCCGTATTTGGCTTATTGATTGTTCCGGTATTTAAGCATGGAACTTTCAAGGCTGCAAAAAAATTGTTAGGTAAAACTCATCCTGAAATTAATCAATTTAAAAGTTCAACGGAATATCTTGATTATTACAAAATTGCCGGCAAAAAAATGCAAAACAGACTTGCCACACTTAGCAAAGATCATTCGGAAAACAAGTTCACCCCTGAACTTCGCGAACAGTTAAAAACTCAGGAAAAACCGGATAAATATGATTGGATTAAGGGCGCAATTGAAACAGGCAGTTTTGCGGGCTCAATTCTGGGGCTGGCAATACTTGCACCGCAGTTAAGTCATGCTACTATTCATCCTGCTCTCAGATTTTTAGGCTTTGAAAAACCTAAAGCAAAACATCTTGATAAACAAGCCTGATATTTTCCTGCTATAATATAAGGTATGAAAAGTTATCAACAAATTTTTGATCTGGTTAAGTCAGACATAGATATAGTAATAAATAATTTGTCAGTAAAGCTTAATTTACAGGAGCCTTTATTTTCCCGATTAAAAGAGTTTCTTAATGCTCCGGCAAAACGCATCAGACCTTTGTTTGCGATATTATATTTAAAAGCCGCAGGTGTACCGCTTAGTGACAAGCACTACAAACTCTTAACTGCTGTTGAATTGGTTCATAATGCGTCATTGATACATGATGATGTGATTGATGAGGCATATACAAGACGGAATAAAAGTACACTGAATAAAATTTTTAATACTAAACTCGCCGTTATTGCAGGTGATTATCTGCTTTCCTGCGCTATGGAATTTTTAAATGAGATTAATAACCCGCAAATTCTCGAAAGTTTTGTGCAGGCACTTTCTATGATGTGTAAAGGTGAAGTCTATCAATATTTTACCTCAAACCAGATCCCTTCACTTGACGATTATATAATCAAGTGCGAACAGAAAACAGCACGACTTTTTATGACTGCGCTTGAATGTTCTGCTATTTTATCTCCTGAACTTAACAGAGAAAATGCCCTGTCTCTGGCGCGCAATTTTGGTATTGCTTTTCAAATTAAAGATGATTTGACAAATGTTTTAACGTCAAATACTGATATTCAAAACGGGATTTACACTGCTCCGGTTATTCTTTCGGGTAACCCTGCAAATCCGGCTATTGAAAAAACTTATGATTTGTTAAATAATTATATTGAAAATACGAAGCAGTATTTGAATTATTTTAACAATAACGATTACAAAAACGCATTAGAAGAACTTATGGAACTTTATAGAAAATGAATAAAGAAAATGTTTTGAAATTATATAAAAAATATCGACCTGCAATAAAAGAAACAATAGATACAGTTGTTTTTGTCGTTGTAATGATAATAATAATAAAATTTTTTATAGGAGAAATCCGCTGGATACCTTCAGGGTCAATGCGTCCTACAATTATAGAAGGTGACAGAATTTTTGTAGAGCGTTATTCAAGATTTTATTCAACGCCGAAACGCGGAGATGTTATGGTATTTTATCCGCCGTTTGAAGAGTTAAAAAATACTCCGTGGAAAATTTTTGCAAGATTAACAGGATTTTTCTGCAAAGATGTTGCGTATATAAAACGGGTAGTTGGTTTGCCGGGTGAAAAATTTGAGATAAAAATGGACGCATCAGGCAAATCTATGGTTTACATAAATGATAAACCGCTTAATGAACCATATATTAGCAGCGTATATGATTATTCCTACTGCACCGGCGACATGTATTGCGGTCCGTTCATAATTCCTGAAGGCGAATATTTTATGATGGGTGACAACCGCGGCAATTCAAAAGACAGCCGTTACTGGGGGACTTTACCTCAAGACAGATTTATAGGCAGAGCTGTATTTTTGTTCTGGCCGTTTACAAGAATGAAATCTTTATCCATGCGTTAAAAATTAAAATAACAGATGATAATACTTCATATAATCTGCCATAATTGCAGAACTTGTTCCGTTAGCAACTGTGGCTTTTAAATTTTGTTCATTATCAGTTTCTGATACAGCTTTTACTTTTTGATTTTGTTCTTTTTGCTGCTGCTGCCCCTGTTCGGTCTTAAGATTGTCGATATATTCCTGAACCGTTGCCTTAATTTCTTCTACCTTTGCTTTGTCAGCAGAAAAATCACCTGTAGATTTAACTCCGGCTTCTTCAAGTTCTTGAATTACCTGACTCCATTCATTGTAATTAACAATAGAAGTTCCCTGAGCCTGCGCTGCCGCCTGTGCTCTTTCCAGTTCATCCAATGATTTGATATCGTCAATTCTATAAGCCATTGTTAACACTCCATAATATACTCTCTTATATATACTAAGTATATTATTCCCGTTATATTTCAGCGGTTGACGATTTTGTAACAAAACTTTATATTGTTTTACCTTTTACAGTTTAACCGGATAATCATCCTTTATTTTCCAGCCGTCATACATAATTAATGCAGAACACATATATGCTCCGGATTGACTGCAGCCAAACACCGGTTTGTTCATAAATACATCCCGTATATCATTCTCATCACCTGTTAATTGGTGATATCCATATGGCATAAATCTGCTTTTATCAGTATCAAAATAGAAAGAAAATAAATCTCTGCCGGATATATATCCGCTACGAGTTGCTTCATAATTATTTTCTACATCTAATATTGTTTTGCTATTGAGTTTTTTTCCATCTATAAAGTAGTGCCAATCGCGGGCAATACCGTTATTATTGTTATTAGAATTTTTAATAGAAAGTACACTGCCATCATTTAGATATACATATATGCCATTATGTAAAGTATTACCTTCTGTATCCGTAGTGCTCGGAGAAGAAGTAATTTTATTATACTTTAAGTATTTACCAAAATATTTTTTAAACCATATTTCCATATTGTCCGAGGTATCAGAACTTCCGCTCCATTCTTTAGTTTCACCATTATCAATTATTGACATTGTAACAGCTTGATTGAGCAGTGAATATGTTTTTTGTAATCTGGTTTCAATTATCCTTTTTTTATAAGAGTAGACTAAATTGTGCAATGTTAGTGCAGCCACAATACCAATTATTGCAAGGGTAATCAATACTTCAGCGAGTGTAAAAGCGTTATTTTTAGAATACATTTGTACCTCCTTCTGACATTATTTTTCGTCTTATTTCTGTATATATGACAAACTATTGCCATAATCATGACATATTATTGCCTGTTTGTCAATGTTTTAGGCTAAATAATTGCCTTAATGTTTCGCAGATATCTCACTATAATTTATCAGGAGGTAACGATGAATATTAAAAAACTCCTAGGTGCAAAAATAAGGGATTTAAGAAAACAAAGAAAATATTCTCAGGAATATTTTTCAGAGCTTATTGATATAAACCCACGTCAGGTTGTTCGCATTGAAAACGGTGAAAGTTTTCCTACCGCTGAAAATCTTGAAAAAATTGCGGATGCCTTTGGTATTAAAGTTCAGGAATTGTTTATAAATGACTGCTACGGCAGTGATGAAGAATTGAAACTGGCAATTCTTAATAAGATAGCGACGCTTAACGGAGAAAAATTAAAAGCTTTGTATTTAATGACAATTAATTTATAACCTGATAGGTTACAGATTGACAAAATCCGGAACTCTGTTTTTTGCCATTTGCATTGTCAGGTATTGCTCTTTTAACTTTGTTTTTTCCTCATCAGTTGCGTTTTTTGCTTTATCATTCATTTGTGTGTATAAATCTTTTTCAATTTCGTTGCCTTTAATATACACGTCCATATCTTTACTCTTGGTAAAAGTGTTTACTTTTGCGTCATAAGCAATTTTGGGGGCTTTGAAAGCCGTATAAAGCACTGCCATTCCCGCAATAAATAAACCGACAAGTCCGATACTTGCGCCAAGTCCTGCAATAAATCGTTTATTAGGCGAGGCTTTTTTAAAGTTTTTGTCCGCAACTTTTTTCCCTGCGCCAAACAAATGTTCTATTGCAAAATCTCCATCAAGCAGTTCGGCAAGCATTCTGCCCCCAAATCCTATTCCCGCCATAAATGTACCGAGAACAAGCTGGGCGCGTTCACCGCCTTTTGATATAGGATTTTTAGTTTTGTCTGTTTTTGCACTGACGTTATTGTTTTTTTGTGAACTTGTTTTTTTGCTTTTGAAATTGATATTAGAAATTCTGTTTACGCTTAAACTCATATAAATTTATGCACCTTTTACAAGTAATCCGGATCCGTTTGATGCCATTTGCATTGTGGCATAGTGGTTAATTTTTTGTTCCAGCGGCACTTCCTGATCTTTAACTTCTTTATCAACTTCAGTCAAAAGGTTTGATTTCAATTCTCTATCGCGGCTGTAAACATCCATTTCTTTTTCTCTTGTAAAGGCACGTACCTTTGTATTATAAAGTTTTGCCGGCAATGTTAGTGCCATCGTCGCAGCCATAACAGCAAGCCCTATAAGACCGGCTTTGCCATATCTATGTTTTGCGGTTTCCTTTATGAAACAGGTAGAAATACCTGCGGCTGTTGCTCCTAACACGGCTCCTGTTCCCACTGACCCCCAAATGGTAAGACCTTTTTCCGTTTTACGATTAATCGGGTTTTCATAACCTGATTTAGACTTATTTGCACTGAAATAAGGGGTTACGTTTCCTCTGTTAATTGCCTGAATATTCATATATACACTCCTTAACTTATACCCACACACATTATAAATCGGAGTATATTTTTTTTTGCTAGTTTGATAAGAAAAATTAACATAAATCTACAAATTGTAAACTTTATTTGAAAAAAAGAAATTTTATGATAATATAACCCTATAGAATAAGATTATCACTTTAGAAAAAGGGGAAAAATATGATATCAGTAAATGATTTGAAGACCGGCTTGACTCTACAGTTAGACAATGGTTTGTGGTCTGTTGTAGAATTTTTACACGTTAAACCGGGCAAAGGTGCTGCATTCGTCAGATCAAAGTTGAAAAATGTTGAAACCGGTCAGGTTGTTGAAAAAACATTCCGTGCCGGTGAAAAGGTTGCAAAAGCAATGTTAGACAGACGTGAAATGCAATATTTATATAAAGAAGGCAAAGAATTCGTTATGATGGATATGGAGTCATACGAACAATTGCAGTTGACAGAAGAACAAGTTGGAGCAGGAATTAAATATTTGAAAGAAAATATGGTTGTTCAGGTATTGATGCATGATTCAAGAATTATTGGTGTTGATATACCTGCGCACGTAGAACTGGAAGTAGTTGATACTCCTCCTGCTGAAAGAGGTAATACGGCTCAAGGCGGTACAAAACCTGCTACCCTAGAAACAGGTGCGGTTGTCAATGTTCCGTTTTTTGTTGCAAAAGGTGACAAAATCAGAGTTGATACCAGAACTAATGAATACCTTGACCGTGTTTAGTTTGTTATAATATGAAAGGTAAACAAATGAAATTTGATACAGATTATATAGAAAAGTTAGCGAAAATAATCGCTGATAATTCATTAACGGAAATATCTCTGGAAGATGGTGAACAGGCAATTACAATAAGAAAAGATTTGCCTGAAGTTATTCAGGCTGAAGTTCCTGCAGTGGCTGCGCAGGCACCTGCAATACAAGCCGCTCCGGCAGTTCAAGCTGCTCCGGAACAGTCCCCTGTTAAAAAAGGAACACCAATTACATCACCTATGGTCGGTACTTTTTATAAGTCTCCATCTCCTGATGCTGCTCCGTTTGTAACAGTAGGACAGACAATTAAACAGGGTGATGTCGTTTGTATTGTTGAAGCTATGAAATTGATGAACGAAATAGAATCCGAGGTTGCCGGTAAAGTTGTGGAAATTTGCGTGGAAGACGGTCAGCCGGTAGAATTCGGTCAAGTTCTTATGTATGTAGAATAATTTGATTATATAAAGGTGAGTTTAGATAAACTCACCTTTCTTAACAAAAAAGACTTGGGAAAGAACAAGGAAAAGGATTATGTTTAGAAAAGTTTTAATTGCAAACCGCGGAGAAATTGCGGTTAGAATTATAAGAGCGTGTAGAGAGATCGGCATTCCGACGGTTGCTATATATTCGCAGGCAGATGCTAATTCACTTCACGTTAGACTTGCAACAGAGGCTTATTGTATTGGTCCGGCGGCAAGTTCTCAAAGTTATTTAAGTATCCCTGCAATTATTTCTGCAGCATTGGTATCCGGCGCGGACGCTATTCATCCGGGGTATGGGTTTATGTCAGAAAGAGCTGATTTCGCGGAAATTTGTGCAAAACACCATATTAAATTTATTGGTCCGACTGCTGATTCAATGCGCAAAATGGGTGATAAAGCAACCGCAAGAAAAACTATGATAGAAAATAATGTACCGGTAACTCCGGGTACAGGTATTTTGAAAACTCCGCAGGAAGTTAAAGAATTTGCTAAAAAAGCCGGTTATCCTATAATTTTGAAAGCTACGGCAGGCGGCGGCGGCAAAGGTATGAGAATTGTCAGAAATGATGATGAGGTTGAGACAAACATGAATCTTTGCCAGTCTGAAGCACAAAACTTTTTTGGCAACCCTGATGTTTATGCAGAAAAATATCTGGAAAATCCAAGACATATTGAGGTTCAGATATTAGGAGACCAGTACGGCAATGTTGTTCACTTAGGCGAAAGAGATTGTTCTATCCAACGCCGTCATCAAAAATTGATTGAAGAAGCCCCTTCTCCGGCTATTGATGAAAAAACTCGTCAGGAAATGGGGGCTGCGGCTGTTCGTGCAGCTAAAGCTATTAACTATGAGGGCGCGGGAACTTGTGAATTCTTGCTTGACCATGACGGAAAATGGTATTTTATGGAAATGAATACCCGTATTCAGGTTGAACACTGCGTTACAGAAATGATTTCCAATGTGGATCTGGTACGCGAACAGATTATGGTTGCTGCAGGAGAAAAATTAGACTTTACTCAGGAAGACATTGTTCTTCGCGGACACGCAATAGAATGCCGTATTAATGCGGAAAATCCTGATAAAGATTTTATGCCTAATCCGGGGCAAATTACGGGTTATGTAACTCCGGGCGGCTTTGGTGTAAGAGTAGATTCACATGCTTATCAGGATTACAAAATCCCTCCATATTACGATTCAATGATTGGCAAACTCATATGCTGGGGACGTAACAGAAACGAAGCAAGACGCAGAATGTACCGTGCTTTGAAAGAATATGTAATTACCGGCATTGAAACAACTCTTCCGTTCCATCAGGATATAATTGAAGATCCGGTATTTATCAGCGGTAACTTTAATACAGGATTTATTGAAGATTATTACAAAAGAACTGGTAAACACAAATCATAACATCAAAGACCGGACTTATATCCGGTCTTTTTAAAATCACCCAAAATTATTATGATAACATTTTTTGCCGTACTCATCAGAATATTTTCAAATTCCATGTCAAATGTTTTTCAAAAACGTTTGACTATATCAGGTGTACAGCCGTACGTAATAAATTTTTTAACTTATCTCGGGCTATCGCTTATATGTATTCCGTTTGTTTTCCGCGGCAATTTTGAATGCGGACATACAGCTTGGCTTAATGCGATTTTAGGCGGATTGTTCGGGGCTTTAGGGAATTATTATTTGATAAAAGCATTGAAGTCCGGTGAATTATCAGTACTCGGTCCGATAAATGCTTATAAATCTGTTGTTGCAATGATTTTGGGTATTTTTTTACTGGGTGAAATACCTTCGTGGGTTGGAATTGCCGCTGTCGGACTTATTATATGCGGCAGTTACTTAGTTTTTGACGCTACGGAAGAAGGATTTTCTCTAAGGCTTTTAAGGCAAAAATTTATCAGATACCGTATTTACGCATTGGTATTTACGGCTATAGAAGCTGTATTTATAAAAAATGTCATTATATATACAGATACATTTACGGCATTCTGTTTCTGGTGCTGGTTTGGGGCATTGTTCAGTCTGGTTAATGTCCTTTTACATAAAGAGAAGATTGGCAGATTGGCACAAGCGGCATATAAAGAACTTTTTTTAATAATAGTGTGTGTTGGAATAATGCAGTATAGCACAAATGTTGTTTTTGCAAGAATGAATGTTGCTTACGGGCTTGCGTTATTTCAATTGTCAGCAATATTAAGTGTGCTTTTGGGCTGGAAATATTTTAGGGAAAAAAATATATTAAAAAAGCTTACGGGCACAGTAATAATGGTAATTGGGGCAACAATTCTTATAATATTGAAATAAATCTTAAAATATATTGCAAACCATAAACTAATATGCTATAATTGTAGTAGAAAATGTGTGTGAGGTAGTGTATATGATGAGAACAGATATATTTACAAGATTTTCTAATCCTTTTTTAACACAACAGCAAAAAGAGCATAAAAAAGAACAAAAGGACGCATTAATCCGTAAGAATTATGCGGAGATATATGCACATGAAAAAGCACACAAAGATGCCGGCGGCGCACTTGCCGGACCAATTGTAATAGAAAAGAATGAAGAGGGTATACCTGTAGGCGGTCATGTAAATATTAAAATGCCTTCATTAAATCCTGCGAATCCTCAAAAGACCTTGTCGGATGCAGATACGGTAATTCGTGCGGCAATGGCACCGAATGACCCGTCTGGGCAGGATTATGCAGTAGCAAATCAGGCTAAGGGCATAAAAATGCAGGCACAGGCAATGAAACAAGAAGGTCAGGGAAATAAATTGGATATACAGGCATAGCCTAGGGCTCGCTGGAAAGGTCCTAAGGAGTTACAGAGGCAGTAAACAGTGAACTGTTGTTTCCAAAAGGCACTAAGTTGCGAGGGCACTAAGGCACTAAGGAGTTAATAAAGACGTTAGAAAATAGGTCGGGCTTTAGCCCGACAACAATATTGTAGGTCGGCTTTACTAAGCCGACAATTAAAAAAGGTGGGCACGCATTGCTTTGCCCACCCTACGAAACTTAATCACCTAGTCACTCCAGTAAGAGGCGATGCCTCTTACTGATCCACACAAACCGCGAGATAGTTGTAGTTGCGGCTGTAGTTGCCCCAGTGCGTGCCGGCAGAGAGAAAATTACGGTAGTAAGCGTGGTTCTCGTACTCCGACGCAGACCAAACATAGAAGAAGTTAGACTCCGGTGAGGCTGAGAGGAATTGAGATGCTTTGGTTGTGTCCATTGCTAAGCCACTCGTTGTTCCACTTGAGCTTACGCT
>CALUVG010000002.1 GCA_944324165.1 Candidatus Gastranaerophilales bacterium | reverse complement strand
ATTTCTTTAAAGTAATTTTGCCCCTTAACGAAGCCTGCTTTTTGAATATAACTTTCAACAAGATTTTCCATTAAATGCCCGCCACGATTTTTACGAGCATTAGAATCTAAACCTGTTTCAACACCTGTTGCATAATCTACTAAATTATTTACAATGTGGTTTTGTAGCAAGTCAAAAAGCTTTGTTTTCCTCATAAACATTTTGTATTCTTCAATAGAATAATTCATTTTCTTGAATGAAAAATTATACTCACCATCCTTATCTATTGTATATATTTCATTAGCCCTAACAGCTAAAAGTAAAGGAATACATTTTAAAGTTTCCGGATATTTTTTTATAATGTTTTCAAAATCTTGTTCAATATTTTTTGAACCTACTAAAGAGTTCAAAATATTTAACTCAACTTTTAAGTTATCTATATTTTTAGTAATTTTATCAAAATCTGCATAATAACCATAATCTGCAATACAAGGTCTAAAAGTAGATAACCATTCTTTAAAATTTCTAGTCATAATTCCTCACTAAAACTTCTGTAATTTTGCCTCTACCATTAGCATTAGCATTTACAGCACGAGAAGCAAAAACTTTTTTTATTTCATAATTGGCATATAATTCATTTACTAATTTAGTATCAGAATTGGAAAGCATAAACAGAACACCTCTAGAATCCAATTCATCACAGACTTCTCTCAGCTTAAACTGCATATCTAAATCAAAACCATCCTTTGTATATGAAGTAAAACTAGATGTTTCATTCAATGGAACATAAGGAGGATCAAAATAGACAAAATCGCCTTTTTGGATATTCTCTAAAATCGCTGCAAAATCTGCACATTTAATTTCTGTATCTTTAAGTAATTTTGAACAATTTATCAAATTATCTGCATCAACAATTCTTGGATTTTTATAGTTTCCAAACGGGACATTAAATTGTCCTTGAGAATTTACTCTGTATAATCCATTAAAACAAGTCCTATTTAAGTATATAAAACGACTTGCTTTTTCTACATTTGAAAGTGTTGAATATTTTTCAGTTCGATCTAAATTTCTTATTTCTAAAAAATATTCTTTTGATACTTCATGCTTATTCAGATCTGAAATTAATTCATAAACATTATCACGAACAGTTAAATATAAATTTATTAACTCCTCGTTCATATCTGAAATGTAGGCATTTTGCGGTTGTAACTCAAAAAACAGGGCACCACCACCGATAAAAGGTTCAAAATATCTGTTGTAAGACATTGGCATATTTTTGAGCAGTTCAAACATTAGCTGACGTTTTCCGCCAACCCATTTAACAATCGGATATGTTTCATTTTTCAATTGTTCTAAAATTACTGCCATACTTTTTCTTTCTTTGAAAATGCTTGTTCAAACCTTTTGATTGAAAGGTCTAAATATTCTTTTTCCAAGTCTATACCAATAAATTTCCTATCTAATTCTAAAGCCATTATACCAGTTGTTGAGCTTCCTGTAAAAGGGTCAAGAATCAAATCTCCAACATTCGTTGATGCAAGGATTATACGCCTTAACAATTCTAAAGGTTTTTGTGTTGGATGTTTACCAAATTCTTTTTCATAACTTTTTGTAGTTCCTATTGCCCAGACTGAACGCATTTGTTTTTCTGGCTTTTTAATAAAATCTTCACCCCAATCACCATTTTTTATAAGCTCATAATTGAATGTATGTTTTTCCTTATTATCGATTTTTGCCCACAAAAGTGTTTCATGGCTTGCTGTAAAATACCTACAAGACATATTCGGCGAAGCATTTGGCTTAAACCAACAAATATCGTTTAAAATTTTAAATCCATTTTTTTGTAAAGCAAAACCACAAGCATAAATAGAATGATAAGTTCCCGAAATCCAGATTGTTCCATTTTGTTTCAAAACTCTTTTGCAGGCTTTTATCCATTTGTTGTGGAATTCAAAATCCTCATCAATCCCTTTACTCTCATCCCACTTTCCTTTATTAACTGAGACGACCTTTCCTGCATGACAAGTAATTCCACCGTTAGATAACATATACGGGGGATCGGCAAAAATCATATCAACGGATTCTGGTGTTGCCTTATTTAAAACCTCAATACAATCACCTTGAAATAATGTTATATCATACTTTTCATAGACCTTTTGCATAAGTTAATTATAGTATAAACAAATAGGCAAATCTTTGAATGTGAAGGTATATGTTTATAATAATGAATTAAATGATTAATAAAATGTTAATAAAAATAGGATATTTAAGAATTTATAAGATAATAAAAAAAAGAGGGGGTGTCTTTTGATAAAGAAGATTCATATTGAAAATTATAAAACATTTCAGAATTTAGATATTGATTTTAACAAGGATATAAACATTATTGTTGGTAATAATGAAGCCGGGAAAAGCACTTTATTTGAGGCTATAAATTTGGCTTTGACTGGTAAATTATATGATAAACCTATCTTTTATGAATTATCTCCATATCTGTTTAATAATGATATCATTCATGATTTTATTTTAAATATTAAAAAAGGAAACAAGATTCCACCACCAAGGATACTGATAGAAGTTTACCTGAGTGATGATTTTGATGCTGAATACAAAGGAAATAATAATTCAAAAGACGAAGACTGTCCTGGTATAAAATTGTCTATAGAACTTGATAATAGTGCGTATGGTGATTTATATGGTGAATATATTGGCCAAAAAGACGAAATAGAAACTATACCGATAGAGTATTATACTATTGAGTGGTTATCTTTTGCTAATAAACCTATTAAAAGTTTAAAGTTACCAATAAGATCGCAAATAATAAATAATTTAGAACATCGATATGGCCAAGCCGCAAGCAAATATATAGCATCCTCTATTGATTACAATTTAGATAAAACTCAAAGTTGCATGCTTGCATTAAAATATCGAAAGCTAAAAGAAGAGTTTGCCAAAGATCCTAAAATTGAAGAATTAAATAAACAATTTACAAGTGAAAAATTAAATATTTCTGACAAAAAGGTAGAAATATCAATAGATGTTTCAGCAAAAAACAAATGGGATTCAACATTGTCTCTGTATATTGATGATGTTCCATATAGCCAAATAGGCAAAGGGGAGCAAAATGCTATAAATACAAAAATGGCAATTAATGCTAATTCTGAAAAATCAGATATTATACTAATTGAAGAACCAGAAGCGTGCTTATCATTTTCGAATCTTAATAAACTTATTGATAATATAAAAGATTTGTGTTCTGGAAAACAATTGTTTATTAATACACACAGCTCTTTTATTATGAATAAAGGGGGTATGAAAAATACTATTTTATTAAATAAAGATGAAGTCTTTAAATTTTCAGAGCTTTCAGAAGATACTTATAAATATTTTATGAAACTTCCCGGCTATGATACATTACGTATGATTTTATCCGAAAAATCTATATTAGTAGAAGGGCCTTCTGACGAGTTAATTATTCAAAAAGCATATTTAGATAAGTATGGTAAATTACCAATTTCAGATGGCATTGATGTGATATCTGTAAAAGGGTTGTCTTTTCTTAGGTTTTTAGAAATAGCTGAAGTATTAAAAAATAAAGTAACAGTGGTTACAGATAATGATGGAAATTATAATAATTTAGAAAGTAAATATTCAAAATATTTGAATGATACTTTCCCTAACATAAAGATATGTTACTCGAAAAATAATTCACTAAAAACATTAGAGCCACAAATGTATCATACACTAAACAATAAAGCTAATTTAAAAGTGTTGTTTGATAAAAACACAATGTCTGATGTTGATTTTGAAACATATTTTACTAATGAAAATCGTAAAACAG
Source organism: Candidatus Gastranaerophilales bacterium (assembly GCA_944324165.1). GTDB lineage: Bacteria > Cyanobacteriota > Vampirovibrionia > Gastranaerophilales > Gastranaerophilaceae > CALUVH01. The sequence continues at coordinate 123,373 of CALUVG010000002.1, read as the reverse complement.
AAGTAGCTTTAAAAATATTTGAAGCTGAAAAAAATCTTATTAATTTTCCGGATTATATAAATGATGCAATTAAACAATAACTATTTTATTCATTCTTTAGCAGGTTCAGGCAAGACAACACGTCTTGTAAAGTATGCATTGAAATTTAAGAATAAAAAAATAATTATTACAACATATACAAATAAAAATTTAAATGAAATTAAGAAAAAATTTTACGAAATCAATGGTTTTATCCCGTCAAATATAAATATTACTACTTGGTATTCATTTTTATTGGATGAATGTTGTCGTCCTTATCAAAAATTAATGGGGGTAAGTGAAAGAATAAATAATATCTTTTTCCCTCAAAGTGACCCTGCCAGATTTATTCCCGAAAGAGATACTAAAAGGCATTATTTCAATAAAGATGGGGCAATTTACAGTAATAAAATAGCCAAATTTGCTTTTATGTGTATAAATAAAGGTTTAAATGTTATAAATCGCTTAGAAAAGATTACAGACTACCTTTTTATAGATGAGGCACAAGATTTGTCCGGATTCGATTTCGACATTCTTGATAAAATATTGACAAGTAATGTAAAAACTATAATGGTTGGAGACTCCAGGCAAAACACATTTAATACAAGTAATACTAATAAAAATAAAAAATACGCCAATAACATATATGGGTGGTTTAAACAAAAGCACGACGAAAACAAAGGAATATTGAAATCTATGAGTATTTGTTGGCGATGCAATGCCCAGATATGTTCATTTGCAGATAGTATTTATCCAGAATTTGAAAAAGCAGTATCAAAAAACACTATAACAACAGGACATGATGGAATATTCTATGTAAAAAAAAGTAATCTACAAAAATATATGGAAGAATATTCACCATTAATTTTAATTAATAATAAAAGAGCAAAAGAGCAAGTTCCAGATTTTAAAACTTTAAATTACGGCTTATCAAAAGGAATTACTACAGATAGAGTCTTGATTGTGACGACTGAACCAATAAGAAAATATTTAAAAAATGGCACTAAACCAAATTCTAGAGACAAATTTTATATTGCAGTAACAAGAGCTCGCTACAGTACTGCATTTTTAGTTGAAGACAATGCAGATCTTAGCAAATATCATTTTAGTGGCTTTTGTGAATATACTCCTTAAAGGACTAAATTAATTTGAAATCTCCATCCTATAGTTAATTATATCTTATTCTGTATGTTAAATTACAGGGACATTTTATGTATTTATTTGAGTGGTGTGAGTAGCTCAACTGGCGTGATTATTTTGGGGAATCGGCATTTGGTGTGGGTTTGAGGGATAGGAAGTAATCAAACCATTTGACCCAGGTACCGGGCAAATTACTCTTTTGCAGGTTAGGACAGATGGATAAAAATAATTTCTATCAGTTTATAAAACTGACTTATAAAATTAATCAATTGTTGGGCTATAAGCTCAACCTACAAACTTTAATCATTTGTATTACATCAGATTTTTGATAGTCTAAAACCTTCTGAACATTAGAAGGTAAATAATATTTACCTTCTAGTCATTTTTATATATAATAAGAAAAAGGAATAATTATATGTATAATTTTGAATCCCTATCACCAAAAGATTTTGAAGAATTAACCAGAGATCTCTTACAGAAAGATTTAAACATTAGTCTGGAGTCTTTTAAAAATGGAAGAGATCAAGGAATAGATTTAAGATTTGCAAAAAACTCAACTAATGAACTAATTGTTCAATGTAAGCATTATAAAAATTCTACATTTAACAATCTTATTTTTTCTTTAAAAAAAGAAGTTAATAAAGTTCAAAAACTGTTACCCAAAAGATATATTATTGTAACATCTTTATCATTAACACCTCAGAATAAAACAAAAATATTACAAGTTTGTACTCCATACATTTTATCAACAGGTGATATATATGGTTTAGATGATTTAAATAATTTAATACAAAAATATCCAAAAATTGAAAATGATCATTTTAAATTATGGATGACGAGCACTAATGTTTTAGAACGAATTTTACACAGTGATATAGTTAATGAGTCTGTATTTAGACTTGAAGAAATTACAGAAAAAATTAAACGATTCGTTCCAAATCTAAGTTTAGATAAAGCTCATGAAATATTAGAAAAAGAAAATTGTGTAGTTATATCAGGCGCACCTGGTGTTGGGAAAACTACCCTCGCAGAAATGCTGATATGGGAATTTGTTATAAAAGGTTATGAATTTGTAAATATTTCTGAAAACATAAAAGAAGCATTTTCTTTATATAGTTTAGACCCAAATAGAAAGCAAATCTTTTATTATGATGATTTTTTAGGCACAACTAATCTTACAAAAAATGAGGATTCTAGGTTAATATTATTTATTAGCAAAGTTAATAAATCTCAGAATAAAAAAATGATATTAACAACTAGAGAATATATATTGCAACAAACAAAAATTTTATATGAAAAAATTGATTATTTTGATTTTAAAAAATGTATTATAGATTTAAAAAACTATACGAAACGAATAAAAGCTGAAATTTTGTATAGTCATCTTTATTTTTCAGAACTACCTTATGAGTATATTTTGGCATTAATAGATAACGAACATTATTTAGATATCATTAAACATCCTAATTATAATCCGAGAATAATTGAATACATGACAATGCAAAAAAGATATAAAGAAGTATTACCGCAGAATTATTTTTCTGAATTTATTAAAAATTTAGATAATCCAACTGAAATTTGGTACCATGCATTTGAAAATCAGATTAATAACAAAACTAGAAGTATATTATTTGCAATAGTAACTTTTCCTCAATATTATTTACCATTTGGCAAGGATGACATTCAATTAATTAGTAATATAATATGTCAAAAATTATATTCAGAAAAAATAAATAGTTTAGATTACAAAAATTCTATTAAAATATTAGATGGTGATTTTATAACAATAAACAAAAATAGTATTCATTTTGCAGATCCTTCAATAAGAGATTTTATAGAAAATTATATTTATAAAAATGACTTATTACCCTCTTTTATAGAGTTATGTAATCGACAAGAGCAGTACAGATGGCTATATAACACATATTTTACAAGAAAAAAGCTACAAAAAAATTATGCATACCTTTTCTTTAACAAATTAAAAAAACAAAATTCTATAAAACATAATTCAAATGTAACTGAATTAATGATTCGGATTATTGAGACAATCGGTAATGAAGATTTAATATCAGAAATACAAGATACTTTTGATTATATTTTAAATCATGAAAGTGCTCCATATAATAATGAAGGTATTTTTTCAAATTTGAGAACAGCATTTTTTGAAAATAATGGTATTGTTATAAATTTTATAAATCAAATTTTGAAAAAAATTCATTTAGACATTGATAATCTTGAAGATTTAGATGATTATGTTAATATAGCTAAGTTTATAAATATATGGAGAGAACTTCTTAATGAAATATATGTACAGGAAATTATTGATACTATAAATGATAAATTTGAACAATTACAAGAAGATGCAATTGATTATTATGAAGATGATTTATATTATTTAGAAGAAGCAAAAGATAAATTAGAAGAAATAAATGACAAACTTGACTTATTAAATGATTTAGAAGATATCGAAGAGAAAATATACGAATTATCAGAACAAGAAGAACTTAAATCTGAATTCCAGCAAGAGGATAATAAGTCGTATGGGCATTCATATAGAAATGTTATATCAGATATTGAACAGGAAGAAAAGAATATTAAAAACTTATTTAATTCATTAGATAATAAATAATTAATGTTCCAAAATTTGTAATAGCAAATATATTTTTTTAAATTAATCTTATATAAAATAATTTTTATAGTTAAAATCTTCATTTTACAGATAATTTAATCTCGTACCAAGTGTTAAATTATAGTTAACAAAATCTTAAAATTTTCTGTTTTATAAAAATTCAAGAAAAACTAGTAATAAATTATATCTAATTAAATACTCATTTTGACTGTTACAAATAATCATTTAAGGTGTTTCTTTACAGCCGATTAGATGCGTCACAAACTAACAGAAAACTAACAGTATTTTTTTATATTTAAATTATGAAAAGATTGTTAGTGTTATTGTTTTTTATATTAGTCGGTTTATTTACCCGTGTTACAGCTAAAGAAGTCAAATTTATTCAGGTTACTGATGTACATCTGACTCAACATAATTCTCAATATTTAAATGATTTTGTAGATGACGTTAATAGAAAATACAGCAATATAGATTTTGTTGTTTTTACTGGAGATAATATTGATAAACCAGATGAAGAAGATTTGTATCTATGATGACTCGTTAAAAAGAATACAGGTAATAATGCTTACTGCCAGAAAAATGGAAGAAGATGTTTTAAAAGGGGTTGAAAACGGTGCAATTGATTATATTTCAAAACCTTTCAGCAATAAAATTCTATTAGCCAGAATAAAAGCTCATTTAGAAAATGCAGGAATTACTAAACCGGGAATTCCCTTTGCCATAACTGCAAGCCCTGCAAAAATATAAGTTAACCCCCAAAAATATTTTTTATTTTTCTCTTTAGTAAAAAATGTATAAAAGTAACATAAAACTGCACTTGAAACAAAACTTGTTAAAACACTATCCAGAATTGCAATTTTCGTAATTAAAATATACTCTAAAGAAGTCAAAAGTACAGCACATGTTATAAAGGCATATGTACTGTTTTTAATTTTTTTACAAAGCACGAAAAGTAGTCCCAATGGCAAAATTGACAGCAATACAATAGGAAGTCTTGCTGTTAGCTCATTCGTTCTTCCAAAAATTTTAAATGCAAAACATTCTATCCAAAAATAAAGCGGAGGTTTTTCGAAAAAATAATCGCCGTTCAAGTATAGAGTCAAAAAATCGCCGCTTTTAAGCATTGTACGCACCATATCAACATATCTTGTTTCATCTACATCCAATAATGGATAGGAGCCTAAAAACAAAAAATATCCGCAGAACAAAATCAGGGCTAATATACTATATAAACCAAAATCTTTCTTCATAACTATCCTTAAATACCTGATCAATTTAAGAATAAAAGAGATTTGTTAGTTTTTTGTTAGCGTTTAACTCATTTTATAATGTGTGTTGCTTTGAAGTTTATCAAAAATTTTAAATAGAAAAAATTATCGGAAAATTAAATTAATAAGAAAGAGGAAAAAACTTGATTATCCTAATTTTCTTTTAAAAGTTCGACCTGCAAGGGTAAGTGTTATTGTTGCAATTATAATCAACGGAATAATATTGGTTATGACATCAGCTACCCCCATGCCTTTCAGAAATATTCCACGTGTTAAAACCATAAAAAATCTGACAGGATTAAGCCATGTCAAATATTGCAGAGCAACCGGCATATCCTCTATCGGCGAAATGAATCCTGACAAGAGTACAGCCGGCATCATAAATGTCATTGCGGATAAAATTGCCTGCTGTTGCGTGTTACATATTGCCGAAAAATAAAGTCCGACGCCGACTATCGCAAGAAGGGAAATAAAAATTGAAATCATAAATAAAAGGAATGAGCCGGCAAACGGGATATGGAAAAATATGATTACAATTCCGGTCATAATCATAGTTAATGCCATTGCAATAATGAGAGGCGGAATGGATTTGCCCAGCAGAATTTCAAAAGAGGAAAGAGGGCTTACGATAAGCTGGTCAAAAGTCCCGAGTTCTCTTTCGCGTGCAATGGAAAGCGAGGTTAAGATTAAAGTCGTTACAAGCGAGAGCATTGCAACAATTACTGTTAAAATATACCATTTATATTCAAGATTTGGATTAAACCAGTTACGTACAGACATATTTATATTTGCCCTGTTCGTAACTTCCTCGCCCCTTGCGGGAGAAGTTTTTGCTGATGAAGAAACTTCCGCCCCGTAACCTGTAATTATTTGTGATGCATAACCCGATGCAATTGATGCGGAATTTGTCTGCCTGCCGTCTGAAATTACCTGAACAGTTGCTGTTTTTCCAGATTTGATATTTCGTGAAAAATCATTGTTTATCATTAATCCAATCTGGACTTTTTGTGCGTCAAGTTTCTTTTTAAAATCGGCTTCATTATCCACATAGTAAAAATTTCTGAATCTCGGCGAATTTTCAAACCTTGATAACAATTCTCTTGATTCGACACTTTGAGAACGGTTAAGTGTTACGACATCAATATTTCGTACTTCCATTGTAGCTGCGTTTGAAAAAATCAAGAGCTGCACTATCGGAAGCCCGATAATTATACCTTTTGTTTTTGGGTCATTCCAGATTGTTATAAATTCTTTTTTCATTAAAGCAAGAACTCTGCGGAAAAAATCTCTTATCATTTTTGTTTCTGCCTTTCGATAGCGTGGCGGGAAGGAACTTTTTCCAGCCTCATTGAAGTATTTTTATAAACAGCGGCAAATAAAATCAAGCCGAGTATTGTTAAATATATTGCATTAGCAGTGACAATTTCGGGTACTGTTCCCGCCATAAACTCGCTTTCTATAAACGAAACATAATATCTTGGCGGTAAAATTCTTGTCAGATGCTGGAAAAATACCGGCATGGAATTTATCGGGAACATTAAGCCTGAAAGCATTAGAGCCGGCATAAATCCTACACTCATGGCAACCATACTGGCTAAGAATTGATTTTTCAATACTGATGAAACATTTAACCCTATTCCAAGTGATGTAAAGAGGAATAAACTGCTTACCAGCAGCAGGACAAAATAATTACCCCTGAATGGTATTTGAAAAATAACAATACAGAGAAAAATATTAAATGTGAGCGACAGCATTCCTAAAATAAAATACGGAATATATTTGCCTAAGACTATATGAATTGTTTTCACTGAGGTTGAAAGCATAGCTTCCATAGTTCCTCGCTCCCATTCGCGTGCAACAACAAGCGAAGTCAATAAAATTCCGATTAGAGTCATTGTTATTGCGATTGATCCTGGAACAATAAAATAATGGCTGTTTAAATCGGGATTGTACCATGTGCGGACTTCGGTGTTTACTGCAGGTTGTTTTGAGGAATTTGCATATTTGCTCGTTGCAAGCCAGTTGTTCGCAATTGCAAGAGCATAACTTTGAACATAATTTGCCGTATTAACTTCCGAACCGTCTGTGATTACCAGTAAATCGGCATTTTGTCCTCTAGCGAGTTTTGTTGAAAAGTCGTTAGGGATTATAACGGCTCCTTTAATTTTTGAACGGGCAATCGCGGTTTCAATATCTTTTACATTATCATAATAGATTGAATTAACGTATTTGCTGTGTCCGAAAGATTTGACAAGCGTTGCAACTTCAGGCGTCGGGTCATCATTTTTAATCCCCATCGTAACTCTGACAGAATCCAGATTTATCCCGTACATATAAATCAAAATAGAAATTAATGGCAGTACAAATGCAATTATTATACTGCTGGGATCGCGGAGAATTTGTTTAATTTCTTTTTTTATGAGCGCAAGAAGTATTTTCATTCTTTTTCACTCTCCTTTATAAGCGTTATAAAAGTTTCTTCCATTGTTTTTGCGCGGGCTTTGTTCTTTAATTCCTGTGGAGTTCCGAGAGCGATTGTTTCTCCGTGATAGAAAAGGCTTATTCTGTCGCAGTATTCTGCCTCGTCCATAAAGTGGGTTGTTACAAGTATTGTTACTCCCTTTTTGGCAAGTGATGTAATATGGTTCCAAAAATCGCGCCGTGTCAGAACATCAACACCGGATGTCGGCTCATCAAGAAATAACACGGGCGGATTATGGATTAGAGCGCATGCCATTGAAAGACGCTGTTTTAAACCCAGCGGTAACTCTTCGCTTTTTTGATCTGCATATTCTTTTAAACCAAAAACTTCAATAATCTCCTGAACTTTAGATGCTCTGTTTTTAAATTTTATGCCGTAAGCTGATGCAAAAAATTCAAGATTTTCTCTGACGGTAAGACTTCCGTAAAGCGAGAATTTCTGCGCCATATAGCCTAAATTTGAGCGTGCTTTTTCGGGATCTTTTGTAATATCAATTCCCATAATCCTTGCAGTTCCGTTTGTCGGTTTGGTAAGCCCGCACATCATCTTGAAGGAAGTTGATTTTCCAGCCCCGTTAGGTCCGAGAAGCCCGAAGATTTCTCCTTTTTGTATGCAGAAAGAATTGTTTTTTACCGCATAAAAGTTTCCGTATTTTTTTTCTAAGTTATCCGCTTCAACTGTACAGTCTTTTATATCTTTAAGCAGTGTATAATTTTCTGCAATTTGGGAAACTTCCTGCTTATATCCGCCCATAAGGTCAATTACTTTATCTTCAAATTCCTGTGCTGTTGCTCCTAAATCATGCGGTTTACCTTCATAAATCACTCTTCCTTTGTCTATAACAACTGCGGTATCAAAGCTATGCGCTTCATCAAGATATGCTGTTGACCATAAAACTGTTGTTTCAGGATTGATCATCTCACGCACCATTTGCATTAAATCTCTGCGTGAAATAGGGTCAACCCCTACAGAAGGTTCATCAAGCAGTAGAAATTCAGGATTGCCGAGAAGTGTACAGGCTAAACCGAGTTTCTGTTTCATTCCGCCTGACAATGCGCCTGCAAGTCTGTCTTGAAACGGCGCAAGTTTTGTAAATTCAAGCATTTTTTCAAACTCGTGCGGAACATTTTTTAAATCCGCATAAAGTGTTAAATTTTCAATAACCGTTAAATCTTCATAAAGCCCGAATTTTTGAGGCATATAACCGATAAGCGGTGTTAATTCGTCTTTTTGGGTTACAGGATTAAATCCGAGTGTTAAAATTTCTCCTTTATCTGGAACTAATAGTCCGATAATTGTCCGTAAGAGCGTAGTTTTTCCTGCTCCGTCAGCGCCCATTAATCCTGTGATTTTCCCTTTTTCAATATTCAGAGAAAGGCTATCAAGAGCTGTTATCTTCCCGAAAGCTTTTGTCAGATTCTTGATTTCAACGGTATTCATTTAATCCTCATCCGTTAAATCTACCTTGATTGTTACCGGCATGCCTTGACGCAAGTATGCATCTATATCATAGATGTATACTCTTATACGGTAAACCAGATTTGTTCTTATATCTGTTGATTGGACGGTCTTAGGTGTAAATTCCGCAACCGGCGAAATATATCCGACCTGACCTTTGTATTCTCTTTTATTGCCTGTTTTAGGATCCGTTGTGTCTGTGTAAACTTTTACGGTTTGCCCGTATTTGATGTTGCCTAAATCTGTTTCGTTTACATAAGCTCTTACCCAGACAGGTTTTGTCTTTGCCATTGTGTAAACCGGCTGACCTTTGGAAACATTTGCTCCCGGCTCCTGAACTCTTATCATAATTATGCCTTCTTCAGGCGCATAGACTTTTGTATAATCAAGCTGATTTTTAGCAAAATTTTTCTGTGCTACTGCGCCGTCATAATCAGCTTTGGATTTGTTTTTTGTGTTCAATAAAGTGTCATAATCCTGTTTCGAAATTGTATTATCTTCAACCAGAGGTGCCTGACGTTCAAATTTGGATTCTGCATCATTTTTTAAAGCAAGTGTTTTTTCAACATCGGCTTCTGCTTTTTCCAGATTTGATACATAATCCTTATCATCTAAAACAGCAACTAACTCACCTGCTTTTACGGTATCGCCTTCTTCTTTCAGCATTTTTTCAATCTTGCCCGCTACCTGAAAACTTAAATCAACCTGCCGGATTTCAATATTGCCGTAAAGCGTAAGTTCATTTTCTGTTTTACGGTTTTTAAAATACAAAAATCCTAAAGTCCCGCAAACAATTAAAACTAATAATATCAAAACAATTGCTTTTTTCTTCATAATTGACCTCCGACGGCTTTATATAATGTGAAATAATTTACTATTCTCTGCGTTTTTGCCTGTGCATAATTTGTTTGAGTATTTATAAGTTTATTTTCTTCTGCCAGATATTCAGGCTCTGAAATAACTCCTTGTCTGAGTTTTTTTTGTGCATTTTGGAAATTCTGTGTTTCATAATTAAGCTCTGATTTTGTATTATCCTCTATTTGTTTATCATGCTTGATTATACAAAGCGATGTATTAACTTCTTTTACGGCGTCCAAATTCGTCTGGTTGTAATCTTCAAAAAGTTCTTCATACTTTGCTTTTTGGATTTTCAAATTTGCAACCTTCATACCGCCTTTAAAAATATCCTGTGTTGCTCCTGCTAAAATTGCGGCAAGCGAGGATTCCCATGAAAAAAATGTCCCGGGGGCAATTGTATTAAATGCCCACACGCCGACAATATTAAATCTCGGGAAAAATTCTTTTTTAGCAACTCTTACATCAATTTTCGCTTTCTCAAGGTTTGCCTCTGCCATTTTTACATCGGGTCTTGAAAAAATTACGTCAGAACTTATTTCGTCAGGGATTTTTCCTGAATATTCAAAACTCTCCAAATCCCCAACCTTCATATCTGCAATATTTGAGGAAGAGTTACCTGTCAAAACTGCTAGCTGCATCATTGCTGTTTCACGTTCCTTTTGTAATTTTTCGAGAGAACTTTTGCCTGTTTCTACACTTTTTTTAACATTATTCAACTCAGTTAAACTTATAACTCCGCGTTCATATTTTTTAATGCTTCTGTTTAAAATTTCTTCCTGATTTTTTAGGATTTCAGTTTGCTTTTCAATCAAATCGTCATACTGCAGAATATTTGTATAAACAGTTGCGACATCGGTTAAAAGTGCTATATAAATTGTTTTTTCACTAAATTCTGCAGCCTCCCAGCTTTTCTTTACCGATTTCGTTTTATCTCTGTTTTTCAAAAGTAAATCTGCCTCATAACTTGCCATAAAAGGAAGTATAAAAGCATTATCTTTTAATTGAAAAGTGTCCAGTTCAGGAACTTTTATCCCAAGATAATTTGCGCTGACACTGAATGAAGGGAGTTCTTTTCCGAGAGAATATTTTGTCTGCTGGCGGTATTGTTCAACAACATGACCGGCTTTTTTTAAGTCATGGTTGTTATTCAACGCATCCTGAATATAGCAGTTCAAGTTTTCATCGTTAAACCTGTTAAAAAACTCAATATTCAATTCCTGAATATCAACTGCAAAGCAGCTTTGCGCCATAAACAGCAAAACAACTATAAGGAGCAGTTTTTTAATCCTCATTTGCACCCTCCTTTATAACACTTTTAATATAAAGTTTTACATTTTCTTTTATAATTTTAATATCTTCTTCACAGAAATCATCCTGCCCGAGCAGTCTAAGCGAGAATGCCGGAAGAATACGCGGAGAATTTACCTGAGAAAGCATAAAAAGAGTTTTGAATATAACAAGTCTGTCATCAGCATCTTTATTTAAGACTCTTGCAACCACAGCTCTCATATAATCCAGAACAGGAGATTTGACTATAAAATCCGGCTTTTGCTGTTCTTTTAACAGCAAAACTATTAAATCCGAAGAAATGTTTGTATAGAAAAAGTCAACGAATTTTTCCGATATAGTCAATAATAAATCAGCGCACTCATCAACGCTCATATCTTTTGGATTTTTATTCAAATCAAGAAAATTTTTTGAATATTCAATCTGTTTTTCAATCAAATTGTCAATAATACCATTATATAATTCCTGTTTTCCGCCCCAGTAGTATGAAATCATGCAAAGATTTACATTAGCCTTTTTGCAGATTTCTCTGATGCTTGTTCCGTCAAACCCCTTTTGTGCAAAAAGTTTTGTTGCAGCCTCTAAAATTCTTGTTTTTGAATTTTCATCTTTTTCATTAACATAGACCATAATGCAATTATAAAACAAACGTTTGATTGTGTCAATAGCAGTTTTAATTTTGTAGAGTAAATAACTACTAAAATATATTCCATAGCATTTAATAAAACTTTTCCGCCGGATTTTTGCGCCATTAAAGACTGTTAGTTTTGTGATTTTATAAAACAATCAGTGGAAATATTTCGTTAATATAATTTTGGTAATTTTGCGGGGCAAAAAATCCTACAGAAAATTCTGCGGTATTTTCCCCTGATTGCTGTGCCTCATCAACGATAATCGGCGGACCTGCAGGAGTTGAACGTGAAGGATTTTTAGGATTTGAGATTACTCCGGTACTTCTCAATAATGTCACTTTTAAAGAATTTCCGCTGACTTCATATTCGGTAAGCCCTTTTGTTATAATACCAAAATCCTGCACTCCGACATATCTTTGCATAGGGGCGAAGTTAGTCTTTACTTCAATCCCGCGTACTTTTGGCAAGTGTTTTCGCATGTCATACAAAGGATCAAAGTTTCGGCAAATAATGTTATTCATGTCCTCTGAATACGTTTCACTGACTGGTTTAGAAAGATTGAATTTAACCTGCCATAATTTATTTTTGAAGTCATTATTCCAATCTATTTTAAAATTTATCAGTCTTGAGTTTTTGTTTAAATAGGCTTGAACATCAAAAAATGTAGTTTTAATCTTAAGTCCACCCCGTAATTCACCCTGCATAATCAATTCTGTCCCCAAAATTTCCGCAATTTCGGGTATATCGTTTTCTACAGCCCCAAAGTTATAGGTATCGCCCTCATCATTCCAGCGTTCAAACTCAAACGTAACGAATTTTTCTCCGGAACAAATTTTTAAGAGATTATCGACAACTGATAATGAAACATGTCTGTTTTTGATAAAATTATCACCGGTTTCAAGTTTATCCTCACAAGGTACAAGTTCTTTGATAAGTGTATAAAGCGGTTTATAGTTTTCGGTTACAGGAATACGCTGAGTGTCATATAAAAGTTCATCTTCAAAGCCATAACGGGTACTAATAAGCTGTGTATCCGGTAATATTTCTGTTGATTCAAACTCTACAACACCCGTATAATCACCAAAATTAACCATTTCAGGATGTTCAAACTTAAGTTCTTTGATAATTGTATTTGCAACCTGAAGAATTTTTTCATAACGGATCATGTTTTCTCTGTGTACTGCATCTGTTGAACAGCCGCAAATTCCGTCATGTGCAAGATTTTTTAACAATAACCTGTAGGCATATTCTATTGCACTTTCATATCCGGAGCCATAGTGCTTTTGATATTTATCGGCAAGTGACAGTTTGTAGGAACATTCTACATTCATTTGTTTTAATTTTGTCCTTGCTGAATAACAACCAGAAAGTATAAATGTCTTGGAATTATCACGTAATTCCTCATTCCAAATAAATTTATCAAAATTATCTTTAACAGCTTCAAAGTAATCAAAAGGTGAGCCTAAAACAATTTCATAATCCTCGAGCCTTTCATTAACTGCTTTAATCTGTTCTGTAATATCTGATTCAACGCCAAGATGGTCTGCCCCAATAGGTAAAAGCAATATATGGGATGATTTTGCGGCAATTTTGTCTAAATTCCCTTTCAACCAGACAGCTTTTTCATCAATAGTAATTTTAGCTGAAAAAATATCCATAAAATAACCGCGGATAAGATTTACAGTATTAATGCCATTGAACTTAAACTCCGCAGGAATATCTCCGCAGCCGCGCCAGACAATACATTTATCTATGCCATAATCTTTAAATATCGCAGGAATATTTTTACTGTGTCCAAAAGTATCAGCCAAATATCCTATAAAATCAGTGCAGCCAAAGTCGCGTGAAATTTTTAACCCGATCTCAAGAGTTTTTTCATATGCTTTTCTGTCAATTAAATATTCATCCAATAAGCAGTAACATGGTCCTATGAAAAGTTTTTTTTCAGAACAAAGCCGGCGTACCAGAGATTCTTTTTCAGGACGCAGTTCCAGATATTCAAGTAAAGCTTCAACCTGCCCATCAAAGTAAAAGCATGGCATCTTGTTCTGTTCAAGCATATCAAGAACATTATCGAAAACGCGCAAAAGCCGCAGACGAAAGACCTCGTATTCTCTATACCATTCTCTGTCCCAGTGTGTATGCAGATATGCGATTACTTTCTTTTTCATCAAGATTCCCTTATAACTTGCACATGGTGTAAGCTTAAAAATATATTATCATAAGAATGCCTGATTAGTAAAGTCGCACATATAATACTAATCACCAATACATAAAGTGACAGTGCCAGTGTAATTTTTGCTTCCCCAGTAAGTGGAAACATTAGATGCAACAGTACTAGAAGGGTCAAAAGCACGGTAATACACCGTATCCGTACTGGATTCCTCATCTGACCAATAGTTGCGATCCAAAATGATTGGAGGATTTAGGCTATATTTGTCTTTGAGTTTTAGGTTGGTTTTATTTTCTGTTGCTCCTATTGTTACTTCGTTTCCATTGCTATCTACATATAATTCACTGGCTAACTGTCCCAGTTGTGCTCTTGTTGGTAAGCTCATATCTTTTTCCTGACACGTTAGTTTCGAGCCTGCCCAATAGTTTGTAGCACAATACGAATTGCTTGAGCCAGAACTGTCTAAATCTTCGTATTCGCTCCCTGCACAAGTGTTAATAGCTCTGAGCGTAGGAATAATAGTACTCCAACACATGTTTCCTATTGGGTTATCGCAATTTGAGAATGCTACGCCGGAAGATAATAGAATATCTTTACCGACTCTATTCGGTCCTTTCTTTCCGTTTACATCCACCATATACCCCAGACAACTTACTTGCGACCCTTGATCTTCTATCGGATCAGCATAAGGGCATTCCGGCTGGTATGCCATAATAACTGTAGAACCATCTGCAACTACAAAAGACATAGTATTTGTATTAGTGTGCCAGCCTGTTAATCCCATGCTTGAGGCTGAAGTCAGGTTTACTGTTTCAATTTCTATAGGGTCTGCGTCTTTACCTGTTGTAACAACTTTTGGTGAATAACATTTATTTATGTCATTGTTGTTACACAATTTTATAACTTTCATATACTGTTTGAAACTATTCATAAAATCCTCTGTGCTATCATAACCAGTCATAACACCATCGACGTTCATTCTTTTGACAGTTTCAATAAGTTTCTTTTCCCAGAGAACTTTAGTTGTATACCAAGCTTTTTCGTTATGGTTTTTGACCAATGATGGAATAGTCAATGCCGCAACTACACCGATTATCGCAAGGGTGATTAAGACTTCTGCAAGAGTAAACGCTATTCTTGTGATTTTATACATGTAAATACCTCCGAAAATATTTTATCCCTGTATGGACATAATTATGTCCATACAGGGATAATAACATATAAAATTAAATTATGCAAGAAAATTATGCAGAAAAACGAAAAATATTTAACGCTGCGCTTGGGAAAGTTATCTCTAAACTAAGGCAGGATAGCAAATTATCCGCAAGAACAGTCGCTTGCAGCATTGAACTGTCTAAAACAACATTGCTGCTGGCAGAAAAAGGACAACTTGACCCGCAATTGACGACTTTCTGTAGAATTGCAGAGGCGTATAATCTTTCTCCGTCTAAGCTCTTAAAAATGATTGAAAATAAATTACCAGAAAACTGGTCTATTTCTGAATAAAGTGAATTATTGTGTAAGATTTAAAATAGCATATATATGTGCTTTAGTAAATGTTAGAAAATGATATCTTGATAACCTGTAAGAACTCTTTGGATATATATAACATTATCTTTTATAAAATAAATAATCTGGTAATGTTCTGCTACAACAGCACATCTAACATCCCGAATTATAAGCTTAGACTTAATAAAACCACTTTTAGGAAACATTGCCAATGTGTCAAATTTTTTTTCAAATACATCAATCATCTCTAAAGCTTTAGAAATATTATCTTTAGCTATGAAGTCAAAAATATTTTGCAAATCTTCTTCCGCAGAAGGTGTAATAATTATTTCAAATTTATGCATATCTTTTTCTTAAATCAATAAATACTTCACTACTATTTCTGCCTTTACCGGCGTCCATTTCTTTCCAGCCTTTTTCAATTTCCGCATTCAACTGATTTATGCGTTCTAAAGAAATATTGTTTTCAACAAATGCAAACTGAACAGCAAACATAATAGCTTCATCCATTGAACTAAAAATACCTTCCGCTACTTTGGCTTTCAAAATATTTTCTATATTATGTGGCAGCGAAATATCCATATCGACTCCTTTTAAAATAAGCTTATAATATTATTATAACAGAATTTTCTTAAAAATACAATCCTGTTGCTCTAATTCACAAACAATATATC
Organism: Candidatus Gastranaerophilales bacterium; assembly: GCA_944324165.1. Classification (GTDB taxonomy): domain Bacteria; phylum Cyanobacteriota; class Vampirovibrionia; order Gastranaerophilales; family Gastranaerophilaceae; genus CALUVH01. The sequence continues at coordinate 107,245 of CALUVG010000002.1, read as the reverse complement.
TTTTTTAATCTGTTTTTTTAGTGCCTCAAGCGAGTCGAATTTCTTTTCTTTTCTAATCATTTTATTAAACTCAACGGTTATTTTTTGCCCGTATATATCTTTATCAAAATCAAGTAAATGCACTTCTAAAGATGTTCCGTGTCCATTAACAGTAGGGCGGACACCAAAATTAGCTATTCCTTTATAAATTTCTCCATCATACCGGACATTAGCCGCATACACTCCGAAAGGCAAATCAATGAGTTCCGGCGGGTAAATGAGATTCGCTGTTCTAAAGCCTATGGTTCTGCCGATTTGCTGTCCTTTTATTACTTCTCCTGTTATACCAAAGTTATAGCCGAGCATTTTGTTTGCTTTTTCAATTTTACCTTGAGAAAGAAGTTTTCGTATTTCAGTACTATTTATTACTTCATTGTTAAGTTTTTGCGGCGGAAGTTCAAAGTATTGATATCCGAACTTTGCAGCATTAGCATCAAGAAATTTAACATTACCTGATTTTTTGTATCCAAAATTGTGATTGTAACCCGTTGAAATTGCTGACGGAGTAAAATATTTAATCAACACATCACGCAAATATTCTTCTGCCAGAAGTCCTGAAATACTTTCAAAATCTAGTTCGTATAGAAAATCAACGCCGAGTTGTTCAATTTTTTCTTCACGTCCTTTGCGTGTTAAAAGATACTTTGGACATACTCCGCGAAAGTAGCAGTATGGGTGGTCTTTGAACGTTATAACAGCAGATTTTGTGTTGTGTTGTTTTGCAAATTCAACGGCGTTATTTATAACAGCCTGATGACCCTGATGAACTCCATCAAAATAGCCTAACGCAAGGGATAAATTCGGATTTTTAGTTAATTCGGTAAGTATCTGCATACTCAAATTATATAACAAATATTATTATTTATTTTGTTCTTTTTCAATCATTTCTTTTACATATGCAAAAGTTTTCGGGAAGTGTTTTGCAAGTGTATATTCAGATTTTGATGTGCCTGTTGTCAATAGTGCATAACTTTCTGCAACAGCCTCGTAAACACTTGCCGTGCAGTATGAATGGTCGCCTTCTTTATACTTTTCATCAGAATTTTGAAATGCTTTTAACTCTTCATTAAACAGATTTTCTAGATGTTCATCTTTTACCTGTTCTTGTTCGTTATAAAAAGTATGCCCTACTTCATGTGAAAGCGTGCGTTTTAATATATTGCCGGTAAGTGTTTCAGAATTTAGATATATTTTATTTTCATCCGGTATATAATATCCGTTAACGCTTTCATCCGGCAGTCCGGTTCGTCCTATATTGGAATACAATTCCAATTCAGTGCCTTTTTCGGCGAGCCTGTATAGAATATTTGCATCCGCATTATACAGAAGGTCTTTAATATTCTTATTCAAGTGTGAAGTATCTATTGTAAAACTTTTGCCGTTTTTTTCTACTGCTATTGAATTGTCATCTCTTGAGACCGTAATTTGTCTGCCATCTGTTGTCTCTACATATTTATCATCGGATATTTTTTCTTTTGTACTTTGTGGTACAAGTGCACCTATTTGTGAATTTTTAACATCAAACTCATCAATTGCTTCATAAGCCTTTATTCTTTCGGCAAAGCTTTTTATAACATCTTCACGTGTCACAAATCCGTCAAATGGTTCGCAATAGGATGCTCCCATTCCTAATGGTGAGGCATCTCCGCTTATAAGCTTAGTATAAGTTTCTGCATCAATTTTTTTGTTATCATAGGCTTTTATAAGTTCTTCTGCAAAGTTTTTGCCGGTTAATTGCTGGTATTTCTTATACATACCCATAACCGCAAAATCGCGTCCTGTCGGTCTTATATCACCGAGCAGCATAACAGCCTTGTCAAATTCTCCTGATAGTATTTTTTCCATAAAAGCATCTTCTCTACTCTGGTTACTTGTTGTTTTATGGCTACCATTTTCTACAGTTGTGGTGACAGTGTCACCATTTACTTTCGTAGTTGTTTTTGTTTTACCGTCTTTTGAAAACCCTATTCGAGTTTCATCAGTTGCATTATCGCGACCTTTGGCTGTGTTAAAGTCTATTTCAAAGCGTCCGTCTTTGGTATATTTGACAGTAAAATCACGATTATTTCTCAAGCCTTGTTTAGAAAGATTTAGAATTTCCTCCCGTACATTATCAGGCACAGGCGGCATTTCCCCTTCTGAATCATTTTGTATCATAGGATTAATTTTTACTTCATTGTTTTCAAGGTCAATACTAAAATCTTCACCAAATTTTGCCCCTGAATTAATAAGGTCACTTAAAGCTTTTTTATTTTTGTCATTCATTTTTATCGGAGTATCAACGGTCATTGTATACCCGTCAGAATTTGGAATATATGCATCTTGTTTTTGTATCATTTTAATATCTTTGAGCTTGCCGTTATCATCATACTCACATTTTAATTGGGTTTCGTTACCTAGTCCCTTATTGATATTAATAGAATCAAGTTTATTATCATTTGTGTAAGCCGCAATACTTTTCCCTAAAAGGCGCTGTTTACGTCCTGATTTATAATCCTCTATATCAACAACTCCGTTACTGTATTTATAACGCGAACCTATCTGTTCTCCGTCATCATTTAGATAAACCCACTCTTCAGCACCGCCGAGTGTATTATAATAATCAGCAGATTCGCCCATTGCAAGAACTTCTGATTTAAATACAACAGTATTGCCTTTTTCATTCAGTCTGCGGTAATTCCCTTCTTCGTCTGTTACGTCATAAAAATTCTTCCCGTTCTTATTTACAACTTTGACACTTTCATTATCGCTAATACTGTTAATAATTTCATCCGGCAAATCGGGATATTTCCCTTTAATCGCCTGATATGTTTTTTCGGCTTCTTCGTGTACGACATTGTCATGTGCAGCAATTACATTGTTCAAAAATTCATACACATCCTCTTTTTTCACACCTTTTAAATCAGGGTTATCGGCAATATATTGTTCCAGTTTTGCATCATCAATAACAAAGTCGATATCTCCCAGAACTTTGCCGCGGTCTTCGCCTGTGTGGATTTCTTTTGTAATAGAGCGTAAAAACTTGCTGTCCACGCCAAAAATTGTCGCTGTCTTAAGGTTCATATCCGATTTTCTATCCAATTTGTCGAAATGATTGAATATCAGTTCAAAATTTTTAGAATTATTTGATACTTTTTGAAGGTCTTCTTTTTTAACATCATAAATGAGCATTAGTAAATTTTTACGATCTATTCCTTGCATAAAAAAATCTCCGTTATTTACACACCTGTACTTAAACGGAGATTTTTTACTCTAACTTTAGTATTATTAAAAAATTGTTACAATTATTTATGAGTTACAGTGCTTTTCAAATGCAACTCTCTTAATTGCTGCAATGATGCTTCGCCCGGCGCATCACTCATAAGGTCTTTTGCGCCGGAGTTTTTCGGAAACGCAATTACGTCTCTTATACTGTCTGTTCTGCAAAGCAGTGCAACAAGTCTGTCCAGACCGATTGCAAGACCGGCATGAGGCGGAGTACCGTATTGAAGTGCATTCACCATAAATCCAAATTTTTCAACTGCTTCTTCTTCAGTTAAGCCAAGTGCTTTGAAGATTTTCTTTTGAACTTCAGAAGAATGGATTCTGACACTGCCGCCGCCAAGTTCTGTACCGTTGTATACAATATCGTAAGCAATGGATTTAACATTACCCAGATCGCCTGAATCCAATTTATCAAGGTCTTCAAGGTTAGGTGATGTGAACGGGTGGTGCATTGCCATATAACGACCTTCTTCTTCACTCCATTCAAACATAGGAAAATCAACAACCCACAAAAGGTTATGTTTATTTTCGTCAATCAAATTGAGTGTTTTACCAAAATGAAGTCTTAATCTTCCCATAATGTCGTAAACGAGTTTCGGTTTATCAGCGACAAAGAAGATTATATCGCCTGCTTGAGCGCCTGCACGTTCTTGAATTTGTTTTGCCTGATCTTCTGTGACGAATTTCAATACAGGAGATTTTGCAGTGCCGTCTTCGTTATAAATGATATTTGCAAGTGCTTTTGCGCCGAATGATACTGCAAGTTTTGTAATATCATCAATATCTTTTCTTGAATATTTAGCGCCGCCCGGGATTCTTATACCTCTAACGATACCGCCGTTTTTCAATGTGTTTTTAACGATTTCGAAATTAGATTCAAGAATAATATCGCCGATATCAAACAGTTCTAATCCGAAACGTGTATCCGGTTTGTCTGAGCCGAATCTGTCCATTGCTTCCTGCCAAGGCATTTGAATAAACGGAGGTTTAACATCAACTCCGGCAGCTTTAAATGTTTCAACAATCAAGCCTTCAACAACTTTGATTACATCCTGTTGTTCCACAAAGGACATTTCAAGGTCGATTTGTGTAAATTCAGGCTGTCTGTCTGCGCGCAAATCCTCATCGCGGAAACATTTGGCAATTTGATAATACCTTTCAATACCACCGACCATTAACAACTGTTTAAAAATCTGCGGAGATTGCGGTAATGCATAGAATTTGCCTTCCTGAACACGTGACGGAACAAGATAGTCTCTTGCACCTTCCGGTGTTGTTTTAATCAATATAGGTGTTTCTACTTCCAGAAAATCTTCGCCGTTTAAGTATGCACGTGCTGCCTGACAAATTTTGTGGCGTAATGTCAAATTATGCAGCATGTTTTCGCGTCTAATATCCAGATATCTGTATTTTAAGCGTACATCTTCTGAAACATTCGGGTCATCAAGCACAAACGGTAATGTTTTTGCTTCAGAAAGTATTTCTACACTCTCAGGATACATTTCTACCTGACCGGTTGCGTATTTTTCGTTATAAGTTTCTTCCGGACGTCTTGTAATCTTTCCTTTTACACAAATTACATATTCAGAACGAATTTTTTCAAAAATTTTGTGCACTTCAGGGTTAATCTGAGGGTTTGCAACAAGCTGAAATATTCCGCTTCTGTCTCTTAATTCAATAAACAAAATACCGCCGAGATCACGAATTGTCGCAACCCAGCCTGATAATGTTACTTCTTCATTAATGTTGTTTAAGTTTAAATTTCCGCAATTATGGGATTTTAATTTAGTTGTAATCATTTTTTATACATCTCTCCTATATTTCGTAGTGTCTGTCTCAAGTGTAACAAAAACATAATAAAAAAGACATGCTTTTTTAAAAAATGTTATAAATAGATATATCAAAGCTGTTTTATTAAGCTTTTATAAAGACACAAACAACGCGTGCTATACTAATATTAGCGGGTAGTATAAGAAGGAGATAACAATATGATACCTATTTTAGATTCAAAACGTCAGTATGCACAAATCGGTGCAGAAGTAGAAAAAGCAGTATGTGAAGTTTTACGTTCAGGCTCTTATATTTTAGGACCTAACACAAAGGCTTTAGAACAAGAATTAGCAGATTTTATCGGATGTAAATACACTGTAGGATTGAATTCCGGTACAGATGCGTTGCATCTGGCATTACGTGCTCTTGATATCGGTGCAGGTGATGAAGTCGTTACTGTTGCATTTACATTTGTTGCAACAACAGAAGCAATAGGTATTGTAGGGGCTAAACCAGTATTTGTTGATATTGATGCAGATACATTCAACCTTGATGCCTCAAAATTGGAAGCTGCAATTACCCCGAGAACAAAAGCTATTATACCTGTTCATTTATATGGTCAGCCTTGCGATATGGATGTGATTATGGATGTTGCAAAACGCCACAACCTTCACGTAATTGAAGACTGCTGTCAGGCTATAGGCGCTTTATATAAAGGTAAAATGGTTGGTACATTCGGTGATTTTGGATGTTTAAGCTTCTATCCGACTAAAAACTTAGGTGGTATGGGCGACGGCGGCTTAATCATGACAAGCGATGAAAAATTACGTGACAGAGTTGTTGCATTAAGAAACCATGGCGGTGCAATACGTTACCACCATGATGAAATAGGTGTAAACAGCCGTCTTGATGAAGTTCAGGCTGCAATTTTACGTGTAAAACTTTCTCACGTAAAAGAATGGAACGAAAAACGCCGCGAACATGCTTATTATTACAACGAACTTTTCAAAGACTGCAAAGATGTTCAAACTCCGGTAGAATTGGATGATACATACTGTGTTTACCACCAGTATACTGTAAAAGTTCCTAACCGTGATGTTGTTCATAAAATGCTTCAAGAAAACGGTATTGGCGCAATGTTATACTACCCTATTCCATTGCACCTGCAAAAAGTTCATGCTTACTTAGGCGTAGGAAAAGGTTCTCTGCCTGTAACTGAAAAAAATACAGAATTGGTAATTTCTCTTCCTATGTTCCCTGAAATTACAAAAGAAGAACAACAGACAGTTGCTAAGACTTTGATTGAATGTATAGAAAAATCAAAAACAGCCGCTGCTGTATAATTTAAACAATATTTATAAAAAAAATAAGGCGGAACTTTTAATGTTTCGTCTTATTTTTTATCCTATAAACTGTTTAGTTGCGGTTTCCGGAAGATTGTTGTTAAATGGATTGAACCCGACAGCTCCGGCATCCCTGAAAGTAAAGTCAAATGCCTTAGAATCAAACGGTGTTGTAGTATGTTGGGAAGTAAGCCTCAAAAATCCGGTATTGTTGTTTACAGAATTGGTACGATTGCTGTTGTAGTCCGAATTCGGCAGAGTTTGCGGAGTAACACCAATGTCTGCGCCTTCCATGCCCATGGAATACGAATCTGTATTAGCAGCTATTTTTCCTATTCTTAAATCGTCACCTGCCGGCATATTTACCTCTCTTATGCAACCCATTCATGAGTTGATCTGATTTCTGTTAAACAATTATCTTCAGGATTAACCTTGTATCCCAGAGTGTTATTATATCCGAATTTTTGATTGCCTGTTGTAAAATCGTAACCGCTGCCTTTGAATAATCCAAGCATCCCTGTTCCTTTAAATGGATTATCCACACCTGAAGATATTCCATCTAAAGAATTTCTGCCTATATTTCCGTATAATGTAACTGCTTCAACCGGTAATGTTTTTTCCCGGTAAACAGCGTCGATTTTGCCGATAGCATTCATGATATATATTTCCTATTAGATACGTTATATATATAAAGTATATATACGATGAAAAATTGCTATTTTTGAGACTTCTCATTTAACATTTATTTACATAAATGTTAATTTAAATAATCCTCCGCGCATATTAATATACCCTTGTTGCTTTAATTCATAACACAATGTTAAGTTTTGTAAAGTGTAAATTCTACACTATATGGGCATTTTAGACTTTTGTTTAAAATTTTATTGAGAAGACGTATTGACAAACATTCTATTTTAGTGCATAATAATTACATAAGATTTAAGTGTAGCCGAAACACTAAATATAAATAGAATTCATTAACCCCAAAACATATAAACTCCTAAATAATAAACACTAAAAGAGACCATTAGGATGCAGAAAACGACCCACTCAGTGATGAGTGGTTTTTTTTATTATCTTTTTACTGGACGCTTACATTTTCCTGTGATATAATTGGTCTATGAGTAATCTAAGAAAATACTTTAGACAATCTGCTACTTATAAGATTTTTTCAGGTATTCTGGAAACTTGTAATGATTTTTTGGATACGCTCGGGAAAATTACTGAAAATGGCATAGAGTTTTTTAAATGCATAGTTAGACGCCAAATAAATAAAGATGAATTAATTGAGCAATGCAGTAGATTTGGCATATCTTCTTTGCCCATAACTCTTTCAATTGTGGGTATGACTTCAATTATTGTTGCCTCACAGGTTGCACTCGAACTGGTTAAACAGGGCGGTGGCAATTTTGTAGGGATGCTTATGACGATCCTCATTGTTAGAGAAGTCGGGGTTATTATGAGCGGGTTTGCCTTAATTTCAATGATCGGCTCATCTATGGCATCTGAACTTGCAACAATGCGTGTTACCGAACAAATTGATGCAATAAAAGTTTTGAAAGTAAACCCGATATGCTATTTATTTGTGCCGCGCGTTTTATCGGGATTTATAATGATGCCTTTTGTCACAATAATCGCCTCAACAGTAGGGGTTCTTACAGGAGCTATCACTGCCAAATTGTCTGCTGATTTAAGTTTTAGAGCTTACTTTGATTCAATGTGGCTTGGAATTTATATGAAAGATTTATGGGTAAGTCTTTTAAAAGCTTTTGTTTTTGGCGGTGTTATTGCGTTAATCAGTTGTTCTTGCGGGTATTATGCAACTGGTGGCGCAAAAGGAGTCGGATTAGCTACAACAAAAGCTGTTGTCTGGTCATTTGTTGCGATTGTAATATTAGATATGATTTTTGCTATGGCATTTTTCTTTTAAACGTGTATAATAGGATTTAAGGATGAGTATTGAAGTTAAAAATTTAATAAAAACTTTTGGAGACAGGACTGTTATTAACGATATATCATTTAATGTTAATGATGGAGAAACTCTTGCCATTGTAGGATTTAGCGGGTCTGGAAAAAGCACAATATTAAAATTGATATGCGGACTGATTACTCCGGACAGCGGAGAAATAATTACTTCTGAGGGCGATATTGCAATGGTTTTTCAATATTCAGCCTTGTTTGATTCTTTGAATATTGCAGATAATATTGCTTTTGCATTGCATGAAAGAAGAGACTTAAGAAATAAATATTCAGAAGAAGATATTAGAAAGATTGTAACCGAAAAACTTGCACTTGTCGGATTAAAGGGGATTGAAGAACAATTCCCGTCAGAGTTATCCGGCGGTATGCAAAAACGTGTAAGTTTTGCACGTGCGATAGTTACGGAACCAAAGACAATTTTGTATGATGAACCGACCTCAGGTCTTGATCCAATATCTTCAACTCTGATAGAAGATTATATTGTAAGGCTAAAAGAGGAAACTCAAGCCGCCTCAATTGTTGTTACCCACCAGATGTCAACTATCACAAGGACGGCAGACAGAATAATCATGCTTTACGATGGTAAAATAGTTTTTGAAGGTACTCCTGATGAAATGCTGAAACAAGATAATGAGTATACAAAGCAATTCGTTACGGCATCGCTGGACGGACCTATGAAGATGATGGCTTAGCACTTTAACATAAGGATAGAGAAGATGAGAAATTTATTTAATGATGATGTAATGTCACTTGATACTTATATAATGTTTAAACTAAAAGAAGAAACAGCACGATTAACCCCTGAATTGAAGGCGAAAAATCGCGCGCCTATTTCATTATCAATGGGGGCACCTACGGCTAATCCGCCCAAATATATTATTGACAGGCTAAAAGAGATATTGGATGAAGATGGGATTCATACATATTCCACACCGAAAGGAGAAAAATATTTCAGAGATGCAGTAGCCTTACGTATGAAAAATCGTTTCGGAGTTGATATGGATCCTGAAACTGAAATTTTCTCGCTAATCGGGTCTAAGGAAGGGCTTGCCAATCTTATGAGGGCACTTATAACTCCTAAAAAAGAAGAACTTGATAAGGATGTTATTCTTGTACCGGATCCCGGATATGCTTCATATTTGCAATTCATTAAGTGTTCAGGAGGAAAAGCTTATCCTATACCGTTAACTATTGAAAACGATTATAAGCCTGATATGGATGAAGTTTGGAATAACTTAATCAAAGATGGTTACAAGCCTGAAAATGTTAAGGCAATGATTATTAATTATCCTAACAATCCTCTGGGGGTAACCACCACAAAAGAATATGTGAAATCTGTGATTGATTTTTGTAAGAAACACGAAATTTTACTTATATCAGATGCAGCTTATTGTGATTTATATTTTGATGAAAAAGAAAAGCCTTTCAGTGTTTTTGAGTTAGAGGGAGCAAAGGATGTAGCTGTAGAATTTTTCAGTTTTTCAAAGCCTTATGCGGTTACGGGCTGGAGATTAGGCTGGGTTTGTGGCAACAGCGAAATAGTTCAGCGTTTTGGAAAAGCCAAATCAACAATTGATAATGGTATATTTAAAGCATTACAAAAAGCCTGCGCTGAAATTTTAAATTCAAAAGAAGGCGATGATTACATTAAAACAGGTAATGAAGGATATAAACGCAAACAGGCAATAATGGTAAAAGGATTTAAAGAACTTGGCTGGGATATAGAGGACAGTAAAGTGCCTCATACTACATTTTATCTGTGGCTGCCTATTCCGCCGCGTTACAAATCTGCATTTGAATTTTGCGAAGATTTATTGAAAACTTCCGGTATTGTGCTTGTGCCGGGGAATGCATTCGGCACATATGGTGAAGGATTTTTCAGACTCTCATATGTTTGCAGTGAAGAACAATTGCAGGAAGTTATAGACAGAATGAAGGCTGACGGATTTACTTTTGATAAATAGGAAAATGTATAAAGAAGGGGCGGGTGATAAAATCACCCGCCCCTTCCGTAAAAAAATTATTCGGCAAGTAACATATCAGCAAGCGGAGATTCTGTTCTGCCATTAAGCGTTTTGCTGACTTTTTGAAGTTTTTGTGCAATTAATTCCATATTGTCAGTCCAAACGAAGTTATCGGTTACGTATTTTTCGGCTTTTGAAAAATCCCCGTCGATTTGAATTCTGACTATTTCTGCAAGCATTTCTTTTGCTATTGGCACAACTTTTTCTATATTAACGTGAATTTTTTCATCAATAATATCATATGCACCGCGTTCAGAAAAATATTTATTCTGCATAACTGTTCTAACGCGGTGAGCCTGACTAAGGGTAGGTTTAGATTTCAGGAAATTATCAGCAATTGTAGTTACAATAATTTGTTTGCGCTGTTCTTCAGTGTACATACCCAGTTCTGTTAAAAGGTCTACAAATGCCAGTGCTCCCATATCAGCTTTATTTTCTTCAATGATATTTCTGTATTTACCGAGTTTTTCACTGCCTTCACGGGGACCGAGAGAATGTGCGTTTTCATGCCCGATAGTAAACCAGTGATCTGCCTCATTGTTATAATATTTATGCTGCTCTTTGTCCAGTATTGCATCAAGACGTTCCTGTAATTTTTTGTAATCGCTAACAAATCTTATTTGTCTGTGATAAACATTTCTTCTGCCGCCGCCGATTGTAAGGGAAAGTTTGTCGTCATTTGGAAGATTTTCGGCAAGCGTTATACCGCCTCTGTAAGCACCTACATCACCTTTTACCGCAACAAGATCAACATCAACCATTGTTTGTTTAACATCGCCTTCTGTTGAAATGTTTTGAGTATATTCATCCTTGTAAGGCATGTTTTCTGCAAGTTTTGGTAAAAAGTCTTTAATTGCAAGTAAATCATGAGTCCCCTTTTTGTTTACAATACCGACTCTGCCGCCGAGAAAATCTTTTGGAATTGGCGAAATACCATTTTCATCCAGTAATTTTTTAAGTTCAGGATTTTCCACAATAGTTCCGGTCATTTCATCTTCATAATTTTCACGGGTGATTGTAAATTCAAGCGGAGTGTCTTGAAGGGTTGCCCATTTTTTATCGGCATAAGCATCTAACATCGGGTCAGCTGTACGCAAAGCTTTAGCCTGAAGATGAAGATATTCAGTAAAATCTGTATTGGTTGAGGTTTCAGCAGCTTTTTCAAGTTCATCAGCCATCTGAGCAAAATCATCTTTAAATTTGTCAATATAATCTATTCCGACAAGTTCATCACCATCGCGTTCCACTACAGATCTCTGGGTAAGTATTTTTTTAACTTTGTCTGTTTTGCCTTCATTCAACATTTTTGTTAAAATTTGATGAAATTCTTCTTTTGACAAATCCTCCGGATACACGCCTTTGCCTGGCAATTCGGTAATACCTTTAGCCAGATTTATTTTTACTGACATTGTGTCAATTGCATTCATACCTTTTTGCGCATCAAAAAGTATTTTTGTTAATTCAGCCTGTTTATTTCCTTTTGCAGTTTCTTTTTCCAGAAAAGCTTTAAAAGCCAGATTTTCGTGGCAATCTATTTGCATGTTAATTTTTTCTAGAATATCAGCGGCTTTAACAAGATGTTTAAGTGCTTTTTTGTCGCCCTCATCGAGTTCTAAATATTCAGGTGCATCAACCGCAAGCATTTTTTTCGTCATAAGATAATCTTTGCTTGTACGTTTTTCAAGCTCTTCCATAGAAAGATTCAATTCAAATTCAGCCATAAATTTCTCCTCTTTTGAATAACAACAAGGACATTATAGCATTTTTGAAACGGCTTTCAATATATTATATAGAGTATTATGCTGTATTTTTTAGCTATTTATTAATTTTAGCACTAGAAAGGTCTTTGAGTCTCAAAAGGAGTACATAAAAATAATAGAAAGAATGCAGTAATTTAGATAACAAATGTTCTCAGATATTTAATTGCTAATACCAATTGTTCATTATCAAGAGTTTCAATAATTTTATGGAGTTCTTGCCTGATATTTTCTTCTGTGTTCAAATGAGAAAACTCAAATAAATCCTTTATTTCAATACCGAATATTTCTGAGAGTGTTTCTAAAAGCTGTGGATTTGGCATATTTTTGCCCAGTTCTATGCGGCTAAGATGCTTGTCATCAATACCTAGTTTTTCTGCAAGTTGAGATTGCGTAAGTTTATGTTTCAGTCGGTATTCACGAATTCTTTTTCCAAGTAGTAATTTTATGTCCATAATAACCTCTTTAATAATGATAAGTATTTTTAATAAAGACATACACAACAAAATAATAGGAATACTTGACAAAAATTCGCAAATAATATAGAATAACTCGTGTAAAATGCGAAAATAAATATAAAATTCGTTATTATTTACGAAAGAGAAGGAGAAGAGTATGAAAAAAGCTTTTACACTTGCAGAAGTCCTGATTACACTTGCGATTATTGGAATAGTTGCTGCAATTACAATTCCAACGCTTGTAAAAAATTATAAAAAGAAAGTTATAACAGTACGCCTTCAGCACTTTGCCTCAATGTGGCGTCAGGGGTATCAGCTTGTTCGAATTGAGAACGGAGAGAATTTTTATGGAGAATTAGAACCTGCGAATCCGGAGTCGGCTGAAAATTTTTATAAAAAATATTTTGCGCCATACATAAAAACGATTAAAACGGAACAGAACGGTCATGGAATGATTGCCACATTTGCTAATGGCTCCGGCGTATATTTCTATAGAATTTCCGGTTGTGATGACACAATAGATCTAACAGCAGACAACTGTACTTACATTGTTTTTTGTCCGCAATACAAAGATTGCAAAACTTTTGACAAAGGTACCGGTACTATGGGTGGTGGTGCCGAAGCACTCACTGATGCGGTAAAAACATTTGCATTTTATATGGATGGTAGTTCTGCAAACTATTTATGGACTGATGGTAAACGTGAAACTATATTGAGTTTATGTAAGCGTTATCCCGGATATTGTACCGCTCTCATTGAACATGATGGCTGGGTTATAAAAGACGATTACCCGTATAAAATATAATTAACTATTTGTGATAAGTTTCATTTTTGAGAATTTTGAACGCGCGGTAAATTTGTTCTACCAGTAAAAGTCTCGCGAATTGATGCAGAAAAGTCATCTTTGACATGCTTAATTTGAAATTTGCCCGCGCAGACACTTTAGGCGAAAGCCCGCAGGAGGAACCTATAACAAATATGAGTTCGCCTATTCCTTGATTGGAAAGTTCATTAATCTTTGCGGCAAACTCTTCGGATGACAGCATTTTCCCTTGTATTTCAAGGGTTATGACAAAAGATTGCTGTTTTATATACGACAGGATTTTTTCTGCCTCATCATCAAGTGCTTTTGATATAAGATTTTCATCTTTAATCTCAACCGGTGAAAGTTCAATAATTTCTACACCGGTATAGGGACGAAGGCGTTTGAGAAATTCCTCAATCCCGTCTTTTAGAAATTTTTCTTTGATTTTTCCAAGCGCAATTATTTTAATGTTCATTTGCCCATATAAACAGTTTGAGAAGGGAATGCAAATTCAATATTTTCAGCACGAAATTGTTTTATGATATCCTGCAGAACTTCTCCTTTAATCCTGACGAATTCACTGTAAACTCTTGTTTTTGCATATGCAATTAATCTCAAGTTAATAGAGCTGCTGTCTAATTCTGAAACATTTGCTATATAATCACTATAAACATCCGGATGAACCTCTGCAACGTATTTTAGAATTTCCAGAGCTCGTTCAATTTTTTCATCACCGGTATCATAAGTAATGCCAACAGTAATATCTATACGCCTTTTGTGTGCACGGGTAATATTTTCAACTATATTATTAGCTACAACATCATTCGGAATTGTTACCAGAAAATTTTCGAGAGATCTGATTTTGGTGGAACGCAAACTGATGCTTTCAACAGTGCCTTCCATATTATTTATTCTAATGTAATCGCCGATTTTAAAGACTTTGTCAGAAAGTATTCCGAGCGTGCCAAACATTGCAGCAATTGTACTCTGCGCAGCAAAGCCCACTGCCAGACCTGTAATCCCGAAACCTGCAATCAGTGAGGTTAGAGAATAACCGTGGCTTTGTAAAAACGATGCAACTATGATAAATACTATTAAAAATTTTATGATTTTATCAAGAATTGAAAAAATACGTTTAAGTGACTCTGCATTTTCATTGGTTGCTTGAATACGGCTTTGAAGTTTTCTGATGAATATATCGGTTAATTTAAATAATATGATAATTATCAGAAGGTTAACAAAAGCCCCTATAATCATACCTATTTTAAAAGTAGAGAAAACTCTGCCTATTTTTTCAGCCCATTGCAGAATATCGTTTAACATAAGCCCTCCGGTTAATGTGGATACTTAATTATTAAACAATATTGCTGCAAAAAATTCAAATTGTTAACAAGTTGTTACTTACAGTTGACCGGTTTGCCAAACAGGAGCCTGAATAATCCCAGTCGTTTTTGTAATGTTGCGGAAATACCGCTTGTTATTACATTTAAATTGCAGGTTGTTCCGTCTATATTATCAATGATTGAAGTCATTTGCGGAACGGAGTCTTTCAGCCCTCCTGTAATTTCCTCAATATTGCCAATTGTTTCATTAAGATTTTTTGTTGTGCCGTTAAGATTTTCACCTACATTATTTAACCGCTGCTCATTAAGGGATGTATTTAAGCTGTTTGAGACATTGTATAAATTCCTTGTGGTATTTGAAAGATTTTGTGAGGCTGCGATTATATTAGGTCGGGCTTCTTCTATAGTATCTTTTAGTACGATAAACAAGCCATTTAAAGTTTCAAGAGTTTCGTTGGCACTTTTTACAGTATCATTTAGATTGTCTTTCAGTTTGTCCAGGTAGCCGGAATCTGCAGTTGCAGCGATAAATGAATCCAAATCTACTACAGTATTGCCTTTAATGACATCACCATCTTTCAAATAGTAAAGCGATGGGCTGTCAGGATAAATTATTTCAATAAAATCATGTTCACGCCAGCGTTTTTTCTCGCGGTTTAAACGTGCGGTTACATTTATCGGTAATTTTAAATCCTGAGGATTTAATGCTACCGTTAATAGTGTTGTTCTATAGTCTTTGCTCGGACGCATTCTGATAGTTCGCCCTATTCTAAATCCTTTGTAATATACAGACATTCTGTGTCTTATAGGTCTTGCCTCTTCAAATTGAACTGTAATATAAATTTTGGGCGGAATGTTTTGAATAAGTATTCCGACGGTAAATACAAACAAAGAAATATATAGCAGCAAGCCTATCATGCGTTTAAACATAAATCCTCCGGGATTAAGTATAATTTCGTTAACCGAAAAATACATTCCCGCGGCAGGTTAATCACATAGTTTTTCGCAGTAGGTAAAGTAGTCAGTTCTGTCCCATATTATATTTTCTTTTACTTTTTTTGCAGGAACCCCTGCAATTATAATATTTTTTTCTTTAAATTTTTTATTAACAAGTGACATTGCACCGACAACAGAGCCTTCAGCAATTTCAGCCCCTTTTAAAATCATTGAACGTGTGCCTACCCATACTTTATCTGCTATTTTAATATTTTCCGGCGCATTGATAATTTCTTTTGTGGTTGCATCAAGAATTGTATGCCCGTCATCGTTTCTTATGATAATATCTCTTGCAAACATACATTCATCACCTACATCTACACGTCTGCCGGCTTTAGCAACTACATTCAAGTTTTTATATACTGAAATTCCTCCGCCAAAAGTGATTTTACCGCCATGTTCCATGCCGAATGTCGTATGTCTTATATATCTATGACGTGTGGGTTTGATAGAACAATAATTATCATCACCATTCATAACAATTGCAGTGCCGATAAATTTTGACGGCATTTCTATCAAAATCTGATTGTTATTACCTGTTATTGTGATAGACATACCTTTAATTTCACGGTATTCTTTCAATTCACCGTTTTCAAGTATCTGAATTTTATTGTTTTCGCCCTTAATCTTAACGCCTGCTATATTTGAATAATCGCCCATACAAACCTCAATTAAATTCTAAAATTATATTTTAATTCTGTTTTACAGATATGACATCATTTGAATAACCTAAAAAACTTATACTTTATGCGAATTTATTATTTCAGATAAAATGGTAAATTATTTCTAAAAAGGAGAGAAAAGTTATGTTGACAGATGTAATAAAGTATTTTTCGTTGTTTGTAATTTTTGCGATTATAATCGTTTTTTGTTCACATAAAGCGTCAGCAGAGGAAATACATTTTGACAATACAAAATACATATTAAAATACAGCATATACAATCCGACCTCCCAAGGGTATATGAATGAATATTTTCCGGAAAAAGAGAGTCCAGCAAGCTGGAATAAGATGATAGGCATATATTATTACGTTAATGAAAAATCACCTATAAAGTTTGCAAAAGAAATGGATAAAACTATAGAAGAGGCTGAAAATAGTGTTCTGATAAAATTTATAGAAAATAAAAAACAGGATAAAGCCGTTGTCAGCTTTCTGGTAAATAATACGGAGAACGGCAGAAACTATTTTGAATACAATGTTTATAAATACGAAAAGCATCCTGGTAAGGGTACAATGATGTTGAAATATGCGGTTAAGTATTTTTGTAATGACGATAAAGAGATAGCAGCTGTTGGTAATATGATACGAGAAGAAAATGATAAATATATGGAACAGTTAATAGTATCTCCCATACCACCAATAGTTGAAAAGGAGATAGGACAAAATAAATAATTTGAATTTTGTATAATGCAAAATATTAATTGTGTTGGACGAGACCGCAAAACATAGAATTTTACTAAGATACTAAATTTTAAAGGAGTAAGTTTTATCGCTGCTCGTAAATTTTACTTTAACTATCGGAAGATAGCGTTCTTGAAAATCGCAAAGACTGAATAATTCTATTTCCTCTGCAGGGGCTAGCGTAAAATCTGTTATTTTTTTGCTCTCTATTACTTGTAAAGATTCGTATTCCTTTTCAAATAGTTCTTTATCACTTGCCGACATGTTATTCGTAAAAGGAGAAATAACAGCATTATAGCCAGATTTAACCAATTCAACCGGTAAACTTGCAAGACTGTAAACGGTTGCTAATTCAGCCAACGGCACAGTGCCTATTGCCGGAGCATATGTTTTTAAATTATCTAAAGGATCTTTAAAAGTTGTCTTACTGTGTTTTTGTTGCTCATACCTTTCATACAACTTTAGCATCCTTTCAGGTGTTAAACTCTGACGTTCAAAATTAATTTCTAATGTTTCTTCCGGAGATATATTTCTTATTTTGTATTGAAGTACATAAAAATACTTTTTTAGAGGACTTTCAAATATCAATACTTTTTTGTCAACATTAAGGACATTTGGAGGATGGCTGTAAATGTTTCCTGAAACATACGAAGAATAAGGCTGTTTATACTCTAATTTAGGTTTGGTATCAGTTTCCAGCATTACAGCTGCATCTTCATTTGCAGGTGTCGATATTTGAGAAAATATAAGCAGAAATAAAAATAATAATATTTTTTTCATATCGTGATTATAAAAAAATTTTTTTTATCCGTCAAGAAATATATTTCTTTATATAAACTTGCAAAATTGTTATTAGCATTTTAATATAAAAACATAAGATTTACCCTAAGCAATTCAGGATGGAATTATGACAAATACTAATGAAAATATACGCAATATCGCAATAATTGCCCACGTTGACCACGGCAAAACAACTCTGGTTGACTGTCTTTTAAAACAGGCTGGTGCTTTTCGTGAAAATCAACACGTTCAGGAACGTGTGTTAGATAGCAATGATCTGGAAAGAGAACGCGGGATTACAATTCTTTCAAAAAACATTTCCATTAACTATAAAAATACCAAAATTAATGTTGTAGATACTCCGGGGCACGCTGATTTCGGCGGAGAAGTTGAACGTGTTTTAGGTATGGTTGACGGTGCTTTGTTAATTGTTGACGCTGCAGAAGGTCCTATGCCGCAAACTCGTTTTGTCCTCTCAAAAGCATTGGAATTAGGTCTAAAAATTATTGTAGTTATCAACAAAATTGACAAGCCCGCGGCTGAACCGCTTACAGCTTTAGATAAAGTTTTTGATTTGTTTACGGAATTAACAGACAGAGAAGATTTAATAGATTTTCCTTTTATATTTTCAAGCAGTTTGCAAGGCTTTGCCATCAAAGATCTTGATGACGAAAGAAAAGATATGATACCGCTTCTTGATTGTATCTTGGAAAACATTAAGCCGCCAAAAGGTGATGCATCAAAGCCTTTCCAATTCCGTGCAACAACTTTGGATTATAACGATTACGTGGGAAGAATTGTTATCGGACGTATTGAAAACGGGTCTGTAAAATCACAGGAGCAGGTTTGTGTAATCCATGCTGATGGCTCACAAGAAAAAGGAAAAGTTACAAAATTATTCGGATTTCACGACTTAGGCAGAATTGAAATTCAAGAAGCTTTTGCCGGTGACATTGTCGGTATTGCGGGTTTTTCTGATATACAAATAGGAGAAAGTATTTGTTCACTTGACAATCCTCAGCCTTTGCCGCTAATAAAAGTGGACGAACCGACTTTACAGATGAATTTTTCAGTCAACGATAGTCCTTTTGCAGGCACGGAAGGTAAATTTGTGACTTCGCGTCAGCTTAGAAAACGTCTTTATGATGAACTTGAAAAAAATGTAAGTTTGCGCGTAGAAGATACAGACAGTACTGATGTATTCAGAGTTTCAGGGCGCGGTGAACTGCATTTAAGTATTCTCATTGAAACAATGCGTCGCGAAGGTTATGAATTTCAGGTATCTAAACCGGAAGTTATCTATAAAGAAATTAACGGCGAAAAATGTGAACCATATGAAAATTTAATAGTGGATGTTCCTGAAGGTTATGCAGGCTCTTGTATTGATCGTCTTTCCGGGCGCAAAGCAGAAATGAAAGAAATGCAGAACGCAAAAGGCAGAACGCATATGACATTTCATATTCCGGCAAGAGGATTAATAGGATTCAGAAGTGAATTTATCCGTATGACCCGTGGTGAAGGCATAATGTACCATACATTCTTGCACTACAGACCTTATGCAGGTGATATCCCTCGCCAGAGAAACGGGTCAATTATCGCTCATGAGCAAGGGGAAGCAATTCCTTACGCACTCGCACAATACGAAGATCGCGGCGTGTTCTTTGTTACACCTAAGACAAAAGTTTATCGCGGTATGATTATCGGAGAATGCAACAAGCCTCAGGATATTGTAGTTAATATCTGTAAGACCAAAAGATTGACCAATATGCGCAGTGCAACTGCTGATGTTATGGTGACTCTGCAAGCTCCGAAAATTCTTTCTCTTGAAGAAAGTCTTGAATATATAGGTGACGATGAACTTGTTGAGATTACGCCGGAAAATATCAGAATAAGAAAAGCTGATTTGAACAAAAAAATATATAATTAGACTATCAGCCGGAATTAATGCCGGCTGATGAATTATTCGTAATCAATCATAATTTCTCCTTTTTGTGTTAATATAAGTGTGTGAACATATTCAAAATAAATAAAAGTTTGGCATTAAATCTCTTTGCATTTTCCGGATACTTAACTCTGCTCTGGATTCCGTGGCTTATGCAGCAAAATATATTAGGACTTGCTATATTGTTCCATGTATATTTATGTGGTGTACTGTTTCCATGGTTATGTTTTTTGCTTTTTATTACCCTTATTGAATACTTTCTCAAAGGTAAAAAATTAGCCTTGAATTTTAATGATAAGTATAAAAATAATTTGTTTGCAAAAATCTATTTTGGGCTTGGTATATTGCTGAATCTGTTGTTTGCCTTTATTGCAATATTTTATTTAGCAGGACTTTGGGCGTTTATCCACTATCCACAGCAGTAATTTTGTCGGCTGTAGTTTTATATAACCTTGTATGTTGTAGCAATTTTTTTAGGCAACATGTTTTTATTTATATACAGGGGAAATTTATAGAATTTTAAAAGGGGAAAATGTATCTTTCTAAAATTGTAACTCAAGGAGTAAAATATCTTACCAGAAATGCGGCACCGATTGTTAAGTCAGCAAAGCCAACACTTAAATCAGCTGCATCAATTATAGATGATAATGTAATGCAATCTAACACTACAGCATTAAGCGGTATCATACAGCGTATACACGACCCTTCAGCAATTTCAAAAACTCCATTGTATAAGAAATCTCTTAAAAAAATTTTATATAACCTAGAGGACAGCAGCTTATGTGAAAATTTCAATATTCTCGACAATTATATGCGAAAAACTAAAGAGTACTCTGTTAAGAACATATATGAATTATTGAAAATGCCCAAAAAACAAAAAGGGTTTATACAATACGCATACGCAAAGTTAGTCTATGATAAAACTATTCAGCAAGTTAGAACATTACAACCTGATGAATTAATAAAGTTACTGAAAAAGCATCCTGAGGTAGATAGTGACGCTTTAAGTAAGATGTTCAGTTTATTTGCTAATTTTAAGAAACCTTCGGATAATATTACTTTAAAAGAACTTGATAATTTATTGAATAATAAAAAGCTGATTGCAGAATTAAAAGAAACTACTGATTGTACCAAAAATTTAGCTGCTCCTATTGAAAATATAAATATTGCAAAACGTAGAATACCGAAATATATATATCATTTAACAAACAAAGAAAGTTATGAAAAAATGTTGGCTTCCGGTGAAATAAAAATGTCTAAAGATGTTAACTTTAACGGGGTTTTTGCTATTGAACTTCCAAATTTTTTCAAAAGATGGTGTGCTTCAGATCTGGGTAAATCTTTAATAAGACAAACTAGTAAATATAGCGACAGACTCGTTTTATTAAAAATACCTACAGAAAAATTAAAATACGAAAACCTATTTATGAGAAGCCAGGATAGTTATTTTGCAAAACAAAAGAACTTAACGGACATATATAGAGAAGCTAAGCAAAATGGAAAAGATATAAATACTATGTTGCGTAGCTGGGTGGATAAGTATTGCGGAGATGACTATGCAAGACATATACAAGGTCAAACGCCAGCTTCTTATGCTGCAAAATTTAAGCAAAATAAGGAACCTATTGAATATATATATAAAGATATTATTCCAATGAATAATGTAGAAAAAATAGGTGAGGTTTCTCTTAAAAACTTTACACATAGAGACGAAAATGGGCTATTTAGTTATGATGTAAAAAACATATTTTTAGAATTACTAAAAGATACTCCCGAAGCTAAAGGCGCTGAATTATTGAAAAGAACATAATTTTTTGTTTTTTGTGACTTCTGCGTGCCTTATAGCTTTCTATAAATATTCACTGTCACACAAAATTTATGGCTTTACTTGTCTGAACAAGACTTTTTGCCGTCCCAGCTTAAATCATCGCAATGCAGGTAATCCATATTCCCATTCATTATAACCCAGGCTGTGCAGCCATAACCGTTTGAATTTGTTGTTCCTGCACGCTTACAAGTATCCTTAAATGTAAGATATGTATCTTCAGGTGAACCTATTGGATATATCCCATATTTTGTTATGTAAAAATAAAAAGTATCTTTGCCAACTGTGTATTCAGCTTTTCGTGGACCGCTAATTCTAATCTGAAAATCTGAGCAAACATTTTTTAGCGTCTTTGAGGTGCCACGGACCATAGAGCAGTCTGCTCCTTGTGTGTACCCGCCTGTCAAAATTATTCCGTCAGACAATAAAAGTGCAGATACGTTATTGTATGTTTCTTCAGTTCTTAACCGTCCATCTAAATAATAGACTTTAGATTTTTCCAAAAATATATCCGGACATTTTTCTTTATCACGTGTACATTTTGCTGCAACATTTAGATAAGGAGCCAATATATTCCAAGTATTAGCATAAGAATTTACAAATTCATCAGTCAGGTTTCCTTCTTCGTCGTATTCCGCGTTTATCATTCCCCACTGATCATATGTACCATGTTCAAGCACTGCCATTTGATATGCCTGATTTAACAGACTATACGCCTTTTTCAGCTTTGTGACAGTAACCCGTTCCTGATATCTCTGAACAAGTGTTGGTATCGTTATCGCTGCAACAACACCAATTATCGCAAGTGTGATTAATACTTCTGCCAGAGTGAAAGCATTGAAAGTTTTATTTTTCATATCAAATTCCTTATGATTTTTGGTTACACATTAATAATATTATAAATGTTAATATACACATTGTCAATATGTTAATATCAAAATTTATTTCATTAACAATATATAAGAAAGGGTTAATAATATGAGTGATGAAATAAAAAAACAATTTGGCAAACGTGTAAAATATTTTAGAGAACAGAGAGGACTGACTCAGGAGGCACTGGCTGAAATACTTGATGTAAACATTAATTCCATGTCATATATTGAACGGGGAATTAACTTTATTAAGTCTGATACTCTTGATAAACTTTGTCACGCGCTTAACATTACTCCCAAACAACTTTTCGACTTTAATTATTGCCCTCTTTCAAACACTGATTTAAAAGCCGGTATTAATAAAATGCTTGACGAAAATCCGGATAAACTCAATGATATATATAAAATTCTCAGCGGATTTTTAAATTAACTATAAACGAACAAAATGCAACTGCCGGAAAGCAATTACATCTGTTCGTTTATTTAATGTGTGCCAAGTGTTATATGTTTTGTTTGTAGATCTTATTAGTGTAGTTTTCAATTCGTGGAGTATCTATTTCAAACACGTGAGCTCTTGCCGGACCTAAATCCACTCTTAATTCATTAGCAGCAGCCTGAATTATACTTTCTTTTCCGTAAGAAGGCACAAGATTTTCAAGTTCTTGTGTTGCCTTCAGGGTCGGAACTTTAATCTTGCAGGCAACTGAACGATTTATATTTTTGTTGGCAACAACTAATAAAGTTTTCCCTTTATAATGTCTTGCATAAGTAATGATTTGGTCATTTGTATCGCCGACTTTGTCAAGTTCGATAAAAGAGCCTCTGTTAATAATGTCGGAATATTTATCTTTTACTTTAAAGCAAGCTGTATTGAATTCACCTATGGAAGGATCATCGCCACCCGGTTTTCTGGACATGTTAAATAAATCCAATTTACCGTGATGCAAAGTCATTTCATGATTATCGGTTTGCGTTTCTTCAGAATATTGATCCGCGAATTTTCTAGTATAATAATCTCCGGATTGGAAACCATCAACAATATATGGATTCAGCATCGGTAAAGTTGCCTGTAAAACACTTGTCATTTTACAATAGTCAGCTCCGCCATGGAACATAGGTGATATATCATCATGGGTTGCAAATGACCCGATTAATGATTTACCTTTTGGCAGCCTGTATGACATTTCAAGGTTTTGTTTTACATAATCCATTAAATCAGATGCTTTTGGCCATTCGTGGAAAATGTGATATTGACCATAATACATATCAAATCCGGCTCTTAAAGAATCTTCCGGTCTGTCAGCCGGCATGTTTGCCTGCGGAGACGCATCTTCGTGGGTATATGTCTCGGCTAACCAGCCAAATTGAGGGTCTCGCTGATGAGAATATGGAATGATTATATCCCAGAATTCTACAGGTTTAGCTCTTGCTACATCGGCACGAATACCGTCAACACCCAAATCTATGCACATATCTATATATTTTTTGTGCAAGTCCAGAAGTTTAGGATTTAGCGTTCTTTTTCCTTCATCTTCCCATGGCTGGAACATTCTGATATCATTCCATCCTTGAGGTGTTTTCGCAAGTCCGTTTCTTTCAATGGCCATCCACTCAGGGCGTTCTTCAAACATATCAAGGGAAGCGCAGCTTGGTAAATCAAGCATGACACGTATTCCGCGTTTATGGCATTCATCAATAAATGTTTTGAATTGTTCCTTAGCCGGACGCGGGTCTCTAGGATCAGCCAATTCAGGATCTATTTCCAACATATCTTTAGGTGAATATATTGATCCTGCAATACCCATAGCGTGTTTTTTGCCCGGCGGGTGAACCGGTAAAACATGCAGTGTGTTATACCCTTGAGCTTTTACTTCGTCAAGCCTGTCTATTGCATTTAAGAAAGTACCGTGAATTTCATTGCCTGAAATTTTATCATCGCCATTGGTATCCTGTGCGTTAAACAATCGTGGTACTATTGCAAGGATTTTTGCCTGATTGTTTTGCATTAATGAACGCAAATCATTTTTATAATTTACAGGGGCTGGTTTAGCAGCCTGTCTTACAGCTGCGGTATTAATCATCGCAAGTGTATTCAAATATGCAGACAACAAATTGTTATGTAATGCAGGATTATATTGTGTTTTAACAGGAGCAGTCTGCGGCTGCTGCTGTGGCTGCGGTCTGTTTATCTGCATTATATTCAATTTTTGTGATAATAAATTTGTTGAATTAAGCATTTTTTTGTACCTTATTGTTATTTTTATATTCAGGAATTTTTACTCTGCCAAAGAAGAATTGAGCTCCTACTGTAACCGCTAACAGACCGGCTCCGAATCCTCCGAACATTTTTAACCATTTTTTCGTATTGTGAGTTGATTTACTCAGTTTCGTAAATAATTCATCAAGTGCAATACCGGAGAGTAAAAATCTTTGTTCTGATGTGCTGTCTTTTTGTATAGTTGCAATATGTTCAGGTTTAATGAAATAGAATTCTCCGCCGAGAATTTCTACAAGATTTCTGCGATACTCGTTAAGTTTATCCAGTAAATTTTTAGATTTCAAAATTTCTGCAGTTTCGCTGTGCATATTGTCTCCATGCATTAACTGCATAGAGTTTTGGAAATACTTATAATCTTGAGGTACATCTACCTTTTTCAATTGTTCTTTTCCGACATATTTGAATACAGGGTTGCCTTCCTGATCTAATTCAATATTGCTTAAGTCATCCAAATTTGGATGCGGATCACGCGGGTCATAGAATTTAACTGCATAGTCAGAAGAATGAGCCTGAATAGCTTCACGCATAGCCATTTCCAGATGAGCCTCTTTTATAGCACGAGGAATTCCTTCGTTAGTCAATACAGATGCATTTTGGAGTGTTTCAATACGTCTAAACATATCCAGAGTAGAAATAAGTCTATACATTGCGTATTTAACTCCGCTTAGACGATCAGAAACAAAGTCTTCCATAACCTTTTTATAAGACCCGTTACCGTTGGCTTGATTCATACCAATTATACGCTGAGCTGTTTTTTTCATATTTA
This sequence comes from Candidatus Gastranaerophilales bacterium, assembly GCA_944324165.1. Taxonomy (GTDB): domain Bacteria; phylum Cyanobacteriota; class Vampirovibrionia; order Gastranaerophilales; family Gastranaerophilaceae; genus CALUVH01. The sequence goes on along the minus strand of CALUVG010000002.1, from coordinate 81,600 downwards.
GACCGGCAAATTCACTTGCACTGTCATTAAATGAGCTGGTCAAATGTTTTTTATAACTTGCAATATCACTATCTTTAATATTTGTGTTCAAACCGGAAACGACATCTGCAAGTTCACTCATAACTCTGCCGTATTCATCTTTGTTAGATGCAACCTTTATGAATGTTTTTCTTAAAAGTTTATTCATTAGTTCACGGTCATATCTTGCTTTATCAAATTCCTCAGGAGAAATATTGAGTATTTTTACAAGTTGACCTGTCATTTTGTTGTATTCAATGGCAAGTGTAGAATCTGCAGCATGCGCAACCTTTTTATATGCATACTTATGTAAAACTTTTTCTTTAGCCTTAAAGTTAGTAAGTGCTTCGGCTATTGATTTTACAGTTTTTTGAGTGTTAACATCAAATGTTCTTGCCGGAACTTTTTTCAATCCTTTTTTGATAGGGTCAGCATTTATATCGACATTGGAAATTAAATCTTCAATAAATTCTTTATCAAGCGGAGCATGACCTCCAGCTTTATTATATTCGTCTACATTTTTCAAAAGCAGGTTACGCAAATCTTTAATAATATCTTTGTGTTCCTCTGCTGTGTAAGCCTTATTCAAATAATTACCATTTTCAAAAATATCGGAAATTTGATCTGTTGTAGGTACAATATGTTGAATAACATCATCATCTAAATTCTGAGCCAAAGTCAGGGTAAGATTTTTATTAATATGTTCTGTAATTGAATTATCAATAATGAATTTTTGATTTTCAAGCAGATTTGTTAAATCTTCTTTTATGCCATCAGATAATACCGGCTGGACTCCGTCAGTAAAGAGAGAAGTTAATTCGTCAACAAAATTTTTATTGATCGGTTTATCTTTATTGAATTGAATGAATGTGTCGATTTTATTGTTCAAAATATTATTTTTAGCAGCTTTAACACTATCAGGGAATTTGTCCATCATTCTTTCATTAATTTTGTTATCATATTTTTCAAGCGCTGTTTCAACATAAGGTGTTGCAAAATTACAAATAAGTCCGCTTAAAACAGGAGTGGCAAAGCCAGCCGTAAGCATCCACAAAGTATTGTTTTGAACAAATTCTTTTCTTATTTTTTCTTGTATGAATTCTCTTCTGTTTGGCAAATCTTTAGGAACTCTTTGCCAGTTGCCTATTTTATCAATTTTTTTATCAGAGTATAAATCAAAAGGCAGGAATTGAGGATCTAAAGAAAACGGTTTTTTTCTGCCAAAACTGTCTTCATAGGATTGTCTTGTATTTATACCATGTACAAGTTTTGCCGGAAGTTGAATTGCAAGTTTTGGCCAAATAGACATTGCAGCGAGAAAAGACCCTAGCCCTATAAATTCCATCGCTTTAGTCAAAGGGGTTGATTTTTTTGCCGCAAGATAACAGGCGATAGCTAATCCGCCTAATTTCATACCAACATCATTAAGTTTGCCCAATTGATGATCATTTGCTTTTCCGGTAATACCATCTTTTAAAGATTTGGCTTCATAAACCCAATCTTTGGCAAGCTCTGCCGGGGCATTAAGAATTCCGCCGTCAACTAATTTTGCAGTAGGCGGTAACGGTTTAATGAAATTTCTGTTGTACAATTTATCTTGAACGTCAAATGCCGGATATTCCTGTTTTTGAGAATTTCCCATTGAAACGCCGTTATTAATTATGTAGTTTTGAATAAGATTTGTTTTCATATTAGTTCACCACATATTTTTCTTTTTTATCAATAACGTCACCGGCACTTAGCTTAGACGGTTTACCTGATATATTCATTACATTTACTATACCGAGTAAAGATGAAGCTACAGCTGCCCCTAAAAGAATTTTACCGGCATGTTTTTGTAATCCTTTACCTTCACCGTGGTAAAGAGCTTTTGCACTGTCAACAAAACTATCTTTAAACGTATTTGCGGCTTTGAAAAATTTCTTTTTATCCCAGAATTTTAAAGTCATAACTTTAAAGAAATCTTCCCAAGGATCCTGAAAAGCGAGCGCAACACCTGTAGCTGCCCACAAATATGAAGATAAGTTTGTTGCTGTTTTGGTCTTAATTAATATTTCTTTAATAAGCGGTTTTACTTCCTGATCTGAATCATTTAAGTTATTTCCCATACCAAGTTTCTTGGAAATTTTATCAAAATATTCATTACGAGGTTTACCGTTATCTTTGTTATATAACATATCCCAGTACGGGAAATCTACACTTTCATAAACTTTATGGTATTCAATACTAGTAAGGTCAGTATCATCAACATATTCAGGATGTTCATTAACAAATTTTGCATACGGAATATTTACATCTACTCCGGTTAAAGCTTTGACAGGAGTTGTTACAAAAGATCTGGATAAATGTTTGGCTATCCCGTAAAACAGAACACCCAGAGCCATTTTATTGCCTATAGGACCGGCCTTTTTCTGGGAGAAAACATCAAAATGTTTATTGGCAGAATTAAACACTGACATAAGCATTAAACTACCAATTATATAAGGGACTGACCCCATGGTTAGAAATTCATAAAAGTTAGAATTACGGCTGCCCTTAATCCCCTTTGCAGGATACAAAGTAAGGGCATTTGTAAATTTATCAAACCCCATTCGTGTCCGTGTCGCAAAATTATTTTTTAATACAGTATCATGGGAATAAGGGAGTTTTTTAGCCTTTTCCTCTTTATTTTGTTCCTGCGATTTTTGATTTTTATCAGCAGAAAAATAGATGTTATTTTTTGTGCTATTTATCGGTAAAATCATCATTACTCCACACACATGAATGTAATAGATTAAATACTCCTGAAAAAAAAATTTTGCCAGAGAAACAAAATGTTTTACATTTTTTAACAATGCAGAAAAGCATGTCCCTAACATTTTAAAACTACCATAAAAATAAATAAAATTAAATAGTAAAGTTAGTCAAAATCAGAAAATATTGAATATTATTAAGAGATATTAAGCAATTGAAATTCTCACTAGTTGTAGTTTTGAGGGTAATCTAAACAGTCAATATTTTCACATTAATTAAAGTTTTTATAATGAACTTCCGTAAAATTATGTAAGTTACGAAATTTGTATGGAGTTCTATCAAAATGAGTGAAAATTTCAGCCTCGGTGGATTAAGGAAAAAGCTCGACTTATCAAAGTTAAAAGGTGGTTTAAAAGCTGAACAGTTCGATTTTGGCAAAAAGGATAAGCTAAAATCTGTTTTTGATCAAATTGATACCGTAAAAGATGGCGTAATTACTCAGGAAGAATTGGATGCCTATCTTGATAAACTTCATACAGCAGCAGGGGCAGATAACAGACTTAATAGAAAAGAGGCAAAAGCCGCCGGACTTGGCAGTCGTAGAGACATAAATAAATTTTTGAAACAGGCAATAGAATTATCCAAAGATGTCAAAACGGAACATCAGCCGGATGTTGAGCCAGAAACTCCACTACCTGAGGAAGTTCCTTCTGAACTTATAAGTACGGATATAGACCCCGCACCAATTACAGATCATGATCCTGTAATAGCAGATCCCGCTGATTTTGATGATGCAGCAATAAATGATGATACTAATCCGACAGAAGCTCCTGCAGAAGAAGAATTAACACCTCAAGACGCACTTAAAAATTTGTTTGGGGATAAAAGAAAAGCAAGTGTAAAAATTGACGGGTCCGCCACGGGATTGTCAAGTAAACCGTATACAGGTCAGGTGATTTTGCCTAACGGTGAAACAATTGAAGACGGGGCTTTCCCTGAAAATTTACGTATAACATTACCGGCTGAATATGGTGAAAACGCCACTATGAAACTCCAATTAATTGATCCTGAAAACGGAATTTATGAAAGTTCTGCAAAAGACAGAAATTTTCAAATTGTGACAGATGAAAACGGTAATGTGACTATTCAATCTGTAAATATAGAAGAATTACAGGGCAAATTAGATGCAAATCTGGCAGAATATGCACGTCTGGAAGCGGAACGTAAGGCGGCTTTAGAGCGAGGAGACGGTGCAGATGAAACAGAAAATCCGGGTGATACTCCTCCGATCAGTAAAGAAGAACTTCTTGCTATTTCTAAAAAACAGCAAGAAGCGAGAGCCCTTGCCACAGAACTTTATGATGCATGTGACGATCAGGCATTTGCAGTCGGAAAAGACAGATTCCAAACAGCATTACACAAAGTTAATAAAGATAATATAAGCATGGTACTTTCGCAGTACAAGGATCTTCATCCGGACGAATCATTAATTGATACTATATGTTCAGAAATGGGTTCCGGTAGAAAAGAAGCATTAGACTATTTAATGACTCAATTAGCTGCTGCAGCCAGAGAACGAGGAATTCCGGAAGCGGATATTACCAAAGCAACCACTGAATTTAATGTATCTAAAGATGCAGAATTCCGAAAAGTAGGAATTATTAATCCTGCAAAAATGGAAAATTCTATGAATTTCTTACACGGTTTAATACTCGGAGCTGATCTTAAAGCAGGTGATATAAATGCAGCCCAGGCAATAGATACAATTACCGGTGCTGCAGCAGAAACGTATGATACAGCTAAAACTACATTTGATCAGGCTCGCGAAGAAGAAGGCTGGATAGCACGAACAGGAGACCGTGTTCTTGGTTGGTTTGGATGTACAACAAAAGAAGACATGGATTTAAAACTCGGTGAATACAAAGCCGATGTAGAACGCTTACAGAATGCTCAAACGGAAGCTGAATTTAAAACTGCGTATGAAGATGTATTCGGTGTACCTTTTGACAGCAAAAAAGTAGCCGCATATGAAGCTGCTGTAAGTGATTATTCTATGGCTAACGGCTATAAAAATCAGATGGATAAACTGAGAAACTTATGGGCTGATAATACCAAATATGATAATTATGAAAGTTATAGAGATGCAGTCTCTACTTCTTTAAAAACAGATAACTTTGAATTAACACCTGACGAAATAGATACAATTGTTAATGAATATACAAAAACACATCCAAATGTTGATAAAAAAGCGGCATTAACCAGTATTGTAAGCGACATGATGGTTGAGCAAGAAGAAATGTTTAATCAAGTGGCAAAAGGCAGAACAATAGAACAAATGAGTGCAGAAGTCGATACAGTACGTCAGGGCGCATTTGGTACAAGAGATATTGTAAATGATGTTATAAAATATAATGCCAATCAACAGATGACAGAAATGGTCTTTGAAGCAGCCGGTGAAATAGCTCTTACAGCAGCTTTACAGGTAATCCCTGGAGCCGGTCAAATTGCAGCTGCAAAATTGGCAGTTAGTGCAGCAAGATGGGGCAGCCGTGGACTTAAAGTTGCCAGATATGCGGCCAAAACAGAAAAGGCATTGTCCAGAGTGAATACAGCAATTAACACAGGCAAAAATGCCAATATAGTTAGAGCGAAAAAGACGATGTCAAATGCAGCAGCCGCATTTACCGGAACAACTGCTGTAGATTTATCTAACGGCAAATCTGTGAAAGAAGCCTTACAAAAAGGTTTAATGAATGCAACATTTGCCGGGGCAGGTTCTATGTCAAGTGAATTAGCGCCGGTACTGGCAAAAACATATGGCATTTCAAATAAAGTAGCAAAAGAAATTGCTGAAGAAATTACCGAACGTGCAATGGATGTTGGCTCCTCAGCAGGTATATCAGCTGCATTCAATGGCGGATACAGCAAGGATGAAGCATTCCTTGACCTTGCAACCGGCTTGATTATGAACAGATTAGGCAAATTTGGCATGAAAAACCATGGTGAAGTTCCGGAGTCTGGAGTTCGCCGGTCTAAGCTTGATGTTGCAACCTCTAATAATGCATCAGTACCTGGCGGCAAATTTTCAGAACAGAATTTTGAACAGGTTAAACGAGAAGTAAAAGATGAGCTTGCTCAAGGGGCAACTCCCGAAAGAGCCGCACAAATTCATAATGAGGCAGATAAACTTCAAGTTCAAAGCAGAAGACAGGGACGTGAAATTAAACATATTGTTGAAGACGCAACAGGAGTTTATGACAGTCCTACACTCGGTAAGATTGACCTAACCAAAGAAACTGATCTTAATAAATTAGAACAGGCTAAGAAAGAAATTTCGCAATGGTTTGACGGTCAAAAAGATGTAAGAGGTGATGCTGCACGTGACAGACAAGCATTGCTTGAAAAAATTGACGCAAGAATGGCTGAATTAAATGCTGACCCAAACCTTCAGGGGCAAAAAGTCGAATCAAAAATTGTTGATGAAATGAATGCAAATACAGAAAAAGATGCCGCAGCTATACTGGCAAATGAAGGCAAACCTCTTTCTCCACATGGAGCAGCAATACTTGATGATAAAATCAAGATTATGGATAATGTAGAGCAGCTTGAAGCAATGAAAAAACAGCTTGAAAGCCGTGTCGGATATCAAGTTCAGGGAACAGATCATGCAGCTGCAACAATTAAGAAAATTGATGCCAAAATCAATTCTGTAAAAGCACATCAAGCAGACTTTGCCGCAACTACCGCTAAAATCGATGACGCAATAAATGCCGGAAAAGGTTTGAATTCTGATGACCTGCAAACAATCAGAGCGTTCATGGAAAAATGTAATTCTGCAGATGAATTAAAACAGATAGTTGATAAAATGAACAGCAGTAAGGCAATACGTTCATTTGGCGGATCTAAAAAGCTTATTGCGGATATTAATACAAAAATTGAAACATTAAACACTAAAAATGCAGCATTAGCAGCCGCTGACGCACCGGTTGAAACTCCGACCGGCGGGGCGGCAAGTGTAGAAACTGCAAACTATATTGACGATAATAATCTTTTAGACCCAAAAGTTGATACCCCTGAAGTAAAAACAAAAGAGGCTTCAGCGGCTGACGCACCAAAGGTCGAAACTGAGGAAGTAACACCTAAGTCAATTGCTGATGATATGAAATCTGTTGATGATGTTGATATTCCCCCTAAATACAAAGAATTGTGGGATAGTTGTAAAACTAAGTTAAAATATTTGACTAATGAAGTAACACAAAGTCTCGGAAATTTAAGTAAGTCTACTCTTGCCAAATGTGAAGCATTAATTGGTGATTTAAAAACAATTTCTTCCAGTGTTACCGGAAAAGTGAAAGCTCAAATTGATAAACTTATAAAAAACTTTGAAAAGCTTGTAGAAAAAACTAAAGTTAACGATAATGTAGAAATTGTATCAGTTGGATCTCCTTCTAATAAGGCTAAAGTTAACGATAATGTAGAAATTGTATCGGTTGGATCTCCTTCTAATAAGGCTAAAGTTAATGATAACGTAGAAATTGTATCAGTTGGATCTCCTTCTAATAAGGCTAAAGTTAATGTTAACGTAGAAAATACTAATCCTGTAAGCAATAAAAAGATTAAATTAGACTACCCTGAAATATCAACTAAAAATGGCACTCAGGTATTGACAAAAGGTCAAAAATATGTACTGGATCTTAATAAAAATCAAGACACACAATTTGCATTGGGCTTTGGAGTAGCTAATCTTGATGTTAACGATAAGTTATTTTTAGAAAAATTTAATGCCTTAAAAGAAGGTGAATCATTTACCGTCGGGTCTTGGGAAGGTAATGCTGATTATAAAATCGGATCTATGCAGCTTGGAGTATCTAGAGAACATTTTACTGTTCAAAAAGAAAACGGTCAAATGGTCATTATTGACAAAAAGTCAACCAATGGTACAAAGATGAGAAAAAATACATCTGAATATGTATCATCCAATGAAATCCGTCAAATGTTTAAAAATGATAGAATGGATTATAACTATTTGTCAAGCTACCTGGATAAACATGGATTTGGTTGGAAATGCTCATATAAATTAGATAATGTTGATTATGCAAACATGGAAAAATTAATGAATGTTTGCGATGGTAAATATGTAGATGTGTGGAAAGCAACGACAATGACTGACGGCGTTCCTAACATGCAAAAATTAGCAACATTAGCTAAAATTCTGCGTAAAAATGATGCAGTAGATGATTTTATGAAACTTGGTCCAAATGAATGGGATTTAATTGTTTGTACAGCATGTCAAAAACAATCTAATGCGGTTGAACCATTAATGTTCTATAAAGAAAATTCTAATCCTATGAATAAAATGTTATCTGCAGGTCAAACCAGCCCTGAAATAGAAAAACTCACTGAATTTCTTGATAAGCAGCGTATAAATAAAAAAGTAAGACTATATAGAGGTGAGGGGTATAATGGGTCTTTAAGCCGGGCTTATGGCTCTGACGGTCAAAATCTTGGCAGTAAGATGGAACAATTAATTGCAAGCGGGGCATCTGAAAGTAAAATAAAACAATTTATTGATGAAGAATTACTGGGACAAGAAATTAAACAAGAACGTTTTATGTCTACAACTTTAACGCCAGACATTGCGCAAAGCTGGGCTCATGGAATGATGGGCAATAATAGTACATATGGAGCTATACGCTGGGATATATCTGCGCCGGCAGGAACTAAAGCTGCATTTTGTGAAGACTTTAATATTCCGTATGGAAAAGAAAATGAAGTACTGGTACAACGAAATTCAAGTTTGAAGATAACAAATGCAAGATTTGATAAAGATACTCAAACATGGGTAATTAGTGCAAGAATTATGCAAGATTAGTCTTGTATTAAATTAAATAAAATAGTATAGTTATTATACCAGGAGAATTTATATATGACAGATAATGAACATACACCGGAATTTGTATTAAAAGATGGCGATACTGCAGGGATTACCGTACGTAAAGTAAAATTTTTCCCTGAAGATTTAGAAAAAATGGCTCAGATGAGTATTGATGAACGAATTGAATATAAGAGTATGCTATTAGAAGAAGGTAAGCATACTTACGAAGAGGCATAATAATTTATAAGGGGTTATTTCTATGAAAATTTTTAGTAAGTTTAGTGCTGCAATGCCAACACAATGGATTCAAAATATAAAGACATCTTTTTTTAATGGTAAAGTACGTTTAAAAAGTCTTGTAAAAGATACTTTTTCCAGAACAACAACAAATAATAAAAATGTACGTCATAGCGGTGATAATTTTGAGCATACACCAGAATTTGTATTAAAAGATGGTGATACTGCAGGAATTAGTGTACGTAAAGCAAAATTCTATCCTGAGGATACGGCAAAAATGTCACAGATGTCTGTAGATGAAAGAATTAAATATAAAAGTGATTTACTGGAGAAAGGTAAACACTCTTACGAATAATAAACAATAATTTTATCCTGCGATACTGAAAAATATTGCAGTTGCAAGTCCTGCGATTATACAATAATATCCGAATATATTCAATGAAAATTTTGAGATAAATTTCATAAAATATTTTATGCACAGGTATCCGACTATTCCTGATACAATTGTGCCGGCTATTATTGCTGACCAGTTATACTGAATAGCCTCATGTAAATCTATTTTGATAATAGGATAAACCATTGATGCACCAAGGATTATAGGTATACTCAACAGGAATGAATATCTTGCGGCTGTTGTTCTGTCCAGTCCGAAAAATAGACCCGTCGCAATTGTCCAGCCTGATCTGGAAAATCCGGGTAATGCTGCAAGTCCCTGTGCCAGTCCTATCATTATTGATGTTTTTAAGTCAACATTCTCTTTATGTGCCTTGAAATTCTTTGACATGTATTCGCTGAACAAAAGCACAAAACCTGTTATAAAAAGCAATCCGCCAACTATTGCCGGTGAAAAAACAAGTTTTTCCGCAACCTCATTTAACGGATATGCAATAAGTATTGTCACTAATGTACCAAGTATGATAAATAAGCCGATCTTTGCCTCATTATCTGTCCAATCCTTTGTGCGTAATGCATTCCACATTGATTTTAAGATATTTATTATATCCTTGCGGAAGAATATTAGTACTGCAATTAGTGTTCCTAAATGTACCATTATGTCAAAAAATACTTCTTCATTTGAATGTTGTACTATTTCTATCCCTTTGAATACTTTATAAAAATTTGAGGTAAAAACAAGATGCGCAGAACTTGAGATTGGTAAAAATTCACTCAATCCCTGCACTATTCCCATTAATATTGCTTGTATAAAATGCATTAATCTTCTCCCTTATCCGGCGGGCTTGTTTTGCCGCCTTACTTGATTGTTGTCAGGCTGAAAGCCCGACCTGCTATTCCTTATTACTTCAAATGCGCCGCTAAATACTATTCCTCAAAATAGGAACAGCAGGAGGTTTGAGTTTCCCACACGCTGACTTTACTTAGTTGAACTATTTTTTCTTTCAATCTCCAGTATATAAAGTTTGCAATCATTTCACTTGACGGGCTTTCGTTTTTAAATTCCGGCAATTCATTTAAATCTTTATGATCAAGATATTCCAGAACTGTATTCAATTCCCGTTTTAAAACTTTATAATCAATTAATATATTACTTTTGTCTAAAGTGTCTCCCTGAACATAAGCTTCTACCATCCAGTTATGTCCGTGTTGATTTTCGCAGGCACCGTCATAATTCAAAAGATGATGCGCTGCGGCAAAAAATGCCTGAGTTTTTATTTCATACATAATTATTGCTCCATTTCTCTGATTATTTTATCGCAAAGTTCCCGAACAGCACCGCGTCCGCCGTTTTTGGATGAAATAAAGTTTGCAACAGCCTTAACTTCATCTACGGCATCAGCAGGACAGGCGGCAAGTTTTACTTCTTTTAATATGCATATATCAGGTAAATCATCCCCCATATATGAAATTTCATCAAATGAAATATTGTATTTCTTCATAATTTCTTTAAGAGTTTCTATTTTATTTTTTACACCTTGATGAAGTTCGGTTATACGCAGATTTTGTGCCCGATGATAAACTGTTCCGTTTTCACGGGCTGTAATTATAGCGGTAATTATGCCGGCTTTATTAAGATTAACAATGCCCTGCCCGTCTTTTGCGTTAAAAGTTTTATATTCTTTTCCGTCCTCATCAAAGGTCAGACTTCCGTCTGTCAAAACTCCGTCAACATCAAATGCCGCTAATTTTATTGTCATTATGCAACACCTGCTTTCAATAAATCATGAATGTGAATAACTCCAATAGGTTTATTGGTTTCGTCAACAACCGCAAGAGCCGTGATAGAATATTTTTCCATCAAATTAAGTGCGCTTGCGCCATAATCGGATTTTGAGATATGTTTTGGATTAACCGTCATGACATCTTTTATTACAAGAGATTGAATATTATTATGTTTCAATAAAGTACGTCTGATATCTCCATCCGTTAAAACACCGGAAAGTTTTCCGCTTGCATCTACGATCATTGCCATACCGAGTTTATGAGAAGAAATAGTTTCTATAACATCAACAAAACTATCATTTTCATGAACAATAGGTAATCTGTCACCTGTTAACATCAAGTCTTCAACTCTATATAGGAATCCTTTACCCAGAGCACCTGACGGATGGAACACAAGAAAATCTTCTTCTGAAAATCCGCGTTTTTCAAGCAGACAAACAGCCAGAGCATCTCCCATTGCAAGTGTTGCGGTTGTACTTGCAGTAGGAGCTTTATTTAATGGGCATGCTTCGCGTTCTACGGAAATATCTAAAACTACGTCACTGGCATTTGCAAGGGTAGAATTAAGTTTGCCTGTCATACCAATCATTTGTACGCCAAAACGTTTGATTAGAGGCAGCAGATTTAACAATTCCTGAGTTTCTCCGCTGTTAGAAATTGCAATAACTACATCATTTCTTGTTATTATCCCTGAATCCCCGTGAGTGCTTTCTGCCGGATGTAAAAAGTATGAAGGGGTACCGGTTGACGTTAAAGTAGCTGCAATTTTTCGCCCGATTAAACCTGATTTTCCCATGCCGGTTATAATAACACGACCTTTGCAGTTGTATAAAATATCTACGGCACGGTCAAAATCTTCACCTATATTATTTTTTAATCTTAATATCGAATTAGCTTCTATATCAAGTACCTCTTTAGCCAGATCATTTATAGTTTTCATAAGCATTTCATATCCCTCACTATTTTCCTAATAGATATTATACAACAACCTCATTCAAATAGATTAAAATTATACAAAACTTTAAATTTCAAATATTTAGAAGCGTTTTAATATTTATCGGTGAGGTCATGCAAAATACTATTATTAATTTTGATTTAAAAATACTTAATTCATCATCAGCACTTGATGAAGTCAAAAATTATCTGAATAAATTTGATTGTCCTGAGCTGTCAATGGATTTGTCAGCTTTGAATATAATAGATGCAGCAAGAATCTTAATGCTTTCTTCTGTTTATCATTATGGTAAGTACCCTGAAGGGAAAATATTTTGTCGATACATGTCAAATGAAATAAAAGCTTTGGTAGAAGGAATATCTATTCCAAATTTTGAATTAATTTAAGTTTTGTTATAAACTGGCAAATTTTTTTTTTATATGTTTTGATATAAAAAGGTATACTTATTCTAGGCATGGAAAAACTTATGATAGGGTTTGAGAATGTAAATTCCAGAATTATAGCCGGCTCAGTAAACCAGTATAAAACATCAGTGCCGGAAGTTACAAGTGAGCAGGTAAAAAAACAACCTGATAAATCTGCTTTACAAAATAAGCAGACAAAAGAAAAAACAGAACATGCTCGCGCAATGAAAGGGGCTACAATACTTGCAGGTATTGTAGTTGCAGGTATTGCTGTAACAAAATTCCGCGGACCTGTTATCAGGATGATTAAGGGAGCAGCAAAAAAAGGCGGTGATATAAATAATTCATCTGCACGTAATAATTCTGGATTTGTTGGTAATAATAACGATCCAATGACCGAAATAAAGAGTTATACTGTTGATCAATTAGATAAAGCACTTTTTGAAAATGAACGACTTAAAGATCGTTTGCGTGAAATGTTTCCTAAAATCACAAATATAGCAAAGGACAATGAAAAACGTCAGGCGGAAAGAGTTGTACAAATTTTAAGTACGGAAAATAAACCTCTGCCATTTGAAGATAAACGTTTGTTTACAAGCCATGAAGCGGAAATGATTGCATCTTATCAGGATGAATATGCATATAATGCTCCTTTAAGATTGGAAAAAATTAAACCTGAAAGTACAATAGAAATTAAAACTTTGGATGCAATGATGGAAGATGCTAAACCTTTGTCAAAACCTGCAGTTGTCTATCGTGGAATTGTAACACAGCAAGACAGTAAAATACTTGATTTTGCCAGAGAATTTTATGCCGGTAATATTGTAAAAGATAAAGCCTTTGTCTCAACCTCTCGTAATGCAGCAGAAACAATTGCCAACTTTGGCGAGCAAAGCGGTTATGTTATGCGGATTAATCTGCCGCAGGGAACAAAAGGAGTCGACTGTAGAAGATTTACAATGCTTGATATACCTTCAGGGGCTAATGCTGAATTTATTTTACCTAGAAATTCAGAGTTCAGAATAAATTCAGTTGATGACAATTTCAAAATTATTGATGCTGACTACCTTTTGCAAAACTGATTTTTTTATAATAAACTAGTTCTGTTACACATATAAACTGATAAAATTGCGATACCCCGTGTATTGCTTTATCAAAGGAGAGGACTATGGAATATTTATTGGCACTTGTTCAGACACATAGTGTTGCTGTTTCTTCCGCAATTTTAATAATTGCGTACATTTTCATTGCAACGGAGAAAATCCCCAAAGTAACCGTTGCTGTTTTAGGTGCCGGCATTACTTTACTACTTGGACTCGTCGGGCAATATAAAATTGTAGATGGAGTTTTTAATTCTCATTATTTTATTAATTATGTTGACTTCAATGTTATATTTTTGCTTGTTTCAATGATGATGATAGTAAGTATTGCCACAAGAAGCGGTATGTTTAGCTGGATAGCCAATGAATTATTGAAACTTACCAAAGGTCACCCAAAAATGGTGTTGTTTGTTTTGGGCTTGTTTACTGCTGTTGCATCGGCGTTTTTAGATAATGTAACAACTGTAATTATTGTTATGCCGGTTACTTTTTTTATAGCAGAACAGTTAGAAATAAATTCTGTACCGTTTTTGATAACCGAGATTTTTGCATCAAATATTGGCGGTACGGCTACATTAATCGGTGATCCTCCTAATATCATTATAGGAAGTGCTGCAGGGTTATCCTTTATGGATTTTGTAAAAGAATTAACGCCTATTATATCAGTGATTTTTCTGGTAATAGTCGGTTTAATGACATTTGTTTTCAGAAAACAATTAATCGCTTCGCCTGATAAAATGGCTGCTGTCGCTAATTTAGATAATTCAAAAACAATAACGGATTATCCATTAATGATTAGAAGTTCGATAGTTTTAGCACTTGTTATTCTCGGATTTGTACTGCATGACATAACTCATATAGAAACCTGTGTTACCGCAATGTTAGGAGCAAGTGTATTACTATTATTTGAAAAACCGGCTAAAATATTCAAAGAAGTTGAATGGAATACAATATTTTTCTTTATCGGATTATTTATTATAATTGGCGGGCTGGAAGCATCAGGTGCCATAGGCTTGATGGCAAAGTGGATTTTGAATGTGACACAGGGGTCTCAGGAAGCTACCTCTATGATTATTCTCTGGGCATCAGGAATTATATCGGGTATAATTGATAATATTCCGTATACAGCGACAATGACCCCTATGCTGCTGGAAATACAAAATGTAATGGGACATGATTATACTCATCCGCTATGGTGGTGCTTATCTCTCGGAGCTTGCCTGGGTGGCAACATGACTATAATCGGGGCGGCTGCAAATGTGATTGTTTCAGAAACCTCAACACACCACGGGCATCCTATTCCTTTTATGAAGTTTCTAAAATACGGAGTCTTAACAACCTTTATTTCACTGGTATTTAGTTCAATTTATATTTATTTTAGATTTTTACATTAGGATTATTAAATAAATATTTTTCAAAAAGCCCCGGCTTTTATGCTGAGGCTTTTTTCGCTTTATATTTCAAGATATAAATAAACGGAATTATAACAATAGCCAGCAGTGCAAGTATTAAAAACGCATCATAAAAAGCTCCCAGCTTAGCCTGCTGTAATAATTCTCTATATAAAGTTCCGCTTGCTTTTTTGGCAGCTAAAACATCCGGATAATGCACTGCAAATTTATGTTGCAAAGCGGCTAGTTTAATTCGATAAATTGGATTATGATGCGCCAAATTTCCTACCAGATTATTTTGATAAACCTGAGATGCTCTTGCAATAAATGTTGAAGAAATAGAAGTAGCAATTGCCGTTACAATATTCTTAAACAGTGCATGTAATCCGGCAGCATCAGCTGTTTTATTTTTGGGTAAAGTCATAAATGCCAGTGCCGTAATTGGAACAAATGCAACAGATACCCCCAAACATAAAACCATATTCGGAATAATTATACTTTCAATTGACGCAGTTGTATTCAGGCATGAGAGACTGAATACAGATACAGCCATTATTAAAAATCCTGTGGTTGCAAGCACTCTTGCATCAATAAATCTTGCTATTTCGCCTACAACAAGCAGTCCTATAAAGCAAACAATTGATCTTGGCAGCATAGCAAGTCCTGATGCAGACGGGCTGTATCCGATAAGCCCCTGAGAAAACAAAGGTACTAATAACAATGTAGAATACAATAATATATTAATCACAGAACTGATACTCGTACCTAATAAGAAATTTTTGTCCTTAAATACTCTTATATCAATAATAGGATATTTATACTCAAGTTCCCAGACATAAAAGAATACAAACGAGAAAATAGAAATACCTGTAAGCCAGCAGATCCATGGTGTATCAAACCAGTTAAACTGCTGTCCTTTATCAAGGACTATCTGCATACAGCCCATTGCAACAGTAATTCCTAAAAATCCAATGATATCAAATCTTTTATTATATTTTTCTTTCACAATTACATCGTCTTTAATAAATATTTTAACCAGAATAAGTGCAAGTATACAAAGCGGGATGTTTATAATGAATACCCACTGCCAGGAATAATTATCAGTCAGATATCCTCCGAAAAATGGTCCGACCAGCGGGGAAAACATTGCAGCTACTCCAAATAATGCCATTGCCAGCCCTTTCTGACTTTCCGGATAAAATTCCAGCAGATAAGCCTGACATAACGGCAGAATGCAGCCGCCGCCAATTCCCTGTATAATTCTGGCAAGAATCAGTGCTTGCAAATTCGGCGCAATTATACACAGAAACGCGCCTATACAAAATATTGCTATACAATATATAAAAAACATTTTTTTCCCGATAGTTTTACTCAAAAATCCTGTTGTCGGCAGCATTACACCGTTTGCAATAATGTAACTCGTAATAACAGTGTTTGCCTCATATTGAGTTGCCCCAAAGTAGCCTGCTATATTCGGCTGGCATACGTTAGTAGCAGATGTAGCAACAAGTGCCATTATTGAGGGTAAAAGTACAACTATTGATAATATATATGGATTTTGTTTTAATTTTTCAAGAAAAGACATAATTTATATTTTCCTATTTCTTATATTTTCAATTTAAGGGCACAAATTTACTTACTAAATTTCCATAATTTAGTTAATTTTTAATTGATACCGTCTGAAACTATTTAACTTTAACTTTAGGTACAACTGACATGCCCGGAACTATATTGTAATCAGAAATATCTTCTTCAAATACAATTTTTACAGGCACACGCTGAACTATTTTTACATAACTGCCGACAGCATTTTCAGGAGGGAAGAGACTTGATTTTGCGCCGGTTGCCCTTTGTATACTGTCAACTCTGCCTTTAAATCTTTTGCCTGGGTAAGTATCCACTTTTATTGATACCGGCTGACCGGCTTTCATATAAGTCAACTGAATTTCTTTAAAGTTAGCGACAACCCAGACTTCATCAGGAACAATTTCCATAAGCGGCTGTCCGACTTGAACATAATTCCCCATTTCAACACTTCTTGCGGAAACTTTTCCTGCTTGCGGGGCATATATTTTAGTGTATGACAAATCAAGTTTTGCCTGTTCTACTTCTGCCTCAAGTTTTTGTATCTCAGCCTGAACGGATTCTTTTTTGGCTTTATTGGATTCTAAGGCAGATTTCAACGCGTTTGATTTTTCATTTGCAGCCTTATGGTTAGCTTCAGCTACTGTCAGATGAGTTTTGCTATTGTCATAATCCTGTTTTGAAACAATGCCTTCTTTATACATATCAGAATATCTTTTATAATCTTTCTGCGCAAAATCAAGTTTTGATTGAGTGGAATTAATATCTTCAAAAGACTGCTGAACATTAGATGAACCTTCATCAATCTGTTTGTCGGTGACATTTAATCTTGCTTTTGCTTCTGCTAGTTTTGCTTCTGCCTGATGCAGTTTGACTTCATAATCATTCGGGTCAATTTCAACCAGCAGCTGACCGGCTTTGACTTCCTGATTATCGTCAACAAGCAATTTTACAACCGGACCTGATACACGCGGAGCGACAGAAATAAGTCTGCCTTCAACAAATGCATCATCTGTAGATTGGAAAAATGTTGAATGAATTGCCATTCCAATACCTGTTACAATCAATATAACAGCAGTTGCAATAGGTACTACTACACGTTTTTTCTTATATTCAGGTCGTTTTTTCTTTGCTTTTGCTTTTCTTTGTTTTAATACTTCTTTTGCTTTTTCGTCTAGTTCTTCTTTACTAAGTTTCTTTTTTGGGGTCTGATCGTCCATATTCACCTCTATATTCTTATATCTGTATATTTAATCTGTCTTCTAAATTCTTTTTAATTTTATTCAATACAACAAGACAATTTTGTAATTCGCCATCAGTTACACCTTCAACAGAGCCCTGCCATAATTCAAGAACTGTTGGCATTGCCTGTTCAAGTACTGATTTTCCTTTTTCTGTAATATTAATTTTGTAAATTTTTCTTTTGTTAACATCGGAAGTCCTTGTTACAAGCTCCATTTTCTCAAGAATATTAACAATTCTTGTTATATTAGGTCTATCCTTAAGTGTTAGAGCACTAATTTGTCTCTGGTACAAGCCGTCATGGTCCAAGATTGCAGTCAAAACAGTAAATTGTTCGGGGGTTATTGAATATTTTTCATTCTTGAACTTTTGTGTTGCTATTGCGCGTGTCATTTTGCCGATACGCACCAGTTTCATTCCTATTCTGCTGTTTAATAAATCTTTTTTGTCCATGCCTATTTACTTAATATTTATCTTGTGTTATTATGATAACACAAAAAAGGAAAAAGAAAGCATGAAAATTTTTAAGATTATACTAACCCTGTTTATTTTGCTGTGCAATATTTGCCCCACATATGCAAAACATAAAGAAAACAGCGATTACCGACTCGAATATTTAAATATTAAATGGTGGGAAAACTATAATGATCCAATATTGGTTGATACGCTTATGAAAGCATATCAGAACAATCAAGATCTAAAAATAGCCACAATTAGTGTGAAGCAAGCCCAGCAGGTAGCCAAACAATCTCTGGCACAAGAACTTCCGCATCTTGGATTTGCCGGAAATTATTTCAGAGATTTTGCCTCCAGTGATGTTAGATTTGGTAATGTTTTGATTAATGACTATAGTCAGTCAAACTTTGTATTGCCGTTAACAATGACTTATGAACTTGACCTGTGGGGAGAAAACAGATTAAAAACTAAAAGTATTAATAAACAACTCGATATGGTAAAACAGGATGAACGTGCAACTTATATTGCTCTAACATCAACACTTGCCTCGACTTATTACAACCTGGTAAAACTTGATAAGCTTATTAAAAACCAAAAAGAATTAGTAAGCTTGCAAAAAGAAGTTGTAGAAATGGTTGAGAAAAAATATAAAAATGGCTTATGCCCTGTAACTGAATTAATGCAGGAGCAACAGCTTTTAACAAATTTTGAAGAATCTTTAGAGGTTTATAATGACCGTAGAGATATAGTAACAAGAGAAATGGTCGTATTACTGGGTGATAGAACTAACAATTCAGTAGCACGTTCAGATTACGACACAGTTAAACTTATAGATATTCCTGACAATATTGCGGCTGAAGTTATTCAATTCAGACCGGATATGAACAAAACAGAATTATATATTCAAAAAACGGGATTTGACGTAAAAGTTGCCAGACGTGACTTTTTACCAAAAATTCTCCTGTACGGACAGGTTGGATTTAATGCTTATCAACTCGGGGATATTTTTGGAAATCATACATTTAAAAGTGCTGCAGGTTTCGCACCTTCAATAGATTTATTTACCGGCGGAGCCAAAATGGCAAGATTACGCTATAATAAGTTAGAACTTGAAAAGGCGCAACAGATGTATGAAAAAACTATTCTCACTTCATTACAGGAAGTAAATAATTCTTTAGGTATTGCACATACTAATAAAAAGAATTACAAATCAAGTTTAGAGCGGTTTAATTTAGAAAAAGAAAAATACAATCTTTCTTCAAGAAAATTGGAAATAGGCGCAAAATCTAAATTAGAAAATATTCGTGATAAAGAACGCGTATTAATGACTGAAAAAGATGAGGTAAGCAATAAAATAGATTATATAATAGCAACCATAAATGTTTATAAAGCAGTTGGCGGAAAAGATTATAACAATATAAAGGAATTATTATAATGAATTCCATAATTAAAACACCTATCGGGAATATAGAAATAACAGAAGACAATGGAAAAATTATTTCCATAAAAAAGACTGAGAAAAATATAATATCTACTGACAACAAAATTCTTTTGCAGGCGGAAAAAGAGCTAGAAGAATATTTCGATGGCAAACGTAAAAAGTTTACTCTTCCTTTAGACTTACGTGGAACAGATTTTCAACTCAGGGTCTGGAATGTATTACGCAAAATTCCTTATGGTGAAACAAGAAGCTATAAGGAGGTTGCTCTGGCTGCAGGGAATGAAAAAGCATCACGTGCCGTGGGTATGGCAAATAACAAAAATCCAATACTTATAGTTGTTCCATGTCATAGAGTAATCGGCAGTAATGGTGCTATGACCGGATTTGCGTGCGGAGTAGATGTAAAAAAGAAACTTCTTGAACTTGAAAAGAAAAATTTGTCCTCACAATAAAATCTATTCTTTTACTCCGCCTTGAAGTATATCATTTATAAAATATTTTTTCCCGAGTAAAAATACCCCGATTACAGGAATTGTACAAATTACGGAACAGGCAAGCAGTTCACCCCACAGAGTAATCTCTCTGAAACTTCCTTTGTATATAGCCAATCCAACCGGTAAAGTCCGCATTCCTTCGCTATTTGTTACAATCAATGGCCACATAAAACTGTTCCATGTTGTTACAAACGTAAAAATAGCAAGTGTTGCTATTGTAGGTAAAGCAAGCGGTAATGCAATTCTAAAAAATGTCTGAAATAAATTGCAGCCGTCTATTCTTGCACTTTCTTCTAAATCCTTAGGAAATCCCAGAAAGTACTGACGCATCAGAAAAATGCCAAATCCGCCGAACATTGCAGGTAAAATTAACGCCTGATAAGTATCAATCATATGCATTTCTCTCATAAGAAAAAATAAAGGTATTATGTTGACCTGCGGAGGTATCAGCATTGTTATTAGTATAAGTAAAAATAAAGCATTTCTAAATGGAAATTTTAATCTTGCAAACGCGTAACCTGCAAGTGCCGCAAATAAAACCTGCCCGACTGTCGCAACAACCGCAACAACAAGACTGTTAAAGAAATACCGGCTCATAGGAAGTTCTGTAAAAACATTTTTATAATTTTGCAAGGTTAAATTTGTATGGATTAACTTTCCTGCTTCTGTAAAAATGGCATTTTCATCGGCAAAAGATAAATTAATCATTGCAAAAAACGGATACAGCATACTTATTGCTATTAGAATAAGAGTAAGATAACCAATTATAATTCGCAGCTTTCTCATTTTTCCCTTTACTAATACTGATATTTTGCCACCTATAAGTATAACATAAAACTTGTTTTATGCGTTTCTTGATGCAATAATTGGGTTATGAAGACACTAAAAGATTATGCTGAAGATATAAATAAGTGTTCAAAATGCGGACTTTGCCAGTCTGTTTGTCCTGTTTATAAAGAGACTGGCAATGACTGTGCTGTGAGCCGCGGAAAATTTGTTATGCTTGACGGCGTTCTAAAAGGTGATTTAAAATTAGATAAAACTATAAATAAATATCTGGATCTATGTCTGAAATGCGGAAAATGCAAGGAATTTTGTCCCAGTGATATTGATGTTTGCAGAATTTTTGAAACTGCAAAATATGAATATGTTAAAAAAACTTTTTGGGGCAAAATAGTTTGGATGCTTGAATCTAAATATATTTTTGGTTGTATTATAAAAGTCCTTGGCAGGGTGCAAAAGCTTTTGAACAACAGCCGAAACTCAAATAAAATTGCGGCTTGTTCAAAGGCTTTGCCTGCACAACGCCCTTTAAAACTTATTTATTTTAAAGGATGCGTAAATAATGTGTACCCGAAAGTTGAAAATGCATTAAAAAAAGTATTATCGAATTATGATGTTGAATTGATAGAAAAGGATTTTGAGTGCTGCGGGCTGCCTTTTTTATCAAGCGGAAATATAGAACGTTTTGAACAGGTAAAAGAATATAATTTAAGCTTGCTGGACGAAACTTATGATTACATATTGACGGATTGTGCAAGCTGCGAAGACACATTGCGGGATTACGGACTGCACAAGGTAATAAATATAGCGGATTTTATTGCACAGAACCCCAAAAAATTTATATTTAAAAAGCCTGTTAAAATAACGTTTCACAAACCCTGCCATCTGAAAGATATAAATTTTTTGTCACAAATTTTAAAGATGTGTGAGAATGCAGAATATATAGAGATGGATGGATTTGATGACTGCTGCGGATTTGCGGGCGAATTTGCATTAAAGAATAATGAAATTTCCCGTGCAATAGGAAAGAAAAAAGCACGAAACATTTTAAAAACGGATGCTGATTATGTTTTGAGCCTTTGTCCCTCATGCACTTTGGGACTGCATCAGGGCTTTATTGCAAACGGGAATTTTAAACATCCGAAAATTAAGAATCTGATTGAATTTCTGGCATTGGCAGACGAGATTAACTAAAGCGCACGAGATTGAATAAAGTCTTGATTTTTTATATAATCACATTATGATTTTAAAAAAATATAAAAATCGGTATAGTTTTAACTTTTTAGCCATATGCGGCTGGATTATTCTCGCTTTGTTCGCTAAATATTTTTTCCCATATATTTGGAGTCCGGGGCTTGGTTTCCCTCTTTTTGTGATTTTTGTAATTATTTCAGCGGTTGATGTTATATTTTATTTTCTTGTATTTATTATTTATGTCTTAGAAATAATGTTTGATAAAAGAATTACAAACCGGAAATTTTTACAAAGTCGTAAAATTTATATTTTACAATTACTAGGTGTCATATTTTCACTTTTACCAGTTTGGCTTATTATTACTATTTTTATTCTTGATATCGTTACGGAACTAAGGTTATTTGGAATGGGGTAAAATTATATCACCTCTTTTCAGATTTATTATAAATAGTATTAAAAATGATAGTTCTATTATGAGCTATCTGTCTGCAATGCACAAGTCCACGAAAACATGTAGGTGAAAACATGTAGGTGTTTTCGTGGACAAAAAAGGGCGGGACGCGGCACCTGCCGCGTTCCGCCAACCCTTAAAGAAATCTGTTAACCTAATGCATGAGCTTTTTTAGCTGTTTCATTTATGACGTCATAGAAGAGTTTTTCTGAATTTTCTTCTTTCATCACGGAAACCCCGACAAATGTGCAGCCGCCTTTAGTTGCTACATTGTCAATCAAATTTTGCACAGTAAGCTCTCCGCGTTTTTCAAGCATTTTCGCAGAGCCAAGAGCCGTTTGTGTTGCGAGCAGCAAAGATTTTTCATAATCAAGCCCTAATTTTTCGCCCGCACGCGCCATATCTTCTATCACCTGATAGAAAAACGCAGGTCCTGAACCTGATATTGCTGTCACTATATCCATTTCGTCTTCATCAACCTCAATGGCTTTACCCACTGATGTTAACAAATCTATAACAAACTGCACGTCTTCTTCCAGCGCGTGTTCGCCCTTGCAAACGCCAGCCATTCCCTCCAGCAAAAGTGCCGGCGTATTTGGCATAACTCTTACAACTCTTTGTGCTCCAACAATATTTTCTATTTTTTTTGTAGATACGCCTGCAGCAATAGAAACAAGAAGTTTTTCCGGCGTCAATTCATCTTTAATTTCTTCAAGCACTGCCGCAACATAATTCGGTTTAGTCGCAATAAAAACAACATCACTATTCATCACCAGTGCCCTGTTATCCGTTATTACATCTATACCCAGCCGGCTTTGTGCAAGTTCTGCTATTTCGCAATTAATTTCTGATCCCATTAATTCAAATCCCTTATTGCAGCAGGAGTTTTTAACCCCTGTAATAATAGCACTTGCCATTTTACCGCATCCGATAAATCCTATCTTTTTGTTCATATTAGTTAACCTGACCTTCCTTAAATGTTGACTAAAAACTTTTTTTCATATAGCATAAAAATTATACGACAAATATAAGCAAAAAGGAAATAAAAAAAATGAGACGTACACTAGAAGGAACAAAGATTAAAAGACAACGCGTAAGCGGGTTTAGAGCAAGAATGGCAACAGCAGGCGGACAGGAAGTTATCAACAGACGCCGCGCAAAAGGTCGTCATAAATTAGCTATTACTGCTAAGAAAAGAGCATAATTTAAAATCCGGTTGCTCAACCGGATTTTTGTGCAACCAGAAAGGCGGACGGTAAATGTTACCAGAGCAATACAGGCTTAAAAAAAAATCCGCATTTACTGCAACATATAAAGTTAAAAACTCCACCCACAAGGGCGGAGTAACTTTGTTTGCAGGTTTAAAAAAGAAAGATACAGATACACTTACGCGTGTAGGGTTTGTGGTCAGTAAAAAAACTCATAAACGCGCAGTAAAACGCAATCGCTTAAAACGTCTTATGCGTGAAAGCTACAGACTGCTGTTAAAAGAAAATGACCTTGGAAATTCTCAACAATTTATGTCATTAATATTTGTAGGCGGAGAAAATGCCTTAGGCAAAAATTTTGCAGAAATGAAAAAAATCATTAAAACGTTATTGGAAGGCATAAAATGTTAGAAGGTATTTATACAGATGGCGTGTTTATGCATAAAGAATCACGTCCCTATCCAATTCAACCGCAAGAAACCTCAGGAATAATTTACGGTACTGATGCGGTATTTCGTTATTCTCTAAAAGAGTCTGATTACCCGAACATAATAATCCCTGAGCCTATATATGACGGTCAGGGAGATGTAATTGAACCGGGATATTATGGACTTGCACTGTCTGATGACAGAAATTTTTTGATATTAATCGTTTCTAAGCAGGCTCGTGCAATAATTCCTGTGTTCAAAATAGAAGAAGATGTTAAAGAACAGCAGCGGCTTAATGATCCCAAATATAAAAAACAACTAAAAAAAGAAGCTAAAGAACGCGAAAAAACTAATAAAAAACGCGCTAAGGTCGGAATGCCGCCCGATGAACCTTACGTGCATATGGATGCCTCAATAGAATATGATATAAAGGGCGGTTATTATCTCATAAAATATGAACGCGGCACAATAAAAGCATGGGGCGCGATTAAGGGATAATATTCAGATTAAAATCTGTACGGGTAATCTTTTGGAATTTTCCAGCCATTATCGGCAATAACTTTTGTGCAAAGCGCACCATTACCTTCTTTTGAACAGTCATACTTATCAGTAGCTGCTCCAGAATAATAATAAGGAATTACTTTCATATTTTCATCAAGTTTGAACGGAAAAGCTGTAGTACCCCAGGATTTAAACTCTTTAAATGCCTTTTCATCTATGTAATAATTCCACCCATATCCTGAAAACATTGTCAAACTGCCATCTGGTAAATATAAAATAACATAACTCGGAAATGTGTTACTCCCATCATCATGTGTAATCGTGCGTGTTTCAACTTTTAAAACTTTAATATATTTAGCAAGGTACTTTTTATACCATAAAAGTGCATCTTCTGTTCCGGCGACACAAGTTTTTATTTCTGCATCATTATCTTCAAATTCACAATAACTGTCCAGAGTATCCCAGTAAAGTCTACTGCCATTATCAACTTCAGACATGTCAAGAGCGTTATTTATTGTTGAATAAAATTTTACTAATTTAGTTTCAACAACTCTTTTCTTATAACCTTGCACCAGCGAAGGAATTGTAAGTGCAGCCACAACTCCAATAATCGCAAGAGTAATTAACACTTCCGCAAGAGTGAATGCAGTATTTTGTCTCTTCATACGTATCTCCTTTTGTTCTAATATTAGCACACTTTGTTCTTAATTTAGCACTAAAATAAAAAAATGCAAGACGGCTGTAAAGAAAATAAAAGTCTATATAAAAAAGTCTTAGGAGAAATAGTAAAAAAATACCGGCAGGAGCAGAAAAAATCAATTAGTCTTGTCTCAGCAGAAATAGGTATGACAAAATCAATGTGGGCAGATCTGGAAAAAGGTATAAAAGATCCACAGTTAAGTACAATAATCAGAATGGCAGAAGGAATGAATATTACAGCCTCACAGATAATTATGGATTTAGAAAAAAAATTAGGGAAAAATTTCACATTAATAGATTAATGCTTTATAAATATCAGTTTACATAGAGAGTATTTTTGTTAATTATTAAAGTAAAGTTTTCTTTACAATTATAACTTGCAGGGCAATTTTATAAATTTATTTGTTTTTATATTAACAATAAAAAGGTATGTGTAGATGAGTTTTAGTGTGCAAAATAACATAGCAATAATAAATGGCAATACGGGTATTTATGACAATAAAATCACCAATTCTTCCATAAGATATGGACGCAATGCTGCAGCCAATCATTTAGACTATTTGAATAAACTGTCCGGCGCAGCAACTCCTCAGCCGCAATTTAACAATGTATCTGGAGATAAATTTGTAAAATCAAATGAAGAATACCTAAATTCATTACCGCCGCTTGATTTTGAATATCAATACATGCCTCAGGAGGGAAAAGTTGATAAATTGGCATTACTTGGGGCTGCATTTGAAGAAATGGGACAAAAAATAGCAGTAGGGGTAGATGAATTAACGCAAAAACTTAACCAATCAATCCCAATGGCATCAGCAAAGGCATTAGATATAAATAATGACAATAAAGTTGATGTGTCCGAATACGCAACAACCATATTAACCGCAGATATGTTGAGTAAAAATCCAAATGCACTGGATGCAAAAAATGTGACCGGCAAGATAAATAAGCAAGGACTTTATGCAAATATAGCTTACGTAATACCTCAAAATGAAAATGTAGCGAAATCAGAATTTGGTAAGATTCATCAAGCGTTTGGTTTGGATGAAGCCAAGAATGATTTTATTGCAAAAAATGCTTAATTGAATGGCTTGTAATGTGCAAAAATATTTAAAATTTAACCAGATTTAACTATATATGACACTTTTACAGATAATTTTATGTGGAGACTAATTTTTAAATAAAAAATCGTGGGACTTGATTTTTAGTTTTCAGCGTTTAATAATAAAAGTGTAAGGTGAAGATAATAGAGTTTATCAAAGCCAAAAAAGAATTTATCGCGGGATGGAGCAGTCTGGTAGCTCGTCGGGCTCATAACCCGAAGGTCGTTGGTTCAAATCCAGCTCCCGCAACCAATTATCAAAAGAGGGTTTCAAGGTTTTTGAAATCCTCTTTTGTATTTTTATGTCCAGTTTGTCGTATATGTAGTTTTTGTCCAGGTTGATTTGTACGGCTAGATAGATTATTTGGGTAAAGTAGGCTTTGTGTGGGCGTTTTCGGGTCGGAAAAATTAAGTGTTCCCAAATAATCAAACTGGAAAACTGGACTTTTTCTGGACTGTACGGATAGAGTGATTTTTTCTTAATATAGCTGTGTTTAGCACCGTTTTTAAGGTGTACGGATAAAATGATTATTTTGGTATAGTCCAGTTTCGTTAATATTAAAAAATTACAAGCATACTTATTTTAAATATTTATCGAGAATTGCTTGTTTTTTAACTGGTATTTCATCAATTTCTTTTTGTAATTTTTCTATTTCTTCTTCAAGGGGTAGAATTTGTGCAACTATTTCTTTTTGAAGATCTAAACTAGGAACTTCTACAGATAAAGCATATACATCATTCCTGTTTAGTCCTCCTGGACCGAGCCCTTTATTAAGAGTTTCTAAATTTAAACTTTTTAGCAAATAATATGTGTATTGAAATAACAATTGTTCTTCATTGATTTTTACAAAAAAACAAGTATCAATAGGAGTACAATTTTGTTTTATTAGGTTGATTTTTCCAACGGAGCCCTTTCTTCCAACTATTATACTTGGACCGTTTAGAAAATAACTATTATGAAAACCATCTATACCATTTGCACCTACAACAGGATATATTCCTTTTATTCTTTTATACTTTGGTAATGAAATTCCATACTCCAAAGATAAAACATTACCTAGCCTACATTGATGACCAGTATTAAAAGAATTTAAAATAGTAGAAATTTCAGCTTTTTTATCTTTTACCATCTTATATCGTTGAAAAAATGTATTATTAATATTTTCAATTTCTTTAACAATTTTTTCTTGGATATCCATTGGAGGAAGTGGAAGTTTTATATTGTTAAATAAATCAATATCAATATTTTTTTGTCCAACGCCTCTGCCGCAAAGATAAACTATTGATTCATAAGTTGCTAGTAAATTATCTAAATATTTTTTGTTACAATCATCATGTATTATTGAATATGTAAACCCAGAATCATTTAAAAAGAATTTATCCTTTACATATCTTACACAATGCGGCGACATTCCAAACCTAGATATTACAAAACAATCTTCTCTATTAAATTTATCAGCTTTAAAAGTTTCTGCACCTCCACCGTATACTGGATATAATGTCCCAGCTTCTTTATTTTTTACAATTCTAGTCCCATACTCAATATCAATTAAATCTTTAATTTTATGTAATGGATATTTGCTATCAATTTTTAGTTTTTTTTTAAAGTTAAGATTAATTTGTTTATCAAATGTTTTTAAATCAAATGACATTAAATCAGATAGGTTGATATAATCAATATGATTTTTCAGTGGATGGTCTTCTGATTGTTTTATTTCATTAATTGTTTTTTCTGAAATCAATCCTTTGAAATTATTTAAAATATAGTAGTTAGCTTTTTCTTCATCATAAAGATTTTCAGGATTATAAAGTTTGCTTTGCAAAATTCCATCTTCATCTTTATATATATGAATTCCTTCGTGACCTTTTCTATTAGAAAATTCATAGCCATAAAATTCTTTTTCAATATCTTTTTCTAAAGAGTCGCTTAAAATAATTTTTTGAGAATATGTAATTATAAAATAGACTAATTTTTCTTTCTCAATTTCAAGTATTTTTTCAATAGCGTAGTCTTTATATTCGTCAAAAATTTCACTTTTTCTTGCTTTTTCAGTTGGATTATCTTGCAATATGCTTATGTAATCTTCAAATGATATATCTTCAAATACATTATTAACATAGGTAGAAAAAGCATGTTCAATTCCATTAATTGTAATGTCTTTAAAATCATTTAAAAATTTATCAACCAATTTTTCTATATTAGAATATGCTAAATTACTTTTTCTTCTCATAAAAAGAATAATTGTTTTAGTTCCGGTTGCCATAAAGGCATTATCGCCGAGCTTTTGAATAGCAACAATATCAAAGTTTTTTAGAATTAATTCTCTTGTTTTTTCATAAATTCCGCCATTTGTTAAAATTGATACAGGAAGCACTATTCCTGCAACACCACCTTCTTTTAATAATTGAACGGCACGTTCCACAAATAAACATTCAATTTCAGAACTGTTGTCTGTTAATCTTTTATACAAATCAAAACATTTTTTACCTTCTTTTAATGTCGTTCTAAAACCACTTATTGAATATGGTGGATTAGCAACTAAAATATCAAAATTAGAATTATATTTTTGGAATTCATTCATTTTTAGTTCACCTTTATATTTTTTATCATTAAATGGTGCTAATCCATCAGCTGCCATTACATTTGCTTCACCATCACCATTTAAAAATGAACTCACTTTAGATGTTTTTACCAGTCTATAATCTTTTTCAATTCCATAAACATATTCTTTTGACCATTTTAAATTATTTCTTAGTGATTCAAAATTTTCTTTTGCAATTCTTGAACCTTTAATATCTTCTATTTTGAAATTTTTAACGTATGTGTCAATTTCATCCATAATTTCAGTTAAGAAATGTCCACTACCACAGGCATAATCAATAACATAAGGTAAGAAATTGTCATCTTCATTATTATTTTTCTCCTCGATAATTTCTTTTATTGGAATTGACTTACAAATAAATCTTGTAAGCGGGATTGGAGTAAAAAATTGTCCTGCCTCCTGTTTGATACCTGTATTTAACAATAATTCAAAAAAATCGCCTAAATATTGATGTTTTTGAGAATATTTAATTTTATAGCCTTGCAAAAGTTTAACTATTTCTTTTACGATTTCAGCATTTTCTTCGAAAGTTTCTTTATTATAAACCTCCTTAAAAGAAAACTCTTGAGAACTCCTATAATATCTCAATTCATTAAAAGTTTTTCTTAAATGCTCATCTTTTTCATCAGCAAGCTTTAATAATTCATCAAAATCATCTTGGCTTATATCTGGTAAATCAATATCAATGTAATTTTTATTGCCTCTTTTGTATAAGTTATTCAATCTATCAAAAAAACTTTCATACGTATCATTGCTTTTAAATTGAAACTTTAAATCAGCGTCTTTATCATAATTATCATCTTCATCTTGAATTTTACAAATAAAAAGATTAAACATTTTATTAAAAGCATTTGTTTTATCAGAAACAATGTGTTTTCTTAAAATTTCTGCAAAATGATTAAATATTGTTCCGCCATCCGTATCTTTTAAATCTTGTAAATCTTCATAAGTTAAGCCAATATTCCTGTAATCATAAGCATTTATTTGTTTTTCGAAAATACCTTTTTGATAAAAAGTATTATCCCAACTATCAAACAATTCTTGTACATTATTTCCGCTTAGTTCTTTTGTATCTATAATGTCATTTCTGTATGAAATTTCATTATTTTCAATATGAGATGCGTATAAACACAAAGCTTTACTATTCTTATCTTGGTTGAAATAACTTAATAATTGCCCTCCATCTTTAAAAATTTGATTTTTTTCTTTTTCGTATTCCTTTCCCCAAGTTTTGCATTCAATCATCAAAAATGATTTATTATCAAGATCTTTCACTAATATGTCAAGATAACAATCCTTATGCCCAGCTTTATATGGTTGTTCCAATACTATGCTGTTTGGATTGTATCCTTTTTCTAATAATCTATTCACACATTCTAAAACAACAAAAGATTCATTTTGAGAAAAATTGCTTGTTGTTTTTCTTCCACATTTTATATCTTTGCCATAATCAATATTAGATTTTTCAGGATTATTTTCATTATAATCGATATTTATTTCATAAGCTCCAAATTTCTTGAAATAAACATTGCAACACCCATCTTTAGGCTTAAATCCTAAAGCTATAATTCCTGATTTTATAATATCACTCATCTTACTCTCTCTTGATTTTGATTATAACTAACCAAAATAATTTTCTCAAAATATTAAGAAATGTAAATCAAGCTAATGGTGTACATTGTCAATAATGTACCCTATAAATATATTAGAAAAAATATATAAAACATGTGTAATTAAAAAAATTTTCTTGTCCTGTTTCGGACAATTTTTTAAATAGACTTGAAATATTGTGAGAAATAGTTTATACTCACAATGACATAGATGAATTAATAATTCATTGCATATATTCTTAAACATTTTGGTTCGTTTCCAACCTGGGGCACATGTTAAAATCAAACTAACTGTGAAAACTAGTCAAACTGCATGAAAAATTACATCTGTCCAGGTGTAATAAAGTGAGTGTTTTGCGTATGACAGATATCATTGAACAGACATTGCAGGAATTTGATTTTTTTGAACTAATAGGGGTGTGTTTCAAATATATCTTGATTTTTTTAGTCGGAAATCGCTAAAAATGAAATTCCTGAACTGGCAAAAAAGTCCGATTACTGTCCGTCAATGTCTGAAACGAGACAGTGTCTCAAAACCTTAAATGGCGGGAATTTAGACACAGTTCAGGAATTTTGGGACAGTTCAGGAATTTTGGGACAGGACAGTGTTAAAAATTTTTTCAAAATTTTAATTTTAGGTGGAAATTTATTCTAATTTACTCGGAAGTATAAATATATGAAAATTAATAAAAGTCGAGATATTTTTCTCGACTTTTATTTAATTGGTTTTTCATTATTATTAAATTTATTAGAAAGCAAACTTTTAACAATATCATTAAAATCTTTTTCTATTTTATTTTTTGGGGTGATAGGTTTTGGAATATTTTCGATAGCTTTATGCAATTCTGTTTCAAGATTTTCAAAAGTTAAACTTTTGATTGCCTTTGATAATTTATAAAGAGCAGTATCCGCAAAGTTATTATGCTTAGAATCTGAATCGGAATACCTACACAAAGAAATCTCTGGAATTATTTCACTATCTTGTGTCTTTTGTATTCTTGTTCGTAAAGTTACTGAAGCATTAGCTCTATCAAATTCATCCCAATGAACAGAACAAGACTTCTCTTTTGCTTTAAAAATTGCTTCTACATCATATTTTTTACAAAATTTAGAGATTCCTTCTGAATCTCTAAATGCTTTCATTACCCAAAGGACTTCGTTAGGGTAATTCTTCACATTAAATGCTCCTTTACATTGTATCGATTTAAGAGCTCCAAAATTTTGGTGGTTATAAGCTGAGTTATTTTCTATTCTCACTATCAGACCCTTCCTTGCTTCCTTTTTTAATTAATATATTTTATTTACGGTAAGTTGGTAAATTATCAATCATATCTGCGAGAAGTTTTGTTTCTTCTTTTTAAAAGAATTCAGGTTCTTCACTTAGATATCTAGTATCACCTTTCTCTAAATTATACTTTTTGTATATTTCGTCTAATTCTGCACGTACTTGTTTTTTATCAGTGAAATTTCTTACAATTAATTTTATTGAATCAGTAATTCTGTTACCTGTACTAATATTTTTCTTAGAAGTGAATAGAGCTTGATTATCTAAAAAGTCTTTTTCCATATCATTAATAAATAAGCTAGTCTTTAAATACTCATCTGTATTCTGTGGACAACGATATGAAACAATTTTTACAGTATTATCTTTTCCATCATTTAAAATGTTTTTTATTGAATTTAAAAATTTTACATTACCTGTTTTTCGAGCATGATCAAATGCATCTCTCAAAGTATTATTTGGAACTAATTTTGACGAAAATGATGGACTATTATTATAGGCATTAATTGATTGAATATTCATATTTATACTCCTTTCTATAAACATTGTATAATAAATTAAATTATACTCTACTGCTATATTACTACAAAACTCCTGAATATTTTTTTTGCTATTTGAATTAATATAATATTGGTTGTTTTTTAATCATTTCAATCCATTGTTCAAGAGATGCTTCGTTCAAATACATGTTTGGAGAAAAATCCACTAGTGGAGTTCCGCCATTTTTGTAATAATCATTCAAAAAGTGCTCTAATGTCGCTGACCAATTGATAACGACTTTTTTGTCATTATCACGTTCGAGAAAGATGTATTTTGAATTATCACGTGGAGATTTTTGATTTAAACTTGAAAATTCTTGTAATATTTTTGTTGAATCTTCAAGTGGTCTTTTCGCATCAGGTAGTCTGTATCCCATTGAATAATGGAATGGAAAAGAATTTCCTTCTGCAACAATACAAACATTGCCCAAACCGTTTTGGAGCATTCTTTCTACTCGTAATTGATGCATTCTTGTTCCGATTCCGCCAAAATCCTTATTGCCCTTTGCATTCATATAGGATAGGACTTTTTCACAAAGTTCCCCGTTAATAAATGCTCCTTCAAATTTTGGACTTATCATTTCCTGTTCTTTATCTATATAAAAATATGTATCACCTACAACTCTATAATTTTTATTTTTAATATTTATTTCCCCGTTTGCATCTGGAACCATAAGATAGTATTTTTCCATATTAGGGATATCTTCATCAACTCTTGCAATATATGCGTTTACAGGTTTATTTGTCTTTTTATCAATCAGAGTTGTTATCCTTAAGCCACTTTCATCTAAGTTAGTTTTAGGAGTAAATTCAGGTGAGAGTAGTTTTTTAAAAGTCTTAGAACTAATTCCTTGAAAATTCTCTTTTAATAAGCTAACTTCAACCGTATCTGCTGCCGGCTGACGTACAAGGTCAACTTTTTTAAAATTGAACATTCTTTTAGTCGCAGGGATAATAATATCTTTAAATATATTTGTCTTTATTCCGTTTATTTTCATATTTTAATTCCTAATATCTTTTAAAACCCGTAAATATAAATTTTGCTATCTTGTTATTTTATAACTAAGAATGAACTAATTTTTTGATTTTAAGTTTTGTTTGTATTCGATTTTGTATAAGTTGATAATTTGTGATATGCTCTTTTATGTCAATTTATAAAACTTTAAAGAGAATGGTGTAATGCGTATAGCTAAAATTGAAAACAATTCTAATAATTTACAAACAAAGTTACCTGCCTTTAAAGCAAAAATCAATTTGAAATCTTCAGGAATTGCAGAGTATTGTAACTACTTAGAGCAGTGCAAAGATGCTCCAAAAGGTTACTTTTCGTCAAATCGTAATATAGATTTATTTTCTCGCATATGTAAAGCTTTTAAAAATCATCCTTCAGAAGAAGTTATTGAAACAAAAGTGATATATCGTAAGGGAGAATTATTCAATGCTCGTGGAGTGTTAGAAACAAGTAGAGGGAAAATTACAGATATAGAACCTTCTAGAAGTGATGACGGAACAGGTCCTATGGAATATTTGTTTAGAAAATTGCTAAATCCTGAAAATAAGGAAGTATTTAACGGCTTATTGGGAAAAGAATATTCTAATATTTATCATAAGTGGTGGAATGCGAATATAAAGCCTATATGGAAAGAAATTAACGAATTATATAAAATTGATAATACTATAGTAGATAATCCTTCTGAAAAAGTTTTAAATCGTCTCTTTAGAGAGCAATACAACAAAGAAAATATTAAAACAAAATAAAAACTATTTATCTAAAATTTTTACAAGTATAATTCCATTAATTATGGCATATTCGTCTTGTTCAAGGTAATTGATAGGTGAGAGAACACTTTATTCCATAGTATTTAATATCAGCACTAATCTGTTGTTTTGAAAAGTATTTTTCTAATCCGTTACATAGGTTGAAAGTTGTCGTGCCATTTTCGTCTGTCTTTAATAGCTTACTTAACTCAGGGATTCCATTGTTTTTACAGTCAGGGCATTCTTCATTTATTAGGTTATAAGCACTTACAACACCACAGGAATACTCATCATTTTGTTTGTCATAAGCAAAACATATTCCTTGTAAAAGGATTATTAAACATAAAAGTAAGCGTTTAAACATAGTTAAATATTATCATAAATATAACACTCGTATTTTTATGTTATGATAATTCAAAATTGAAAGGGATATATTTATGCAAATACAAGCAATACAAAGCTCAAGTAATAATTTAAACTTTGGGATGGCTCTAAAAATAGATTCTGAAGCTCAGAAATACATTAGAGATAATTTTAGTGCAAGACAATTAAAAAAGCTTTCTAAAGTTATTGAAAATCAAAAAAATAATCCATACGATATTTATTTGTCAACAAATACTCAATTAGTAAAAACTGGTATGTCTTCTGATTACAAACCTCTTTATAAAAAAGTGAAACATCTTTATGCAACAGTAAAAGAAAAGACGTTCAATAGTAATATGTTCTTTGATATGCCAATTTTTATGCTAAAAAGAGCTGAAAGATATGCAAATAAACTTGAAAAAGGGAAAATACCTGACGTTGATAAAGTATTAAGTCAAGCTAAATAATATGTAAATAATTTAACTAAAAAAGTCGGGAATGTTATATGCCCGACTTTTTAGTTATCTATTTAGTTTTATATTGTTCTTCCAAAGCATCCAGATATTTCCATATCGCTTTGTATGCAGATAATTTTTGTTTATCCGAAGACCCTTTTATCTCAGTTCTATGTAAGTCATCAACCATTTTTTTTGATGGAAATACAGAGGTTAGTGATAAAGATGTTTTGCGTTCCTTTACTCTATATGTTGGCACTCCTAATGCATTTAAAAACAAATTACGAGAAGGCTCAAAATCATACGTGTACCAAAGCCCAACATGTACAGAATCAGTATCTGTTCCTATTTTTTTAGCTTTTTCTTCTAATCTTCTGAAGGAATTTTTTGGCAATAATTTTTTAGCTTTCGGTGTCACAATTGAACCGCCAACCCAGTTAATTTTAGCACCGAAACTTGTGTTACTTGTGCGATTGGTAATTGGTTGTATTTGCATAATTCACCTCCTATAATTTAAAGTTTCTGTTGGAATAATAATAACACAAAATTTCGGAAAAATTGATACAAAAGCGACACAATAAGTCGGAAACGGTGTTCCATTTCCAACAGATGGTGCGATTATTTCGGGCAATCGGCTTGTGTAGCGGATTTTAGGGGTAGGAAATAATCAAACCATGTGTACCATAAATACTCTTTTTACTCTTTTTCTACTCGGCACAGATGGTGTGATTATTTCGGGCAAAAGGATTACAACCCTCTTTCTGCTTGTGTTTTAGGGCGATTAAGGCTTGGTACAAATGGTATGATTATTTTGGGCAAGTGAGTCGTTTGAGGTTTTTGAAAATTCTGCCGTTCTGTTAAATTTTTTAATTGATACGAAACCGACACAATGCTCGGAAGTAGTGTTCCAATTCTTCATCTTCAGAGTTAATGTGTGTGTACCATGAATGAATATGTAACTATTAAAGAAATCGCACAGGCTAAGGGGTTAAAGAGCACTCGTTCAATCCGAATGGAAATCAACAAACCTGAAAGCAAATATATTTCAAGGGAAGTCAAAGTTAACGGCGGTATCTCATACGAAATATTGTTTTCAAGTTTAGAACCTGAATTACAACAAAAACTTCGGGAATGCGAAACAAAATCAACGGCAATTGTTCCGTTGAATTACAAACCGCCTATTATTACAGATAAAGCAAGACAGACGGCAAATCACAGAATGAACATTGTTAAAGCCGCACTTGAACACAGAAATAAATATCCGAGTATAAAAGAGGCTGATGCTGAATTTTTAGACCTGTATAATTCTGGATTGTATTTACCAAAAGCATACGAATTTCTGGGCCGTATTTCAATCGGAACATTAAGAAGATACATACAAGCCTACAAGAAAACAGGCAACGCAGAATCCCTAATACCTCAATACAAAATAACAAAACAGGGTGAATATAACAGTATTTTAGATGACAATATGAAAAAAGTTCTGCTTGCTCTTTTACTTCATCAGAATAAATTCGGGTACAATACGGCAATCAGGCTTGCAAAACAAGTGTTGATTAAAAAAGGATATGATGAAGATGCTCTGCCGAGTAATATAACTTTCAAAAGGTTTGCGGAGCATTTCAGAAGAAACCATTATGCGGAGTGGGTGCTAAAACGTGAGGGTATGAAAGCCTACCACGATAAGGTTGAACCATATATTGAAAGAGATATAAGTAAAATAGAAGTTGGAGATGTGTTAATCGCAGACGGACACGTTCTAAACTTTCAAGTAATAAATCCGTTTACAGGAAAACCGACCAGAGCAACTTTGGTCGGTTTTTTAGACTGGAAATCAACAGCATTTGTCGGCTATGAAATTATGATGACTGAAAATACTCAGTGCATAGCCTCTGCCCTTAGAAATGCAATTATTAATTTAGGTATTATCCCGAAAGTAGTTTATCAGGATAATGGTAAAGCATTTAAGGCAAAGTATTTTCAATCTTGTGATTTTGACGAGGAGTGTTTTAACGGAGTGTATGCCAATTTAGGTATTCACTCCGTTTTTGCTAAACCATACAATGCACGTGCAAAAGTTATAGAAAGATTTTTCTTAGATTTTCAGGAAGAATTTGAAAAACTTATGCCAAGTTATATCGGTACTTCAATTGAAAACCGTCCTGCGTGGATGAATAGAAATGAAAAACTGCATTTACAACTTCATAATCAACAAACAAAAGGAAATATTCCGACAGTACAAGAGACTATTAAATATATTAATGCCTGGCTGGAATACAGGAATCAAAAAGCCTGTCCTAATGACCGTTCAAGGAGCATTCAAGAGGTATTAAACTCTGTTCGGAAACAAGATATTAATAAATCTGCACTTGATTATTTAATGATGAAAACAGAATCAAGGACAATAAACAAGCATGGAATAACGTTCCTCGGAATGCATTACAGGAGTGATGTTATTCTTGGACTTCGGGATAAGGTTTATGTCCGTTACAGTTTATTTGACCTTTCAAAGGTTCAAGTTTATTCAATGAAAGGTGAATTTTTATGCGTGGCACATAGGGTTCAGAAAGTTCACCCGATGGCAAATGTTCTCGGCACAGTTAAAGATATGGAAGAATACAAGCAGCAGTATCAAAGGCAGCAGAAAATTAAAAGCCGGCTTGTTAAACAAATTAAAAAGACATTCACTAAAGATGAACTTCAAGTTTTAGAAATTGAACCGGAACCTGTTTTAGAAATAGAAGAACAACCAAAGCCAAAGAGAGAACACAAACAAACCCCTCGTGAACGGCAGATGAACGTACCAATGTTTAATTCAAATTATGAAAAATACGAGTGGCTTATGACAAACGGAACAACAAATCCGCAGGATAGAAAGTGGCTTGCGGATTATATAAAAAGCGATGAATATTACAACTTATATGGAGATTAATCTATGAAGAAAACATTTATTAAAACAAAAAACGTCAAGCGGTTTGTGGCTTTGATGGATGAGTTGCAGAAACTTCCGCCGAACATTCCAAAACTTGCATTAGTTTACGGCGACCATGGGCTTGGAAAATCTCAGACAATCCAGTGGTGGGCAGATAAAAACGATTCTGTATATGTTCGGGCAACACAGGGAATGACGAGCAGATGGCTATTATCTGAAATTGCGGAGGAGCTTGGAGAAGAACCTTACTGGCACACGCAGGAAACTTTTGAACTCATAGAAAATTATTTAAGGCAGAATCCTAAGATTATTATTGTTGATGAGATTGATTATTTGATTGAAAAGCATACGGTTGAAACTTTGAGGGATTTGCACGATAAAACCACCTGCCCGATAGTTTTAGTCGGAATGGGAGCGGCAGATAAAAAACTCGCAAGATATCCGCATTTAGTCGATAGGTTGTACAAAACTTTGAGATTTGAACAGTTTAATGCTGAAGATATTAGAGAAATTATTGAAAACTTGACAGAACTCAATTTTACAGATAATGGAATAAACTACCTTGCAACAAGGACAAACCAATTCAGACAACTGGTTAAGTTAATTAATAAAATAGAAAAACTGTCGGAAACAAACAAAATTGATGAGATAGACGAATACACATTGAAAGGACTGCTCAATGAAAGAACGAGTATTAAAGCTTTGCAGAAGGTTGGATAAATTTACACTTGATGAAATTTCAACTATTGCAGAAGATATTGACGAATCTGTATTAGAGTTACTTCTTTTAACTCTTGTGCAAGAGGGAAAACTTATTTTTAAAGACAATATATATTTGTATAATAAAGAACAAGGTTGTAACAAACAACGACTTCCGCAATTTTTTCAACATCATTCCAAAACGGATATAGATTACATAATAAAAGGTTTTTGTATTGATATAGAAGTCTTAAAAATGATTGATTTATTCGGTTTTTCAAAACATGTTATGAATAATTTTTATCAATATTTTAGGACAATAATTTATGAACAACAAAAGAACGAACTTGTTAAGTACTTTGAAAAATCCCCTAAAATACCGCAAGAAAGGATTTATATGAATACAAAAGTTTATCTGTATTTATATGAACACAAATTATTTGTATCTGATAAATACTTAATATCTAAAGATGCACGTAAACATACTAATGACGAACGTTTAGAAATAAAAAACATCTATTTGAGAAGTTATAGAAAAGTTTTAAGCCGCTCATTTGCTCATAGATTTCATTTACACCTGGCTGAAGAGTTATGGAAATATGGAAAGGATTTTTCTGAAAGATATTCAGGAATAAATACATTATTATTTGCTTAATATTTCTTCATAAACTTTTCCCCGATTTTTAAAATAGCCCTTATCCTTTTTGTTATCCGATTTTAAAGTAAATATAAAAAATTCGTTCATTTTTTCTGTTCTTGTTATTACTGTTTTTTATTTTCAAAAGTCGGGGAATATTCCCCGCTCTTGAATTTTTGCCTCTTCCATATATAAATAATTTTCATATAATTGAGTTATAGGTTAAAGATTTCCCGGTAGAGCCAGTCATATTGCCTTATTAGGCATTATTCTGCTGTGCAAAAAATACTGGACAGTCGGCTTATAGAAAAATTTTCAAAATCTTATACAGCTTGATTATAGACAACTAACTATATCAAGAGAGGATTGAAAAATATGTCAAATTGTGTTTATTGCAAAAAACAAATTTTAACTAAAATTATTTTTTCTCTTTTGGATCTTAAATCAAAAGAAATTCAGATGGCTTTGAATATTTCCAAAAGTGTAGTAAGCCGCTATTTGACTGGGGAGAGAGGTTGTCCGGAAATTGACCTTTACATTATTGAAAAGATTTTCGGAATAAAAGTAAAGGATTACACAATTAATGAATGAAACCCAGCAAGTAAAATCAAATATTCCGACTTGGATTTCTGTTCAAGAAGCGTGTAATCTCTTGAATGTCAAAGAAAAGACAATAAAAAATCGCTGCTATAAAGGTGATTTTATTTATAAAATTGAAGCAAAAGATAATATAAAACAAATTTTTATTCGTTATTCATCTTTATCAATATCAAAAAAAATTAACAACGGATCTGATAATAAAAAATATTCTGAAGCTCCTTTATGGTCACGAATTCAGGCAGACAAATACATCGATGTTATAAAAAAAAGTCTTTGTTTGAGAGGCAGAGCCTTAAAACTGTTCATCGAAAATTGGAATAAAAATAATCCTGATAACCATACGTCTTATTCATCCTTAATTAGAATGAGAAATAGATACTTTGCTAGTGGAATAAATGGTTTATTATCAAGATACGGAAATAATTCAGGTAGAACAATAATTGAAGATTGTTATTTTGAATATTTTAAAAATCTTTATTTAGTTGAGGGTGCACCATCTCTACGGAGTTGTTGGGAGCAAACCCTAGGATATGCAATGCGTAAATATGGAATTAGTAGATATGAATTTCCTTGTCACGCAACTTTTAAAAGACGTTTGGAACGTGAAGTTCCTGAGCAAAGTATTTATTTAGCGAGATATGGGGAATCTGCTTGGAATAGGAAATACGGCAATTACATTGATAGAGACTATTCTACTGTAATTTGCGGAGAAGCGTGGGTTTCAGATCACGCTCAAATAGACGTTGCCTGTCTGAATTCAGACGGCAGCGTTGTTTTTCCTTGGGTTACTGCTTGGAGAGATTACAAATCAGGCAAATGGCTCGGTTGGATTCTTCAGTGCGGACATCCAAATTCAGATCACATTTTCCAGTCTTTCTATTATGCTGTAGAAAAATACGGTTTGCCAAAAGATGTGATTATTGATAACGGTAAAGATTATCGTTCTAAAGATTTTGCCGGCGGACGAAAATTTAAAATTGAAGCAGATGAGTTCAAAACGACTTGTATGCTTGAAGAATTAAATGTCAAAGCAAATTTTGCTTTACCATATAATGCTCAGACAAAACCAATTGAAAGAGATTTTTTAAAGATTAAAGAATTACTTTCAAAACATTGTATTGGTTACAGGGGAGGTAATGTTGTTGAACGTCCGGAAAAACTGGCAAAAGAGATTAAAGCAGGAAAAATTATTCCGTTTGATGTATTTAAAGAAGTCTTTGATGATTTTGTGATTAATGTTTTAAATAAACGCCCGTCTCGTGGTAAAAACCACGAGGGCTTATCTCCTGATCAACTCTTTAATCAGGAATGTGCTGAAGTTATAAAAGTAGAATCCGATGCTTTGAAATTATTCTGCACAAGGACTTCTAAAAATTACACTATAAGACGAAATGGCATTAAAGATAATGAACTGGGTATTACCTATTGGGCAGATTGGATGATTTCAAAAACAGGTCTGAAAGTCTACTTACGCAGAGATATTCAAAATTTCAAGGTTGCGTGGGTATTCAGAGCCGACAATAATGCCTTTATCGGTAAGGTTACGGCGGTCAAAGCCGTTGCGGCACTTCACGCAGACGAAATTTCAAAAGAAGCTTTCAAAGATGCAATGGCTATCAAAAAACGCAGTTTGAAGATTGCAAAATCATATATTAAACAAACTCGTGAGATTAGCCTTGAAGAAAAATGTGCAAATTATAAAGCCGCATACGCAAGCGTTGAAAAAGAAATTAAACCAAAAGTTTCACGAATTGCAAATACAAATATGGACAAGGTTATTCGCAAAAGTAAGGAGATGGATGCTTTTGGTCGGCAGGATTTGTCGATGCTTTTAGATGAAAACAAACCGCAGGAAAAACCGCTTTATCTATATGAAACCGACAAAATCCTTGAGCAAGAATTAAAAGGAGTCGCCAATGGATATTAGAGCCGAATTAAAAGATTTGATGGAATCTAAAAATTACAGTATAGCATACGTTTCAACTGCTACAGGGATTGCTAAGTCTACAATCAGTATGTGGATGAACGGTAATTACAACGGCAAAAATGATAAAATTACTGATGCTATAAATAATTTTATTCAACGTGAACACGAACGTTCCGGCAACAGCGACCTGCCTTTTGTAGATATTTCAACGGTTAAATATATCACTGAAATCGGCAGACTTTGCCATACTCAAGGTAAAATCGGAGTTTGTGTGGGTAAAGCCGGGCTTGGTAAAACCGTTGCCGTAAAAAGATATACCAAAGAATTTATGGACTCAATCCTTATTGAGAGCGATTCAGGTTACACTGCAAAATCTCTTCTCAAGGAAATTCACAGACGTTTAGGACTTTCCGGTAAGGGTTCGGTTTATGACTTGATGGATGAAGTCGTCAGAAAATTAAACCAATCAGGCAGACTTTTAATTATTGATGAGGCTGAAAATCTTCCATATAGAGCCTTAGAAATTACTCGCCGGATCCACGATAAAACAGGTGTAGGTATTCTTTTAGTGGGTAGAGGAATTCTGTTAGAAAACCTGAAAGGTTACAACAATCAGTATGACCAGTTGTACTCAAGAGTCAAATTTACAAAAATTATAGACAAAATTTTAATTCAAGACGTCATAAAAATTCTTGAATCTATCGGACAGAATACAAAACTGGCTGAAACATATCTTCAGTATTCGGATGGAAATACCAGAAGATTAGAACACTTAATTTCCCACAGTATCAGCATTGCCAAATTCAACGGTAAAGCTGAGGTCGATGATGCTGTGATTAAACAAACTTCCAAATTATTAATGGCATAGGGAGGAACGGTAATGAAAAACAATAATGGTAAGTTATTCCGACCCGACACATTGTTACACATTTTTATTATCGCCTTAGCCATTTTTATTTTGGGAGTTCAAATCGGAATCAAGCACGGACGTGAGTTACAGCTTGAGGATATGAGGATAAAGTATGGCTACGACTTTTCAGATTAGAAAAATTCACGCATTAAAAAATGTTATAGGTATGGATGACGATTTATATCGTGAAATGCTTATGTCTTTTGATGTTACATCATCAAAGGATTTGACATTTACTGAAGCGGCAATTTTTGTAGATATCCTTGAAGATAAAGCTGTAGCTATAAACAAATGGATTAAACAGCCGAAAAAATATGCGGATTTGAATCGCACAGAAAATATGGCATCTGATGCACAACTCAGAATGATTGAAGGTTTGTGGAGAGATGTCTGCTATTTCAATGATGATAAATTTGCGAAAAAATCCCTGAGAAAGTTTTTAAAATCAAAGTTTAAGGTCGATGACATTATGTTTTTGACCAGAGCCAAAGCCTGTAAAGTTATTCAGGCAATAACGGCAATAAAAAAGAAATTAAAAGAAAAAAGTGCGGCCACACTTGAGTAGTAGAAGAGAAAGTAAAGGAGAAAAAATGATGCTAACAGCAGAAAAAACAACCGATTCAATGTCACCAATGATGGGAAATGCATTCTTTGGAGAAGTTTCTCACAGTTCTGATGATCCTAAAGAATGTGCAATGATGGGGTTAATCAGGAATCAAAAAATTGACCTTGAAGAGCGTTTGAACGATGCAAAATTGAAGTTTGCCGATGCGAATCTGGTTAAAGATAACTGGAGTTGTGCTAAAGAACGAGAAATCGATTGCAAGGTTCTTGAAGGACAAATCTCTATCTTATCAAAGATTGAACGAGACTTAGAAGATATGCTTACCCCTGCAAAAATGCCTCCTGACTAAATTTTACACGAGGTCGAAACGAGCTGCTAACAGTGCAAGCGGCTCGTCTTAGAGTAAGGCTCTAACTGATGAGACCAATAAAAGTAAAGGAGACAAAAATGGGCAACACAGCACTACTAGTTTTAGAACGAAAAATTACAGAGTATCAGGTGGACATTGAGAATTTAAAAATCAAAATTGCAGATTGTGCCATTAAAGCACATAGCACCCCTCCTCAAGAAGTCAATGTTATTTTTGACAACTTACATCAAATGGCAAAGCTAATTGATGAAGTCAAGCCAAAAGAAGTTATGCTTAGTGAATTATTTAAAACTAAATTAAAAATCGAAGATGAGCTTGAGCAAGAGTTAGAAATGGCAAAAGGCTAAAAAGGTCGAAACGGTCG
The DNA here is from genome assembly GCA_944324165.1 of Candidatus Gastranaerophilales bacterium. Classification (GTDB taxonomy): domain Bacteria; phylum Cyanobacteriota; class Vampirovibrionia; order Gastranaerophilales; family Gastranaerophilaceae; genus CALUVH01. The sequence goes on along the minus strand of CALUVG010000002.1, from coordinate 37,512 downwards.
GCTAACAGTGCAAGCTGACCGTCTTAACGTAATGCGTTAACTGATGAGACCACCATTAAATAAGAGGAGATTATGGATTACAAGCCTTGGATGGACTTGATACAGCCTGAAGATATGCCGAACGATGACTTGAAGTTCATCGCAGAATCTGCCGGCATAAAATCCGCCTTGGCTCTTATTTTCTGCTCGCCTGGATTAACAGTAAGTATCCCGAAAAATCCGTTTCGTGAGATAAAAGAAAAATATATCATGAGCCAGTATGATGGCAGAAAATATACCGTAAACCGCCTCGCAATTGAATGCGATTTATCTCAAAGATATATTTATAAAATTATAAAAAAGAATCTCCACAAAAAGTACAACTTGCCAAAGTCGGATAAATAGTGAATCTTTAAACATCACTTCTTTACTCTAGTGTTTAAACATTAGAGTTTTTCTTGTATAATTTATTTTACATGAGGGGATAACATGCCGGTATTAGAAAAACAAAAACCTTTATATAGACACGATTGTAAAGATTGCATATATTTAGGTTCTGATGAAATCAGAGATTATTATTTTTGCGTTGAGCATTCTGTATCAGATGCCGGCTCTCTTATAATAAGACTGGGGAATCAGCCGAGCGATTATTTTTCAATGCCTGTAAATGTAATGCAGGAAGCTCTTGAGTCGTCTAGTTTGATTGATGAAGAAAACGTATTTTTTAATTGTTATAATCGGTATTTAGAATATATTGGGAAAAGTAAAACGCTATAAAATATAGCGTTAGTTGTTAAATTTTAATTGATTAAGCCAGTCCGGCTCTGCATAATTCTTCCTCATCCATATCCTCAATCGGTTTAATATAATCCATTCCGACTCTATATTTTTTAAGATCTTTAGTTATGCATAGAGCGTAATCTTCGTGGATTCTGTTTTTATTTTTGTAAGTGTATAATACAACATCTACTCTGTCGTAAATGGTGTTATAAACATTCGTTCCGAATAAAACTGAATTTTTTTCTGTTTCTAATGGCTTTTTAGAATTTGCATCGTCAAATAATTCCTTGGCAAGCCAGTTAAAATAGCATTCTTTTGTAATTTGTTTGACGTCTTTTTCTCCAAAACACTGGTCTGCGAAGTGTCTGCCTATTCTTGCATCTAATAATTCTCTAACCTGTTCAGGTTTTGCACCGGACAATTCAAGCAGGGTTACAAAAGCATCATTCCATCTCTGTTGAGTTTCTTTGTTTGTATAATGTTGTGCTGTTGTTCCCCAGAACCCCCATTCTTTGTTTTGCGTTTTTAAAATTTTCTTTGTCATAATTTTATCCTTTCTTTTATTTGTCTACATTGACATTAATCACTCTGAATAGTCTGGACATCAAGCCATTACAGATGTTTCGTATCATTCAGACACATTAATCAAGGGGCATAGCATCTTGAACATCAAGAGCTGTTATATTTGGCAACAGCGTCATTTCTCTTACTGTAATATTATTGCTATTATCGTCTTCTCCTATTTCAATAAGGCAGTCCTCACTGTTAAGATTTTGTCTTAATATAAGTCTTGCAATTTTTTGTGCTTCGGTTTCACCTGCCGCTTTTACTTGAAGATCTCCGCTAATATGTACCGTTGCGGAAAATCTGATATTATATGCTGTCTGTTTCATAATTTAATCCTTTCTTTGGTTGTCTACATTAGCATTAATCGCTCTAAATAGTCTGTATCTCAAGTCATTGTAGACGTTTTGTATCATTCAGACACAATGTTTATTGATTTAAAAATCCTCCTCGTCATCCCAGCCATTGCCAGATTGAGATTTTACAATCGTAATTTGGAACTCGTCCCCATTTTTAAATTTAATAACAACTCCTTGATTTCTTGTTAAAAGACCACAATTGTCAAAAGTATCGACATAGCTTATGTCTTTATCCTCATACAATTTGTCAATCAAATAATTTTCCAGTTGTCTGTTGTTCATAATTTTGTCTCCTTATGTTTTGTTATACACTGACATTCATCACTCTTGGCAGGGCAAAAGTGAAGTCATTGCAGACATTTCGTATCATTCAGACACATTAATTAAAGGATGCGTTCAATATACCAGTTTGAATTTTGCAAATTATTGAAATTCCAACGCAAGCTGAAGTAAAAATCGGATTCAAAATTATTGTTTGGTTTAACAAATGACGGCAGAAAATTTTTCCGGCTTTCTTGCTTTTCAAAATTATCAAGAGCCGTTTTTAATTCGGCTTTAAATTTTTCCTTAAATTCCGGCAGGGTTAATTCCAAGAGTTCACGAGTTCTTTTATTTTTTACAATAATTTTTTGTGCCATAGTTCAATCCTATTCCTTTATTGTTCATGTGTCTATTACCCGATTGGGGTTATTTATAAAGGGGGAGAATATCTCCCCTTAGTTATAGATATTTATAAATGATGGCTTTCAACTCTGCCCCCATTTTTACTTGTTCTAATATTGCCTTTTCGTGGTTTTCCGGATTATTGACATCAATTTCAAAGACTTTTCTTATTTTTGTGGACTTGGTATTATCCTTGCAATACCACTCTAGTTCGCCGATTTCATCCTCTATCTTATCTTTTAAGTCAAAGAAAAATTCATAAATTGACTTATTGTTATTGATTGCAATCTCAGATGCAACATAATTTTTAGCGGTATTGATCGTTTGTAAAATTTGAATGCCGGCTTTTCCTATTGAGATATATTGATAATGTCTCGGCAAAGCCTCGCTTATTTGCATTTCGGGATGCTCGCTCGTATCACAAAGTTCAATATATTTGTCCCAATATTTCTTTTGTAATTGTTTTGAGGGGGTATTTGTATTTACTTCTCGTTTTTGCTTAACAACGAGTTCTGGTTTCAAAACGGGTTCAAACTCTATTTTATCCTCGTTCAGAACTGCTTTAATGATAAATATACCGCAGTAATTTTTATCGAAAAAAAGATTTAACTTTAAAGCGATATTTTTTAAATCTTCTTTCTCGTTGACGATAAACCAGAAAATATACGCTTTTTGATTACCCTCTAATTGCCTTATAATTTCTATTAAACCATCTGAACTTTGTGTAAGTTGCGGATAAATAATTTGTAACGGTCGAGGCGGATAATCTTTGAGTAAATTTTTGATTACCGTATCGGCATTTTGTTCAATGTAATCTGAGAAGTTTTGTCTGCTTTTTAAAACTTCAGTTGCTGTGATTGTTTCTGTCATATTGACCTCCTTTATTTATTAACAACCACATTCATCGCTCTGAAGAGAAAGAATTGGAAGTCATTGCTCCCAATTCCGTATCATTCAGACACAATTAAGAATTCCCCATATCAATACTATATGGACTTATTTCTTTTAATTTGTTTAATTTTGCTATCCCATGGGGCATTACGCTATATCCGCCTTTTGGTGATTCTACAATGGTTGGATGGTCTCGGTATGCAGTGCTGACTAAATTTTGTCTTGATTGTTCGTAAGCTTTTCTAGCATTCTGAGGGCTTTTATACACAGTCCTTACACCCTTTTCGCCCTTATATTGATAAGTTCTCGGAATATCTCGAATTTTTTTGCTTGTAAGTTTGGAAGCCTCATCTAGATATTGTTTAGCCCGAACTTTTGCTTTATCCGCTCTTGCTTGAGCCTCTTTTGCATATTGAGTATAATCTTTTGCTAATTGTTTTTTGCCGAGTTGTTTATACCTTTTTGCCATAGCTCTTTCAGTAGCAGCTCTTCTTGAAAATTCATAAGCCTCGTCATCATATTTATATGATTTATTTAACAATGAGTTCAATTTATTTTCGGTTTTGGCATCAATAGATTTGCTTGCTCCACCACCGCCACGACTTCCGCCTGAACCACGTCCTCCCATATATTAATCTCCTTTCATTTTTGGAATATCTACACCAATCCAATTTTTTTCTTCTTGCGACCAAGAAAGTTTTCTGCCGGATTGTCTGGATATTCGTTTAACTACTTTATCAATTTGAGAACGACTTGATTTATGCAGGACTTGCCAATCATAATCTTCCTCGTCTCTTGCATCAGAAGGATTTTTCCATTTACCAAGACTTCGAACTGAAACATTTATGAAATCTCCATAATCTTCAACTCTAAAGTCACTTCGGCGAATGTATCCATCAGTTGAAACTTTATTTATTAATTCATCTTTCAAGTTAGAAACTGTGCTGTCCATAGACATTTTTGCCTTTTTAGCTCGAGGTTTCTTTTCTGTTTTAACACCGTTTTTGAGGTTTTCCGCACGTTTAGCACGAGCCTTGGCTAAAGCATCAAGACGTTTTTGTTTTAAATCTGCGGCTTTTTTAGCATCAAGTTCATCAATTCTTTTTTTGATAGACTCCATGGCTCGTACTCTTTCTTCAGTTGTATAAGCTGGATTTCCTGAAATACTGTTATACAATCTAATAAGCTCGTCTTTGTCTGTTATACCTTCTCCGATATTTTTTGAGGCAGCACCGCCGCCATTTTTACTTCCTCCGGATCCTCGACCGCCCATTTTTACCTGCCTTTCTTTTTATTCCATTTGTTTGTGTAAGGTTCGAACCATTGAAGATTTTTGTATCCCTCAAGTTCGGTCAGTCTGTTTCCATAAATCAAAATACGCTTGGGTTCAAGTTGTTTTAACATTTCTTTAAAGCCCTGCATAAAGAGTCTTTCAGCGTTTTTGTCATTAACAACTCCAACCGTACCTATTGCAACAACAGAATTTTTAGGAATACCCAGGAATGCATATTTATAACTGGATTCATCAGACCAACTGATTGTCGGAATAACTTTTATTCCTTTACTTTGCCAATAAGCAGCACACCAGCGGTTTCTGTAAACCTGCCAAATTTGGAACGCTTCAGGGTAATTTGTGTACATTGAAAAATCAGGAGACAACACCCCTGCATATTTTTTCAACTCTTCTATTTGAGAGTCGGCATTTTTCCAACATCTCTCAAACCTGTAATCATCTAAGAAAAAATGTGCCGTTCCGTTTCTGTTAGAATCTACCCGATAAGGGATGAGCTCTTTTACATCAAACTCATCCGGAATAATATCGGGTATGCCATAGGAATTGGAGGAGGCAAAGAAACCTTTTTCAACATTTTGTACGTTTAATAAATCTCTCCAAGACATAATTAATCCACCTTATTAAATTTTTTTATTAACGATTTCAGTTTTCGCTGATCCTTTTTAGACATTGAAGATTTATACTTCTGAGCAATTTCAATAATCTGCTCTGCATAATTGCCGGCTTTTTCCAAATCTTCCTTGTCCTGAATAATTGAGGAAGCCTCTTGATTTTCAATCTTTGTCTGACCGTACCTCGCAATTTGCGAGATACAGTCACATAAAGATTTAATCATTGCAGAAAACCACATCTGCTTATTTCCTCAAATCCGCAACTACGGTCAAGAGGTGATTGGCAAATGTTTCAATAGCGTTCACACCCTGATTAAAACAATAATCGTCCAGAGCATTCGGAGAAGTTTTAATCTTTTCTTTCAGTTTTTTCAAACTGTCAAGAGCCGGCTGTGTTGCTTTTGCGAGATTTTCATAGAGTTTTGTAATATACTTGGGAACATTTTTTTCTGCAAGGTTAATTACAAAAGGTTCAGTGGCATCCCACAGTTCATTCAAGACTTTCCAGTCTTTAAGCCACGAGAATAAACTCATAGTAGTCTCCTTTCTTAATAAACTTGTATTTGTTGGCTTTTATCTTGGTTCTGTACCAAGATATTTTTTGTCTGAGGTATTCCCCGACACTATTCGGGGATAAATGCGGCAAGTAGTGAAGATAAGTAATATCTATCTTGCCTTCACGTTTGGTTTTGGCTCGTCTTTGGTCGAACTCATAATGCGTAAATACTGATTTTTCAGTAATTAAAATTCCGTATTTTACGGATAAATACCCTGCAAGGCAGCTCAAAGATTCGACCTGTTTTTGAGTAAGCGGATATTTTGTCTGCTTTTTATCTGTCGTAAAACCAGCCATTCCGCAGACAGATAATCCGATGCAACCAGTATTTCCGCCACCGCAGTGCATTGCATAATTACCATCATAGCAGTTCAGGTTATCTTCAGGTTTATGTTTCCCTGCATAGATTCTGCCGTATTTATCCACGCAATAATGGTATGCCGCCAAATCTTCGGCACATGGTGAGTTTGAACCTGCCGTCCAGTGCAGGCAAATTTTTGTTAATGATGTCATAAAAACTCCTTATTTGTAACGAATGCAAATATGAACAATTTGTGAAGGTGGCTGAACGGTTTTTGATTTGCCGTAAATGGAATTGTTTGCTGAGGCTTTACTTGTTGTAAGTGTTTTTTGATGTCCGAAATCAGGATTTCCACGTCCCTCTTCAACAATACCGTTAGAATCCCAATAAAGAGCAACTACTGTATGTGTATGATCCGGGATTCCTGCGGCAATTTGAGTTCCAACCTTTGCACCGGGTTGCAAAAATCTTCCTGTTACGTTGTAATCTGGAATTCTGAATTCATCTGAAGCCTCACTTCCATCATTATATTTATTGCCAATGACTGCATAAAGTTGAGCATAATCAGCCTTTTTTAATTTGTAGCCATCGCAGGGAAGACATTTTTCGGGGGTAATATCTACCGGATAAATAACAAGCGAACCTATGAATTCAGGGGTGAGAGCATTTCTGTTGTAATTATTTTGATTTAAGGGGTTGGTTTTTAAAGAAACTAATTTCATCTTTTACCTATTTGTATTTGATGCAGATATGAACGACTTGTGAAGGTGGTTGAACGGTTGATGACTTTCCATAAATTGCGTTTGATGGTGCGGACGATGTAACTTTAGCCGCTCCGTTTCTATTTTCTCCGTAAGACCAAACGCAATCAGTATCATTGCCGGATTTATCCGTTCTGTTCATTGTGATTGTATGAGTGTGAGTTGGAAGTCCTGCCTCAATAAGTGTTCCGACCGCCGTCCCGGGTTGCAGAAATCGTTTTGTAATGTTGTAATCCGGTATTCTGAATTCATCGGAAGCTTCAGTGCCTTTATTAAATTTTTTGCCAATGATTGAATAAAGGACTTTATAATCGACTATTTTTAAGACAAATCCCTCGCAGGAGAGGCAATCATGCGGAGTGTAATCGATGGGAAATGTATATAAAGCACCGATTTTATCTCGTGTTTGAGAATTTTTGTTATAACCATTTTGGTTTAACTGGTTTGTTGTTAAATTAGAGATTTTCATATTTATTTGTATTTGATGCAGATGTGAACGATTTGTGATGAGGGCTGAACGGTTGAACTTTTGCCATAAACAGCACTTGAGCGAGAAGCATTAAAGTAAAATCCTCCAACACTTCCCCCACGTCCGGATGCGTGATAAAAGAAAGTTCCGCCTATATTATTTTGATAGAATGCTCCGGAAGCTGAATTGTACCCGGGTTCAACCCCGACATTATTCCAACCGCCAGTAATATTGGGCAGTCCTGCTGCAATTTGGACTCCAACATTTGCTCCTGGTTGCAAAAATCTTCCGGTTACGTTATAGTCCGGGATCCTAAATTCATCTGAAGATTCCGAGCCGGTATTAAATTTTGTTCCAATTGCAGCATGAAGTTTTTTGTAATCAGCAATTTTTAGAACATATCCATCACAAGCCAGACAATCATCTGGAACTATATTGACAGGGGCGATATATAAAAAGCCAATTTTATTCCTTGTAAAGATATTGAAATTGTAGCCGTTTTGGTTGACTTCATTTGTTGTTAAATTAAGTATTTTCATTGTTTTTATTTATATTTAATGCAGACGTGAACTATTTGTGATGGAGGTTGAACCGTAGAACTTTTACCGTATATAGAACTTGAACGAGAAGCATTAAAATTGGATACACTATACCATTCGCCGCCACCATGGATATTTTGACTTCCTGAGGTAGTTGCAAAAGCACCATAAGGAGTTGAATTATATGGGCTTACAACGGTGTTTCCTCCAGTAATATTAGGCAAGCCTGCTGCTATTTGAGTTCCTACGTTTGCCCCCGGCTGTAAAAATCTTCCGGTGATGTTATAGTCTGGGATTCTAAATTCATCTGAAGCTTCCGAGCCAGTATTAAATGTTGTTCCAATTACTGCGTGCAGTTTTCTGTAATCAGCAATTTTCAAGATATACCCATCACATGCCAGACAATCTTCAGGTACTACGTTTACAGGAGCGATGTATAAAAATCCGATTTTATTTTTAGTTAAAAGATTGAAATTATAACCGTTTTGGTTTATTTCATTTGTTAAAAGGCTGAGTATTTCCATTATTTATTACTTATATTTGATGCAAATATGAACGATTTGAGCAGGAGGTTGAACGGTATTACTTTTACCGTATATTGAGTTACTAAACCCTGCATCAAATCCCCAACCACCTGAAACAGCATTTGTATTATTCATTTTATGAGTGCAACTAGAAGCGTTATAAAAAGCCCCTCCACAATGAACATTCCCGGCATTTATATCTGAAAGCCAACCTGTAATATTAGGCAAACCTGCGGCTATCTGACTTCCGACATTTGCTCCAGGTTGCAGAAATCTTCCGGTTACATTGTAATCAGGAATCCTGAATTTGCCTGCGGTATCTCCTGATTTATTAAACTTCGTGCCGATTACTTTGTACAAATCTTCATAGTCGATAATGTTCAATAAATAACCATCACATGCCAAGCAGTCATCAGGGGTAAAATCTATGGGATAAATAAATAGTGTTCCGATTCGTTCTTTGGTAAGGATATTTTTATGGTATCCGTTTTGATTAACCAAAGGACACTTTAAAGCGTTAATTTTCAATAATTCTTCCTTATAAAGAGTTTAATTCTTCTCTTAATTGGGCGACCTGTGCATTGTAGTAATCAAGCCACGTTTCGCCTGTTGATTCATCTTTGATTGACGGCTCACACATAGCACGAACTCTTTTTGTATCGAGTTCCAAAAGCTGCCGTTCAATTTCAGATTTACGGATTTGAACTTCCTGTTGATGCAAAAACTCTTTGTATTCATCGGTATTTGAAATATCCGTAAGAATACCGTTTACAACCTTGTATTTATCAGGGTTTGTTTGAATATCTTCAGCAACTTCAGAGGTTACGGACTGGAATCCGTCTTTGATTTTTCCGACATATTCAACGGTTGTTACTTCGTAGGTTTCAAGATTAACCTGCTGCTCTCCTCGAAAATCCGGTTCAATAACCCAATCCTCACCATTCCAAATTGCGGCTTCTTTTTCTTGTGTTTCTGGCGGAGCTTTGAATGTTGCCATCGCAGGCAGCAGATATTCTGTTTGTCTTCTCGGATTTTTTATTGCAGGGAACTTACCTAAAAAAGCATTCTCCTCTGTGTTGTAACTGTAATAATACTTTGTCTCCATAATATTCCTTCCTATGTTTCTCCGCCCTCAAGCGAAAATACACCGACAGGAACCATATTTGTTTCCTGCCATATATTCAGCAGATAGATGTAACTTGCAAGCGGTTCAAGAATTTTGAACCAAACATCATTTGCACTAAAATCTTCCGGCTCAAGCATTTGCGTAAATATTTGATTGGAAAGTGCAGTCAACGAATATTCATCATTTTCGCAGTTGACGAATAAATTAAAATTCTGTGTTGTAGCTGTTGACGGACATAAATCCACAACATCCAAAACTAAATCTTCTTCCACATTGTGGGTTTGGCTTGATGCTGTTGTATAAGTAAACGGTGCATGAGCCGTTATATAAATATGTGTTGTTATTTCACCATCGTCAGTATAAGTTTCATCATCACTTATACAGATTCTTGTAAGATTGAGGTATGTAACAACTCCGATTAGATTTGCATATTCGGGGTCGGAATAACATTCAGAACCAACAGCAAGAGTTTCTTTGACATAAAATTCGCCGGTTGTTGATGCAGAATAATGCAGGGGATTATCCTCATACTCCGTTAAAGTTTCAATTTCACCAAAAGCAATATATTTTGTTGAAGTATCAACAGCAACAATGGTATTTAATTCTTCAGTAAGTTCTGAATCAGCATATACAACCGTATCTTTTTCAAGAACCGTTTCGAGTGCAGTATAAAAAACTCCGGAAATACTTGAAGTATATTTTAAGACCTTAACGGTTTCAGCACTCAATAAATCGGGATTTCCTTTTGTATCAAGCCGGCATGAGTTTAAGCAAAACGGTGTTAAAATACTCTTTGTGCTTATTTCGGGGATAAATTCAAGAGGGATTAAACCGTTTTCGCCAACAGGTGCATAACCGTTGGGCTGTCCTTTTTCTGAAATTTTTTGATAAGTTTCTTCAATATCTTCGGTGATACTATCCAATTCATCTTTGGTTACAACGGACATATTCGGGTTTATAACTAATTCCGCAAGTTCCTTATTAGATAATTGAAGTTCTATTCTTATGGTTAATTGTTTAACTGTACCGCTATCAGGTGCTTGTTTTGTTGTTTCGGGGAATTTAGAAACAACAAGCATATTGTTATCTTTATCAAAAACACCGGCTTCTCTTACAACAAATCCTCCGACTTCAGCAGGAACACTTGTTACGCAGTAAAATCTGTCATCTGTCCATTCGCATTTATCAATAAGACCACGCCAGACTTCGTTTACAAGTTCTGTTTGATCCGTTGTAGGCTCATAATATTTTCCGTTGCCGTCTCCGAGTGCTATTTGATAAACCTCAAACGGCAAGCCCTCTTGGATACATTGTAATTGTTTTGCGGCTCCAAAATCTGTGACAAGTGAATAAAATTCCTCAGACATTTACAATCTCCTTAGAATTAACAGTGATGGTTTCTTGGGTAATGCAGGCAGAATATGCGTGCATTTTTGCATTTGTTGTAAGGTAAAATTGAATTTCCTCAAGCCAGGAACGCTCATTTTTATACTCGTTTATGAGGTCTCGAAGTTTCTTTTCAGTCTCTTCATTGATTGAACGGTTAAAAATTTGCAGAATAACTTTGAAATAATACGGTTGTCCGCCATAGTTAAACCATTCTTCAACATTGCCGACAATATTTAATGTTTTAAATATTTCTTCAATGGCATATTTTGTACCTTTATAACGATGCATTTTGATTGCAGATTTAATTAACTCACGTTTTTCCTGCTCGTTTAGTGCTTGCAGCCACCCCTCATTACCTGTTATGTGGTATTGTTCTGCCAAGTGTGGCAGTGCATCCGCAGGCACATTATCAATAATTGATACTAATATGCATTCCAAGTCTAACCCTGCAAAGCGTTCCTCGCATATTTCATCAAATATTTTCAGATTTATATCATCAATAGGTGCAAGACTATTCATCAGCATATCCTCCCATTTCTATTTCAAAATCAACCAAATTCGCCCACTGGCTTTCCGAGATTTCCATATCTGCCTCAGGTGTCTGAATTTCGACCTTGAACACTCCGTAAACGCTGTTTAATATTGCAATAATTTGTGTTTTTATAACGTTTTTCCCCAGTTTTTCACTAAGAGATATTTTGTATTCATTGAGTTTTGCATCAATGGTTGTCATAACGCTTATTTCGTCAGCATCTTTGTACAGAAATATTGTTGCTTTAATTGAAAAATCTTTTTTCTCCGGTGATATAACTTGAACTTTATCTGTCAAAGGGCGGACTTTGTCATCGCTCAAGTAGGTTTGAACGATTTTTAAAATTTCTTCTGTCGGGTTTCCGTCCTTAGTTAAAGGATAAATATTCACAACACCCGGACTCGGAGAATTTATTGCAACATCTGTTATTGATTGATGTGCAGATAATGTATGATAACGATACGCTCCACGACTTCCGGCATTTGAAAATTTTTCCGGTGCCTGCCGGATTCTTTCTCTTAAACTTGCGGCATCTTCATCATCTGCACCGCCTGAAGTTACGGTTATATTTTCAACGGTTGAGATATAACTTAATGGAGTTATAAGGTTATTTATTGAACCGAGAGTGTAATTATTAGATGCACTTCCGGGAGTTTCACATATTGCCTCTGCTGTAATAGAAGTTTCTCCGGCTTTTAATGTAACAGCCTCCGTTGTTTGGAATATGAATAAGCCGTCTTTAGTCTCAACTTCGCACCCTGCATCAATCTTGAAATCAAAATCCAATGCATCATCAACAGAAAACTTTAAGGTAGTAAGCGAGCAATTCGCAAGAAGTTTACTAACACCTAACGGTTCGCCGATATGCTCAAGAATTTCTAACGGTGCATAACTTAAAAGGTTTTGTTTTGCGGTTTCCTGAATTTTCATTCTCAAAACGGTTTCACGATATGCACCGACATCAATCATCAAGCGTTCAATTTGTGCAGGCTGAAGAACTTTGCCGGACTTTTCTTCATAAGCGGCAATCCATTCTTTTGTAACAACATCGGGATCACGTTCGATAAAATTAGGTTCAGGCAGTTGTGTCATAACTAACCTCCGCAACTCCGTTTGCTTTTGAATCTTTTAATGTCCATTCCACTTTTACGGTTAAAGTGGATTCTTCTATCTCGACCTCGATAGAATTTATTTTTATGCGGGTCTCCCACATAGTGATTGCATCTGTTGCCTCACGTACAATATTGGGAGTTGCTTCGTTTATGGGGTAATCAATGTATTTATATATGTCCGAACCGAATGTCGGACGATGAGGTACAGAGCCTTTTTTTGTTAAAAGTATAATTGCGATGCACTGGTTAATATCATCAGCACCCTCGGCGACACCGCCGATTGCGTTGAGCTTTAATTGCCAGTCAACGTAGGTGATTTCATTTAAATTTGTCATTGGGGTTACATTGTTTTATTCGGTGCAGAAGTTGCTTTTCCTTGGTTTCCTGTGTGCGTGTGTGAATTGTAAACATCTCTCATTGCTTGCATTGATGAGGTTTTGTCCGTAATATCAGCATTGGATTTTATTCCTGCGGTGTTAGTGAAAGTTCCCTCGTGTTCTATGTTTCCGATTAATTTCATTTTTGAAAAAGCAACGGTGAGGGTCTTATTTTCTTTATCAGCATTTATATATGAGCCGTCTTCAAGGTTTACAGATAATTGTTTTTCGCTTTGCGTGGTTGAAACATCTTCAGTTGAATAAATTGCTCCGAGAATTACTCCGTCTTCAGAATTTTCATCCATAAGACAGGCAACTTGTTCTCCGATATCCGGTATTGCGTAAAACTTGTCTTTCAATGTTTTTGTTTGAATAATAGGAAGCCAAAAAGATGTTGACTCATCATCTTCAAAATTTACACGAGCCTGAACGTTTATGGGATCAATTTGCGATACAATTCCAAACCTTAACACGATTCCACCTCGCAATAAGTCTTGTAACCGCTTGCCCTATCGATTACATGCCGGGCTTGCTTAATGTGGTATTTACCTGAAAAATGTCCGACTCCTTTTAGTTCAATATTTGATCCTGCAATCAAATACGGATTTCCTGTAAATTCAAGAGAGCCCTCAATTTTAGTGTCAGCAGTTGAAAGTGCTGCCTGAGCTTTTGCAATAGCCTGCTTTCTGTCAGAACACCGGGCGGTAATCTTTAAAGTATCACCTTTTTTAACATTTTCATTTCGGGCAGTAGCTTTAACAACTTTTTTCTTTTTAGGATTGAAGTATGAAACCTGAACAGCTTTATATTTCTGAGAAGTTTTTTCCCTGAGATTTATATGCAGCAAATCGGATTTATAAAATATCTGAGTAGAATTTGCTCCTTTGAGTTTTTTGACATCATAGAAAACGAGGTTATTTTCAGCGATTTTAAAGATATAGCCATATTCCTCCGCAAGTTTAGTGAGGAATGTTAAATCTCGTTCTTTATTTTGAGTAATTCTATCGACACGAATATCTGCAACTTCTCCGACTAAAGTGTATCCGTGCTTATCGGCAATCTCTTTTGCTATTTGTTTGAGGGTTTTATTTTCATAACCTTGAGAATTCTTTTGTCTTAAAGGCTTTTTAATTCCTGTAGCCAGACCTTTTACAGTTATAACATCAGGCGGAGTATCGTATTCCAGTTCATCAATTTCAAAAACTCCGCAATTCAAAAGTTTTTCCGCCTCGTAACCGATATATGCACGCAAAGCATCGCCTTTAGTAGGTATCCACGCACCCTGCCAGAGTTTTTCAGAATCCTCAAATGTTATCTGAAGTTCGTCAGACTCTCCATGTTCAACATCGGTGTATTCGATAGAAGTAACATAGGGGGAAACGTCTTTAGTTATATTTTTTTGTTCGTAGAATAGTTCAAATATTGGTACAAGCATTATTTTTTCCAAGGGGGTAGTTCAAACTGTATAGTTTCGGACTCTTCAAGAACTGGAATTTTGAGTTTTATTCCGGCATCCAAGACAGGTTCAATCGGAACTTCGGGGTTTGCTTTAATAATCTCCTCATACAAATTTGGGTTGCTGTAGTATTTCTGAGAAATCATATCCCAACGGTCTCCGTCACGAGTGATATAGGAATAGAACTCCTCCGTCATTTCTTTTTAAATCCTTTCTGTTCCTGTTTATCTTCAGGAATTTTTCCGGTGTATTCTCTTAGTCGGACATCGACCTGAACCGACATCAAATCTCCCTCCGGTGAGGCTTGTTCTGTGGTTTGTCCGATTTCATCAATAACGAAAACACCGACATATTCACCGTTTCCTTTGATAAATTTCAAAGGGGTTGCCGCATCTGCGACATCTTTTAAGTTTTTTATCTCATCTTCCGGCACGCAGAAGTTACGGTGGAAGTTTAACTTTATATCTTCTTCCTGCAAATTTTTGCCTAAGAATTGCAGAATGGGTTTGTTTTCAATACGGTCGTGCTGAGCGTAATTGTAGGATACGGTTTCATTTAAACCGTTGAAATAAGTTATTAGTTCAAATTTTATGTCTCCTAATTGAGCGAACATATTTCAAAACTCCTTAATAAGCAACACGTTCCTTACGTTCAAACTCTCTTTTAATAATGTTCACAACTTCATCTTTATGTTTTTTAAGCATCTTCAAAAATTCTTCTTTTGATTCTGAACCTGAAATTGTGATTGTCGGGTTATAGGTTACAACAATGGATGCCGGTGCAGATGAGCGACCTCTCACGTTGGCTTTTAAGCCCCCTGAAAATACACCCAAGGTTTTAGTCATCGCATTTTGAAGCGGCAACGGTTTTAATGTTGATGCAATAGTTTCCACAATTTTGACCTTGTGCAAATCTTTAAGCGGCCCAGTCTTTGCAGGGGAATGAGGCAGATGGTCTCTTATAACCTGAGCGACCTGAGAAATACAGCCTTTTACTTTAGCAATGCCGGACATAATCCCTGCGGCAAGCATACTCGTGATTTTACTTCCGAATTCAAAGGCTTTTGTGACAAGTTCAACCAATTTTACGATTATATTAGCAATGGCTTTACCAAATCGAACGCCCATTTTTTCAGCAGCACCGCCTGTATCTTCAACAGGTTTTATTAGTTTTTTGAACCAATCAACTATGGCTTTGATAGGTGCAAGAATAGGCGAAAGTGCTTTTCCCATTCTCTGGAATAACGGCATTAATGGCTGTAGACCTTCTTTTAATCCCTGCCACATACCTTTAAAGAATCCTGAAATTGGTTTCCAGTATTTGTAAATAACAAGAGCAACAACTCCGATTGCAAGAGCAATCCAACCGATAGGAGATGTAAGCAAAGTAACAGAAAATGCTCTGAATGCAATCATTGCATTTTTAATCAGGTTTGGAATACTTAAAAAACCTGTTTTGAACGCCTTTAAACCATTTATAAAATTAGCCGGCATTGCTTTTATTGATGTTACAGTCCAGTCTTTTAGTGATAGAGCGGACTTTGAAATATTTGCAGGCAGTTCGGTGAAAGTCCTTATTAATCCTTTTCTCATCTCATTATCAATTCGCCTTATATCAGCACTAAAACCTAACAATGTGTGTTTAGGAAGATTTAAACCAAGTTTATTTCCTGATTTAAAGATGTTAAATGCTGTATCAAGTGAGTGAGAAGTGCTTGTTAACCCTGCATTTTGCAATAATAAAACTGCATTTCTTGCAAGAACAGGACTTAAATCACGAGCGTAACCCAAGAATTTGCCGTACATTCCAACAAATTTGCCGATAATTATTGTTGCAGTGCCAAGCGTTGTAAGCAAAATTCCTAAGCCGATTGTTCCTATAATAGCCCCGAATAAACCTTTTTGTAGCAAAGGATTATTATTTATTTTTGTCAGAAGATTGTTTATTAACTCTATCGGCTTATGCAAATGAGGGAATACAAGCTCTTTCATATTAATTTTTAAGAGCTTAAATTGTTCGTTTGTTGTTTCCATCATGTGTTCAAAGTCGGAATCAACAACGCCCTCGGCACTTAATGCAGATGCTTTTATCCTTTTATATTCATCAAGATTCTGCATCATCGGTTTTATAAAGTTTAAAACCTGTTTATCCTGAAAGACTTCGGAAACCTTAAACACATCTCCGCCGGATAGTTCCGTCATCATCTCGATTACTTCTAAGATTGGATCACGACCTTGAGCGGCCGCATCTAAAAGAACCTGCTTGAGATTAACGCCGAAAACTTCCTCAAAGTTTTTTACTGCAAGTGGAGAAGTAACTTTTTGAATAAAGTTTTCTAAGTTATTTGCTGCTTCCGATGCCTCGCCGGCACCTTTCATTGCAACTTGTAGGGCAGCACCTAAAGATGCAACGGCAGGCGTCCCTTTCATTCCAAGCATAGCGGCACCTGCTGTTAAACTCGGAAATGCCGCAGCCATATCCTTTAATTCAAAACGTCCCTCTTTACCGGACATTGCAAGAATATCCATTGATTTTCCCAAATCATCAATAGGAACTTTTAAGTTATCGCTTACGGCAAAAGCAGTTCTTGAAATATCTGCAATGGCTGCCTGTTCACCAGTTGCGGTTCTGCCGATAACATTCATATAATCAAGGGCTTTTGTGGGATCAATACCTGAAGCTACAAGGACATTCAAACCTTCTGCGATTTCAGGCCGCATCTGGTTTGTATATCTTGAAATAGATGCAAGACGTTTATCCATATCCTCAAGTTGTTTTGCGGATAACTGTCCTACATTGCCAAGTTCTCTTAAACGGTGTTCCATTTGGAATGCTTCAGGAATAGCCTCTGTGATTCCCAGTTTATATGCAAGTCCGCCCCCTGCAAGAGTCAATGCACCTCCGACTTTTGTCATATTCTGCCCGAGTTTGTCTAACATATCTGAGGTGTTTTTGATTTCTCGCTGAAGTTTATCAAACTCATCATTGGATTTGTTTACAGCATCACGAATAACCCTCGACATTTTGTCGAAAGCGACTAAAGTTAATGATACTTTCATCATTGTATCGAGCATTGTTCTTCAAAGTCCTCGTTACGTTTATTCGTGTATTTTATTGACTGATTGCACCAGTAGGCAAGTGTTGGGATTGGCATTTCAGATATTTCCGAATACTGCCACCCGGTAGTTTTGCATAAATGGATTATGCTTTGGCTGTCGGGGAGGTAAGAGCAGATGTCAGAGCTGTTACTATCTCCGTTTTTTCTTCCGTTTTCTCCGGAAGTTCTTTTGCTTTCCCAACTGATAACTTCCCCGAAATTTCACCTTGAAGAGATAACACGTCTTCTAAGTCCATTTCAAGGATGTCTTCATAGACGAGTTTTTGTCCGTCAATTTCAACAAGTTCGGCGATAAGGGCGTAGGGAATTTCATCAGAAGTCTTTGCCTTGATTTGAGCTTGCAAAAGGTCTTTGCCTTTGCCCTTTTCAATGATTGCAATTTTTCCGGATGGCAATGTTAATTCTTTTGGCATAGTGTTTTCCTTTCTATAAAGTTGACAGAAAAAAGATTATGTATAAAATGTTTAATATGAGTACAATTAAAAAATTGACATTAAAAGAAATTATATGTGATGAGACTGGAATGAGTTTATTGCAGCACCCATTTTCAATTCATACAATTGCAAACTATGGTTCTAAAAAACATGGTTTAAATGCAGTATGTTTGGTTGCCGAAGCATTATCTCAAACTACATATGCAAATCCACCTCGTAGAATGAGATTATTTGAGTAGTAAAATTATTAAAGATTCATTTATTCCTAACCCCGTTCAAAAAGTGTTCAAAAACGTCTGTATTAAATTTTTGGGTTCGGGGTGGTATAAATTATCGTCTGAGTAAATTTAAACGGCTTAAAATCGATTCTAAAAATTTTGAGTCATCTTTAATGTTTCATATCTTCTCCTTGTTTCGATTTCTACAGGTGAATACGGTACATAGCAGGCGATTAGAGCCAGTGCCAATGCCCAGAACCTGTCAGCGTGCCCATTGACTTCTGCGGTATCTGCATCAAAGCGGATATTTCCTGCTTTTGTAGCAACTCTTCTGATTGAGTGTAAATCCTCACGAATATCGTGGTCTGTGGGAATAAACACCGACTTATCTTCAAAATTGGTTCTTAAATTAAATGCCATCTCCTCTTTGGATTTATTCGTGAACATTACAGCCTCGACTCTGTATTTCCCGAAATCTCTTTGAGCCGTTTCTGCTAACTGCATTCCGATACCGGTTGAGTCAATACAGCATCTGCGGAGTTTCGGGTGTTTTAGAATTTCTGAAATAATTTCGTATTGGATATGGAACGGTGTTTTTTCTAAGACTTTAACTTTTCTTGTGTATTTTGAATTTTCAAATCGTTCCAAACACCAAATAACGGTTAAATCTTTTCTTCTGCCGATATCAATTCCGACATACAGGTCATGTTTTATCTCATCAAGCGATTTTAAAACATCCGGCATCTCGCAAGTTGAAATCAAATCGTAGGGAAGAAAGGCACACGCTTCATCAATCGCAACACAGCAGTATTCTTGTAACCACGTGTAATCGTCAAAGCAGTTTTTTCGTTCTTCATTCAGCCATTCTTCACGTTCCTCTTGAGATGTTTGTCTACCGTAGATTTTATCAATTAAGCCTTCATCTACTGCAAGTTGAATCGGGGTTTTGTGATGAGACCAGTTTAGTTTGCCTTTTTCAACCTGATCCAAGAATCTGTAATAAAGACAGCTTTGACCGTTGTGGGTTGAAAGAATCCTTAAAGGATATCCCCAAGTGATACAAGGTCGTGCTGCTTTCCAGAGTTCAGCAGGGTTGTTGTGGAATGCGAATTCATCAAGTACAACTTTTCCGCCTTTACTCCTGAAACCTTTAGGATTTGAAGATAATGCGTGAATTTTTGTGCCGTTTGAAAAAGCTATAACGTAGGCTTTGACATCTTTTTCTTTGTCCAAGACCTGTTCGCCTAAATCTTTTGCGGCAACATTAAATAAATTCGCCCATATTTTGCAATAATCAATGTACTCACGAGCGGCGGATTCATCCGCTGATGAAAACCATACCGCAGGAACAGTGCGTTTGACACAATCTCTTACGTCCTCATAGCTTTGAACGTAGGTTGCACCAATTCTTCGGGATTTCTCCCATATTTTTACTTTTGAATTATCGTTCAACCATCTTAATTGATATGGCAGAAAAAACGGGGTTTTATTCTTGGTCAGCATCTGGTTGTTTTATTCCGAGAATTTCTTCTTCAATTTGAGAAATAAGTTCAGGGGTTAAGCCTTTGGGGGTTTCTTTTTCTTTTTTCTTTATAGTGTCCTCATACTTTTTGGAGGTTGTGAATAACGGGATAAATCTGCACAAAGCATTCATTCTTGCCGGATCTACTTTTTCTCCGGCATCCATTTCTTCTGAAATTTCATGCATAATTTTTCTGGCAAATTCGTATAATTCTTCATGAAATGACATTTTGGATTTTAAAAATGCCGCACGCTTTTTATCCCATTCATACTGGGCTCTCCAGGTATTCACCGTTTTCCGGTTTAGATTAAGTTGACGTGCTATAACAGCGGCAGGTAAATACTCATATATAAAAAGCCGTTCTGCTTCGGATAATAAACTTTGTTTTTTACTGTTCAAATTCAGACTCCAATTTTTTTATTTTTTCGTTGAGAGTTTGCATTTCTTCCGTTATTTCTTTGAGTCTTTTTACAGAAACAAATACTTTATCCATATCAAGATTTTTAATATCTTCGTATGGATTTAAAAGAGCACGAATTAATATAACAAGTCCTGAAGCTTCCGTATCTAAAGTACGGAAGTTTTTTTTGCTTTCGGCAAGCATTCCTTTTAATTGCAATATTTCAGGATTCATCTAATGAACCTCCTTCTTTAAAATCGGACACCAGAGGTTGTTGTCGATTTTACTTTCAATTCTTGAAAGAAGTGCTGCGTGGTATTGATTCGTTTCCAACAGGTCTTTTAAGATTTCAAAGTTGTCCTGAATAATTGTTTCAAATGCTTTTACCTGCGATTGGTGATAAATATACCAGATGGCAAACACCAGTGCAGGAAAACCAATGTTTTCTATTAACGGGGAAATTTGAGTAATAAAATCCATAATACTCCTCTATTTATTAACAGGATGAAACGAAAGAAAAGGACTGGTGTCCTTTTTTAATTCATATATATTGCAGTCTAAACTTTATCCCCCAACGATTTCAAGGCAATATTTGCATTGAACTTTTTATTGAACTTCTGCATGTAAAAATCGCTGTCAAAACACCTTTGAAACCGCATAACGACAACGTTTATACTCCGAATATACAGATTTTTAAAAGGACACCTTTTGAGGTGCAAAAAGTTTAATTTGGAGATATAAGCCCCAACTAAAAAATGGGGAAATCCTACAAAGATATACAAAGAAGGTTAGAAAAAATGAAATTTTACGAAGTTTTTAAAGCCGGAACTTACCCCCAAGGGAAGTTTACTAAAAAAGAAATCGCACAGATTGCAAAAAACTATGATCCGCAATTTTGTGAAGCCCCGATTACAATCGATCATCAGCAATCAGGACCCGCTTACGGCTGGGTTGATACCGTAAAAGCCGATGGCGATAAACTCAAAGTGAGTTTTAAAGAAGTGCCGGAAGAGTTTGAAAAGGACGTTAATGACGGCAAGTTCAAAAAAGTTTCTGTTGAATTGTACAGAAATCTTGAAGGCAAAGGTGCATACCTTAAAGCCGTTTCATTCCTCGGAGCAGCAATTCCGCAGGTTAAAGGTTTAGAACCTATCAAATTTATGGAATCAGAAGCTGATACTTTTGAATTCAATGCTGAAGATGAGCCGGAACAATTTTCGGAACAAGAAATTGAAGATTTGAAAAATCAGGTTGCAGACCTTGAAAAGCAGCTTGCAACATTCAAGGAATCAAACAAAAAACTTGAAACAATCAAATCTTTAAAAGAAAAAATTTCTGCCTTATCCGATGAAGTCGCAACTTTTAAAGAAAAAGCTCAGGGTAAGGAAGAAATCGAAAAAGAATTGAATGACATTAAAACTTCTTTGAAGAAAAAAGAATTTGAAGAATTCATCGACAAACAAATTGAAAAAGGAACGTTAGTCCCTGCAAACAAGAATATTGTCTTATCCGTTCTTCAGGAGTTAGATAATGTCAAAAAATTCGGCGAGGATTCAACAGTCGTTCTCGACTTCAAATCTTTTATTGAGTCCTTGCCGAATCAAATAAAATACGGTGAGTTTGCCACTAAAGAAAAGCAAACCGACCAAACAAATGAAGATGTGGAAAAATTTGCAAACGCAGATGAGGAAAGCCTTGAGGTGTTCAAAGAGGCTAAGGCTCTTGCAACAAAAGAAAACATTTCATTTAAAGATGCACTGCTCAAATTAAATAAGTAATACCCCGAAACATTGATATAAAAGGAGTTTAAATGGGAAGACTTGAAGAATTACGCATAAATGCGTATCTCTCAGAGGTCGCTCGTGGTTACAGTAATAATGCCTTTGTGGCTCAGCATCTGTTCCCTGAAATTACTTCTGAGAAAGAAAAAATTGACATTTTTGAATTCAACAAGGAAGCGTTCAATCTTTACGATACCGAACGTGCAATAAGGGCGAATTCAAATGTTATCTCGCCGCAAGGTTTCAAAAAACATACAACTACCCTCGCTGAACACGATTTGTCATACCCGATTGATTATCGTGAAGAACAGGAAGCGGAAAAAGTTAAATTACAACTTCACGCAACTAATGTTGTAACGGAAGGTTTGAAGCTGAAACTTGAAAAACAGTGTGCTGATTTGGCTCAAGATGCTAATAAATATCCTACCGGCAACAAAATTTTATTGTCCGGCACATCTTGTTTTACCGATGAGAATTCTGATCCGCAGGGTGTAATCGATGATGCCAAAGATGCGGTTTCCTCTAAAATTGCTCAAGACCCGAACACTATGATTATAGGGCAAGCAGCTTGGAAAACCCTCAAAAAACACCCTCAGCTTAAAGGTTTGATTTCCGACAATCTCAATAAATTAGTAACAATTAATTTATTAAAAGAAATTTTCGAGATTGAAAATATTTTCATCGGAAAATCAATCTTTGCGGATAAAGACGGAAATTTTGTCAGAATCTGGCAGGATAATATTGTGCTTGCATATGTTCCAAATCTTGGCAATTCAAGAACGGAATACGATCCGTCTTACGGTTACACTGTCCGCAAAAAAGATGCCCTGCAAATTGATGAATATCAAAAAGAGGGCAACAAAGTTAAGTATATCAGGGCTACCGACATTTACACACCGTTTTTAGTCGGTGCTGAAGCCGGGTACTTAATTTCAAAAGTAAACGGTGAAACCAAAAAAGAAGATGATAGCGAACAAGGAGGTACTGATGGCACTGTATAAAGTTAAACATACCTCAATCATGCACAATAAAACTGTGTATAAAGAAGGTTCAACCATTGAACTTGATGACACTCAAGCAAAACGGCTTGAAGATTTTGTGGAACTTCTGCCGAATCAGTCAGCCCCTGCAAAATCTAAAGCACAAACTCAGACTTCTAAAACCGCATCAACAGGGAACAAGAAGTCTGAAAATAAAACCTCTGCTAAAAATCAGACAAAAGCAGAAACAAAAACCGAAACTGAATCTCAAACCGTAACTGCGGAAGAAGAATCAAAAGCTGATGAAAAAGGAGGTTCTGATGACAACAAATAAAACTTACAAACCTCTTTTAATTGATTCAACTCTTGCTGCTGCGGATTTGGAACAGCACAGATTTATCGGATTTGACGGCAATTATTGTGCCGCAGGTGCTAAAGCTCTCGGTGTCTCAGATGTTTCAACCGCTAAAGGTGAATATGCACCTGTTGCGGTTTTAGGAATTCTGCTTGTTGAAGCCGCAGGAACAATCGCTGTCGGAGATGCCGTTGCATCTGATGCAGAAGGTAAAGCTGTTAAGGTTGCAGACTCTGCCATTACAAACGGCTATGCCCTTGATGCCGGAACCGCAGGTCAGGAAATAAGAATTTTGAAAGGTTAAAAATGGATTATTGCACGATTGACGATATCGAAACACAAACCTCTACCCCTACTCTTATCCAGCTCACTTCTGATGATGGGCAAGAAGCTGTCGATCGTGTCGTTGCCCAAGAGGCTATCCTTTATTCTTCTACGCTCATCGATGGGTATCTTCGTGGCAGATACACTCTACCCTTAGATGCCCATTTCCCTTTACTCAGAATTCTTGCCATTGATTTAAGCATTCATAGGCTCTACACACGCAGAATGAGAGATGAAATGCCGGAAGTTATTGAAAATAACTACAAAAACGCAATCTCAACTCTCAAAGATATTCAAAAAGGTGTTATCTCCCTGCAAAGCGAAAACGATTCCCTTGAAACCGCAGGATTTAATGCTGAAGAATACAAAACAAATAAGTCGATAATTGACAGGCTCTTTAGCAAGGAGCGGATGTTTGAATATTAAATGCGTGAGCCGTGTGTGAAGCCCGAAACGGCTTTGCGTAGGCAAAGACGATGCAGGGCGTAACCGTTCGATGGCGACGTAGGAACGCAGGACGTAAGTCCGAGTACCACAGGAGCTTTATTTATTGAATATACGTGATATTGAAAACGCAATAATTGGAAAATTAAAAACAGTATTCTCCGAAGTCCTTGTTCAAGGTTTTCCCGACAAGCCTGCGGAATTTATCTTACTCCATCCAATCGGTGCTTTGCTTGTGCATTATCAGGGAAGTAACTACACTTCAACAGATGCACTCGGATTTATCTCTCAGGAAAACAAAAAAGAATTTTCAATTACTGTTGTAACCCGAAACCTCAGAAAAAACGAGGGAGCATACGAATATATTGACAAAATTAAAGCAGTTCTTACAGGTTTTGCACCTGACGGTTGCTCAAAATTAAGTCCATCAAAAGATTTTTTCATCTCCGAAAAAGCCGGTATCTGGCAATACGGAGTTAATTTCACACTAACCACAACAAATATACAAGATTTAGAAATTTAATTTTTACCCCCAAGGAGTTTATATATATGCCTGCAAGTTTTCTTCATGGTGTTGAAACCATAGAAATTACAAAAGGTGCAAGAACAATTACTACAGTAAAAACTGCTGTTGTCGGAATTGTCGGAACTGCACCGATTGAAGATGTTGAAGACGAGTACAAAACAATCAACACCCCGACTTTGATTATGAACGAGATTGAGGCTGTAAGGTATTTCGGTAATCATAAAGCAGGATTTACTATACCTCAAGCCCTGCAAGCAATATTCGATCAGGGTGCCGGCATTGCGATTGTTATAAACGTCTATGACCCTGAAAAGCACGAAGATGTTTCAGATGTTACAGTCGGCGAAATCAACGGAAGTGTTGATGCTCTTACAGGAAAACGCACCGGAATGAAAGCCTTTGAGGATTGTTATTCTTTATTTGGCTATTATCCTAAAACGATTATTGCACCTGTATTTTGTGAGGAAACGGCTGTTGTAACCGAGATGAATACTATCTGCAATAAAATTCGTGCGATGGGTATTGTTGATGCACCTGTCGGTGCTTCTGTTCAAGAAGTTATTTCAGGTCGTGGTCCTGAAGGTACAATCAATTTCAATACTTCATCCGAACGTATAATCCTCTGCTATCCGCATTTAAAGGTTTATGACTCAGAGTCTGATTCCATAAAATTACAACCGTATTCTCAAAGGTTAGCCGGTGTAATTGCGTCAAAAGATGTTGAGAAGGGTTACCATTGGTCTCCTTCAAATACTGAAATTCAAGGAATTGTCGGAGTTGAACGGCAATTAACTTCAATGATTAATGACCCGACATCTGAAGTTAACGCTTTGAATGAATGCGGTGTTGTAACTGTATTCAATTCTTACGGCTCAGGTTTCAGAACATGGGGCAACAGGTCTGCTGCTTATCCGAGTTCAACAAATCCGACCAACTTTATAAACGTCAGAAGAACCGCTGATATTCTTCATGAATCGGTTGAATATTCAATGCTCCAATTCATGGATTACCCGATTGATAACGGCTTAATTGATTCAATCTGCGAAACTGTAAATCAGTTTATCAGAACCTTAATCGGTCGTGGTGCATTGATTGACGGTAAATGTACATTCAATCAGGATAAAAACCCTGCAACGGAAATCGCAAACGGACATTTAACGTTTGACATTGAATTTATGCCTCCGACTCCGGCTGAAAGAATTACGTTTGAATCGTTCATCAATATTGAACTGTTGAAATCTCTGGGCGGTTCATAATGTATGCAATTGTCAATGACAGAGGAGTTTTAGAGGTTCACACCGATTGTGCGGATATTTGCTTTAACTGCAAAAACATCTATAAATGTCCCTTAATCCAAGCCATCAGCAAGGAGTATGTCATTATGCACTATTCGGATGTGGAGATTAGGGATTGCGGTCTTTTCAAAAAGTCTTAGGGAGTTTATATGTCTAAAATTGAAATAAACAAATTAACCAACGCCAATGTTTATATGAACGGCATCAACCTGCTCGGACGAGCTGAAGAAGTACAGCTTCCGCAGATTAAGCATAAAATGGCTGAGCATAAGGCTCTTGGCATGGTCGGTTCTGCTGAATTTTTTGCCGGAATTGATAAACTTGAATGCAAAATTAAGTGGAATGCACTTTATCCGAGTGTTATGGCAATATGTTCTAATCCGTTTTTAGCAACAATGATACAGGTTAGAGCAAACCTTGAAACTTACAACGGAACGGGAAGAATTAAGGAAGTTCCTGCCACTGCTTTTTTAATCGGAACTTTCAAAGAATTCCCTCTCGGTAATATTAAGCCGCAGGAAAATGCCGAATACGAAACAACTATGGCTGTAACCTATGCCAAGTTAATCGTTGACGGAGTAGAAATCTTTGAAATAGATGTTCTTGAAAACATCTACAAAGTTGGAATGGTCGATATGCTCGCTACCTTCAAAAAGAATACAGGTGCCTAATGACAGACGATTCTATTCTCAAAAAAGCAAACTCTAAAAAAAGTTTGTCAGAAGAAATTGCGACCCGAAAACGAGCATTAAACTTTTATTCTCTGGCAAACATTCTCCCCGACCCTGATATTGTTCTCAGAAAACAGGGCAAGGATATTAGGATTTATAAGGAATTGCTTTGTGATCCTCACGTTTTTGCCTGCACTCAATCACGAAAAGCAGGAGTTTTATCTCTCGATTGGGAAATTAATCGAGGTTTGGATAAAGATAAAAACGCTGAGGCGATTGAAGAATTACTTAAAAAACTGGATATTCATAAATTAATAAGTGATATTCTTGATGCAACGCAGTTCGGTTATCAGCCTTTAGAGATTATTTGGAAGAAAACAAAATCAGGACACGTTCTGCCTGAAAAAATTATTGCAAAGCCGCCGGAATGGTTTTGTTTTGATGATGATAATAATCTAAAATTTAGAACTAAAGAAAATTACTACGGCGAAATTGTTCCGGATAAAAAATTCCTGCTTGCTCAAAATAATCCATCTTATAACAATCCTTACGGTGAGAGAACGTTATCTCGTGTCTTTTGGTCTGTAACATTCAAAAAAGGCGGACTGAAGTTTTGGGTAGTATTCACTGAAAAATACGGAATGCCTCATTTGATAGGCAAACACCCACGTGGAGCATCAAGAGAAGAAACAACGACTCTCGCCGATATGTTAGAGGATATGGTTCAAGATGCAATCGCTGTTATTCCTGATGATTCGTCTGTTGAAATTCAAGAGGCAAATAAATCTTCATCTGCCGAAATTTATGAAAAACTCATCGACAAGATGAATTCTGAAATTTCAAAAGCAATCTTAGGACAAACTCTTACAACCGAAATAGGTTCAACAGGAAGTTATGCTGCGGCAAATACGCATATGGCTGTTCGTCAGGATATTATTGATTCTGATAAAAAACTCGTTGAAAGTGTTATAAACCAGCTTATCCGTTGGATTTACGAAATTAATTTTTCTAATGAAGAAGTCCCTATATTTCAGTTATATGCACCGGAAGAAGTTGATTTGACTCTTGCACAGAGAGACAAAATTCTCTCCGATACCGGTGTTAAATTTACGAAAAATTATTTTATTAAAGCATACGGTCTTGAAGATGAGGATTTTGATATCAGGGAAGATGTTATCCCTGCAACAAATTCTCAGTTTAAGGAATTCAAGGAAAGCGAGCCGTCCGTTCCCGGACAAGACCAGATAGAAAATCTGCTTGAGTTTATTTCAACAAAAAAATTAAATGAACAGGCTCAACAGATGCTTTCACCTTTAATTTCACTGCTTGAGGATTGTGATGACTTCGATGAGGCTTATGAACTTTTAACGGATAAAAACCTGCATTCAAAGAAGTTTGAACAATCTCTTCAAAAGGCACTTTTCCTGTGTGAACTGCAAGGGAGGAGTGATGGTCTTGAATAAGCAATTAACGTTTTTGGATTTATTTTCCGGTATAGGCGGTTTCAGAATCGGACTTGAAAGAGCGGGTTTTAAAAGTATCGGCTATTGTGATAATGACGAATATGCCAACAAATTATACAAAGCATATTTTAATACCGAAGAGGAGTTATTTTTTAATGACATCAGAACAATCAATACAGAAGAATTGCCCGACTTCGACATTCTCTGCGGAGGATTTCCTTGCCAGTCTTTCTCGATTGCAGGAAAAAGACGCGGCTTTGAAGACACCAGAGGCACAATGTTTTTTGAAGTCGCACGGATTCTCAAAGACAAGCGACCCCGATATTTTATACTCGAAAACGTTAAAGGCTTACTTAATCACGACAGTGGAAAAACTTTCCAAACAATACTTAAAATTCTCACCGACCTTGGGTATCAAGTGCAATGGCAATTACTTAATTCTAAGTTCTTCGGAGTTCCTCAAAACAGGGAAAGAGTGTACATTGTTGGATGTTATGGAAAAGGATGTGCCGGAAAAATATTTCCTCTCACCCCGGACGGAATCGAAAATATTAGCACGCTCAATCAACATCCATTAAGTCCCAAGACACCTCAAGGCAACAGAATTTATTTACCGGACGGTTTAAGTTCCTGTCTTACTGCAAACGGCGGCGGACTCGGTGCTAAAACAGGTTTGTATTTTGTAAACAGGGTACGTTATGACAAATATCGTCCTTCTGATACTGTTCAAACACTTTTGGTTGCAGGAGATACTCCTTTAATGCGTGTGAGGAACGGTACTAAAAAAGGTTACGATGAGGCAATCCCAGGAGACGGAATAAATCTTGCTTTTCCACATTCTAAAACAAGACGAGGAAGAGTTGGTAAAGGCTGTTCTCAAACTCTTGATACAAACTGCAATATGGGAACTATTGACGGATACAGAATCCGCAGATTAACTCCGCTTGAGTGTTTCAGACTTCAGGGATTTCCTGATGAAATGATAGAGAAAGCACGTGAAATCGGACTGGCAGATTGTCGTTTATACAAGATGGCAGGCAATGCCGTAACCGTAAATGTTGTTGAAGCTGTTGCAAGAAAAATCGCGGATTGCGAGCAGAGGGCGGAGGGCTTGGAGAAGTCCAAGACCGCAGACCCGTTTAATGCGAGCAACCAAGCGGCAGAGGTCGAGAATGATCGAACTTAAAGGTCTATTTAAACTTGCTCCGGCAGCAGCCATAAAATATTTCAGGCGAAAAGGTCAAACTTTCACTTGGGATTGGTACGAACTCTGGCAAGATGCACATAAAAAGACTTTCACAGTTGCCAAAGTTATGCGTGAGGATATTCTAAAAGATATTCGCTCTGCTTTGGATAAAGCCCTGTCTGAGGGAAAAACATTCAGTGAGTTTCAAAAAGAACTCAAACCAACCCTGCAAAAGAAAGGTTGGTGGGGAGAACAGATTGTTGTTGATACTCAAGGCAACGCAGAAAAAGTTCAGCTTGGTTCAATGTACCGATTAAAAACCATCTATGCCGTTAATATGCAGACTTCATATATGACAGGGCGTTATAAAACTCAGATGGATAATGTGGACAATAGACCGTATTGGGAATACGTTGCTGTCCTTGATAACAGAACAAGACCCGAACACGCACAACTGCATGGATTAATTTACAGATATGATGATCCTTTCTGGGCAAGTTTTTACCCACCGAACGGTTGGAGATGCCGTTGCAGAGTTAACGCTCTTTCAGATTATAACCTCAAAAAGAAAGATGCAAAGCCGGGGAATTCCACAGGAACTTTGTCTCAGGAAATGAGGTTAGTTTCTAAAAAATCGGGTGAATATAAGCCAGTGACTGTTTATACAGACCCTCTTACAGGTAAAAAGATTGCACCTGATGTCGGGTGGTCTCATAATCCCGCATCGGGTTTAAACGATATTTGAATGCTATTTGAATAATAATTAAAGGAGTTTTGAATGACAGTTGATAAAAAAAGTTTATTAAACTGGGTTGGCGGAAAAAGATTACTCCGCAAACGTATTGCACCGTTAGTTCCTACGGATATCCAATCATACATTGAACCATTCGGTGGTGCCGGTTGGGTTCTGTTTTATAAAGACCGTTGGGCTGATTTGGAAATATACAACGACCTTGACGGTAGATTGGTGAATCTTTTCAGGATTGTAAAATATCACCCTAATGCCTTAAAAGAAGAATTACAGTATCTTTTAGGCTCACGTGAGATGTTTTTCCAATTTTTAAACGGAACTTTTATTACCGATATCCAAAAAGCCGCACAATTTCTGTTTTTAATCACACGTTCATTCGGAGGGCGTGGTGATACTTTCGGAACTGTAAAAAAATCTTCAGGCGGTGCATCGAAATCCCAACGAAATGTTTTAGAAAAAATTGATGCAATCCACAAACGCCTTGATAAAGTTATGGTTGAAAATCGTGACTTTGAAAAATTGATTAAACAATACGATTTTGAAGGTGCTTTCTTCTATTGCGATCCGCCGTACACTTCAGGTTGCGGTTATGAAGTAACCTCTACAGCAGACTTTGACCACGAACGTTTAAGAGATGTTTTAGGCAGCATCAAAGGGCGTTTTCTGCTCTCATACGATGATTCTCCAAAAGTCCGAGAATTATACAAAGGCTTTGAGATGATTGAAGTTGAAAGGCAGAACGGAATTAACAATCGTGAGGGTACTAGCAGGGCGAATAAGGTATATAAAGAACTGCTGATTGCTAATTACCCTATAAAAGAATTATTTAAAAATGTCTGACTCTATTGAAATAAAAATAGATAACAAAGAAGTTGAGTCAAAGCTTCTTGACTTAGCACAAAAAAGTGAAAACCTGCGACCTTTAATGAAAAACATCGCAGGGATTTTCGCATATTCAACAGAAGAAAATTTTAAAAACGAGGGCAGACCTGATAAATGGACTGAACTATCTGAATCAACAATAAAACAGCGGACTAAAAATAAACAGTGGCCCGGCATGATTTTGCAGGTATCAGGTCAGCTCGCATCCTCTGTTAATACTTATTACGATAACGATTCTGCGGTTATAGGCTCAAACCTTGAATACGCAGCAATACACCAACTCGGTGGACAGGCAGGGCGGAATAAATCGGTTGAAATCCCTGCACGTCCATACCTGCAACTCACCCCTGAAGATTTTGAAGAAATCCTTAGTATGACCGAAAATTTTTTAGGGGGATTAAACCCCTGAATAGTTTGTAAGTCAAAGGAAAGGAGAGAGAAAATGACTACAGTAGAACCCATCAGAAACAAATCTGATATCAAAAAAGTTGAAAAAGTCTTAGCACAACAGAGTCAGAGAGATTTAATGCTTTTTGTCCTCGGTACAAACTGCGGTTTGAGAATTTCTGATTTGCTGTCATTAAATGTCGGCGATGTAAGAAATAAAACTCATATTCAAATTGTTGAAAAGAAAACAGGGAAGTTTAAAAAATTTCCGATTAATGACCGCTTAAAACCAATGATTGAGGATTTTGTTAAAGGCAGGCGGAACGCAGAACCTTTGTTTTTATCTCACTGGCGGCATCGGCTCGACAGAGTAACTGCATATTATTTAATTCGTGATGCGTGCGAAAAAGCCGGACTTCAAGAAAGAATCGGTACGCATTCAATGCGAAAGACTTTTGGTTACCACCATTATCAACAATTTAAAGATGTGGTTATCCTGCAAAAAATATTCAATCACTCAAGTCCGCAGATAACTTTAAGATACATTGGCATAGAACAAGACCAGATTGACTACAGTTACTCCAACTTTATTTTATAGTGCAAAACCCTCTCTATCAGAGTCATTGCATTACATTTTATTTGCCTTACAATTTAACCATTTTGTAAGACATTAAATTAAAAAGTCTCTGAAACTATTATACAATCAATGTTTCCAAAATTTTCAATGTATTTTCTTTTTGTAATGTACCAGTCAAAAAGTTGTAAAACAATTCCCCGAATGTCTAGTTTTTTCGGCATAAAAAAATTGCCTTACAAAATGGTTAAAATGTAATCCATTAAACGAATTGAAAGGAAAAATATGTACAAGCATCGAGCAACTATGACTGATAGAAGACACCAAATTTTGATCCTGATGGCAAAAGGTTATAAGAATAAACAAATTGCAAGAAAAATGGGACTGTCTCTTTCAAATACAAGAATGCAAAAATGGCGTTTGTATTGCTTTCTTGGCGAAATTCACACCGCTATTGATGCGATTTATATGGGATTACAAATGGGGCTATTACACAAAAATGATTTATGCGAAGCAATAAGAGAGGAGATTTATGACTACGAAAGCGAAAAACAGATGTACAGTTACACTTAAACAAAAATATGTCCATATAGGTACTTACAGACCTACACAAGAGATTTTTTATGAAATACAAAAGGAATTAGAACCTTACAGGATTTTATACAACAAGGTTATAAAATCCGAGAAAATATATACGGTAATTCTAAAGCAAGAAGATATTAAAATGGGAAGTTATAAAATATCTTCGGAGATGTTTAATCTTCTTATGGAAAAAATAAAACCATTCAGATCATTGCAAGAACAATCTAAAAAAGTCAGATGCATTGAAACAGGACAAATATTTGAAAATGTAAGAGCAGCAAGTAATTGGGTTGCTTTTGTAAGAGAAAACTATTATTGCGATATGAATTTAATTAGACAAGCCTGCAAGGGCAAACAAAAAACCTCCTATGGATATCACTGGGAGTTTGTTGAAAATACAATAGAAGTTATTGAATAAATTCAATTGCATATTAAAATTCCAAATTATTATTTTTATCAAATCTTAAATCTTTGCATATTGCGAATAGCATAATTTATGTTTTTAAATTCCATTTATACCTATATTCAGTAGCGATTCATTGTTTTTTATCACCCTTCATTAACCGGATTTTATCATTTTTAAATTTTGAATAGTGACTTTTATAATGCTTGTTGTCATTGTTTTAAAATATTTATGGTTTTAAAACGCAAATTTATTTTATAAAAGGAGGATTTAAATGAACATAGTAGAGCCAATTAGAAAAAAGCAAGATATAGTATCTCTTGAAAATTTTCTTAAAAAGCGAGGTTTACGAGATTTATTGCTTTTTGTTTTGGGTACAAATAGCGGATTAAGGATATCTGATATTTTGGCACTGAATGTCGGAGATGTTAAGAATAAAACTCATATAACAATACGAGAAAAGAAAACCGGAAAATTTAAAAAATTTCCGATTAATACAAAGCTAAAATCAATAATAGATGAATATACCAAAAATAGAACAAATGACGAACCGTTATTCAAAACAAAGTTTAATAACAGACTGGAGCGGGTAGGCGCATATATGATATTAAAAAATGTTTCTCAAAAAGCAGGAATAGAGGAAAATATTGGAACTCATACTTTAAGAAAAACCTTTGGATACCACCATTATAAACAATTTAAAGACATAGCTATTTTGCAAAAAATTTTTAATCATTCTAATCCTGAAGTCACATTAAGATACATTGGAATTGAACAGTCCCAAATTGAAGAAAGTTACTCAAATTTTATTCTTTGAAACTTTAACTTAACATAAATTATTTATAACAAAATTATTATTTAGTTAAGAAAAGGAAGAACCCCTGATTTTATTGCCAATTCGGATTATAAAAATTTGTAGTAAAAATTTTTCTTAACTTATTTTTTTTATATACATAATTAGCATGATTTTTTATTAAAAGATAAATATGTTTTAAAAATTACATACACAACTATAATTAAGCAATAACAGTATTTTTGAAGCTTTGTAACGAATTCTTTACATAATAAATTAATAGTGATTTATTTTGTAATTCATGATAATATTAGTTATATTTCGTTTTTCTTAACTAAATAATAATTTTGTTATGAAAAATAAGGAAGTGATGAAGAAATAACTTAAGAAAGCGTGATGAAAAAGAGTTTATATTCGGGCAGTGAACGAATGAAATTTTAAAACACCTCTGTGCAACTTTGTTGTAGGGGTGTTTTTGCTTTTGTGGAGTTATAAAAAAGATAAAACATGAGGAATAAAGAATGGATTTGAAGAGGTTATCAAAAAGAACATTAGCAATTGCAGCTATAGTGTCAATGCTGTTATGTGTTTCTATAAAAACAAGTGCGACGGAGGTTTCTGTTGCTGATTGGTCAGCGCTTAAATCGGCGATTGATAATGCAACAGGTGATACAACAATAACACTTACTTCTAATATTGTTGAATCAGGAGTTCTTGAAAGAGCCCTTGCAAAAGGCAATTCTAATATTGTTCTTAACCTTAATAATAAAACAATTGATGTTCAAATCGCTAATACACAAAAAGATGTTGAATATACAATTTTGAGTTCAGATGCAAGAGAGTCAGGCTATTTCCACTTTACCGTAAAAGACGGTACTATACAAAATGCAGTAGAATCTGCACTTTTCTTTGACGCAGTTTTTGTTGATGATTCTTCAGGAACGGTTTCGAATGTACGTTTTCTTAATAATATCGCAGATGGAAAAAACCATAGCGGTTATGCTCAAGGCGGAGCTTTAAAAATAGGCAACATAACAGATACAACAATAACAGATTCTGAATTTATCGGAAATACTGTTATTAATGCAGGAGCAGAGTCTTATGGCGGTGCAGTTGAGTCTTATGCAAATAACCTTCTTGTTGAAAATACAAAATTCATTGGTAACGGTATATTAAATTACGGTACTGATTCTGCTCAAACTACAACGCAAGACGGCGGAGCAATGATGATTGCTTCTGAAAACTCAACTCTTGATAATGTTACTTTTACTTTTAATAAATCAACAAATTCAGGTGGTGCAATAGCTTATATTCCTGTAAATAATATAAATTCCACAATAAAGAATTCCTCTTTTGAAGGTAACGAAACCGTAAATAAAGGCGGTGCAATATATGCTAAAAAATCGCATATTACCGATTCCGCAAATATCGGATTAACTGTAGAAAATACTGATTTTACTTCAAATAAAGCAACAGGAGCTGATTCAAAAGGCGGCGCAATATATGCTTCTGAGGATGTTACAGGTTTAACTATAGTTGATTCTTCATTTAAAAATAACTCAGCTAAAGAAGGTGGCGCAATATATAATGATTCATTAGCTGCAACAACAATCCATGCAAAAACCAAGGATGTTGTTTTTGAAAATAATAATTCTACAGGTGCAGTAGACGGAAGTGGCAGCGGTATTTATTTAAATGGCACATTGAATGCTTTAGCATCAGATAATAGAACTTTAACAATAAATGATACAATCAAATTTGCAAATGCAAATTCAATGTTAAATGTTAATACTGATTTTACTAATAATTATTCAGGTACTGTAGTATTAGATAAAGC
Organism: Candidatus Gastranaerophilales bacterium; assembly: GCA_944324165.1. Classification (GTDB taxonomy): domain Bacteria; phylum Cyanobacteriota; class Vampirovibrionia; order Gastranaerophilales; family Gastranaerophilaceae; genus CALUVH01. Next base: position 2,303 of record CALUVG010000002.1, on the reverse strand, counting down.
TCTTGATGGCGGATATGGGATTAATCTCGGTAGTGATTCTGCAACAGGTAATGTCGGTACCCTAAAATTAGGTCAAGAAGCTGCTAATCAAACGCTTAATTTCTTTGGAGCTTACGGCGGAACGCTGGATTTACAAAATAACAGCATAGGTGATAATTTAACTATCACAACTCTTGGCGGTAATATTGGAACAAAATTAAACTTAGACTATGACGCTTCAACCGGTGTAATAGATAAATTGATTATAAATTCAACCGAAACCGGTTCAGCCAGATTAGACTTAAACAGCATTCTTATCTCAAAAGACGGAGATGTTGCTTCGACTGTTTACTTGGATGGTGCGGCAAAAGATGAAGTAACTCTTATATCTAATGCGATTAAAACCGTTACATCAGGCGGATATACTTACACTTTCACACCAAACGGACAAGGTGTTCTTCAAGTTACAAGAGAAGTCGGCGGAATAACTTTAGCTGATATGCTTCAAGATGAATCAAACGGAAGCACCTTTACGCTTACTTCTTCATACACCGTACCTTCAGATTTACCTCAATTAGTCGGTACAAACAGAGAATTTACCATTGGTGAAATAGACGGAAATACATTTATCATAGCAGGTGATAGTAAAAAAGGTTTCACTATTGCCAACGGGCAGATTTTAAATTTACAAAATATAAGAAATAATGCGGATATAAATTCTGCAACTGCAGGTATTAGCGGTTTTTCAGATTTGCTTGATAACTCAGGCACAACAAATATCCAAAATTCTTATATTTCTGATAATTCATCTTTAAATAACAAAGGAACATTAAACGTAAAAGATTCAATATTTGATAATAACTCTGTTACAAACAGCGGAACAATGAATCTTAATGCTTCTCAGGATAAGAAAATAGTATTTAATAATACTTCTATACAAAATTCAGGCACAATAAATGTAAATTCTAACGGAGAAACAGGAAGCGTTTTGTTTAATTCTTCCGTTACAGGCGGCTCAATTGATAACAAAGCCGGCACTACAGAATTTAACGCAACCTCTGATTTAGCAAATTTATATTTAAACGGCGGAACCGTAAAAGTAGGACAAAACGGAACTTTAAGTACTGATAATTTATACTCAAACTCCGGTATTTTGGATTTGCAAAACGGCAAAGTAGGCGATATTGTAACTGTAGATAACTTAAAAGCCGTTGAAAATGGTGCAGCAGGCGCTTTATTAAATGTAGATTTTGACGCAAGCACAGGAGTTATGGACAAACTTACCGTAAACAGTGCTGAAGCCGGCTCATCCGTACTGTTAAATTCCATACTTATAAGTACTGACGGCAGCGCAAACAGTGCAACTTACCTTGATGGCGCAGGAGCTCAAAATGTCAGCGTAACATCAAGCCCTGTTGTATCTGCAATGACTTCTCAAGGCTGGGTTTACACCTTTACGCCCGATTCGAATACAAACGGCTTACTTATAGTAACAAGAGAAAATAGACAAGGTACTTTAGAAGACGCAATCAAAAATAGCGCTATTTCAAGTTGGTCGCTTGTTGAAGATTATACTCTTACCTCAAGCAACACTACGGTCTTAAGCGGTGCAGACAGGAATTTTACAATCGGTCAGAGTGATGGAAATACTTATGTACTCAATGGAAACGGCTCAAGCGGTATTCAAGTAGGAAACGGTCAAACTTTAAATATACAAAATATTAAAAATAATAATGATATTGCAAATGCAACAGATGGTGTTAGCGGATTTTCGAAATTCATCACGGGCACTCAAGGTTCTAGGGTAAATGTAGTTGATACATATTTTACTCAAAATACAGGTAATGTTATAAGTAATAGTGGGGAATTAACGGTTAGCGGTTCAAAATTTGCGAATAATAATAATGACGCAACAGGGGCTAACGGTGTAATCAGTAATTTAGGAACTTTAAGTATAGAAAACACAGATTTTGAAAATAATACTAACGCAGACAATGGTGGAGCTATATATAACAGTTTTGATGCTACAATTGATAAGATTTCAGGTAAATTTATAAGTAACAAGGCAACAGCAAGTGATGGCGGAGCAATTTATAACTACAGTACAATTACAAATATAGATTCCGCAGAATTTGACGCAAATAGTGCCGATGAAGGCGGAGCAATTTATAATTCAGGCTCAATTGACTCAATAGGTGCTACATTTAGTAATAATAATTCTAATTACCAATATGGCGGCGGCGGTGCAATATACAACAGTAAATCAATCAATAAAATTGCTGCTGATTTTGAAGGTAACACCGCAGCAGGCAAAGGTGGAGCTA
>CALUVG010000001.1 GCA_944324165.1 Candidatus Gastranaerophilales bacterium | reverse complement strand
ATCAGGAGTGTCGAAAAATGCGAATGAGTGAAATAAACCCGAGCAAGATACAAGACTATAGAGGAAACGATATACAACCTGTATTAGTGCTAAGTTGAATTGTGAGCAAAATGGATTAAATCGTAAAAAAGATTTAAGAGCCTATTGATACTCAGAATAATAGAAATAAGAATAAAAAAGGATTAAAAATCGACGAAAAAAAAGAAGGAAACCTAGAAAAGCCAGTTATTTAAATTAATAAGGAAACGCACATAAAATTTAAAATAGTAAAAAAAATAAAATAAAAAACGAAAATTACTCACAAAAGAATAAAAAGTTTTTCCCTTTCCATTTTCCTTTACGACCGCACAGGTCGTTTTTTATTGCACATTTGAAAAATTATTTGTTCCTGTTATAATGAAATTGCTATGAAAGATATGTTAGATAAAATTTTGCAGATAGAAAAGAAATATAAAGAGCTGGGAGAAACCTTATCCGACCCCGCAGTTATACAGGATTACAATCGTTTTCGAGACTTGTCAAAACAGCGTAAATCAATGGAGGAAACAGTAAATCTGTATTATGACTGGCAAAAAGCCATAGATGCAATTGCTGAGGCAAAAGAATTATTACACTCCGAAACTGACGAAGAAATGAGATCGTTTTTGAAATCTGAAATAGAGTCAAATGAGGCAAAAATTCCTGAATATGAAGAAAAAATGAAAATATTACTATTGCCCCGTGATCCGATGGATGACAAAGATATTATGTTGGAGATCCGCGGTGGAGCCGGCGGTGATGAGGCAAATATTTTTGCCGGAGATTTAATGCGTATGTATATGCGTTATGCGGATAAACAGGGGTGGCAGACTCAAATATTGAGTAAAACCGATTGTGAAGCCGGCGGTGTTTCTGAAGTAATTATTTCAATTAAAGGTGACAGTATATATTCTAAATTGAAATACGAATCAGGTGTTCACAGAGTTCAACGTGTTCCTGCAACAGAATCTCAGGGGCGTGTGCATACTTCAACTGCTACGGTTGCGGTTATGCCGGAAGTTGATGATGTAGAAGTAGAATTAAATATGAACGACGTAGAAATTACAACTGCGCGTTCAGGCGGGGCAGGCGGACAAAATGTAAATAAGGTTGAAACCGCAGCCCGTGTATTTCATAAACCGACAGGTATTATGATATTTTGTACAGAAGAACGTTCTCAATTGCAAAACAAAGAACGTGCCCTTCAGATATTAAAAGCAAAACTTTATGATATGGAAGTGCAAAAGCAGATGAAGGAAATTACTGATTTGCGTCGTTCTCAGGTTGGCTCCGGCGACAGAAGTGAACGTATCAGAACATATAACTTCCCGCAGGGACGTTTGACAGACCACCGTATCAATCACAACCTGAATGTATGGACTGTAATTGACGGAGATCTGGATGAATTAATAAAACTGCTTACTGAACATGATCAAAAGTTAAAATTGGAGAAACTTGCAGAGGTGAATTAGTGACAGATAGAAAATGTGCAGCTTGTGGAAAAATTACTGATAGAAATGAATTAATAAAAATTACACGTGATGCGCATTATAACGTCTTTGTCAACCCTGATACAAAAATATTTGGCAGATCTGCATATCTCTGCTATAATAAAACTTGTGTAGAGAACGCATTCAAAAAAAATAAACTTCAAAAATCTCTAAAAGTTTCTATACCGGATGAAGTGAAAGGAAAATTATTAAATGAGTTTTGATACAGTAAGAATAAGTGAATTAGCAAAAGAATTGGGGCTTACCAGCAAGGAAGTCATTGAAAAATTCGCACAAATAAACATAACAGGTAAGACTCACGCAAGTTCTGTTACTGTTGATCAAATAAGAAGATTAAAAGATTTTATAGCTGCAGGGTCTGTAAAACAGGTTAAAAAGCCTAAGGCTTTTGTGGTCAAAAAGGCAAAACCTGTGGAAGTCGCAGCTCCTGTTAAAGAAAATACTGCAGAAGTAGCGGACACTAAAGCTGTTCAGCAGGTTCAGCCTGTGGTTGAAGAGGTTAAACGTCCTAAAATCGAAGTTGTTAAGCCGCAAAACAAACTCGAAATAGTAAGACGTGCCCCACGAAAATCGGAAGGTGAAAATACAGCTTTAAGAAAACCGGCAGGTAAAAAATTTCCGCCAAAAGATACTGCTGTTCGCGGCGAACGAGGAGAAAAACTTAACAAAACCGGTGAAGAAAAAACTAAAACTAAACGTCCTTTTGAGAAACCTTCTGCTCAGACCGGTGAGAAAAAACCGGTAAGACATATTATCCCGCAGGATATATATGAAAATAAAGGCGGCTCCAAAAAGCGTTCTGACGGTAAACGTAAAGATAAAGATTTTTCTAAAAAAGAAGAACAAGAAAGAATTTCTCTTGAAAAAGCCGCAGCTCAAAAACACAAGAAAAAAGTGCATAAGGAAGAAGAAGTTGAGCAGATTACACAAATTGTTGTTAACCATGCTATGACTATAAGCGAGTTATCTGAAAAAATACAAAAAACTCCTGCTGAAATTGTTAAATATCTTATGTTTCAAGGCATTATGGCAACCGTAAATCAGTTAATTGATGTCGATGTTATTAAAAAGATTTGTGCAGAATATGGATTAGAAGTTCTAGATGAAGATTTGGATGCTTATGTAGAAGAAGAATTGGAAAAAGAACAGAAAACAAAGGCATTAACTGAAGTTGATAAAAAATTATTGAAAAAACGCGCTCCTGTAGTTAGTATTATGGGGCACGTAGACCATGGTAAGACAACACTTCTTGATAGTATACGTGCATCAAAACACAAAATTGTTGCAACGGAAGTCGGTGGTATTACACAATCTATAGGGGCTTATACCGTTTATCTGGACGGCGACAAAGAAAATAAAAAAATTGTGTTTGTTGATACCCCGGGTCACGAAGCCTTTACAGAAATGCGTGCACGTGGAGCAAAAGCAACAGATATTGCAATTCTTGTTGTAGCAGCAGATGATGGTATTATGCCGCAGACAATTGAGGCGATAAACCACGCTAAAGCTGCAAATGTGCCTATTATTGTTGCAGTAAACAAAATAGATAAGCCTGATGCAAATCCGGATAGAATTTTGCAGCAATTGACCGAGCACGGACTCGTTCCTGAAGAATGGGGCGGTGAGACTATTACAGTAAAAGTTTCAGCACTCAATGGAACAGGTATTGATGAATTGCTTGAATATATTCTTTTAGTTGCAGATTTGGAAGATTTAAGAGCAAATCCTAAGGCTGAGGCTTCAGGTGTTGTAATTGAAGCTAATTTGGACAAAGGTAAAGGACCTGTTGCGACTTTATTAGTTCAAAACGGAACATTACGTGTTGGCAACTGTATTGTTGTCGGTACAGCTTGCGGGCGTGTAAGAGCTTTGCTTTCCGATAGCGGCGAAAGAATCCAAAAGGCAGAACCTTCTACTCCTGTTGAAATTCTAGGGTTAACAGAAGTTCCTCAGGCAGGAGATTATTTTGAGGTTGTTAAAAACGAAAAAGAAATGAAGACAATTGTTGAAAAACGCAAGGAAAAAGAACGTGATAAACGTCTTGAAACAATGCTGCCGGCACACATAAGACGTGAAGCCGCTGCCGGTGAGGATGATATTCCTGAACTTAACCTTATTATTAAAGCAAATACACATGGTTCAGCAGAAGCTGTTTCTCAAGCTATTGCGCAGCTTGACAGTAAACTTATTAAAACAAAAATTATTCACGTTGGTGTTGGTGATATTTCTGAAGCGGATGTTATGCTTGCATCAGCGTCCGGGGCATTGATTTTAGGATTTACTGTAAAAGAAGATGCAAATGCGGCAGCTGCTGCTGAAAAAGAAGGCGTAATTATCAAGAAATACGATATTATATACCAAATTCTTGAAGATATTGAAAAGACAATGCTTTCACTTCTTGAACCTGAAATTAAAGAAGTTGAGCTTGGAAAAGCTGAAGTTCGTCAAATATTTACGATTGGTAAAACGACAAGAATTGCAGGATGTTATGTAACAGAAGGTAAAATTGTCCGCAGCAAGGATGCTGTAGTACTTCGTGATGGCAAAGAAATATTCAAGGGCGCAATTGATCAGCTTAAACGCTTTAAGGATGATGTAAAAGAAGTTGCTCAAGGATTTGAATGCGGTATTTCTTTTGCTAAATTTAATGATATAGAAGTTGGTGACATTATTCAAGTTTCAACAAAAGAAGAAGTCGAACGTAAAAGTTTATAGTCTTTGCGGCTAAAACACTTTAAAATCAGGTAATATGAATACCATATTACCTGTTAGTTTTCTATATTTTGCATTGTATTCGAACTTAAAGGGTTATGTTAATTTTTTTCAGAGCAAGATGTTTTGCCATCCCAGCTTAAATCATCACAAAAAAGATAATCCATATTCCCTTTGTAGATTATCCAGGCGGCACAGCCTTCACAGTAACCAAGGCAATCTGTTCTATTACATACCTGTTTGACATCAGTGATAGGAATTGTCCAATTTCCATCTTCATCTTGATCATAAGCACCATTCATATATTCACCCGGCAAGCCGAATGGTATAATTCCTCTTTCGGTTAACATAAGAGAGAACACATCACGACCAAAAACATTTGGTCTCTTTGCTCCATTTACATCTATAGATATTACACCATAATAATGCAGGTCATCATTAACTTTTTTTGAATTTATTCCATAAGACAGTAAAAATCCAAGCATACCGTTATTTAAACGAAAGGAAATAATATCACTGTTGTTTCTATTCCAGTTTCGAGTGTCTTTGCCGTCTATTTTTTTATACATTACATCAGTAAAACAGCCCTGTTCACCTGGTTGACATATTTTAGTAATGCGTAAATAAGGTTTGAATTTGTTTAACATAATTTCATTTTTGGCATTGAGTCCTGTCGTTACATTAGAATACCATGTATCAGGAGTGCCGTTTTCAGCAATAGTTAATTTGGCAGCTTGATCCATGACTGAATATATTTCTTTTAGCGCAGTCATTGTATGTCTTATTTCATATTTCTTAATTAGTGAAGGGATTGTTAGAGCTGCAACAACACCGATTATGGCAAGGGTAATCAGTACTTCTGCAAGAGTAAAAGCTTGGTTTTTATTCATATATCTCCTTTCTATGCAATTTTATGCACTTAATACGCATTATATGTATTTATATTCACATTATATGAATTATTTTGCATATTGTCAAGAAAATAATGAATTATAGCTCATTATATTGTTCTCAAAAAATAAATACAATTTATTAAAGGAGATTAGTATGAATGACAAAGAACTTTTGGGCTTAAAAATAAGAACAATCAGAAAGTCAAAAAAAATTACACAGGAAATGCTTTCAGAGAAAGTTGATATTAGTCCGCGCCAGATCGTCAAAATAGAAATGGGTCAGGCGTATCCCTCCTTGGAAACTTTGAAAAATATAGCAGAAGCACTAGAAGTGCCTATTCAATCATTGTTTGAAAACGATTATTATGAATCCAGTGAGATTTTAAAGGAGAAAATTAAACGTAAAATAGAAGGGCTTGATGAAAAAACAACAAGATTTGTTTATCTTGTTGTTTCTAATCTGGATTGAGAATGTCTATCAAGCGACTTCTAATTCATAACCCAGTTCCTTAAAAATTTTTGCAATTGTCGAAAATTTGGGCTCTTTCTCATTTTTAAACAAGCTATATAGATGACTTCTGGACATTCCAATTCTTTTTGCGAAGTTTGAAACTGTATCTTTTGCCTTTATAACAATTTCTAAAGTATGATAAAAAGAATTAAAATCGCCATCTTCTAAATAGTCTTTTAAACTTGCATTTAAAAAAAGTTTTATATCTTCATCAGATTTCAAATCATTTATTAAATAATTTTCAAAATCTATAGTATGCTTTAAGTCTTTCATTGTAAATTTCTCCATTTTATTAGTATATTTCTGGCATTTTCAATATCTTTCTTCTGTGTTGCTTTATTTCCACCATTAATTAATAATATTATTATATTATCAATTTCTGTATAGTAAATTCTATAGCCTGCTCCAAATTTAAAGCGCAATTCAGATATCTCACTATCTATTTTTTTATAGTCGCCAAAATTATTTTCCAAAAGTCTGGTTAAACGGCTTTGTATACGTGCTTTAGTCTGTTTATCAAGTGAATTAACCCATTCAATGAATGGAGCACGATCATTTTCTAGTGTCGCAATTTTGATAATACGTATTTGCATAAATATACTGTACTCTATAGCAGACAAAATGTCAAGTTTTAAGAAAATAAAAGAGATTAGTTCAAAAGTAAGTCTTTAATATAGTATTTTACTCAATAATTTTGCCATCAAAGAGTTCCATTACCATATTTACGGTATCGGAATATAACAGACTGTCAACACTGTTTTTCGGCTTTAAGACGGTTTCTTTTATCTCTTCTTTCGCGGTTTCAACCTCTTCATTAGATACCTCTTCGACTTGTTTTACCGGTGGCGGAGGCGGCACCGGTTTAGACTTTGGGTGGGCGGCATCAACCTTTACATCGCTTGCCTGCGGCAGTCTTACAATAACATGTATATTTTGCTGTCCGAACATTGTATCTACTGCATTTTGCAGGATTTGTTTTTTAGAGCCTTCTACAAATTGTTTTAAAAGCACTTCTGACTTAAGAGTTAATGTGACGCCATCCGGCGAGATTTCAATAGGATTTGCCCATTGTTTTAGGAGTGCGCGCGTAGGCACGTTCTGTATATTCTCAAGTAATTGTCCCCACAGTACAGCAATGTCATTACTGCCGGATGAATGAGAGGACATAGGCATTGGAGAAAAATCTGAGACATTAGACTCTTCATTAAATTTTTGTGGCTGCGGCGCAGAGTCCTGCGACTCAGTTTCAACTTTTGTAGTATTTTCCTGCGGCGGCAGCGGCTTAGGCGGCTTCTGACTAGGCAGCTGTTGATTAGGCGGCTGCGGTCTGGTCATTTCAGGTTTTAATACCGGTGCAGGAGCTGTTTTATAATGCTGCTGCGGTACAGGCTGGATAGCTCCGCCTTCAAGTCTTGATATTCTGTTTTGGAGTTCAATAAGAGAAGTATTTTCAGCCAGATTTGATAAATCAATTATCGCAACTTCCAGCCATAAACGCGGATTATTGGTTGTTTTTAATTCTTTTATATATTCAGAACACTTGTCTATTAAGAAAACAATTTGATGAGTTTCCAATTTTTCGATTTGTTTAGCCAGAGCATTAAGCTGCACATCATTTAATTGGGTTAATTCAGTTACAATATCCTTGCTGCACGTTTTGACTATTAAAAGATTTTTTAGATAATCAAGAAGGTTTGTCAGTATTTGAACCGGCTCATTGCCTGAATTGTATATTTTTTCGAGAATTGCAATACCATCATTTGGGGCAGAATTAATAATTGCATTGGTTAATTCATTTAAGACATCAAAAGATAGGCGTCCAAGAAGATTGTTAATATCATCGGTTGTAATCGCTTCTTTCCCGTCCAGAACGCTTAATTGATCCAGCAGTGCAATACTGTCACGCATTCCGCCTGCTGAATTTTTTGCTATAGTCATCAAAGCATCATCAGTTATATTTATACATTCTTTATCAGAAATCATTCTTAAATGAGCTACAATATCTGCGGTTGTTATACGTTTGAAGTCATAACGCTGGCAGCGGCTTTTTATAGTATCAAGCACTTTATGAACTTCTGTTGTAGCAAGAATAAATATTACATTTTTAGGCGGTTCTTCAAGTGTTTTTAAAAGCGCGTTGAATGCTGTTGATGAGAGCATATGAACTTCGTCTATAATATATATTTTATAGCGGCTGTTAACCGGAGCATACATAACCTTTTCTAAGATATTTTGAGCATCCTCAACTTTTCTGTTACTGGCAGCATCAATTTCAATTACATCCATAGGGGTAGAATTGGTTATATCTATACAGTTTTCACACTTTCCGCAAGGATGAATAGTCGGACCTTCTTTACAGTTAAGGGATTTTGCAAAAATTCTTGCGGTGGATGTTTTACCTGTTCCTCTTGGACCGGTAAAAAGATATGCGTGTGAAATTTTATTTAATGAAATTGCATTTGCAAGTGCTTTTTTAATATGTTCCTGCCCTACAACTTCTTCAAGAGTTTGAGGACGATATTTGCGGTATAAAGGTATATATTTTTCGTTCATGATATCATTATAGCAGAAGTTAGAGAAAAGTGGAGAGAATATGAACATAATTAAACCGGCAAGTTTACAAATAGGAGACACCATAGGAATTCTTGCAACGGCAGGAGCAGTTGAAGATAGGAAAAATGTGGAGCGCGCTAAAAAATTCTTTGAAAATCTCGGATATAGGGTTGTTCTGAGTGAGAACATTTTTGATGAGTACCGTTATTTAGCCGGAACGGACGGAAAAAAAATTGCGGAATTGCACAAATTTTTCCTTAATCCTGAAATAAAGGCTATAATCTGTATGCGCGGCGGGTATGGCGCAGTAAGACTTGTTGAAAAAATTGATTACGATATTATTCGCAAAAATCCTAAGATTTTTTGCGGGTATTCGGATATCTCAGCACTTTCTGCTATGATTTATAAACGGGCAGGAGTTGTAACCTATTCCGGTCCGCTTGCACAGAGTGATTTTGGACTGGAAGAGCCTTCACAAATTACGCTGGATGCATTTTTTGCGGCTGTAACTTCTGATAAACAATTGTGTTTTTCTCCGGAAAACGGAAAGGTATATTGCGCAGGCGATGCTGAAGGTATTTTGTGGGGCGGAAATCTGGCGACAATTGTTTCCCTGTGCGGTTTGGATTTTATTCCTGATGAAAAATTTATATTTTTTACAGAAGATTTGAACGAAGTTGTTTATAAAATAGATAAAATGATGACGCAGCTTTTAAATATTAAACAATTCAGGCAAAATGTACAGGCAATTGTGCTGGGTGATTTTTTAGATATTGACAATCAGGTTTGGTTTGATGAATTGTTTTACGAAATTGCAGAAAATTTAAAAGTGCCGGTGGTTAGCGGATTTAAAATTACTCATAAAAAAGATAAAGTTACACTGCCTTATGGCGAGAGGGCAAAATTGCACAATAATCAACTGATTGTGCGATAAATATGTTTGCATTTATTAAGCATTAGTGTTATAATGAAAAATAAGTTAAGAGGTTATAGTAGAAAGAAAAGTGATGGAAGTTTTAACACAGATTTTTGATATGACTATAATAACACGTATTGTTGCAGCAACACTTTTGGGATTTGCTATTGGTCTTGAACGTGAAATGACAAATAAATATGCAGGATTAAGAACAAATATTCTTGTATGTTTAGGTGCCTGCGTGTTCACTCTGCTTTCTATTTATGCATTTCCGACAGTTGTTACTGATGAATATGCAAACGGTATACGTGATACCGCCCGTGTAGCGGCACAGGTCGTTACCGGTATTGGTTTCATCGGCGGCGGCACTGTTTTGCGCCACGGAGCTAACGTATTCGGCTTAACGACGGCTGCTACATTGTGGATGGCTGCAAGTATCGGAATGGCTTGCGGGGCTGGTATGTACGGAATTGCAATATGCGCCACTATAATTTCAATAATTGTTCTGGTCTCTGTACGGTTTTTTGAAAAAAGTGTACTTGTTTCCAGCACAAAAAGCAATAAGCGTTTGCGTTTGAATATCTGCTGTGAAAATGAAAATGCTGAAAATATTTATAACTATATTGTAGATAAATTTCCACGGTTACGTGAAATATCTAAAAAGCCCAGTAAACAAAATGACAATCTTACCAAAATTTCTGTGGTTGCTGAAGTTTTCTGGCGCGAACCTATTCAAGGCTTGTATAAGAGTTTTCAAAATCTTGAAGGAATTGATTCCATTGCCATTCAGGAATGTATGGATTAAGCATTCCGCGGCAGAATTATTTCAAACTCTGTTGATTCCTCATCTGATTTCTTCAATCTGAGTTCTGCTTTTTGCAGTGCAAGATTATTTTTGCATATATGTAACCCGAGTCCGCTGCCTGTTGCTTTTGTTGTAAAGCCCTCATTAAATATCTGTTCCCTTTTTTCAGGGCTTATTGCGCGTCCGTTATTTCTAATAATAATATGCGCCTCACATTTTTTTACAAAGCTGTTTATTTCAATTTGCCCGTTGTTGTCAATTGCTTCTATTGCATTTTTTATAATATTTACTATGCAAGCAAGAAATTTGTTTTCATCTGCATTAACGTATACTTCATCTGTCAAATCGGCAATTATTGATATATTTTTATCCGCAAAATAAGCTGAAGACATTTCAATCGCACATTCAAGCAGTTTTTTTAGATTTAATCTGCTTAATGACAAATTGTTTAACGATTTAAGATCTAAAAGCGAATTGCTAATTATCTTAAGAGATCTTTGTATGCAATTAACGGCATTTTCTATCGCCTCATTTTTAATCTCATTTTTGACTAACGTTTTTTTTATTATTTCAGAATACAATTCACATATAGAAAGATGATTTCTGATTTCATGAGAAATACATCTTGTTTGCGCTTTGTATAATTCAATATCATTCATTATCAGATCCTCATTACAATAAAAGAGCCGGCATAACTGACGACTCTTTTAAGAGCTTATTTGAAAATACGCATTATGCTGTTAGTTTTGCGCGTTTTCTGTTTGCAAATCCGTTATTAAGTGCGTAAAGTACGGCTTGAGTTCTGTCATTAACCTGTAATTTTTGGAATATATTATTTACGTGTGTCTTAACCGTAGTTTCAGAGATAAATAATTTTCCTGCAATAGCCTTGTAGTTATTTCCCTGGGTTAATAATTCAAGCACTTCCTCTTCTCTGCCTGTCAGGTATGTGAGAAGATTTTCTTCTTCAGATATTGCGTTTTCTTCTTTGTATGAGTCCTGGAAGTATTCAAAAAATCTGGAAGATAATGCAGAAGGAAGATAAACTTTACCGGAGGCAACTTCATCCATCGCATAGATTAACTGTGCTGATGCCATAGTTTTTAGAATATAACCTTTCGCCCCTATTTTCATTGCGCGGAAAATTAAATCAGAGTCATCATAACCGCTGAGAGCAATAATACGACAGCCAAGATCAAGTTTTTCTATTTCCTGAATAGCTTGCAGACCGTCTTTTTCCGGCATATTAATATCCATAAGAATTAAATCAGGACGGTATTTTTTAGCAAGGTTAATTCCCAGATTTGCGCTTGTTGTTGCGCCTACTACATCAAAGCTGCTTTCAAGAGTAACTAATTCTTTAATCCCTCTTAAGTGATCTGAATTGTCATCAATTAATAATACTCTTGCTTTTCTTTTAAACTCTCTCATCATTATCTCCCTCTTTATTTTTAAAAATTAAGTTACCTTCTACATTATTAATACTACACTTTCTGTATGGTCTTTTTCATCCATGTCCTGATTGATATTAAATGATTTTTGGCATGAGATTGTGATGTAAATCCTTGGATGGAGGAAATGCCTCAACCATGCTCTACATCATGCTTTGCCGCATGGTTGATATTTTTTGCATACTTTTTAGTATAGTCTTTTTGTTGTAAAGCGATTGTGGTATAATTTTTGAAAAGTGTTGAGGTATTTATGGAAATTCTAATATTTTTAGTTGGTTTTTTAATCGGGGCTTTATGTATGGTGTTTTATTTCAAAATGCTTGAAAAAAACACGACCAGATCTAATGATTTTATGCTGGAGCAGATGAAATTGCAATTTGAAAATATGGCGGCAAAGATTTTAACAAATAGTTCAAAGGAGTTAACTGAACAAAATAAAGAAAAATTAGAAGAATTTTATAAAAATTTTAAAGAACGAATTGAGGATTTTGAGCGACGTACAGAAGAAAATTTTAAAGCGGAAAATGAGAATTTTACTAAGTTTGACTTAAATATACAAAATTTTCTTGCTGCAGGAAATAAAATTTCGCAGGATACAACATCTTTGATAAATGTTATGCGTTCAGATAATCGCAGGCAGGGCAACTGGGGTGAAATTGTTCTGGAGAGAGTTCTTGAATCATCAGGACTAAGAAAAGATGAGGAATATAAAATTCAAAAAAGTACTACAGAAGGCAGACCGGATGCAACTGTTTATTTGCCGGATAACAGATGTGTTTATATTGACAGCAAAACTTCATTTAGTGCCTGGGACGGATATGTGAATGCCGGTAGTGAAGAGGAAAAGTCTGAATATCTTAAGCAATTTATAGATTCGACAAAAGCGCATATTCAGGGACTGGCAAAACGCGATTATTCTATTGAGGAGAGTTCACCTGATTATGTTTTAATGTTTGTGCCGATAGAAAGCTGTTATGCATTGATGTTTTGTGAAGACTGCAAGTTATGGGATTATGCCTGGAAAAATAAAATTATGCCGGTATCGCCCTCTACATTGCTTGCTGCGTTGAAAATTATCAACTCTTTTCACATTGTAGACCGGCAGAATAAGAATGCAAAGGAAATTGCTGACTTATCAGCGAAAATGCTGGATAAATTTTCGGAACTACTGACGGATTTGTTAAAAGCAAAAAGTAACCTTGACAATTCAATAAAAAAATTAAACGGGCGTGATAATATTATAAAGCAGATAGATAAAATAACGACGCTTGGTGTTCAAATGAATAAACAATTGCCGGATTTGCCAGATGAGCTTATTGAAGAAGAGTAAATGTTTTTAAAAAGGGCGGGCGGTTGAAAACCGCCCGCCCTTAACTCTAATTAACCTCTGTCCCAGCGTCCGCAGGTGCCGCCCCAGCGGGCAATAATATTA
The DNA here is from genome assembly GCA_944324165.1 of Candidatus Gastranaerophilales bacterium. Taxonomy (GTDB): domain Bacteria; phylum Cyanobacteriota; class Vampirovibrionia; order Gastranaerophilales; family Gastranaerophilaceae; genus CALUVH01. The sequence goes on along the minus strand of CALUVG010000001.1, from coordinate 163,591 downwards.
CCTTTAATATCTTTTATCTTGTCTACATGCTGGACTTCATCAACACCTTCAACAATTGTGATAACTTCACAGTTGTTTGAGCATCCGTTGCATTCACAGGTAATTGAAGAGAAGTGCATTTCACCGACTTCCCATCCTTTGAATTTAGTAGGCGTTTCGGTGTACTGATGATTTTCCATTGCCAGTAAAGCGGCTCCAATTGCGCCCATTGTCTGGTGATTTTCAGGAACAACAACCTTGTGCCCTAACGCCTCTTCAAAAGCTTTAACCATACCGGTATTTGTGGCTACACCGCCCTGAAAAGAAAATACAGGCAATAATTCTTTACCCAGCGCAAGATTACTTAGATAGTTGCGGACAAGTGCCTGACAAAGCCCATATAATAGATCTTCAACCGGATACCCGAGCTGTTGTTTATGTATTAAGTCACTTTCTGCAAAAACGCCGCATCGTCCTGCAATACGTGCAGGGTTTGTTGATTTTAATGCAGTTGGTCCAAAATCCTGAATTGGAACATTTAGCCTGTTAGCCTGCTGGTCAAGAAAACTTCCTGTACCGGCGGCACAGACTGTGTTCATTGCAAAATCTGTTACAATACCGTCGCGAAGGATGATAATTTTGCTATCCTGTCCGCCAATTTCAAGTATGGTTTGAACCCCTGGAACATTAATACTTGCAGCAACCGCGTGCGCAGTAATTTCGTTTTTTATAATATCAGCTCCGACAAGTGCACCTGCAAGATTACGACCGGAACCTGTAGTTCCAACTCCTTGAACATCATAATCTGTAATTGCTTTTTTCAATAGCTCTCTTAGACCTGTTTGTACAGCGACTACCGGTTTACCGGCTGTTCTAAGCATAAAACTGTCAACATATTTACCTTTTTCATCAACCAGTGCAAGTTTTGTTGTCACTGATCCTACATCTATACCTAAATATACTGTTAAACTCATAATATATTCCTTTTTCAATCCTTCTCAATGAATTCATGATAACACAAAAATGATATTGAGTTATTTAATTATTTTTGTCCTTTCAAAGCATCATCCAATGCTTTTTCTAAAACTCTTATTTTATTTTCCAGAACTTCTATTTTAGAAGAACTTGTACTGTTGGAAATAGAGCCTTTTTCAAGTTCACGCCTGTAAGCTTTCGTTTTATCCTGCATAGATTTATATAAAGGCATCAGATAACAAATGCCTGCAATTTCTCCAAGCGCAAACAGCACAACATAAAGTACAGGTGTTTTTATATCAAAGGCTGTTACAGGCAGCGTCAGATGAAGTTTTTCTGATAAAAATGCAGCTCCCTGAACACTAACTATATCAAGATGCGTTATCCCGCTTAAATTCATTGCTGCAAGTAATATTATTACTATCCACGCTATATATGATGTTAATACCATTAAACTTTTCATTGTTCTCTCCTGTTTTCAAAGTAATTTAAGACTTTTTTAATCTTTTCATCCGGTTCTATTTCCAATTTTATTATCTCATCAGAAAAAGGTTTTGTAAACTCCAGATAGAATGATTGTAATACTTGTTCTTGAGTTTTAACCTTTCCTGCTCCGGCTCCATAAAGTGTGTCGTTGTAAATCGGGTGATGATTGTGACTTAGATGAACGCGAATTTGATGTGTACGACCTGTAATCAGAGTTAATTCAAGATATGTTGCTTCATTGCCGAAATGTTTAAGCACTTTTACCAGAGTTGTGCTTTCTTTGCCATCAGGGGTTACGCACATTTTATGAGGCTGATTCGGGTTTCTGCCTATTGGAAGATCTATTTTTTCTTCACTGTCAGGATAATAACCTTTTACAACTGCGCGATATTTTTTTACTATTGAATGATTTCTAATTTGATTGGCAAGAAATTCATGTGCAGGGTTATTTTTTGCGATTATTAAAAGTCCTGACGTGTTTCTGTCAAGCCTGTGTATAATGCCGCGTCTAAATTCACCGTTAAGATCTGATAAATTTTTGTCATATTTGTACAAAAGTGCATTAACAAGAGTGTTTTCTGTTTCCAGCGTCGTGGGATGAGTAAGCATTCCTGAGGATTTATTTACAACAAGCATATTGTCATCTTCGTAAATTATGTCAAGCGGAATATTCTGCGGCTCAATTTTGGTTACTTCGGCTGTGCTGAATTCATATTCAACTTTATCATTCTCTTTTAATACATAAGAAGGCTTTTTAATTGTATCATTAACCTTTACATCTCCGTTTTTAATTGCAGATTGAATTTTTGAACGTGAAAGATGCGTAATTTCTGTTAAAAAATTATCGAGTCGTTGAGATTCATCATTTTCGTTAACAAAAATAATCATATTGTGTCACTTAGTTTTTTTTAGCAAGATTAAAATTATCAGCGCGATAACACTTACATTTATAAAAATATCCGAAACATTAAAAACAGGGAAATTATTTATAAAGCTAAATTCAAAATAATCTCTGACATAACCCATGCTGATACGCTCATGCAGATTTCCTGCAATACCGGCTGATAATAGCGCGATGAAAAATAAACTTTTCATAGAAATTGATTTTATATGCTTTAGTGCATATAAAAAAAGCAGAACGAGCGCGATAACTGAAATTATTATCAGCACTTCCCGCGAATCCTTAAGGATACTGAAAGCCGCTCCTGTATTTTTTATATAGTGAAGAGAAATAATTTCACTTGTAAAGCGATATCCGTGTCTTATATTGTAGACGATAAAATTGGATAGTGAGAGATTTACGTAAATAAAAAATATATAGCAAATTATGAAATATAAGAAATTACTTATCTTTCTGTCCATTTTTATCCTCTGCTTTATTATCCTCCAGTTTAATAAATTTGTTGACCGGTACAACATTGACACGTGTCATAACAAAAGCAATACCGCTCATATAGATTTTTATGTCTTGCGGATTGTCTTCATCAGGAATAGCCGCACGTGTAATGCCAACAGATGCAATATTGTATTCGTTTGTGTTATCAGAATTTGCCGTAAACATTCTTTCAAGAGTGTTATCATCATTCAATCTTCTGAACACTTCTTCTGAACGGCTTTGCGGATAAGTGATTTTTTCTTGTCCGATGGATGCAACAACAACCGAATCATCAGGAACATTTATTGTTAAATTGGTACTGTATGATTTTCCTGCCCCAACTTGTTCCGGTGCATTAAGGTTGATGCTTAAATATCTTGCATCGCCATAGCTGAGAGAAGTTTTTTCCTCGATTATATTTTCGGATGCTATTTTCCAGTTCTTACCGATTTTTTCAAGATAATATACAGTATGAGCAAATCCGTGTAGTTCTCCTACTATTTCTAACTCTTCAATATTTTCTTTAGAGGTTGCAACAGCATATTCATAAGCTTCTACTGCCGCGTAATTATTGGTAATGTTAATGGACTTTATTTCTGTTGTATAAGATATGTCGGGATAACTTTTCCAGGTATCTTTTATCAGTTTAAAGTATACTTCTTTAGTAAATCCGTCATTATTTATAAAATCCTCTTTATAAAGTGAATACAAAGAGTCGTAGTCTCTTTTGTTGCAGTATTCATTTTGAATTTTAATGACATTTCGTATTGCTTTGAAAGTCGCATTGATTTCTCTGGATTGTTCAATTGCGGTAATTGTAGAGTTAAACAGTCTTGCCTGCGCCGGCTGAATTGCACCGCTGAAAATAACCGCTGAAATAATTAAAGGTAATAATAGTTTTTTCATCATGGTTTTATTATAGCGCAAAATTTTCATTATGTGAATTGTATATAATAATTAGTTTTATATTTTTTTATAGAATGCGGAAACTTGACGTTAACGGAGTAATTTGTTAATATATAAACGGATTATGTCTGAGATTTGAAATTTATTTTAAGTTGAATTCGTAGTCTATAGTGTCATTTGCCGGCACTTCGGCTTATTTATCGCCGGCAGATGGCATTATTTATTGCAATTATAATTGTAAAGTGTAAATAATTTTATTAAAACGGAATTATTGTTAAGATTTGTGTGCTTCAAACTTGACATTTGCGGAATTATTTGTTATAATATTATTGGCAGTACTGTCCGGATCGGAAGGGCCTCGCAGAACAGGCGTTAGCCTTTCCGATTTAGGGATAGAGATATCCGACCCGAAAGAGTTATTCTGTTCAGTGGGCTCTTTCGGTTTTATAATATTGGGAACTTAACTTAATAACGCGGTAATGATCTGTAGTATCCTTTGACTTCTGTGCCGTCTTCTCTCTTATAAGCCCTTACATAAACTACACCATTTCTTCTTGCGTTTTCAGCCAGTTCAGAATTGTGAGGCACGCCTATTGACTTCATTTGCGCATAAATAGCCTGCTCGTTTTCTTCAAATTCTTTAGTTGTCATAGCATCAATATCTTCACGAGAAAAAATTCGATCATCTCCATTATATGGATTTTTGAAGTTAGAATAGTCACGTGCTGTAGGTCGAATTTGTCCTTTAGCCATTTGTTCCATAATAGCATCTTCATTTTCTTCAAATTCCTCCTGTGTCATAGCCCCTATTTCTTCAGGTGTAAAAATATGATTTTTATCATACACATTCTTACTTATACCTGCGGCTAAAAAAGATTGCACAATCTTTGAAATGGAATTATTGTTAAGATTTGCATTTTCAGACTTGATATTTGTGGAATTATTTGTTATAATATTATTGGGTACAGATTTATATTCTTGGTCATCGTACGAGAATATTTTATCGGTATTGATAATATCATTAATGATATTATTGGGTTCTGTCTTGTTTATCTGGGTTTGGTCCGGATAAGCAGGACTGGAATCAACTTGTTTTATTTGATAAAAATCATTACCTGGTTTGTTTTTGTTTTTTCTTATAACATATTCATAATGTTTATTGTTTATACTGTTATACAATTTATTGAAATATAAAGCATCACCCCTGTTCGGTTTATCATTGCTATATATACTAATTTTGGCGTTCTTGATTTGATTTTGTAAATTAGGTATTTGTGGGTAATTATGCAACCGTATTTCTCCAGATTGTCTCTTAGGAAAATTAACTGGACCAATTAAATTATTATTTACTTGAGTCTGTTCTAAATAATTTTTATAATATTCTTTGCCCAGCTGTTTTAAATCTTGCATTTCTTTGGGAGTCATATTGTTACTAATATTATAATTAGTTAATAGATGTTTTTTAATTGCCTTTTGTATATTACCGCCAATTGCCCCGAGGGCACCGCCGCTGAACAATCCTGTTAGTGCATCTGTAACTGCCGTTAAAATTGGATTTTTATTTTCGCTTATCCCCCTTCCTGCTCCAAAAACAGCCCCGCTTCCCATTCCGACTGCTGCTCCGGCTCCAATCTCCTGCGATAGTTTGCGCCCAATAGATTTTTTTAGCAGTTGTTCGCCAACTTGTATGCCCGCCTTTCCAAGACTTCCGGCAGGCATGAAGGCACTGCCCAGCTGTAATGCCGCTCCTGCATACTGGCGGTATAAATATTCTTTCAATTCGTCATCTAATTGGTCACGATGCCGCTCAAAAATACTTTCGATAACAAGTTTTTTAGTGTTATCGTTAAAACGTTCGTCTTCTAATACTAATTTGATAAAGTCTTTTTCAGTTTGATTCATAATTGTTCCCCTTTAGATAAATTTTTTATATTATAACTCCTGTTTGTTTTCACCACAAGTCAGTGTTTTCATGTAGGTGTTTTCGTGTCCACGAAAACACCTACATGAAATTAGGGACATTGTTTGCGAATTTTTTTTATTTGTGCTAGCATTTTTACTACAGTACAAGGGGAGAAAAAGATGAAAGAAGCATATTTTCCACAGGAAATAGAAAAAAAATGGCAAAAAAAATGGGAAGAAGACGATGCATTTAAAACTTGCGATGACAGTGATAAACCTAAATATTACGCACTGTCTATGTTTCCTTATCCGTCAGGAAAACTGCATATGGGACACGTTCGCAATTACACAATTACAGATGTAATTGCCAGATTTAAAAAGGCTCAAGGATATAATGTCCTTCACCCGATGGGATGGGACAGTTTCGGACTGCCTGCTGAAAATGCTGCGATGAAACACGGGGCTGATCCTGCCAAATGGACTGATGAAAATATTGCTTATATGACTAAACAGCTTAAAATGCTGGGGCTTTCATATGATTGGAATAGAGAAGTCACAACCTGCAAACCTGATTATTACAAATGGACGCAGTGGCTGTTTCTGCAATTATACAAAAAAGGACTTGCATATAAAAAAGAAGCCGCAGTTAACTGGTGCGATAAATGTGCAACAGTTCTTGCAAACGAACAGGTTATTGACGGCAAATGCTGGAGATGTGACAGTGTTGTTGAGAAAAAATATCTTTCTCAATGGTTTTTGAAAATTACTGATTATGCAGAAGTTTTGCTTAAAGATTTAGATAAATTAACCGGCTGGGGCGATAACGTAAAAACAATGCAGGCTAACTGGATAGGTAAGTCTCAGGGAGCGATTTTAAAATTTAAAGTTGCAGATGCCCCGAACGGTAAAGAAATAGAAATACCGGTTTACACAACAAGACCGGATACTGCTTATGGTATAACATATCTGGTTGTTGCTCCGGAATACAAAGATATAGAAGCTTTAACAACTCCTGAAAATAAGGAGGCTGTTGAGGCTTATCGTGCTAATGCCCGTAAAATGACAGAAATAGAAAGACTTTCAACCGAACGGGTAAAAACAGGTGTTCCACTGGGGACTCACGCTATTAATCCGTTTACGGGCGAAAAATTCCCGCTCTGGACTGCTGATTATGCGCTTGTTGAATACGGCACAGGAGCGGTTATGGCTGTTCCTACACACGATACACGTGACTTTGATTTTGCAAAAAAATATAACTTACCTTTAAAAGTAGTTATTCAAGACCCGCAAAATCCATCTGATTGTAACGATGCTGCTTATACTGATCCCGGAGTGCTTATAAATTCCGGTGAATTTAACGGGATGAAAAATGAGGATGCTAAAAAGGTAATTACCGAAAAAGCAGTTAAAGAAGGCTTTGGTGAATTTAAAACTCAGTACAGACTTCGCGACTGGTTAATATCACGTCAAAGATACTGGGGCGCTCCAATACCGGTTGTTTATTGTGAAAAATGCGGTATTCAGCCTGTACCTGAAGACCAGCTTCCTGTATTGCTGCCAAAAGACGTTGATTTCAGCGTTGTTGGAAAATCACCTATTCTCACATCCAAAACTTTCCTTGAAACAACATGTCCTGTTTGCGGCGGCAAAGCAAGACGTGAAACTGATACAATGGACACTTTTATTTGTTCAAGCTGGTATTATCTGCGTTATGCAGATGCTCGAAATACGGAAAAACCGTTTGATAAAAATCTTGTAAACAAATGGCTGCCGGTTGATCAGTATGTAGGAGGTATAGAACACGCTATTTTACACCTTTTATACTCAAGATTTTTTACAAAAGCATTAAGAGATTTAGGACTGCTGGATTTTGACGAACCTTTTAAAAACTTGTTAACTCAGGGAATGGTATTAAAAGACGGAGCAAAAATGTCAAAATCCAAAGGTAATACGGTTGATCCTGATGAAATATTTGAAAATTACGGGGCTGATACTGCAAGATTATTTATACTGTCAGATTCACCTCCAGCAAGAGATTTTGATTGGTCAGATGCCGGAGTTGAAGGATGTTATAAATTCCTCAATAGGGTTTGGCGTCTTGTTGCCTCTAATGCTGATGACATTAACCTGAATTACAAATTAGAATTCCCGCTAAAGAAAGAGAATGACGATCTTGTAAGAAATGTGCATATTGCAATTAAAGGCATAACAAATGATATTTCAAATGACTTCCAGTTCAACACTGTTATTTCAAAATATCGTGAATTGACGAATGCTATTTATGATTGGTGTTCAGCTAAAAAAGAACTTGATGCGGAAGACAAAAATGTAATGAGTTTTGCGATAATTGCACTCTTAAAGTTAATGTCACCAGTTGCAGTTCACCTTACAGAAGAAGCCTGGTCAGAATTAGGCGCAACAACTTCAATTCATGATGAGCCGTGGCTTGAGTGGGATGAAAATCTTGCCAAAGCAAGCTCTATAACTCTTGTTGTTCAAGTTAATGGCAAGGTGAAGGACAAGATTGATGTTGATGAATCTTTAGGACAGGATGAACTCAAAGAAATAGCATTAAACAGTCCAAAGATTAAAGAATTAACGGGCGGAAAAACAATAGTTAAAACGATTGTAGTTCCGAAAAAACTGGTTAATATAGTAGTTAAATAGATTTAGTATCGCCGCCTTTTAAGACGGCGATAAACTTTTGTATTAATCGTGATATATGGATCCCAATTAGTCTCTGATAATTCTATAATCAAATAACTTTTTAATAAGCTGATCATTTTCTATAATTTTTAGTTCAGAAAGTTCTCTAAGGTAAGTAAGCAGCAAATAATCGTTTGCATTACCTGTATGTAAATTTTTAAATAATATTAACTCGTTAATATATTTTTGTATCTGACGTGGTGATAAATTTTTGCGCGGTAATATTACATCTGCAATAAATCTGACGATATTTTCATTATTATCATCAACTGAGTTTAGAAGAAAATCTTCGTTACTTTGCGGCGCAGGAATAGTAAAAGGTATATTGATAATCTTATCCAAATACTCTTCAGCTTTATTGTCTAACTTATTGGCATCTTGCGTATTGTTGACGGCTAATTTACTTTTTACGGCTGCTTTTACTATTTCATGGTCTATTGCAAAAATTGTCGCAATGTTATGATTATGATTTTCCCCATTTGTACAGTTGGTTAAGAACTGGGATATTGCATCAAGAATTTTCATAATATTTTCTTGTGAACATCTGTCTAAGTTATCAATTACCAGTACAATTCTTTGATTGTGCCGGGTTAAATGATTTATAGTTAAATTTATAAGTTCAGTGACATCATTACGGAATCCTAAATGTTCATTATAAGTCGGCATTTTAAAACACTGTAGAAATTCATTGTTTATATTAAAATTAGGGTATTTTATCAAATCAGGCAGAAAAGTAAATATAAAACTGAATATTACAGGATGAGCTATAAGTATACTAACAAATTTACTTATTTCAGGCAGATATCCGGGTATAAAAACAGCCATAATGCCCCAGTATATTAACAATTTTAAACAATTTTCATAAGTTACAAATTTTGAAAGTTTCCAGATAAGGTATCTTAAATAAAAGAATAAATTTTTTTCACATTGCTGCATAAATTTCATAACCAGTGCAGCCCAAATATGTTCTTGATCATTATATTGCCATGCATCAAAATCTATAAACTTAATTGTTTTATCATTTTTAAGATGTTTTTTAATTAAATTTATCAGATGAGTTTTACCGTAACCCCATGGAGCGTAAAGTCCTATTGTCAAAGGCGGGGTATTGTCTTTATTTCTGATTATGTCTGCCAGAAATTTTGCATACACATCTCTTTGCAGATAATCAACGTCTATAGGAAAATGTTTGGCGACTTTTGTTGATTTAATAATATCAGAGACTTTTTCTAAATTTCCTTTTCTATCAACATCAAAAAGGTTAGAAGTCTCATCTTTGTCACCTTCAGTTTCCGCGTCATTTTCAATAATTATTTTATTCTGACTTGCATCAGCATTTAGTTCAAGTAGTTTATTATTCGCCTCCAGGACTATATTTTTTATTGATTTGAATTTATTAAGCAATTCATTATATGTTTGCAGACTAGAAATATTCGTATCTGGCAGCGATAATTTTTTACGTATAGATTTATCAATACTCCAGCCAATGCCAACACCTGCCTCTATTACGCCATGAGAAAAACCACAATAAAACTGAATAGCATTTTTATGGTCAGGTATTGCTTTCGGGTGAATCATTATAGCCGCACGGGCAGAACCGTAATTGCTCGGACCTTCGAAACCGTAATAGCTTTTTATCTTTTCCCCCCACCGGTTAGGTGTACTGATACATTCATATTCATCACTGATATCTAAATCTTCAAGTAACTTGTTTATAACAATTTTTATGTAATCCCAGACTTTTATTCTATCATCAACAGAATATATAAAAGGAAGTAAATACCGATAGTAGGCGCCCCAGTTGCTGAATGCATTATTGTTTTTATTTTTATAATCACGAATATATTCCAGCGCCTGAGGCTGCTCTTTAGCCAAATATTTTTCAAAATATTCTACATTTTTCCTGTTAAAATTCGTTTTTATTTCTTCTATTGTATCACCAATGGCGCCAGCGGAATCTATGTCATAATTTTCAAGTTTTTGTGCAAAAACATAGCGCAAAATCCTAATAGAACCACGCAATCCATTGCCCGCTATTTCATCTTTTATTTTTGATAATTTGTCTTTATTACCGGAAAACTTAAAAACTCTGTCAAATAAAAGACTGTCCTCAGAATACGTTTGCATATGGAAAGAATAAGATTTTAATTTTTCTATAGCCTCATCGATATTTACATTAGTCTTTTCCATATACTAAGTATAACATAAAAATAAAAAATATTTCATTTTCTTTCAACAAATTCAAGGTCATAGTCGAGGAGGTCGGCGATTATGTAGGCTTCAATCAGCGTCAGGCGACCTAATCTCAATTTGTGCGAAATTCTCTGGAATGTGTATTTTTCTCCTGTTTTTTCGCTCATCAACTCCGCAAGTTTGGTAATGGTCATGCCTCTCAATGATAGTAAATATTTAATTTTTGCTCTTATTTTATTTTCCATATTGTTAATTATATTTTAGGCTTGACAATGGGGATTAAATATCATATTATAATTCGTATACTAATCAAATAATTAATATGCGAATTATTTAATTAACTAATAGGAGGAAAATCAGTGATTAAATTAAAAGCTTTTACACTGGCAGAGGTACTAATAACACTGGCAATAGTCGGAATAATTGCCGCATTAACTATACCAACATTGATAAATAATCATAAGGCAGTGATGCTGAAGTCTCAATTGCAAAAAGCATATTCGCTGCTATCTCAAGTAATTGATATGGAATATGCCGAAACCGGACAATCTATGTACGATACATACATTGATGCAAGCGGGTTTTACAAGGCCTTAATGAAACATCTAAAAGTTGCAAAAGATTGCGGTGCTAACAGTTGTGTTACTTGGGAACCCGATGTTGCATATGTAATAGACGCATATAAAATTTACAGTAAAAAAAGTAGTGTCGCTACTCATATGTGGGATGACGGACAATTTATTGTCCTGGATGGACTTCTGGTCATGGTAGAAAATGATACATCTAATCCATGGCTATTAATAACAGTTGATGTAAATGGTCTTAATAAGGCACCCAATGCTTGGGGACATGATGTTTTTACATTTGAATTGACATCCAGAGGACTTTTACCATCCGGTGCGCCGGGAACAAGCAAGGATTTGGAGAAATATCCTGCACTATGCAGTCCTACATCATCAAATGGTGAAAATGGTATTGCCTGTACTTATAAGGCATTGAATGACCCTGATTATTTTAAAAATTTGCCGCAATAGTATTAATATAACCTTTACAACACTTAACTTGCTTATAGAGTTGGTTTGTGCTAAGTTTATGTTGTATGATAATCACTATGTATTAAAAGAGGATTAGGGACATTGGATTTTACAACTTTAACTATTGAATTATTAAAAGGGTTAGCTCATTTTGTCGGCAATTATGGAATTGCTATTATTGTATTGACAATAATTGTAAGGCTTTTGATGTGGCCATTGAATGTTTCTCAACAACGTTCAATGCGTATGATGCAGTCACTACAGCCTAAAATGAAGGCTATTCAGGATAGATACAAAAACGACCCGCAGAAAATGCAGCAAAAAATGATGGAGTTCTACAAAGAACATAAATTTAACCCTATGGGCGGCTGTCTGCCTCTGTTGATTCAGATGCCGATATTCATTCTGTTATATTCAGCTTTGATGAGTCCGCAATTTATCCAGATGGCAGGTGATGCATCATTTTTGTTTGTTAACAGACTGGATACAACCCTGCGCGCCAGTGCCGGAATATCAAATGACGGAGTTATGGGCGCCTCTCAATATGACAGCTTTTCACTTGGCAAAACAGCACGTGTTGTTTTGAAGAATAATGAAGTTTTAGATAACGTTAAGATAGACAAACCAAATAAGTCGCTCGAAATTCAAGGACAGCTGGTTCCGGGTGAAAATATTGAATTTAAAATGAGTCTGGACAATCTGGATTTGAAATTCAGTCAGCTTGATAATATTGCAAGTGCTGAAATGTCTATTACTGATTTAAATACAAAAGAAACAGAAAAAGTTAAGTTTGAACGCAAAGAAGGACTGCTTGTCGCTTCAGTACCATCTATTGCGGTACAACGCTCTTTCCACTGGGATGTTCTTGCACTCATTGCGTTGTTCGGTATAACAATGTATTTATCCCAGAAGATTATGATGTCAACTCAAAAGAACAGCCCGTCTGACCCGACACAGCAGGCGATACAAAAATCTATGGGAACATTTATGCCGATTATGATTATTGGTACATTCATCATAATCCCGATACCTGCAGGTGTTCTGCTCTACCTTATTACAAGCAATGTGATTCAGATACTGCAGACCGTAATTGTTAACAAGCAGATGGATATGGAAGACGCCGCTAAAAAAGCTGCTGTTGATGATGACGATTTAAAAGGCGCAAGAAAAATTGATACTAAAGACTAAAAATTTTCACCCCTTATCTTCAAGATGAGGGGGAAATTTTATAAGAGGAATATATGTTATTATCTGAATTTGATTATAATTTACCCGAAGAATTAATAGCACAGATGCCTGCTGATAAACGTGAAAATTCAAGAATGATGGTGCTGGATCGTAAAAATAAAACAATTATGCATAAACATTTTTATGACATTGTTGATTTAATAGATCCAAACAGTCTACTGGTGTTGAATAATACAAAAGTTTTACCTGCACGTTTATACGGGATAAAGGAAGAAACCGGTGCAAAGATCGAAATTTTTCTGTTGAAACAGCTTGATGGCAAGCAGTGGGAGACTTTGATTAAACCTTCTAAACGCATTAAAGAAGGAACTTTGATAAAAGTAAGTGATGAGCTTTCTGCGCGTGCGATATCTCAAACAGAAGAAGACGGCGGTTGGATTGTTGAACTTATTTATGAAGGTAATGTTCTTGATGTTTTGCACAGAAACGGCAATATACCTTTGCCTCCATATATTGAGAGAAAATTACAAAATGATGAAATTAAAAAGCTTGATTTTGAGAGATATCAGACTGTTTATGCAAAGGATGAAGGATCTGTTGCAGCACCGACTGCAGGCTTGCATTTTACTGAAGAAATTCTCAACAAATTAAAAAGTAAGGGTGTAGGAATTGCTTATGTAACTTTAAATGTTGGATTGGGTACTTTTAGACCTGTAAAATGTGAAAATATTCTTGAGCACAAAATGCATTCTGAGACTTTTGAGATTACTCAGGAAACTGCTGATGTGATTAATCAGGCAAAAAAAGAGGGTAAAAAAATAATAGCGGTTGGCACAACAACCGTTAGAACGCTTGAAACTGCATATCAAAAATACGGCGAAATAAAAGCCTGCCATGATGAATCTAAATTATTTATTTATCCGCCGTATGAATTTAAGGTGATAGATAATTTGATAACCAACTTTCACCTTCCAAAATCCACATTACTGATGCTTGTAAGTGCATTAGCCGGAAAAGATTTTATCTTTGAGGCATACAAAGAGGCAATAGAAAATAAATACAGATTCTTTAGCTATGGTGATTGCATGTACATAGCCTGATTTGCGACCAGTTGCGGAGTCTGCAAAATCCAAAAGAGGCGCACCTGCAACACCAGTAAAGTCTGTATTATGAATTCTGACGCAGATAGGTGTCGATAAAAATATCAATGTCGCCGTCCATAACAGCATCAACATTGCCGACTTCGCAATTTGTTCTATGATCTTTAACCATTTTATACGGGTGAAACACATATGAACGGATTTGTGAGCCGAAATTTATATCAGCGTTTTCGCCCTTGATATCAGCGAGTTTTTTTTCGTGTTCAGCCTGACGTATTGCAAGAAGTTTAGAGGCAAGCATAAGCATTGCCGTATGTTTATTTTGCAATTGTGTTCTATGGATTTGACATTTAACAACAATTCCTGTTGGTTTGTGTAAAATTCTGACGGCAGTTTCCACTTTATTAACTTTTTGTCCGCCTGCGCCGCCTGAACGCATTGTCTCAACTTCCAAATCTTCCGGCGGAATTTCAATTGTTTTTTCGTAATCTTCAATCAGCGGAGCGACTTCGACTGATGCAAAACTTGTCTGACGTTTTCCGTTTGCATTAAACGGAGAAATTCTGACAAGCCTGTGAACACCTTTTTCAGCTTTTGCATATCCAAAAGCAAATTTGCCTGTTATTTGAATTGATGCGGATTTAATACCGGCTTCTTCACCGTCAAGTTTGTCCAGTAATTCAACTTTCCAGCCGCGGCGCTCAGCCCAGCGCATGTACATTCTTAAAAGCATACTTGCCCAGTCTTGAGCATCTGTGCCGCCTGCTCCGGAATTTATTGTTAAAATTGCATCTGCCTCATCATATTCGCCGCTCAGCATTTTGCATATTTCAAACTTATCTATTTCTTTTTCCATTCCATCCAGACGCTGAACGGATTCTTGCAGTAAATCGGTATCCTCAATTTCCAGAGCAACAGAGGCATCATCAAGTACAGACTGCCAGTTGTTCTGACGTTGTAATGTTTCTTTTATATCTTTTATTCTTTGTCCTAATTTTGAACTTTTATCTTTATCCGACCAGACATCAGGAGACTGCATTTGTTCTTCAAGAGTATCTAATTCTTCCTGAAGTTTTTCAGGGGCACTCCTTTAGTTTTTCATAACGGTCTTTTAACTGATTAATATGCTGTTTTATTTCAATAGTATCCATAAATTAATTTTATAATAAATCTTAGTATCTTGCAAATAATCCTGAAAAATGTTATAGTAATTTTAACAAAACCGGAGTATGAAAATGAAAGAAATTTTTACGGCTTTAAACAATGTTTATTCAGGTCAAGACGCCTTTGTCAAACATATTATTTTGCTGACACTGGTAACTTTATATATGATTGACTTAAGCAATATATGGGTAACAATTATTATAAGTCTTTTGTGCGTAATTTTGATTGGTGTGTACTCTGTAACTTATATGCATAAATTTTTAAACAATAATGAAGATGCGAGCCTGCCGGGTTTAAAAGATATTAGATGGAACGCGTTATATGAACTCCCGATTATCGCAATACTCTGGTCAATTTTTTATCTTATTTTAACTGCTTTTTATGTTCTGTTAACAATTATTCCTTCTCTGATTATTATTGCATGTTTGGGGCGTGCTGGAATATTAATTGTTGGATTAGCATTTTTTACTGCTTATATTTTTATATTCAGTCTTGTCAAATTCGCACTGATGAAATACGCATACCGCTATGACATAATGCATGCGGTTAACCCGTTCTTTTTGTTTAACTTAAAAGGAGCTGTTAAACCTTATTGTAAACTATTATTGAAATACATAGGCATCAGTTATGTGATTTTTGTTATATGGCTTTGCGCAGCAGTACCTATTCTGATAGCTGTTCTTGGTATTGATGCTCTGCTTACACCGGACAAGGAGATATTAAATCAATATTCTAATATATTAGCAATACCTATTACATATTTCTATATAGTACTCTGGGATTTTGCTCTGCCGTATAACTTAAAAGACATTTATAATGAAAAATTCAGACCGCAGATTGATTACAATTATTTTTAATCAACGACTTTAATTCTGCCGTCTTCTTTGATATCAACAGGCTGTGTGGCTGTTTTTAAACAGTCTATAACGCATTTGTTCAGGTCAAAATCAAAGACTTTTTCTGCCTGATCTATTTTTTTCAGAACAACCATGTCGTCATTGCCCTGAGCATAATAGTCATTTATTGCTGTTCTGTAAATTTTATCTTCGCGCGGATGATTTATATCAATAGGAATTTCCTTACCGTCTTTGTCAATATAATACAATTCCTTAAGTTCGCCTGTGCTTCTGGAAACAGAATATTTCATGCCTGACGGATGAAGTATTCCGGGTTTGTTATTAGGATTTACAAAAGATTTACAGGTTTGTTTAATTGCGTCAACTATTTCTTTTTCAGTGTAAGGTATGATACAAAGATTGTTGTGGAATGGCGAAATATCTTCAAGATATCTTGTATCAAGATTTCCAGATTCAATGTAGCCGCGTACATTTGCAGCAGAGAGCAGAGCAATATCAGTTCCTAAATCTTTTCTTATACAATCAACAAGAAATTCTGCATGCCCGCTTGGTTGTATTAAGTCTTCTGTTAAAGGCGGAGGTGCCGAGTTTATATATCCTATAACCTGCGGTTTTCCGAATAATTTATCAAAGATATATCTGACCGGACCGTTTCGTTTAAAGCCGCGTGTTGGTGTAATATTATTTTGAGCTTTTACAATTTGTCCTTTATCGTTAAATTCGACATTCAATACTCCGAAGTGCTTACCGTCTCGACCGGCTTGCGTAATAATAACAGGTTCGCCGGATTTTGAACGTAATAGATTTTCGCCTTCTTTTATATCCTGAATTAAATTGTGTGAATGTCCGCCAAGAATTATATCTATTCCATCTGTATTTTGGGCAATTTTTCTGTCGTAACCGTATCCGGAGTGTGAAAGTAAAATTATTTTATCAACTCCCTGTTCTTTCAATTTATCAACTTCTGTTTGTACATCTTTTATTGTGTCGTCTATATTATCAACATCTAATTCCGTAAAAATATGCCCGTATTTTAGTCTTGAAAATAAATCCGTCGGAGTAGTTGCAACAATTCCGTATTTATGACCGTTGTGCTCTTCTATATATGATTTTTCAACTTTTTTAGAAAGTGGATTTTCCTTTTTAATTTTTACGTTGTCCGCGAGCAGTTTATATTTCATCTCCGGAATAAGATTGCCTATTTTATCCGGCATGTCATATTCGTGATTACCCATTGCTGATGCGGTTATACCTATTATATTCTGGAAAGTCATGGCAACTTTATTAACTCTTTCAACCTCACCCAGCATAATATCTCCTGATGAAAGT
The DNA here is from genome assembly GCA_944324165.1 of Candidatus Gastranaerophilales bacterium. Taxonomy (GTDB): domain Bacteria; phylum Cyanobacteriota; class Vampirovibrionia; order Gastranaerophilales; family Gastranaerophilaceae; genus CALUVH01. The sequence goes on along the minus strand of CALUVG010000001.1, from coordinate 146,397 downwards.
TTCAGTACGTCAATGTCGCCTTTTTCTTTTTTTTCTTTAACAAAACTGTCAAAAGCGCGTGATGCCGTGACAGTTCTTTCCATATTAATAGATTTTCCATGATAATCATTAATGTAAAAAATACTTGTATTTACATTGTTATTATTTTTGTTTGCCGAAAGTTCTGCGTTTTGTGGCGCGAAAAACTTATTTATTAAGTTTGTGGAACTAATCGGTGTTATCATCTCTTAGATTTCCCCTTATTGAGAAAATCTCTAAAGATTTTTTTTTGCTACCGTAAAATCTAAAGTTTACAAATATTAATCAAATTCCATTGTTTGAATATCCCATTGTCTTGAAAGTTCTTTTTTCAACGCTTCAATTTCTCCTGCAACTTCCAGAAGCACAATGCCTCTGTTAAGGCAAACGTTATTCATAGAAGGATGCAGACCTAATCTGGTTTTAATGCCGCATCCGTATTCTGTTAGTACACGCTGAAATTCCATTGCGCATTCTTTTCTGTTTTCTAAACTTACGCCGATTATTGTAGTCATATTTAAGCTCCTTGTTTTACATTGTCAGCGTAAAATATTTATAAAAAAAATAATACCCCCGACGGAGTATTATCTTTTTTTATAAAAGGATTATTTCCCTTTTTCTACGGCGTTATTCTTCATCAATATCGCCCATGGCTTGAAGCTGTTTTTTCTTTAAATTATGCATCACTGCATCTACCAGTAGCTCATAAGATTTCATGCTTTCAATATTGGGAAATTCTTCTTTGAGCTGTTCTCTGACCATTGCTTCCAGCCTTCTTTCGTCAGAACTTGATTTTAGTTCGTCAACTCCGCTTATCATGCTAATGTAGTCAGTTGTGTTTTTAGTTTCATTTTTACGCGCAAATTGTAACCAGCGAAGACGCGGACTTAATGTTTTATTCAACTGTTTGACTATTTTTAGATTTTTCAATCGGTTTAGCATGAGTTGACTCCTACTGCTTTTATTTACCTTCTGGTATTATTGTAAAGTATCCTGAAAAAAATTATTTACTCTTTTTGTATGATTATTTACAAATCTTTATAAATAATTTTTTATTATAATTTGCTGAAATCTGTTAGCTTTTCATACTTTTTCTTCAACAATGTCAGTAATGCAATTCTGTTTTCTTTTACCTGTTCGTCTTTGTCCATGACAAGAACATCTTCAAAGAATTTTTCAACTGCCGGATTTATTGCAATTATTTCATCCAGATAAGTTTTATAATCAACATTATCTTTTAGCATATTTATTTTTTCAAAAAGATTTTTTTCTGCATTTTCCTTAAATAATGCAGGATTAACCGAAATAGAACTTTCGTCTTTTAATATCCTGATAACACGGTTTGCGCTTTCTAATAAAGCTTCATTATTCAATGTGGAAACAACTTTTACACGTTCTACATAATCGTTTAAGTCTTTTAAAGGATTTGAAGAAGACGCGCATGCCTCCAGAACATTTTTCTTATATTTATCACTTAAGAAAATTATAAGACGCTGAATAATAAATTCATTAATCTCATCAGCACAATCTTTTTGAACAGGTAAAAGTTCAAGTGTCTTTTTAATTAATTTAGATAAATCTATTTTAAGTTTATAATCCAGAATTGTTCGGATAATACCCAGAGCTGCGCGGCGAACCCCGAGAGGATCGGATGACCCTGTAGGTTTTTTACCCTCGGCAAATACTGCTGCAATAGTATCAATTTTATCCGCAATACCTACAATTTGACCTTCTATAGTTTTAGCGGTTTCACTTTCTGCATTTAGAGGGAAGTAATGTTCTTTTATACCTTCGCAGACAGCATCCTTTTCTCCTGAAACTCGTGCATAATCTGCTCCTATAAAGCCTTGAAGTTCAGTAAACTCAAACACAAGACTTGTGGTCAAATCGGCTTTTGCAAGCAATGCCGTGCGTTCAATTGTAGGAGAAGTTTCACCTAATTCCGATGCAATATGCTGAGATAATTTTATGAGTCTTTGTGTTTTATCATACATTGATCCCATGCCTTTTTGGAAAGTAATACCTTTTAAATCTTCAACATAATCAATTAAAGGTTTTTTGGTATCTTCATTAAAGAAAAATACGGCATCATCAAGTCTTGCTTTAATTACACGGACATTACCGGCTTTAATATTTTCAAATTCATCACCAATGTAGTTTGTCATTGTAATAAATTTATTTATAAGTTTTCCATCTTTGTATAGAGCAAAATATCTTTGATGAACAGCCATAACTGTAACCGTAACTTCTTCAGGAATATCGAGATATTTCGGATCAAAATCACACACTGCAGGAACAGGATATTCCGTAATAAAAGTAACTTCTTCCAGTAAATCATCTGTGTAATAAGGCACAGCCCCGAGTTTGTCTGCTTCAGCTTTAGCCATCTCAATAATTCTTTCGCGGCGTTCATTTTGGTCAACAATGACGCAGCAGTTGCGCATAATTTCGACATAATCATCAGGATGTCCAATAATAACATTTTGTTGCGCAAATCTATGACCTCTGGAAACATTACCTGATTCTCTGTCAATGATTTTTACTTTAACTTCTTCTTTATCTAAAAGCGAAACAATCCAGCGGATAGGGCGTGAAAATTTTTCATCATTGTAGCCCCAGCGCATAAAATGTGAGCCTTGTAATTTCAGAACTATTGCCGGAACATTATCTTTAAGCAGTTCGACAATTGATTTACCTTTGACAACAATTTTTGCATGTACATAATCATTTTCAATGTACAAATCAGATGGCTGAATATTATTTTTTTTGCAAAAACCTTCACCTGCTTTTGTCAAATTTCCATTTTCATCATATGCAACTTTTTTAATCGGACCTTTGACTATTTTTGTTTCATCTTTACTCTGGGACTCAAGTCCGTCAATAATTACAGCCAATCTTCTAGGGGTTGCATAAACTTTTACCTCTTTAAATTCGACTTTGTTTGAATTTAAAAAGTTTTCAAATCCAATTTTTAACTGATTAATTGCTGAAGGTATAAATTTATAAGGTAATTCTTCAGTTCCTATTTCCAATAAATATTTACTCATATTCTACCTTTATATTATAATTTTAACTATTTAATATTATATAGACTGAAAGCCGGATGTAAAGTCTTTGTTTTGTAACAAATCCGTAAATCCTTTTAAAAAGCAGTTTACAGGAACATGCAAACTCATCCGAAAGGTTTAATATTTTTTACAAACTTGTTTATTATTTTATTTTTGATTATAATGCATGGCGTTAAGTGTTACTTTAAGAAGGAGACTATTATGTTTAACAAAATGTTTTCACTGAAAACTATGTCTGCCTTGTTTGCAGCATTGTTTTTGGGGTTGTCTTCATCTGCGTATGCAAGTGAAGCTGATTTGATAGTCCCGAGTATCAAAAGTGTAAATGGCGATTTCTTTAACTATTTGTTAATAGGTATCGCTATTTCTGTAATTGGATTGATTTTCGGGTTTATCGAATTTTTACGAATTAAAAAATTGGATGTTCACAAAGCAATGGCTGACGTGGGCAACACAATTTTTGAAACTTGTAAAACTTACCTTATTCAACAAGGTAAATTTTTACTCGTATTAGAAGTATTAATCGGTCTGTGTATTGCTTTTTACTTCGGTTATTTACAACAAATGCCTTTGAAAAATGTTTTAATCATTCTGGCATGGTCTGTAATCGGTATTTTGGGCTCTTATGCAGTTGCATGGTTCGGTATCAGAATGAATACATTAGCTAATGCCAGAACTGCTTTTGTTTCTTTAAAAGGAAATCCACTGGATATTTTGAATATTCCTTTGAAAGCAGGTATGTCAATTGGTGTTTGCCTTGTATCTGTTGAGCTTATTTTGATGTTAACAATTTTATTATTTGTACCGGGAGAAATTGCAGGAGCATGCTTTATCGGGTTTGCTATCGGTGAAAGTTTGGGGGCATCTGCTCTTCGTGTTGCCGGTGGTATCTTTACAAAAATTGCTGATATTGGATCTGACTTGATGAAAATTCAGTTCGGTATCAAAGAAGATGACCCGAGAAACCCTGGTGTTATCGCTGACTGTACCGGTGATAACGCAGGTGATTCAGTAGGTCCTACTGCTGATGGATTTGAAACTTACGGTGTAACCGGTGTTGCTCTTGTTTCATTTATCTTGCTTGCTGTTGCCGGAGAAGCAAATCAAGTTCAATTATTAACATGGATTTTCGTAATGAGATTCTTAATGATTGTAACTTCTGTTCTTGCTTACTGGATTAATGGTATAGCTGATAAATTCTATGCAGCAAAAACAGATAAATTTGATTTTGAAAAACCGTTAACTAACCTTGTTTGGTTAACTTCTATCCTTTCAATCGCTATGACTTTTGGCGTAAGCCACTGGTTACTGGCTGATTTAGGTAATAATTTATGGTTAATTCTTTCAATAATTATTTCTTGCGGTACTTTAGGCGCAGCTTTAATTCCGGAATTTACCAAGATCTTTACATCACCTAAAGCTAAACATACAGAAGAAGTTGTTACAGCTTCCCGCGAAGGCGGCGCTTCTTTAACTATCCTTTCAGGTATTGTTGCAGGCAACTTCTCAGCATTCTGGATCGGTATGGTTATTGTATTGTTGATGGGACTTGCTTATGCCGCATCTACATATATTCCTGAAGCTGTAATGATTTATCCTTCAGTATTTGCATTCGGTCTTGTTGCATTCGGTTTCCTGGGTATGGGACCTGTAACTATTGCGGTTGACTCATACGGACCGGTTACTGATAACGCTCAATCCGTTTATGAATTATCATTGATTGAAGAAATTCCTGATGTGAAATCCGAAATTGAAAAAGAATACGGTTTTACGCCTGATTTTGAAAACGCTAAAATGTATTTGGAAGCAAACGATGGTGCCGGTAATACATTTAAAGCAACTTCAAAACCTGTATTAATCGGTACGGCAGTTGTCGGGGCAACAACAATGATCTTCTCATTAATTCTTGTAATCAAAAATACATTAGGTATTCAACCTGAAATGATTTTGAATACATTAAATCCTTACACATTGCTCGGTTTACTGACCGGTGGTGCTGTAATTTACTGGTTCAGCGGCGCGTCAATGCAAGCTGTTACAACAGGGGCATATCGTGCTGTTGAATATATCAAAGACAACATTAAATTAGATGATTCAGCTTCAAAATCAGCAAATGTTGCAAATTCAAAAGAAGTTGTAAAAATTTGTACTCAATATGCACAAAAGGGTATGGTTAATATCTTTATAGCATTGTTTACATTTGCACTGGCTCTGGCTTGTCTGTCAGCTCCAAATTGCACAACTTCTGCTCCGGTTGCTTATTTTGTAAGCTACCTGATCGCAATAGCAGTATTTGGTTTATTCCAGGCTGTATTTATGGCAAATGCAGGCGGATGCTGGGATAATGCTAAGAAAATTGTTGAAGTAGATTTACAGGAAAAAGGAACACCGCTGCATGAAGCAACTGTTGTTGGTGATACAGTAGGTGACCCGTTCAAAGATACATCTTCTGTAGCTATGAACCCTATTATCAAATTCACAACATTATTTGGTCTGTTGGCAATGGAAATTGCTATTAATGAATCATTTAGAGCAATAGCTCCTATCGCAGGCTGGATATTCTTAGTAATTGCATTAATATTTGTAGTCCGCTCATTCTATGCTATGAGAATTCCTACAAATAAGTAATTTAGGGAAATGAGTATTATCTCATATAAAAGGCGGCATCGCTCACGCGATGCCGCTTCCTATTTCTTTAATATACTATGAAAATGCTTTGAATGAACGTTCAACGTTCTTTTCTATTACGGATTTTATTGAATCATATTCGGTTTGTAGTGCGTTGTGTTCAGTATCAAGTTTTTTCAGGTCAGTATCATATTTTTTATCTTTTGCCTGAATTTCTGTAGTTTTTCTTTGATATTCAGCTTCAGCTTTTGCAATAGCTACTTCATCCGTTTCTTCATACATATCAGCACAGTTGCCGTATTGTATAGAAACCCAGGCATACTGATTCATTTTTTCGTTGAATGTTTCACCTTCTTCTTGATATTGTACTTGTTCCATTGTGACAATACCATGTTCTAAAGCAAATTTTAACCAGTCTTTATTGTATATAAATGCATCATCTAAGATTTTGTAGTTATTGTTATTATCTTCTTTCTTACTGTCGTTTATACCGCCCATTCTAAACCATAAGTTTGTATACCATTGATATTTAGGATCTTCTTCATCAGGAACTGTTTTTGCAGGTAGATTGTTTAAAGCTTCAGTGTAATTTTCTTTAGCAGTTTGCATTCCTTCATACCAGGATTTTAGACCACCAATAAAGTCATCGTGCCATTTTTGATAGTCTTCTTGATATTGCTGTTGTTCTTTCTTATATTCTTCTAGACGTTCAAGGTAGTCTTTATAAACGGTATCTTTCCATTCTTGCAACATATCATCTTGCAGGTCTTTGAAATTTTGTAATTGATCATAAAAATTTTGCCATTGAGAGTATAATTCAGAGGCAGATTTAGAAGATTCACTGCTTGTTAAAGTATATCTGCTGCTATCAAGTTCTGTTGTGCTGCTGCCGACTCCGCCATTATTATGCAAATAGTTAATTACATCACAATACAAATCTATTAAAGTTTGTTTGATTTGATTAATTTCTTCATATTCATCACAATATTCATTAATAGCAGCCGCAAGCTCTTTAGATGAAGTTGTATCTGAAAAATTAAAGTTTGTCAAAGATACATATCCATAATCAATTGCCGCATCACGATTAACGGTTATAGTACCATCAGAATTGGTTAAAGACATTGAGCCTTCACCCATACCGCCTTCGCCCCAGAGGAGTGCGGCAAGGTTGTGTTCCATGTGACCTATACCACTTGTGCTTGCGCCAACAGATCCGTAACATTGTGAGCCATTATACGCAGTTGCCAATGCAGAAAAATCTGGAAATTCCGGAGGCGTAGGTTCTTCTATGCCTTCCGGCGGTGTTGGTTCCGGCACAAATTCAGGAACATCAGTGATTGAATCTACCCAGGTGTTGAACAAACCTTTTGTTTGCTCATCGCCAAAGTCAACACTTCCGACTCCGTCTTTTAGACTTTGTACCCAGTTGTTATATGCTGCTTCATCATGAATTAAAGTTTCGTCAAAAGAAACAGTACCGTTGCCGGCTGTTGCCATGTTATTTATAGCTCCGCTGGTTGCTCCATTAATGGCTCCAAGCCAGCTATCAGGGTTATTTTCATCATAGAATTGTTCGTATCCTTCACCGTAAATATCCTCTAATGCAGGTTCGTATTTAGGGTTTTCCATATCTCCAATGCCGTATTTATCCAGAAAATCAGCAAGAGTATTACTAGCCTCATAATTTTGTGCATCTTGTGAAGAAACTAATAAACGACCTGCTGAGTCGATAAATCCATATTGATTTTTTATATCACTGTATTGGGTTACTGCCCCAAAAGTAAAATCTTGAGTTTGTCTTGTGCCTGTAGAATCGTAATTTGTATAAATAAATTCAGTACTATTGAGCGCTTCCATATATTCTTTGCTGGCTTCGCTTGACTTATCAGAAAGGCGTAATTTCGCATTAGTAATCAGCTGAGATTGTGTCTCATTATGAGTCAATCTTGCGGTTATACTTAATAGTCTAGCTTGTGAAGCTGATAAACCCATTTTTTGCCTTTCATTTGTATAACATAGTACTCTGATACACTAAAATATACGGTTGTTTGGCTTGTAAACTTTAATATAATCGCTATTTTGTAAAGAAAATTTACAAAATAAAAAGACAGTTATTAACACTGTCTTTTTATTCATTTTGTTTGTTTTACTTTTACGTTAATTTTACATGAGACGACTTATTTAACTAAATAGCAAGAGTTTGAGTGCTAATATCTAACTCAATAGGTGAATCGTCTACAATTTCAGCTTGTAACTCTTTTGCATCCTGAACTTTTACACTTGGCAGAGGAGCCGGTGCTTTTAAAGAAGAGTTGTGCGCTGCCGGAGCCTTTGCATTTAACACAGCAGGATCCGGATTAACTTTTTGTCTGTTGTAGTCTGCCATAATTTTAGAAACAAATCTTTTCGTTTCAGCGAAAGGAGGCACGGCATTGTACTTTTTAACATTGCCAGGACCGGCATTGTAAGCCGCAAGCGCAAGTTCTACAGAGCCGAACATTTTGTACATCATTTTGTAGTACATAATACCGCCTCTGATGTTGTCATTCAGAGAATAAGGATTAAGCCCCATTCTTCTGGCTGTAGACGGCATAAGCTGATAAACACCAACTGCTCCGTGAGCGCTTCTTGCTTCGTGTCTGAAACCTGATTCAGTTCTGGCAATACTTAATGCAATAGCAGGATCAACACCCATTTCGATTGCGTGTTTAACTATTGTCGCTTTTACAGAGTTAACGTCAGTTGCCTGAGCCTGATGTTGAAAACACAACATACAAATTAACGTAAAAGTTAATAGTGCTAATTTCTTCAAAATGTAATCCTCTACTTTGTAAATTGAAAAATTCCGTTGAAAGCCGCTACTTCCGGTTGTGTTAGTGAAAGTTTTGAACTTCCAGGAATGTATTTTATACACTTATTATATATCAAAAATTTTCAAATGCAACCCCTAAAATTGAATAAGGATGCGTCACAGAGCCATAAAACCTTTATATAATAAGGGATTAAGCAGTATGTAAATTTTATTAAAATCATCTGTTTTTAGTATTTTTTTATGGTATGATTAGAAAAGATAAGAAGATATTACATGGAGAAATTTTATTATGGAAAATAAAAAATTAGCAACAATAGGTGTATTTGGAGGATCTGGATTTTATAAATTTTTAGAAAATATAGAAGAAGTTAAAATTGAAACCCCTTATGGTATGCCGAGTGATAATGTGTTTATAGGCTCTGTAGGAGCACACAAAGTTGCTTTTATGCCGCGTCATGGACGTAACCATACAATTCTGCCTCATTTGATTAATTATAGAGCGAATGTTTGGGCAATGAAGTCTATAGGCTGTGAGAGGGTAATTTCTCCTTGTGCTGCAGGAAGTTTACAAAAACATGTAAAACCGGGCGATTTTGTTATTTGTGATCAGTTTGTTGATTGGACAGACGGAAGAAAATCAACATTCTTTGAGGGTCCTGTTGTTACCCACCCGTCTGCTGCAGAAACTTACTGCCCTGAGTTAAGAAAACTTGCTATTGAAACCGGTAAAGGTTTAGGTATTACTGTTCATGAACAGGGAACTGTTGTTGTTATAAACGGTCCTCGTTTTTCAACTAAAGCAGAATCCAAATTCTTTACAAATCAAGGATGGGAAGTTATAAATATGACAGCATTCCCTGAAGCTTATCTTGTGAAAGAAATGGATATGTGCCCGTTGAATATTTCTCTAATAACAGATTATGATGCAGGATTAGTCGGTGATGTTCCGCCTGTTTCTCATCATGAAGTTATTGAAGTATTTAATTCAAATGTTTCAAATCTTAAAAATTTATTGTTTAAGATGATTGAAAAAATTCCTTCAGAACGTAATAACTGTTCTTGTGCAATGACAAAGAAAAACTCTCAATTATAAGGAAAAATCAAAATGCTGCATGGTGTAATTTTTGGTATAAGTAATTTATTTAATTTATTCTCTTTTTTAATCATATTGAGAATATTTTTGACCTGGATCCCTTCGGTAAGATGGGAAGTACAGCCGTGGAGTACGCTTCGTGCTATAGTTGATCCTTATCTGGAGATATTCAGAAGAATTATGCCGCCATTTGCCAATCTTGATTTTTCGCCAATAATAGCATTGTTAGTCCTTCAGTTAATTGCGAATATTATTATCTATTTATTATTTATGATTCACTAATGTACTCCATAGATTAAGAGCTTCTTTAATGCAGTCATTTTTAACTAATGTTTGTTCTAAATACAAATCAATGGCGTCTGTGATTTTCTCCCTATGTGGAGTTTTGGGATTGTTGGCAAGTGTTTCATAACGTTCTAGCAATTTATATGAAATTCTTTGATTATTCATTAGTTTTTTGAAATAACGAAGAGTTACTTTGTCGCCAGTAAAATTCCAAAGTTTTTGGAATCCACCCAGGTCGAATATTTTTCCGCCGATGAAACTTTTTAATGCATCAACGCTGTGTATTCCAAATAATTTTGTATAATCAGTAAATTTAAACTCATAATCACCATAAGGATATAAGAATTCACTTAACGAATAAGCATTTTCCATATCCGAGATATAATGTTTTGCAAAAACGGACTTTTGCATATCATGTCCCATTGCTCTTTTTAGAAAAGTTGCAACATTTGCTTCAGCATAATTACCATGTAAAGCAGGCAAAATACATTTCTGTTTATGATAAATTTTTAAGGCTGTATCCGGCATTAATTTTTTCCCATTTCCGTCAATTATAGACAGCTTAAAGACATTACCGGTTGTCCCTCTGTCTACAAAGTTGAAAAGTACAGAGGATTTTTCCGGCAAAATTTCTCTTATATTAGAGTTTAAAATATTACTCATTTGTCTTTGCAAGAGTGCCATATCGGATTTAGAAAGTTCCTCAAGTCCGAAATTTATTAGACCTTCATTTTTAAATCTGTTAAAACGAGCTCTTGCAAATTTTGCGGTTAATCCCAAACCTTTTTGAAAATTTTTAATCATTTCAGCTTTTTTATCAGGAAAATTTTTAACAATGTGACGAATCATTACTGGTGGCAGGTTGCCTACAATTTTTCTTTTGGCAAGCGGCACAAATTCATCATAATTATTGAAGTTTATATTGGTTTGAAACAATTTATTTAGGCGGGAAAAACCACATTTTTCATGATTTGTTTGGAGCGGGGATATTTTTAACATATTTTTTGTAAATGCTGTGAAGATTAAAATTTGCTCAAACTTGTAAAATTTTTATATTTGATTTAGAATTTAAACAGTATGAAGATAGTAATTTATGGGGCTACAGAAATAGGATGCCTGCTGGCTACCGAATTTTTTGAAGACCACGATATAACAATAATTGATAAAGAAGAAAATAGAACGGCTGAATTTAATCAGTTAGATATTAGTTTTATACAGGGAAATGCGTCTGATATAAATGTTTTGAAGTGTGCTGATATTTTTAATGCGGATATCTTTATTGCTTGTACAGCTATTGATGAAGCAAATATTGTGGCGTGTCTTTCAGCAAAACGCGTCGGGCATGTTAAAACAATCTGTTTTGTCAGTAAAGAAGAATACAAAAATACACTGAATTTTGAACGTAACGATTCAACCGGTGATTTTTTTATTGATTACATCATATGGCCGGAAGAATTACTTACACAAGAAATATTTAGAATAGTAACAGTTGCCCATGCATTAGATGTAGAAAATTTTGCTGATGGACGTGCCAGATTGCTTGAATATAAGCTTAACCCTAACCATTCAATAGTAAATAAAAAAGTTAAAGACTGCGGGTTTACAAACGGGACATTAATTGTTGGGATTACAAGAAACAGCGAGCTTTTTATCCCTAACGGCGAAACTACTCTGCTGGATGGTGATAAATTAATTTTTATGGGAACAGCTCATTCTCTTGATATCTTAGCGGGTACTTTTTTCCATGAAAAAGAGTATGTAAAATCAGCAGCTGTAATTGGAGGCGGAACTGTCGGATTAATGCTTGCTAAAAATTTAGAAGCATTGAAAATTAAAACAAAAATTATAGAAATGGATTATGCACGTTGTCAGTGTTTGTGTGAGCAGCTTAACAGTACTCTGGTTATTAACGGTGATGGCACAAATTTAAAACTGCTTGATGAAGAGGAAATAGGCTCCAGTGATGTAGTAATAAGCGTTACGAATAATGATGAACGGAATCTTTTGTGTTCTCTACTGGCAAAGCAGCTCGGGGTTAAGCGTGTTATTGCAAGGGTTTCCAAAGTTTTAAATATCCCGCTTTTTGAAAAAGTGGGGATAGATATTGCTATTTCTCCTAAGAATTCTGCGATAAATGAAGTAAAGAATGATCTAGCTGAAAATGATGTTGATATACTTGCAACAGTTGAACAGGGACAGGGAGAAGTTTTAGAAATTAATGTTGTATCTGAGTTCCACAGAAAACGAATAATGGATTTACGTTTTCCTGCTCATTCTATAATAGGAGTAATTCAGCGTAGAAATCTGGTTATTATACCAAAAGGTGATACAGAAATTTATACTAATGATACATTGATAATTTTCACAAAAGCGGATAACGCAAATGCTATAAAAGAATTTTTTAAGGTAAAATAGATGCGGTTAAATTATTTGGCGAATGCAATCGGACTTATAATGATATATATAGGAATAGTTGTCTTAGCACCTGTTCCTGTCGGGTTATATTATCATGAAACTCAGAGTATACTTCCATTTGTAACTTCTGCATTAATAGGTATTATTGGCGGATATATTTTAAGACGATTTGTACCGGATGCATGGCGCGTTGAAAATATAAATGATATAAAAAAATCTGAGGCTTTGTTTATTGTAACCGTATCATGGATTATTTTCGGAATTTTGTCAGCAATTCCTTATATGTTTTATGGGATTAATTTTCTTGACAGTCTTTTTGAAGCCGTTTCCGGTATAACAACCACAGGAGCAACGATTTTAACAAACTATAATTATGAAAAAGCATTTTTTTTCTGGCGTTCTCTAACCCAATGGTTAGGCGGGTTAGGTATAATAGTTTTATTTATAGCAATATTGCCGCAATTTGCCGTTGCAGGTCGTCAAATGTTTTTTGCGGAAGCTCCGGGACCTACTGAAGATAAGATTACACCGCGTATAAGAAATACAGCATCTGCCTTATGGAAAGTTTATGCTGTACTTACCATTATGGAAATTATATTTTTGAAACTTGCAGGTATGCCGCTATTTGATGCTGTTTGTAATTCATTTTCTACATTAGCAGCCGGTGGATTTTCTCCTAATCCTCAGAGTATTCTGGGATACCACTCTAATTTGATTAATTGGATTATATTAATTTTTATGTTTATTGCAGGGTCAAGTTTTATTCTGCAATACAAGGCAATAACCCGCCGTAACTTTAAGCTGTTCTGGCAAAATGAAGAATTTCGCGTGTATACAATAATGGTATGCTTGTTTTCAATATCAATAGCGGCTGTTCTGTATTGTAATGATAATTATTCTATATTTGAAAGTATAACCTCCGGATTTTATCAGGTAATAAGTATAACGACTTCAACGGGAAATGCCAGTAAAGATTATATTTATTGGGATTTTACCGCACAAGTTCTATTGTTTATGGTAATGTTTATGGGGTCTTGCGCAAGTTCTGCCGGCGGCGGCATAAAAATGACCAGATGGATTTTGGTATTTAAGTCTTTGAAAAGTGAATTAATGCGTATATTGCACCCTAATGCTGTTATGAATATCAAGATTGATAATAGTGTAGTTCCTGCGGATGTCTTAAGACAGATATTTGTATTTATATTTTTCTATTTTATTGTATTTGCAATTGGAGCAATAATTATTACTATTGCAGAAAAAGATGTAGTTATAGGTTTGTCAGGTTCTATAACTGCCCTGGGTAATATTGGACCTGGATTTGGACCTGTCGTAGGACCTATGGGGTCATTTAGTAGCCTTACAGATATTTCGAAGATAGTAATGACAATCAACATGCTTGTTGGGCGTTTAGAGATTGTTCCTTTTCTTGTCTTTTTTCAGAGAGATTTTTGGACTATAAAAAAAGTAAAATATTAATTCCCGCAGGCTTAATAAAAGGAATAAGAGTTTTTTAAAAAAAATTCTCCATCTAAAGTATGAAATTTTGTTAAAATTATTAAAGTTTTTGAATTGTCATGCCGTATATATATTTAAAGGCATGTAGTAGAAAAGGAATGAAATTTCATGGACAATAAAGATTTGCAAAATGGTGTTTCTCTGTTCGGACAGTCGGAATTTCTTGTCGGACAGGATCCTATTGAAGAAATTTTTGCATTAAATCTGGGAGATTTTATCTCAGAACATCTTATTTCTGAAGATTTAGCTAAAAAAATCGGCTCAAGTGTTAAAGATAAAAAATTACGTCTTAAAAATCAATTAGAAGAATTGATATCTATTTATTCATTACAAAATACTCTATGTGTTTTGAGTTTCAATAGTAAGGAAGATTATGCTATTTATACATCTATTGCCCAATCTATCGCGCAAATGCTTGAAGTGCCGGCATGTCAAATTTATCTGGCAAAAGATATAGCAAAAGGACTTGATGATACTGATAAAAAGCTTTCTCTTGCAGGATATTCCGGTGATGATAAGGCAGAACTGCACGATATTGTACAAAAAGCTTTCAATGAAAAAGAAACTGTCTCTGAAAACAATATGACAGCAATTCCGATGTACAGTCATTTAAAAACACTCGGCGTTATTTCTTTTTACAGTGAAAAAGAAATTCCAAAAGAGTATCTTGAACTGGTTGAAAGTATTGCGTCACTGTTCGCAACTTCAATGACTCTGCAAACCGAAATTGATCATACAAATAAACTTCTGGCCGATGAAAATTCAACAGTATCAGAACTACAGCACGTCAGAGCGGAATTAACCGCTTTAATCGGTGATTTGTGCGACTACCAGCAGATTTTTGTAGAACGGCTTGCAAATGCGGTTGATGCCAAAGGGCAGTACAAAGTTTCTCATTCTAAAAATACCGCAAATCTTGCACGTAAAATCTGTCATGAACTCGGCTTAAACGAAAAAACAACAGATTTGATTTATTATGCGGGATTACTGCTAAATATAGGTAAAATCGCACTTCCTGAAAAGATGTTTGCAACAAATGGCAAACTCTCACCGGAAGATTTGAAACGTATCAAAAACCATTCAAATATCGGGGTACACTTCTTGATGAATATCAATTTCCTTTCAGAAGTTGTACCTTATATTACTTATCAGACAGAAAGAGTTGACGGCTCAGGCTCTCCGGAAGGTCTAAAAGGTCAATCAATACCATTAGGGTCAAGAATCATTGCAGCAGCTGATGCATTTTCTGCAATGACCTCTGACAGACCTTACAGAAAAGCAATGCCGAAAGAACAGGCAATTGAAATTATGCAAAAAGAGGCTGGGACTAAGTGGGACGTTGATGTCGTACAGGCCCTGACCCATATCATATAAACTAAAAGGTGAGTTTTAAGACTCACCTTTTTTAAAATATTTTATTGCACTATACTGAAGGCGACAATATCATCCGTATTTATATTTAACCAGTCATATCTGAAACAAATATAATCATTGCATTCACAGCTGTCATCATCACATGCACAATAATCTTCAAGACGACATATTAATGCATTTTCCAGTGTTAAATAATCATCGTTGCATTCTTCACATTTACCTTCGGCTTTGAATATTCTTCCGTCAATCTTTAAATGCGATGTAAATACAGTAATTTTGTCAGATCCGCTTGAATCCATAATTTTATCCAGTGTTTTTAAAAGTTTTTTAGACATAAAAATTCCTCCTTACTCTGTGCATTATAAAACTTTGCGGAAGAAAAATTATGCGAAAAAACGGCTATATGGTTGTAGATACGCAAGCCGCCAAAAATAATAAAAGAAATTTTTATAATTTGGTAACTTTTGAGTATTTGTGTTAATATCTAAAGATAGATACGAGGTGGATATGGAAAATTTAAAAATTTATCTTGATAAAGATATTGATACAGACTTAATTAAATCTAAAAAAATCGCAATAATAGGATTTGGATCTCAAGGATATGGACAGTCAATGAATTTAAAAGACAGCGGCTGTAATGTCATTCTGGGACTGCGGCTCGGAGGCAAATCTGATGTTAAAGCAAAAGATTACGGGTTTGAAACTATGACTATTTCAGATGCTGTAAAGCAGGCTGATATTATTCAGATACTTATTCCTGATGAACTGCAGGCTGAGGTTTATGAATCTCAAATTAAGCCTTATCTGAAAAGCGGTCAGTATCTAATGTTTTCTCACGGATTTAATATACATTATAAAAAAATTGTAGCCCCTGAAGATGTAAATGTAATTATGGTTGCGCCAAAAGGTCCGGGGCATACGGTAAGAAGCGAATACCTGCAGGGGCGCGGCGTTCCTTCATTAATCGCAATATATCAAAATCCGTCCGGAAATGCAAAAGAAATAGCACTTTCTTACGCGTCTGCAATAGGAGCAGGGCGTGCAGGAATTATAGAAACGACATTTAGAGAAGAAACTGAAACTGATCTTTTCGGAGAACAGGCAGTAATCTGCGGTGGTGTTTCCGCACTTATAAAAACAGGATTTGATGTGCTTGTAGAGGCAGGATATTCTCCTTATATGGCTTATTTTGAAGTCCTTCATGAAATGAAACTGCTTGTTGATTTGATTAATCAGGGCGGACTTGCAGACATGAGATATTCTATCTCCAATACTGCAGAATATGGAGATATGACACGCGGTCCAAAAGTTATCGGTGAACAATCCAAGCAGGCAATGAAAGATTTGTTAAAGGATATTCAAAGCGGCAGTTTTGCAGATGAATTTTTAAACGAAATGAAATCCGGATGCAAAAAATTTAACGAATTAAGAAAAGAAAATGCCGAACACTTAATAGAAAAAGTCGGCGAAGAAATACGTTCTTCCTTTGTCTGGGGAAATCAAGATAAAATTATTGACAGAAGTAAAAATTAGATGAGATAAAAAATAATGTTTAGTACAGATGTAATTTATGAAGTAATACAATTTTCAATAGGCGATACCAAAGCCGGTACAAAAATGGGAAAACTGCAGTTAAAAAATACCGAAGATGAAAGTGTTTTGAACTGCATTCTCTGGGAAGAGACACTTAACCGTATGGATGTGAAAATTTTCCGCACCGGCAATTTAGTCCGCATAATCTCAGCGTCATTTAACGAAAAGTTCAATAATTGTCTTATTTCAGTTTTGGAATTGGTTAAGGAAGCAAAAACCGGATTGGACGAAAATGAAAGAGAACAGGCGTTTAAAAAATTAACCGCATTTTTTGATAAAATCTCTGATGAGAAGAAACGAAATTTTCTTACGGAGTTTTTTGCCGAATATGGCGAAAAAATAAAAGTTGCCCCAGCAGCAAAAGTTATGCATCATAACTATATAGGCGGGCTGCTTGTGCATATTCTGGAATGTTTAAAATTTGCAGAAAAAAATCTGGAAATATGCGAAGTCAAATTAAACAGAGATGATATTTTCATGGCGTGTATTTTGCACGATATAGGTAAAATATTTGAGTATACCGTTGATTTAGAAAACGGACTGATTGACTATGATGAACATTTCCACAAAGATTGGATAACTCATTCACAATATGGATTTTCAATATGCATGAATAAAGGGTTTAAAGCGGTTGCAAGAATGATAGCTGCACACCACGGACGTGCTGATTGGGGGGCTATCATTGATCTGAATGAAAAAGACCTTGAACCTGATTTATATTTTATCCATATTGTAGATAATTTATCAGCAAAATTTGGTAAAATAAGTGTTGCTTTATTAGAAAAGAAAGAGGATTAACTTGTCCAGACTAACAGAAAAACATAATTTAAAAGGAACATTGGTATGTGTGGAAGGAATTGACGGCTCAGGCAAATCTACACAGCTTACATTGCTTAGAGACTGGTTAAAGTCAAGCGGTAAAGATGTAATTTTCACCGAGTGGAATTCCTCAGAACTAATCTGTCAGACAACCAAATTGGCTAAAAAGAAAAATCTGTTGTCGCCTCGCACATTTTCACTTTTGCACGCTGTAGATTTTGCAGATAGATTTACACAGGTAATTGAACCGGCACTCAAGGCAGGATTTATAGTTCTTGCGGACAGATATGCTTATACTGCTTTTGCAAGAGATGTGGCAAGAGGGGCTGATCCGCAATGGGTCAGACAAGTCTATAACTTTGCCATTAAACCTGATCTTGCAGTTTATTTTGATATTGATCCGCAATCTTCAATGGAAAGAATTTGCGCAAACCGTGCCCCGAAATTCTATGAAGCCGGAATGGATTTGAAATTAAGCAATGACCCATATGAAAGTTATATTATTTTTCAAGGGCGTGTGATTAGAGAATATCAAAAAATGGTAGATGAATTCGGTCTTGTCAAACTGGACGCCAAAGATTCTATACATACAAAACAGGTAGAGATAAGACGACTTTTGAAAGAAATTTTAAATGCAAAAGGAGTGGAAATTTAATGGCAGAATTTGAGAAGAAACATAACTATGAAGGACTTTTAATAGTTATAGAGGGAACTGACGGTTCAGGTAAATCCACTCAGCTTGAACTTTTAAAACGTTCAATGCAGGATCAGTCATACGGGGTTATTGTTTCGGAATGGAAAACGTCACGTCTTATAGCTAATGTTATTGACGATGCCAAAGAACGTAACCTTTTGAATGCAACAACATACAGTCTTTTATATGCCGCGGATTTTACTGATCGTCTTGAAAATCAGATTATTCCGGCTTTAAAATCCGGCTTTATAGTTCTTCTGGACAGATATTACTATACTGCTCTGGCACGCGATGTTGTACGCGGGCAGGATATTGAATGGGTTAAAAATTTATACGATTATGCTCCTGAACCGGATTTAATTTTCTATCTTGATATGCCTGTGGATATTCTTTTGAAAAGAATTATAGGAACAACAGGACTCGATTTTTATGAAAGCGGGCGTGATGTAGGATTTTCTACTGACTTCTACAAAAGTTTTGAAATTTATCAAAACAAATGTCTTGAGCAGTATAACAAAATGAAACAGGAATATAATTTTATTTCTATTGACGGAACAAAATCTATAGAAGAAATTCACGAAATTATGCTGGCTGAAGTTCAAAAAATACTCGATTCCGGCGTATTATACTAATAATTGTTAACTTTTAACATAAAAATTTACGTTGTGAAACATTTTGATTTTTTCTATATATTTTATGCTAAATTATAATAGTAAAAGATTTTAGTAAGGAGATTAATGAATGTCTGAATACTTGAGCAAAGAAGAGATTAAACAATGGAGAAGCTCATTGGAAAAGATTACATTAGAAGAATTCGCTGCCAGATTGGGGAAAAAAATAGAAGAAGCAAAACATACAAATGATCTTGTTGATATTGTGTTAAAAGGCAAACCTGTTGTCTCTAATGACGACGATTGGATGCAGACACGTACCGAAAGATTGAGTACAATCGCTGAACGTGCTATGGTTAGAGAACGTGAAATTTCTCCAACACCTTTTTCTGTTGGTAAATTGAAATTGGATGACAGTGTAAAAACTGAAAAAACAGAGAAAAAGTCTGCTCCAAAAATTAAAATCGAAAAAGAGAAAAAAACAAAAACTACTTCTAAAAAAACAGTAAAATCAACAGCAGAAAAGCAAGAAAAAAGAAAAGCGACAAAAGCTGTATCTGCTGATACTTTGAGAGAAGATGTCAGAATTGTGTTTAAAAAAGCTTTGACTGACAGAGAACAAAAGGTATTTGATTATTTTTGTGAAAACTCAAATAAAATTGTTTATGCAAAAGATCTTGCGGCATTACTTGATCTGCCTAGAGATTATGTTTACAAGTACATAAAAAATCTCAGAGCAAAAATTGATGGCGACAACCTTCAAAATGCTGATAAGGGCGGATTTATACTGAATGTTTAAATAAATTTAACGCCGGTCAATTGACCGGCGTTTTTACAATATTTTTTGATATTTAATCACATTTTGTTTTACTGCCCCAATCTAAGTCATTGCATCTTAGGTAGTCCATATTCCCGTTAATTATAACCCAGGCTGTACACGCATAACCTGCATATATATCATCGTGTGTCATATTGCAATTTTTATCAAATATATATTGTTCACTTAATGTTGAATCGTGCGTTCCTGTTGGATATATACCGTATTTAGTAAACAAAAATCTGAATGAATCTACCCCTGTTCTGTTAGGTCCTTTTTCGCCATTCATATCTATAACGAAGTTACCACAGACATTTTCCAAATATCTGCCGGAGCCAAATTTTAGATTACAGTTTCCTTCAAACCAGCTTGAAACTATTGATGTGCCATCTGCAAGTGTGATATGGCGAGCATATTCGGAACTAAGCAATTGATCTCCTCGTAAATTATATATAGAATATATTTGACCACAGTTCTGTGATGCAAATGAACAAAATTTATCAACCTTTAAATAAGGCAGAATTCGCTGCCAGACTAAGTCATACCGGGCGTGTGCCGCATCAACTTCATCCTGATTAGAGTTATCTTCGTTGGGCAGCACAGATGTTGGCAAATCCCACGTATCCAATGTACCGTGTTCAAGCATTGCAAGATTTGCGGCATTAGTTATTACAGAATAAAACTTCTTAACTTTGGTTATCATTACTCTTTCCTGATATTTTTGAACAAGTGTTGGAATTGTCATTGCGGCAACTACTCCTATTATTGCGAGTGTTATTAATACCTCGGCAAGAGTAAATGCTGTATTCCAGTTCGCTGCGTAATCTTTTCCAGACAATTTAAGTTGCGTAATGTTTTTCATTAATACCCTCCTGTTATATTTTATTGAATATATATTATACTTGTATACATATAAATTGTATTCAATTTGCTATAACATGTCAAGATGTTTGTTATTTATGCACTAAAAAGCTAAAATTAAAAAATGGATTATAAATTCGAAAACATAAGTATAATTGACTTTGTTAAAACTCTATGCATATTAAAGGGGTCAAATCTTCGCAAAATTCTACAAAAACTAGTCGAAGAAAAACATTACAGTAATGCATATGCAAATTTTTATAATAAACTAAAAAATAATACAATAAGATTTAGTGAAATCGCTGATATTGCAGAGTCTCTCGGGTATGAAATTGTTTTTAGAAACAAAAACAATTAATATTTTGTTATTTTCTCATCAGAACATTCATACCGGCTTTGAAGTAGTTACGAAATTCAGTGAGTGAACGAATGCTTAGTAACATTCTCCAGATGTATTTTGGACGCAGGTAAAAACGTCTTATTGCCTGTTTATGTAATTCAAAAACTCTTTCTTTAGGCAGGCAATGAGTATCTACAGCCGGATAGTAATAGGCATTTTCAAAAGATGTTTCATTATCAAACAAGCCGTTCTCTCTTGCATAATTATAAAATCTTGTGCCCGGAAGAGGGGTTGCGGTGTAAAAACTTACAAAGTCGCTGTCAAGTTCACAGGCAAAATCTATTGTATCTTCAATAGTTTCCTCGTCATCCCATGGCAGACCAATAACAAAATAGTTATAAATTTTTATATGTGCCTGTTTAAAAATTTTGACAGTTTTTCTTACATCATCAAGTGTAATTTTCTTGCCTATTTTGTCTAAAATATATTGCGAACCGCTTTCAACCCCGATACTTACGAGACTGCATCCAGCTTCATACATCGCATCAGCCATTTCCTGATCCGCAGTATCTGCACGGGTATTTGCAGACCATGTTATCTCCAGTCCGCTGTCTATAATTTTACGACACAAATCCATAACCCATTCTTTATCCAGATTGAAAATATCAGACCAGAAAATAAAATTACGAATACCATATTTTTCAACGCATTCTTTAATTTCTTCCATAATATTATCAGTACTGCGTTTTCTGACTCTTGCCCCTGAAACAGGCGTTGCCAGACAAAAGAAACAATGATAAGGACAGCCGCGTGAAACTTTTATAACAGCTTGCACCTCATTATTGTCAGGTCTTCTGTATTTTTTATTGTTTATTAAATGGCGCGCAGGAAATGGTAAGTCATCCAATTTTTCTATCAAGCGGCGTTTTCCCGTAAACTTAATCAGCAAATCATCACGGTAATAAATACCTGATATCCAGCGTTTAGATTTTCCTGATACAATTTCTCTCAGAGTTTCTTCAGCTTCACCGATAATCACTATATCAAGAGCTTTATGATTAGCAAGGATTTCATTTGCAAGTGTTAAAAATGCTGCCCCTTTAGCTATTGTTACAATTTCCGGACAAATAAGCTTTGCTCTTTCAAATA
Organism: Candidatus Gastranaerophilales bacterium; assembly: GCA_944324165.1. GTDB lineage: Bacteria > Cyanobacteriota > Vampirovibrionia > Gastranaerophilales > Gastranaerophilaceae > CALUVH01. The sequence goes on along the minus strand of CALUVG010000001.1, from coordinate 124,305 downwards.
CGGACAGGTCGTTTTCAAGGGTTGGCGTTGCAACATTTGCGACCAGATAATCCGGTTGAAAATTCCTTAAATCTTCATCCAGATCACCTTCCTGACTGTAATCTCTAATCATAGCTTCCAGTCCTGCTTTTTCAGCCACAGCTGCAAGATACATTAAATCAGTCGGCGGTAATGGAGGTATTACTATTAACTCCTTTGTCGGCTGCTGGCATCTATCCTCTCTGTTTAAAACAGGTGAAGGCGGGTATATTAATAAAATTCTTTTCTTAACTTCCGTATCTTTTTCTTTTTCACTCAATCTTATTTATTCCTTCTCTTTAATTGTATTAGTAACAAACAATGCTAAAGCAAGGCATACAGCACCTATTAAAAATGCGTATTCCCAGTGATAATTAACGGCATCGGCACCTTGAGAAAATGCACATTTAGAAATAAATCCTGCAACTAATGTACATACCAGAACTTGCGGACCTGCTATAAATATGTTGAATATACCCATTACAGACCCTTCTGTTCCTTTTTTAATATATTGAGAAAGCATAGCAAAAGGTAATGCACAAATGCTTGCCCAGCCAATTCCTGCAAGTCCCATTAATGCGGCAACCAGTTTTACATCTTTGGCAAAAGCTAAGCCGAGATACGCCAGAATCATTGTAAGCAGTGAGATTATGTGAACTTTTTTATTTGTGTATTTTGCTGACAAAACTCCGATTGGAATAGCAACAACAAAACAAATAAAGTTGAATATAGCAAAACATATGGATGAAAAATTTGTACCGACAAGGGTTGCATTTTCAAACAAAATTCTTTCTTCTTCACTAACAGTTGAAAGATCCGGAACTTCAAAAATAGTATGAACAGAATACTGCGTGAAGAATATCAGCAGACACATTACACCAATCCATGTAAAGAACTGCATAAGACAAATTTTGGAAACTTCAGGAGAGAGGGCAAAAAAGTTTTTGACCGAATCTATAAAAGTATCCTCTTGTTTTTCTGCCACAGCAACATCTTTTAATTCTTCGCGTTTGGTCTGGTGTTCTTTAATCGTAATACAAGTCCAGAGCATAGCAAGCGCGAAAGCCAGAGCAGCCATAATAAATTGGGCAGTAATAGACATTTGATAATTAAATGCCCACTTTAAAAATGGAGCAGTAGCAGCAGCCACAACAGACCCGAGTCCGATAGAAAGACTCATATAAGAATTTGCAATGGAATATTGTTCTTCCGGAACAACATCAGGCACAAGCGCGCGGTAAGGTCCTTGAGCAATATTAATGCAGGCATCAATAACCCAAATCATAATTGCGGCAATAAATAATGCAGTCAGTGCGGGCAATTGTATACCTGTTAAATTTTGGATCCAATCAGCAATATTGGCAGAATTCGGAAAAATCCATAATGCTATCGCAGCGATTAATGCACCACCTAATAAATAAGGTCTTCTGCGCCCGAAAGGAGAAACTGTTTTATCTGACAATGCACCTACAAGAGGCTGAACAACCATGCCTGTGAATGGTCCTGCAAGCCAGATTAAACCGTATAAAAATGGTGAAGCTCCGAGGCTTTCAGTAACTGGTCCGGATAGAATAATTCTCATCTGCCAGGCGAATTGCAGCCCGAAAAATCCGAGTGCAAAGTTTAAAAACATAGGTGTAGTAAATTTTTTTAATTGATTATTTTCCATATCTTCTCCATACTATTTATATTATATCAAAATTTAAATAATTAAACCAGTTATATTGTATTCAAGGTTGGGTAATGTGAATTATTACATATTTCAGATGTTGTACAATTGTACCAGTTAAAGTCAGAAACCTCTTTTATTTTTTGCCCTAAAAATTCACTATGACAATACATTCCTCCAATAGGCTTATACCGTAAATACTCTGAAGCCTGACCGGAGAAACAAGCATTTATAGGATTAGAACAACCTGCCAATATACATTTTACCCCCATTTTTTCATTAAATAAGACTTTTAAAGCATTTTCGCTAAACTGAAAAAAATGCCACGGGCGTTCATGTGAAGCATAACTATAATGAGTCTCCAGAAATACATATCCTCCAACATTTAACAATTTAACAATCTCCTGAGAAACTATCCAAGGCATTGCCAAATGTTCAAATACAGCTGTAGAATAAATTAAGTCAAATTTTTTATCAAAATATGATGATAATTTATGTGCATCACCTGTTATATCTACATTTTCGCCGGGATAATAATCAAATCCTACATACTCGGCATGCTTAAAAAGTTTTCTCATTGAATTAGAAACAACAACCCTGCTACCAACTTCTAATACTCGATTTCCCGGTTTATCCGCAAGCTTTACAATATAGTTTTGCCAATTATTATGATTAATTTCTTTTGAAATAGGAACATCAGACGCTAAATACATACTATCTTTAAATAAGCTCTTAGCAAACTTTAATATACTACGAGTCTTTTTTACGGCTTGTTTAATACGCATTAATAGTCTCCTTTTAAAGTCTTTTAACAGCGGCGTCAATAAGACCTTTGAATAATGGGTGAGGTCTTTCCGGACGGGATTTGAATTCAGGGTGGAATTGTGACGCTACAAACCAATCAAGTTGCGGCAGTTCAACAATTTCCGCCAGCATTCCATCCGGCGACATGCCTGAAAATACCAACCCTGCATCAGATAGTTGTTTTATGTATTCGTTATTAACTTCATATCTGTGACGGTGGCGTTCTGAGATCTTATCAGTGCCATAAGCCTTTGCTGCAACTGATCCCTTTTTGAGGCAGCAATCGTATGCTCCGAGTCTCATTGTTCCGCCGTATCCCTGAACATTTTTCTGTTCAAGCATCAAATCAATAACAGGGTAAACTGCATTTTCATCAAATTCGGTTGAATTTGCTCCTTTTAGTCCGACGACATTTCGTGCATATTCAATAACCGTGCACTGCAATCCAAGGCAAAGCCCGAGAAATGGCAGATTATTTTCTCTTGCATATTTAATTACATTTAATTTTCCTTCAACACCTCGTATTCCAAATCCTCCCGGAATTACGACAGCCTGAACATCTTTTAGTAATTCTTTGCATTTTTTCTCATCAATGCATTCTTCAGAATTTATCCATTTGATGTCTATGGCGGCATCGTTGGCATAACCGGCATGTTTTAAGGATTCTACTACAGAAATGTACGCATCTGACAATTTGGTATATTTGCCTGCTATTGCTACCTTAACCGTTTTTTTAGGATTTTTAATTCTTTCAACAAGCTGGGTCCATAGTTTTAAATCTGCTTTTTTATTTTCAACACGTAGCATGTCAAGAACAACAGCTGCCATATTTTGATCTTCCAAAGCAAGTGGAACTTCATAAATGCTTTTCATATCACGGCATTCAATTACCGCTTCCTTTGGCACAGAACAGAAAAGTGCAAGTTTTTCTTTTTCTGTTTTAGGGATTGGTTTAGTCGTTCTGCATACAAGTATTTCTGGCTGGATACCGTAGCTCCTTAAAACATTAACGCTGTGTTGTGACGGTTTTGTTTTTAATTCGCCTGATGTCGGCAAATAAGGTAACAGGGTACAATGAATTGATAATGCATTACCAATTCCTGCTTCGGCTTTAAACTGTCTTATTGCTTCAATAAATGGCAAACTTTCGATGTCACCTATAGTTCCGCCTATTTCAATTAGTTGAAAATCCGGATTGAATTGTTTGGTTGCTCCGATAATTCTTGATTTTATTTCGTTGGTAATATGAGGAATTACCTGAACAGTTGCCCCCAGATAATCACCGCGTCGTTCTTTTTTTATAACGTGCTGGTAGACACTGCCGGATGTTACGTTATTGTATTTGCCGAGACTTGTATCCGTAAATCTTTCATAATGCCCTAAATCAAGATCAGTTTCAGCTCCGTCATCAGTTACAAAAACTTCGCCATGCTGGAAAGGGCTCATTGTTCCGGGGTCAACATTTATATATGGATCAAATTTTTGGTTGATAACTGAAAATCCTCTGGCTCTAAGTAGTTTACCTAATGATGCGGCAATAATTCCTTTTCCTAAAGAACTCACAACCCCGCCTGTTATAAATATGTATTTAGTCATCTTTTTTTCCCCATTCTACTCTTGCACGACTTTTGCCGCATAATTAGTGTTAAGCTATCATAATCCGTTTTTTATTTAAAACTTTTTTGCTTAATTGATTTTTGGAACTTTGAAAAATCCGTTTTCTTCTTCCGGAGCGTTAGCCATTAATTGTTCTTTGCTGTATTCATAATAAACTTTGTCTTCTCTCATAACGTTAACAAAATCTATTACCTGAGTCATTGGTTTAACATTGGAAGTGTCAACTTCATTCATCTGGTCAACATATTTTAATACATCGCCCAATTGTTTTGTATAAAGCTCTTTTTCTTCTTCTGTTAATTCTAATCGTGCAAGTTTTGCTACATGTTCAACATCTTTTATTGTAATCATATTAAATTAACTCCATCTATTTAATAAATTAATTTTAGCACAAATATTTTCGTCATGCTGATTTTATGAAAATAACTTAAAAAACTTTTAATTTTATTGTGCTTATGTTATTATATATAAATAAGAGAGGAGATATCTTGCAGGATAAAGAGAAAAAGACAATAGATGTCGATGAACTGTTAGTGGCTTATAAAAACTGTATAGACAAAAAAAAGAAAAGAATGCTTCACATAGGTATTGTTGAAGAATCAATGCCTTTTGTTAAAAAAATTGCTAATAGTATTGCCTCTCAGTCAAATATTTCTAATGAGGATTTACTGCAGGTTGGATCAATAGGGTTAATTAAAGCTATTGAATTCTATGATCCTGACAAGAATACAAAATTTAAGACATATGCTTCGTATTTTATAAAAGGGGAAATAAAACATTATCTGAGAGATAAAGCTTCATTGATTAAAGCCCCGAGAGAACTGCAGGAACTTGTTTTTAAAATTAGTAATACAATAAAAAGTTTAAATGAAAAGGGAATTACTGATCCTACAGCTAAACAAATATCTGAAGAATTGGGGCTGCCTGAGAAAAAAATACAGGAAGTAATGGAGATTGAATATTGTAAAACAACATTATCGCTCGATCAGAGTCTTTCTCCTGAGGATGAAGAATTGTATTTAATAGATAAAATACCTTCAGGTGACTATCAAGAATTAATGAATTCTAAGGAAAATAAAATAATGCTTGCAGCTGCTATAAAAAAACTTCCTGATGATTTAAGAAAAATACTTGAATTAAGCTATTATGAAGACCTTAATCAGAGGGAAATTGCCGAACGTATAGGTATTTCGCAAATGCAGGTTTCAAGAAGAATTAAAAAAGCATTGAGTAAAATGTACGAAATAGTAAAATATAATTAAGGAGAAAGATATGAATGTTTCAGCCTTCTGGGTGTTGATAGGCTTTGTTTTTATTATAGGTTTATGTATAGGCAGTTTTTTGAATGTCGTAATTTTGCGTGCACTGTCAAATGAATCTATTGTATTTCCGGCATCAAAATGTCCGGTTTGCGGCAATAAGTTAAAATGGTGGCATAATATTCCTGTTTTATCTTATATTTTGTTGGGTGGTAAATGCGGATTTTGCAAATGTAGAATTAGTATTCAGTATCCTATTATTGAAATTTTAACCGGAATATTGTTTACAATAGCCTTTATAAAATTTTTTGTAGCATCAGCATTGTTAACCGGAGGAATATCTTTAGGTAATTATATTGATACTGTTTATTCATGGGTAGTTATTTCTCTTTTAATAGTAATGGCTGTTACAGATATAAAAGAGAAAGTCGTTTTTGACGCACATACATATTCATTAATAGGTGCAGGGCTTGTTTATGCCTTACTCATAACCGGTTTTGCTGTTTATTTTAGTGTAGCGGCAACCGGCAAACTGCCTTTGAATACTTCTTTTCTGGTAAACAATCCATTAACTGATTCAATACTTGGAATTGCTGCCGGTACAATTATCATGGAACTTCTTGCAAGAAGCGGTTATCTTTTTGTCGGCTCAAGAGCATTTGGCGAGGGCGATACTTATATTGCCGCAGGTATAGGGGCTGTATTTGGATGGAAAAAACTTATTATGGCTTTGATTTTAAGTATTATTATACAACTTATAATTACATTACCGTTGTTTTTAAAAAAGCTGTTTGATAACAAAAATTATATAACTTTTGGCACATTATCTGGGTTCTTTATTTATGCTGCAATATTTTTACTTTTACAAAGCAAAGGGATGCTTTCAAACAGTACTGTATATATAATTGCAGCAGTGATTCTTGCGCTTATAGGAATTACAGCATGTGTTAATATTATCAAAGGTATTAAAAACAACCCTGAGAATATGATCTACCTGCCATTTGGTCCGGCTATGGCAATTGCTTCCTTACTTATGATTTGTCTGTAATATTATTAAAGACTTATAATAAAGCCTCCTTAAAAAAGGAGGCTTTATTATTTATATATTTTATTAAATTATTTTATGTATCAATATTCGTTGCGTAAACAGCATTGGTTTCAATAAAGTTACGTCTTGGATCAACTTTATCACCCATCAAAATATCAAATAATTGATCACAAAGCATTGCATCTTCAATATCAACTTTTAATAACGTTCTGGTTGCCGGATCCATTGTTGTTTCCCACAACTGCTGCGGCATCATTTCTCCTAACCCTTTGAAACGTTGGATTGTCAGACCTTTTTGACCGCGTTCATCAATAAGTTTTTGTAATCTTTCGAATGATTTTATTTCATATTGATCGATATCTGTTTCAAGGATAAGATATTCTTCTTCTTCAATCAGAAAATCTCTGATTAAAGGATAAGATGTTTTCAATCGTTTGTATTCTGAACTTTTAATAATATTCGCATTTACTATAACGTGTTCTTCTTCATTCAAATTCAGTTGAATAGCATATTTTGCATTTTCCGGATTATATTTTAGTTCGACGTTATAATTTTCAGCTTCATGAATATTATAATTTTTAGCGTGATCAATCAAATAGTGATTTAAATATTCAATAATTTCATTCATTCTTGATTGATTTTCAAAGTCTTCAACAGTTATGTTTGAACGTACAAGACCACGTAAAAGAACGGCCGGATAAAGGTTCAAAATAGGATTGTTGTAAGAATTATAGAACGCAGACATGTTTTTAATGAGTTCTAATAATTCATCACCTGTTTTGACCTTAGTTTTTGTTTTGTCAGAAAGACTGAGTGATTTTATACCTCTTTCTTTCAACATTTTATCCAGTGCATGTTCATCATACAAGTATTCGGAAGTTTTACCGGTAGTAACTTTAAACAGCGGAGGCTGTGCAATGTAAACATGTCCGTGTTCAATTAAAGGACGTGCATACCGGAAGAAGAATGTTAAAAGTAATGTTCTGATGTGTGCCCCATCGACATCAGCATCTGTCATGATAATAATTTTGTGATAACGTAATTTTTCAAGATCAACATCATCTTCATTTTTACTTATATTAATTCCAAAAGCCTGAACCATGGATTGAATTTCGTTATTACCATAAATTTTATCAAGTCTTGCTTTCTCAACGTTAAGAATTTTACCTCTTAAAGGCAAGATAGCTTGAAACATTCTGTTTCTGCCCTGCTTGGCTGACCCGCCTGCAGAATCACCCTCAACTATATAAATTTCACATTTTTCAGGTTCGCGGTTAGAACAGTCGGCAAGTTTTCCCGGTAATGTTGAGTTTTCAAGAACGGATTTTCTTCTTGTTAATTCTCTGGCTTTTCTTGCTGCTTCACGAGCACGTTGAGCCTGAAGAGTTTTTTCTAAAATAATTTTAGCTGTTTTCGGGTTAAATTCCAGCCATTCCTGTAATTTATCACGGACAGCATCCTGAGTAGCCCCCATTGCTTCCTGATTTCCGAGTTTTTCTTTTGTTTGTCCTTCAAATTCAGGGTTAGAAATTTTAACACTGACAATTGCTGTTAGTCCTTCGCGGACATCTTCACCTGACAAATTCTGGTCGGAATCTTTCAATATGTTATTTTTTCTTGCGTAATCATTAAATACACGGGTAATAGAGTTTCTAAAGCCCGTTAAGTGGGTACCGCCGGAATGAGTGTTGATATTATTTGCAAAAGACAGAACGCTTTCATTGTATGCATCAGTGTATTGCATAGCTACTTCAATTTGCATACCATCAACAACTTTATCGATATAAATCGGTTTTTCGTGTAGGACTGTTCTGTTTTTGTTTAGAAATTCAACATAACTGGCAATACCGCCTTCATAATGGAATTCCTCTTGCTCTCCTGTGGCACCGTCAATAAATACAATTCTTAATCCTTTATTCAAGAAAGCCATTTCGCGTAAACGGTTGGCAATTACATCTTTGTCTATTTCTGTTGTTTCTGTAAATATTTCAGGATCAGGCCAGAAAGTTGTTTTAGTACCTGTTTTATCAGTAGGTTCACCTTTTTCAACAGGAGCGACCGGTTCACCTCTCATGTATTCCTGACGCCAGACATAGCCTTGACGTGAGACTTCTACAATATATTTTTCAGAAAGCGCATTAACAACAGAGGCACCAACACCGTGCAGCCCGCCGGACACCTTGTAGCCGCCGTCTCCAAATTTACCGCCGGCATGGAGTACTGTATGAACAATTTCTAATGCAGATTTTCCCGTTTCCGGTTTTATATCAACAGGAATACCTCTGCCGTTGTCTTCTACTGTAACACTGTTATCTTTATTAATAGTTACATATATATCCGTACAATATCCAGCCAGAGACTCATCAATAGAATTATCTACAATTTCATAAATACAATGATGCAAACCTCTTTGAGAAGTAGAGCCGATATACATCCCCGGACGCATTCTAACAGCTTCTAAGCCTTCCAAAACTCGAATATTACTGGCATCATAACTATCTGAAGTTTTTGTTTCAATTGCTTCAAATTCTTGTGTGATGTCCTGTGTGCTATCTGCCATATATTAATTCTCCCCTTAAATCATCTATTCTTATAATAATACTATAGCACAAACAATGTAAATTAAGCCAATTTATGACAAAAGGTAAAGCTGGACCTGCCTGTAGCGCAGAGAAACCAGTAAAAGCTGCTTTATATAAATTTTTTGTTATAAATATTCATGATATAATAATAATCAGGAAGGGTAACACCAATGGGTGATGAAGATAAGCAGTTTGATGCAACTCCGCGAAAACTGGAACAGGCAAGAAAAGAAGGACAGGTTGTTAAATCTAAAGATTTTTCAACAGCTTTGTCTTTGCTTATTCTTTTTTCTGCAATTGTTGGACTTGCGCCATTTGTGTGGAATCAAATTGTTCAGCTTTATACCCTTTTATATGAGCAGATACCAAATGCGCATCTCGGCAGTATCGGGTTGAGTTATATATTTTTTATAACAGTAAAAACTGCTGTAATGATTATCGGACCTATACTTTTTCTGGCGTGGTTTGTCGCAATTATGGCGGATTTTATTCAGGTCGGACCTCTGGTTGCGACTGCTCCTTTGATGCCTAAATTAGATAAATTAAATCCGACAAAATATTTCAAAAATATTATGTCTATAAAAACAATTTTTGAATTGTTTAAGAATATTGTTAAAGTTGTTTTATTAGGTTATATAGGCTGGAGTGTTTATTCAAAGCATATTGAAAGCATATTGATGCTTGCCGCAATTGATAATAATTTTGCGGTAATGATTGAATTTGGAAAATTAATTACGGATTTTATTTTTCAGGCGTGTATTGCATTCCTTGTTATTGCGGCGGCTGATTATGGGGTTACAAAGTGGAAGTTTCTAAAAGATCAGAAAATGTCATTCAAAGAAATTAAGGATGAATATAAAAACACCGAAGGTGATCCGAATGTAAAAGCAGCATTGCGTCAACGCCGTATGCAAATGCTGCAAAGAGGTATGATGGATGCTGTGCCGGAAGCTGACTTTGTTGTAACAAATCCTACCCATATAGCCTGCGCATTGAAGTATAAGGCTGAAGAAATGGCATCTCCTATGTTAATTGCTAAAGGTACAGAGTTAATTGCTAAAAAAATCATAAAAATAGCTAATGACCATGCCATACCGGTAATTGAAAATCCGCCTGTTGCAAGAGCTTTATTCAAAATGGTAGATTTAAATCAGATGATACCGCCGGAACTTTATAAAGCTGTAGCGGAAATTCTCCTGTTTGTATATAATTTAAAAAATACTACAAATAAAGGTAGAATTAAGTAAAACTTATGATATTATTATAATGAATCATGATTATGCAAGATAAAAATAAATTACAAGAATATATTGATATAGTACAAAAGGTTGCGCGTGTGGAATACAGGCGTATACCTTCGCATATGGTTGACTATGAAGAACTCGTTTCAATTGGTATTCTTGCAATTCAGGCACTTGTTCAAAACAAATCTCCGGAACAGCTTGAAAAATATAATGCGGCATATATTGCAACTGCCGTAAGATGGGCAATCAGAAATGAATTGAGAATACGTTATAAATGGTATTCTCTTAAACATAAACAGGACGATGAAAATGATGCGGATGATGTGGGTGAAGTGGATGAAAAATCTAAAGTCAGAGAAGCTGTATATGAAACCATTCTTTCCATAGATGGTTTAGCTGCCGCGGCAAGTGATAATGATTCACCTTTTGATTTTATCAAGGATACACATGCAATGCCGGATGAGAATGCCGAAATTACAGAATTGGGACGTATGATTAGAGAAGCTATTACCAAACTTCCTCCAAAAGAAAGAACTGTTGTTGAGTATCGTTTTTATCGTAATATGCAGGTTAAAGATATTGCCAAACAGGTTGGACTGTCTTCTTCACGTGTAACGCGTATTGTTCAGGCTTCTTTGAACTCTATTAAAGAGTATTTAAATTCTCGTGAACAATATGGATATTAATACTTGCATAATTATTTTGTTTGTTAAATAATTGTACTGTTGTTTTCTGATAGTTTTTAGGAGTCTAAATGCGTGTTTTAGCAAGTTTCGGTACAGGTATAAATTCTGCTAATAACCGATACTATCAAACTGTACAGGTCAATCAAAGTTTAACTTTACCGGATAAAAATACTGCGAAAAGTAAACGGAAAATTATATACAAAAGTACAGGAATAGCCGTTACAGCAGCATCTTTAGCCGCAGCCGGGATTTGTCTGGTGCGCCGAAAACCACAACCCCGTACTTTTTTGCCTGATAATTTGTTAACACAATCCATGCCTGATTTTCTGAAAAAAGAGCTATCTAAAAATAAGAATTATGAAAAATTTATTCAGGCTATAGAACATCCGGAAAATAACCCGATATCAGGAAAGGGGGCAAATTCAACAGTATACAATCTGCCTTTCCTTGATGAGTATGTTTTAAAAATCTTAAATAAACATACCAACAGACCAATTGAAGTCCCTCTGAATATTTTTCCTGATGATATAAATTTGGGGCAGCCTGTTTGGATACATCCGGAAAACTTTAAAATAATTCTTTTGAAAAAAGTTGAAGGAGAACCTCATTCTATAAAAGATTGGTCAGATACAATCTGGGACAATAAAATAAGACGGGCACGTTCTGTCACGAAAGAGCAGACTGCCGATTATTATAACAAGGTAACCAGAATTGCAGATATGGATCAGTCCGTATTTGATGATCTTGCCATGCAAATAAAAACTCTGGATTTAACAAGAAAATCAGATGATGATATACTTATCGGATTTAAGACAGATTCCATAAATCCTAATAATCTTCTCGTAGATATAAAAAATAACAAATTAAATATAATAGATTATTTTGCAAAAACTAAACCACAACATCAAAATTCATATATGGATATGGTATCTGTAATAAGTGATTTTACGTTATTCCCTGAATATTACGATTGGTTGTTGCCGCAGTATCAGCAAAAACTTCTGCATGCTATAAAGACTATTGACCAAAAATCTTATAAAGCAGCGGTTAAGGTCGGATTAGATACGGATGAAAAAACATTCGTAAATTTTGTTAATTATACTGATAAATACTTTAAAGTTCCGGGAGTTCCAAAACGGGATGGCAGCGGTGATTATGTTCGTCAGTATGCTATTTCCGCCAATAATATGCTTAATCTTTTGCGTTCAATACGTAATAATCCGCAAATTTAATATCCTAAGACTAAATTATTTATGAAACAACAGAAAATTTTAACTCAGAAAAAATTTCTTTAATTTCTTGAGAGAGATCTTCTTCACCTGAGATATTATTTTTTACAAGCTGTGCAAATTCAGCTTTTTTAAATTCATGCAATCCTCTATGCCTGAAATACTCGTGCAGATAGTCCACTCTTGACCCTTTTATTTCTATATTTTCATCCGGAGCCAGTGAGATATTTCTTGTTGCGTATTCAAGTGTTTTTTGAACAAGATGCTCCGGTAAGATATCCTCAAATTCTCCGGCTTTTAATATGTGAACTCTGTCTATATTGCGTAAACGCGGTTGTATTTCGCATAAATTTTCAGAGGCATCTTTATCAAGCAGAATAAAAACAGGCAGTTTGCAATTTTGTGCCAGTCTATAAAAGTATTTTACAACCTGATTTTTTCCGCCGGCAGATATCACATATATTCCGTTTTTATCAAAGTCAAACTCCATAATTTTGGCAAATTCAGGTAACAGAGTTTCTTCTGTAATACCTTCAACCAACAGGAGTTTTTCTATCGGAAACTTTAATGCTTTTTGACGGCGTACAGTTATTATATCTTTAGCAAATCCGAGTTCTGCAAGCCACTGAAGATTTTTAGGGCAGTCTGAAGAAATAAAAGAGGTTATTGCTCTATAATTGATTTTATTTTTTAAAAGCTCTTTGACATTCTCTTTTAGTTCAAAGATGGAGTTTTCGTAATCATATAACCGCTGGTTAATTGAGTAATCTTCTATTAATTCAAGCCCCATATTTTTAAGTGAATAATTTATAATTTCTTCTGCAAGCCGACGTAATTCGCAATAATCCATATTTTCCAAATCAGTTTTTCTGTATTTGGGGTCAATAAGATTTGAAGTAATAATATCCATATAGACCCTTAAATATTTAGTCTCCGGCTCTTTAAACCGGGTCAGACGATCTATTGAAATAATAATTTGTTCTTTGCTAAGCTGTTTTATCTTTAATTCCATATTGTTACATTTGTTAACTAAAATTTTTCCACATGGCAACTTTTTAATTGTTAGATTTTTAATATAATTGTAGTGGAGTTATGGTAGTGTTATCAATTAATACAAATTATCAACAATATAATTATAACACAAGCGGAATTTTAAAGTCCGGTGCTGTTAATGCTGAAAAAAAACGCTCTGTTTCTCAAGATTTAAGTTTTGGGTCAAATTATAATACACAAATACCGTTTAATGCAGCCATGACTTCTGCTAACTTACGTACAACTCTTACAACTAAAGAAGAGAAAGAAAAATATAAATATCTTACTAAAAATGTTGATAAATCTACACGTAAAGAGCTTAATCAGCTGCTAAAATCCGGCGTTTTGCTAAAAAATGATTCCAATGATAAATCTTCTGTTCTGGATAATTTATACAAAATAGCAACAACTCCGCGCGCTGAAGGGTTAGATAATTCTGTTATTTTAAAAGAAGCAATTAATACCATAAAAAATCCATATATAATTACACAACAGTTTGGAGATATTCCTGAAGAGTTCAAAGAAAGGGCTTTAAAACTTTACTCTAAAAAGCATCCGGAATTTAATCCTGATACGTCCAATCTTTTGGAAAAAGCAGTTGCAAATTCCAATATTAATCTTGAACATTCCGGTACCTGCGTTGCTGCAAGTATTGAATTTAATATGGCGCAAAAACATCCGGCAGAATTTTCAAGATTTGTAGAAAGTTTAACCTCTCCACAGCTTTCTGTAGAGAAAAGTATAAAGTTTAAAAATTTGGCTGACAATGTACTTGATACAGTCTGGCTGCTGAATGCATTTGAAATACCGTTTACAGCCGATAATTTTGACTCTGTAAAATTAACATTTGCACCTGATGAAAATGCATTATTACGTGCACAAATTCAAAATTCACACAGAGATCCCGGCGAACGTTCTGTAATAGATGTATTAATGCAATCTACACTTATGCAGGCGGGCTCACAGCAGACGTATGACGCTCTAACAGATACACGTGGCGGTAAGTTTAATCAAAATGATAAAGGATTAATAGAGTTTGAAAAAACTTTCACAGAATCTGTTGTTGAAGATAAAAATAAAATATCAATGACCTATCAGACTGTAGATGAAAACGGTCGCATAACCGGTTATGAAACAGATTTTAATACAATGAAACGACAGATAATATCAGCACTTGCCACCGGAGAAAATGTAATTATCGGCTATACTCAAACTGATGACACCAATAAAATTATTAACGGGCATGAAATAACCATTACAGGGGTAAAACAAGATGAATACGGAAAATTGATTTTTATATGCAATGACACTGATGATGATTATTCAGGAGCTATTGCATATAGTGAAGATTATCTTTTACCTAAAATTCATCATGCTGCCCTTCCGCAAAAAGTAGTAGGTAATGATGTAAATATTGTTGAAAACTGGGTTGAAGGTATCAAATCATTCAAAGAGATGGTAAAACAGGCAGCTTAATGTTACAGAAAAATAACATAACCGCAAAAAATATTTTTACACGTTTTATTCAATACATACAGTAATATAAGTCAGGTAACAATGATTAATAATCTTTCGTCAACAAATCTAATAAATAAATACCGTTCAAATCTAACGAACAGTAATTCTCAAAATTCGGTTACAAAATCTTCAAATGCAATACCGCCCCAACATACGCGTGCCAGTATATTTTATGTGAATGATCTGCACGGAAAAATGACAAATATGGAACGCTTGTATGCAATAGCCCGTCAGTTTGATTCGTTCACTCCGTCTTATCAAATGGATAAATTAAAACTGGCATCCGGAGATATAATTCTTGGTGAGAATTATCTGGCAAATAGAGTTGCTCATAATTTTATGAATTGGGCAGGATTCAGTGCAACAGCTCTCGGTAATCATGAAATGGATGTTGTGCCAGAAAAACTTTCTGAATTAATAAAAAATGCAAAATACAGAATTCTCGGGGCAAACGTAACTGTCGATAAAAACAGCCCTATGAACGGCAAAATTACCAAATCATTTGTAGAAGAACATAATGGCAACAAATATGGTATCATTGGCATAGCTCCGTCAGATGTTTTAGATAGGGTTAAGCATAATAAATCTGTAGAAGAAATACATGTAAGCGATTTTGAATCAACAATAAAAGAAGTTCAAGATGAAGTTAATAATTTTAAGACGCAAGGTATAAATAAGATAATCCTTCTATCGCACAGCGGCTATGAAAATGATAAACGAATAGCGCAGGAGACTTCCGGTCTGGACGTAATTCTTGGAGCGCATACACACAATATTCTTGAAAATGTTAAAGAAGGTGTAAATTTAATAACATCTAAAGATGGAGAACCTGTAGTTATAACACAAGCAGGAAAAGATGGAGAGAAATTCGGTGTTTTAAATCTTGAATTCGATAAAGACGGCGTTATTACCAAAGTACAGAATAACCTTTCTACGACGCGTGAATTTAGACGTATTTTGCCAATAAAATATGCAGTAGAAAATATTCTTGGAAAACCCGAAATATTAGGTGAAATAAGTTCTGTTCCTCCTGCTCCGAAACATAGATTAATTGCGCATAATCCTAATGTAGATATTATTGCAGACGCAATGAAAGATGAATTAGGCGCAGATATGGCATTATTAAATTCCGGCAACATCCGTGGAAATTTTGATGTGGGAACTGTTGATTCCCGTCTTATTTCTGATATAACTCCATTTAAAAATAATATGGTAATGGCGCATGTTTCTGAAAAAGAGCTTGTTGATGCAATAAAAGTCGGTACAAAATCTTTTTCTAATGTTGGTAATAAACCCGGCATTTTCTATGTGTCAGGATTAAAATACACTGTTGATACAAACGGTAAACTTCTTAAGTTAATATTTGTAGATAAAGATAAGATTGAACACCCTATTGATGTGGAAAATCCAAGACAGGATAAATTTTACAAAATAGCAATGGATGATTTTACGGCAACAGGCGGAGACGGATATTTTACCAAACGTAACCCGAATTTCATAGAAACCTTATACAATTTTGATAAAGACAAATTAACCTGTGATTATATTAAAAAAATGAAAAGTCCTATAGTATTAACTGACGATAGACGAATAACCGTAGTTGATGCAAATACAGGTAAAATTATTGAGTAATAACTATTTTACATAACTTCAATCAGCCAGAAAATAATCGACGATGGGTATTTGTATATGTAAATAAGTCAGTATGCGTGACGAAGTTACAAAAGTTTAGTATGGGGCATTGTTAAAATGCCCCATTTTTTATCTGCTTTTTTTGATTGTTTTACGGGCAAATTCTATGGCTTTCATCTCTTCAGTGAAAACATTTTCCTCACCTATTTGTGATGTAATTTTGTGTTCTTTAAGCTGTGTTAAAACCATTTCGTCTGCTACAACAAGCAAAATTCGTATATGCTGGCTTTTCAGACGCTCAATTATATCCTCCATCGCAAATATTGCCGATATATCCAACATATCTCCCGCATCATAGGTCAGAATTAATATTTTTGTTCCCAGCATAACATCAAATTTTGAAATCAACTGTGTTGCTGAACCAAAGAAAAATTGACCGTCTATGTGAGCAATTCGAATTTTATGCCCGTAATCTTCTTCTACTTCTCTTTCAAGTGTTAAAATTTCTTTTTTATGAACAACTTTGTGTACAATTCGTGCCTTATCAGCAACTCGTTTAGCATATAGTAATGCTGCAAGTGTAATTCCTGCTCCAACCGCAACTATTAGATTATAAAATACTGTTAATAAAAATACCAGCGCAAGTACATATAAATCTTCTTTTGGGGCGTAACGCAAGACTTTTAACAATTTGACATCAATAATGTCATATCCTATTTTTATCAGAATACCTGCAAGAACAGCCAGCGGAATTTCAGCGACAAATCCGGAAAATTTAAACAATAAAAGAATAAGAACAACAGGGGTTACAAAAGCTGCAATACGTGTTGTCGCCCCGGCTTTTAAAGCTGCAACAGTTCTCATTGTTGCTGCAGCACCTGCAAGAGAACCGGTTAGTGCACAAAAAGCATTTCCTATCCCTTGGGCAAATATTATTCTCTTAGGCGAACTTTGTGTTTTTGTTAACGAATCGCAAACAAGTCCTGTTAACAAACTTTCCGCTGTTAAAATTATTGAAAGTGTTACGGCATAATGGAAATATGTTATTATGTCATGAATACTTGCATGAGGAAAAGATACTTGAGGAATTCCAACCGCAACATTAGAAATTTTGTCTACATTTAATCCTAATTTTATTGAAATCAGAGTACAGACAATCAATGCCAGCACTGTTGAAGGAAATACTTTATTAATACGTTTAGGCACTCCAAAAACAATAATAAGAGTCATTATACCTAAAAGTAATGCATCATAATTGATTGATGACAGATTTAAAAAAGTATATTCAATACTTTCTATTGTGTTGGACATTGCTTTATGTCCCAAAAGCGGATTTAGCTGCAATATAATGATTATTATTCCGACTCCGTTCATAAAACCAGATATAACAGGATACGGTACATATTTAACCACATTCAAAAGTGCTGAACGGGATAAAATTACTTGAATAATACCTGCCATGAACATTATCAGAATTACGGAAGAAATATCTTGATTCAGTGCATGCATGACTGATGCAATTACAATAGCGGAAGGACCGGTAATTCCTGATATCATTGGTATTTTAGTTCCCAGAATTCCAACGATAAAACTTAGTATTACAGCCCCCCATATACCTGCCCCGGCTCCAAACCCTGTCGCAACTCCGAATGCAAGTGCCTGAGGTAAGGCTATAATTGCGGCATTTATCCCGCCTAATGTATCCCCCATAAAAATATTTAATCGTGTTTTTATATAATCCATATTCATATTTTAAATAATAGCATAAAATTTTTCGAATTTTTTATAAAATAGGTAACCTTAATTGTTGAAAAATTTTATAACATCGTTATAAATAAAAATATGATTAAGTTTAAGAATTACTATGAAATTTTAGGAGTCACACCGGATAGTTCAAATGCTGAAATAAAATCAGCATACAGACGGCTTGCAAGAAAATATCATCCTGATGTTAATCCGGATACTGCAGAGTTGTTCAAAGATATAACAGAAGCTTATACAACTTTGATTAATCCTGAAAAGAAAAAACAGTATAATATGCTTCACGGCTTTTTTGAAACGCCTAAAACAAAAACTACTTCTCAAAAAGCCGAACAAGAATATAAAGAAAAAACAACTACTCCGCCCAACAGAGAACAGAATATTAAATCTTCTTTTGAAAAAAAGAAGGATTATTCTGAAAAAGTTTTTTCCGATAAAATAAATGATATATTTAAAGAGTTCACTAAAAAAGAACAAAAAAAGAAAAAAGCAGAACCTGCAAACGGTACAGATATAACCGTAGATATAACAATTGGAATTGCTGAGGCACTAAAAGGCACCTCAAGAACAGTAAATGTTTTGCATACACAGCTCTGTCCTAAATGTAAGGGGCGAAAATTTATTAACGGGGCAAAATGTTCTGACTGTAATGGAACAGGTGAAAAATCAGAATACCGTAAAATTACTGTTAAAATTCCCGCTAAAATTAAAAATGGGGCAAAACTGCGTCTTAAGGGAGAAGGCAATCACGGACAAAATGGCGGTAAAAATGGTGATTTGTATATAAAAATTAAAATAGAAGGCAATTCAAAGGTTAAATACGACGGGTTGAATGTACTTTATAACGTTCCAATAACCCCATTTGAGGCTGTTCTTGGCGGAGAAATTGAAGTTAATACATTAGAAGGAAATGTTAAGTTAAAATTACCTGCTCATACAAATTCCGGACAAAAGTTCAGACTTTCCGGCATGGGAGTTAAGCAAAAAAATAAATCAGGCGATATGATAATTACAGTGCATATTGAAATTCCTCAATCTTTGTCAGATGATGAGATTAAGCTTTATGAAAAATTAAAGAAAGCTTCGTCACACAATATTAGAGAGAATTTATTAAATGATTGATAATTGCAAAGTGAGAATAAAAGAAATATTTACATCAATTCAGGGGGAAGGTCCATATGTTGGGTATAAACAACTTTTTATCAGATTTTGTAATTGTAATTTGAAATGTAATTATTGTGATACGGATTTTTTGGATGGCTCTGAATATGAAGAGTATGATGTAAATGGATTGTTAGAGAAAGTTTCTGAATTTAGCAATTATCATTCAATTTCATTAACCGGCGGTGAACCTTTGTTGTCTACAGACTTTTTAAAAGAATTTTTGCCGCAGACAGGACAAAAAATTTATCTGGAAACTAATGCAACACTTGCCTCAAAATTACAGGAGATAAAACCGTTTATAGATATTATTTCTGCCGATATAAAGCTTGAAAGCGCATCAGGCATGAAGGAGTCATTTAAATTCCATGACAAATTTTTTGAAAATTGTCGCGGCGTAGAGACTTTTGCAAAGATTGTCTTCAATAAACAAATAACAGAGGACGAAATTATCAAAAGTTGTGAACTAGGGAAAAAATATAATATTGAATTGATTTTGCAGCCGCAAATGTCGGAAGATAAGATGACAGTTACATCAGAATTTGCAGAAAAAATTCTTGATAAGTTTTTAGAACGCTACAAAAATATCCGCATTATACCTCAGGTTCATAAGTTTTTGAATTTAAGATAACGTCTGGCGTCAAAAGGATTGGTCTCTGTATTCTTTATGTCAGGAATGCTTGTTTGATTCAATAATAATGAATTTGCCAAAGAACTATATTTAGTGTATAATGCTCATAAAGAGAGGATTAATATGGCTGTAAGAAAAGTTTTACAATACGGGGAAAAATCATTAAGAGAACCTTCTAAAGAAGTTCATAAAGTTTCTAAAAAAATATTGGATTTAGTGCAGGATTTGTTGGATACAATGTATGCACAGAACGGTGTTGGGCTTGCTGCACCTCAAATTGGCGTAAATTATCGTGTTTTTGTAATTGATGTTTCAAGCAATAATGAACCGCTTAATCCAATGGTATTTATAAACCCTAAAATAATAAAAAAATCAGGAGCAATAATTTCACAAGAAGGCTGCCTTAGTTTTCCTGAGGCATATACTGATGTGAAACGCTATAAAAATGTAATGGTAAAAGCCATGGATTCACATGGCAAATCCTTTGTTATGGAAGCAAAAGACGGGTCTTTACTTGCACGTGCAATTCAGCATGAAAATGATCACTTAGACGGAATTTTGTTTATTGACCACTGTGCAAATCGTTTTCAAGCTGATGAAGAACTGGCAAAACACCATCTGCCGCCTGTTGATCCAGACAAAATTATTGTAGATGAAGTTTTGGAGAACGAGTTAAATAAATGATAAGAATAGTTTTTTTCGGCACTCCGGCAATTGCCCTGAAGTCACTTGAATATTTATATAATTCAGATAAAATTGAAGTTACTGCCGTTGTAACCCAGCCAGACAAACCCGCCGGACGCGGGCATAAACTTACTATGTCTCCAATTAAACAGTTTGCTATTGCTCATGATTTACCAGTTTTTCAGCCAAAATCCATACGCAAAGAGCCGGAAATGCAGACAGAGATTAAAAAATTAAATCCTGATTTTTTTGTGACATTTGCTTTCGGACAAATTTTGTCTCAGGAAGTTCTTGATATTCCAAAATATGAAACAATTAATCTGCACGCATCTCTTTTGCCGAAATACAGAGGGGCAAATCCTATACAGCGCGCAATTATTAATGGTGATAAAGAAACCGGTATTTGCACAATGATTACTGAACTAGGGCTGGATTGCGGTGATGTCTGTCTAAAGGAAGTTATTCAAATTCCTGAGGAGATGACCTGTGTTGATTTATTTGAAAAAATTAGCGAAAAATCTCCTGAATTAATTGAAAAAACTCTAATAGGGCTTGTTGATAAAACTCTAACCCCTGTGCCTCAGTGTGAAGACGGCGTTTGCATGGCAAATAAATTGTCAAAAGAAGAAACTTTGATTGATTGGAATAAATCAGCAACAGATATTCATAACCTTGTTCGCGGAATTTATAAATTCCCATCTGCTTACTTTTTACATAACGGTAAAATTATAAAGGTTATGGAGACAAGGGTTGTTGAAGGTAAAGCACAGCCGGGAGAATTCGTTTGTGCTGATAAAAACGGCGTAAAAGTCGGCTGCGGCAATGATTGCATTTTGCTTGTTAAAGTTAAGCCGGAAGGTAAAGGCGAAATGTTTGCCCGTGACTGGTATAATGGCTTGAAATAATCTGTTTATATTCAAAATTGCCTTATGTAAAACTTTTATAAGGATTTTTATATTTGCCTTTTTCAATGATATAATATTTGTATAAGACTGAATAGACATTTAAAGGGAGAGATAAATAATGTGTGGAATTGTCGGATATGTTGGTAATCAGCCGGTTGTGGATATTCTGGTAGACGGCTTAAAACAACTGGAATACAGAGGATATGATTCATCCGGTATTGCCATTTCTGATGGAAACGATATAAAAATATATAAGGCTGAAGGTAAATTACAAAATCTTGAAAATGTTTTAAGAGAACATAGAGATGAAATTCAAACGGCTAAAATGGGCATAGGGCATATTCGCTGGGCAACCCATGGGGCTGCAACTCTTTTAAATGCGCACCCTCATACTTGTAATTGCGGAAAACTGGCACTTGTTCATAATGGTATTATAGAAAACTTCAAAGAGTTAAAAGTAAATTTAGAAAAAGAAGGCTGTGTTTTTCGTTCTCAAACTGATACAGAAGTTGTTGCTCATTTAATTGCCTCAATATATGGCAAGGTAAAAGATTTAACAGAAGCAGTTAGGCTTGCTGCTCAAAAATTAGAGGGAGCTTATGCATTGTGTGTTATGCATAAAGACTATCCAAATACTCTTGTTGTAACCAAAAGAAATGCCCCGCTGCTTGTGGGGATAGGTGATGGTGAAATGTTTGCGGCATCAGATGTGCCGGCTATTATTAAGCACACAAAACGTGCTGTTTATCTTGCTGATAATCAAATAGCAGTTCTAAAAGCTGATTCTTTGAACATTATAAATTCAGAAGGGCAAAACATTGATTATAAAGTCGAAATTTTACCTTGGGAACCTGTAGCCTTAAGCAAAATGGGCTATAAGCATTTTATGCTTAAAGAAATTCATGAACAGCCGGATGTTATAAGAAATATTCTTGTAGGCAAACTTCACACTACTGATGATCCTGTTGTCCTGAATGAAGTTAAACTCACAAGAGAAACATTAAAACATTTAAACAGAATACAGATTATAGCCTGCGGAACATCTTTGCACGCGGCAATGATCGGTAAATATATCATAGAAACATTTTGCGGAATTGCCGTTGATGTTGAACCGTCAAGTGAATATATTTACAGAAGAACAGTAACAGATGAAAATACTCTGGTTATTGGTGTCTCTCAATCAGGAGAAACGGCGGATACGCTTACTGCAATCAAGCAGGCAAAAGCAAAAGGGTCACATATCCTTATTATTACGAACCGTCCTGATAGTGCAATGGCACGTGAAGCAGATAGTCTTATTCCTGTAAGTGCCGGTATTGAAGTTTCGGTTGCCGCTACAAAATCTTATGTTGCTCAGGTTATATCTTTTTATCTTCTTGCTATTTATATGGCTGAAATAAAAGATAGTATAGACGCATCTGTATTGAAAACAATGAAAAATGAATTGATGATTATTCCTCAAAAAATTGAACAAATTCTTGCTCACAAAGAAGTTATTCAGAAATGTGCACGAGAATATGCCAATACAAAAGACTTTATATATATTGCCCGCGGAATAAATTACCCGACTGCACTTGAAGGGGCTTTAAAACTTAAGGAAATAAGTTATATTAACGCTACAGGCTATCCTGCGGGAGAGTTAAAGCACGGACCAATCGCTATGCTTGATGAAACTATGCCTGTATTATCAATACTAATGCATGGCTGCGTTTATGAAAAAATTCTTTCTAACAGTGAAGAGGCTAAGGCTCGTAATGCAAAATTAATTGCACTTACTAATTCAACAGAGAAAAAATTGGATGATTTATTCGATTACATTATCCATGTGCCGGAAGTGCATGAATATTTATCACCTGTAATTGCAATAGTTCCATTGCAGCTTCTTGCATATTATATAGCAGAATTCTTAGGGAAAGATGTTGATCAACCGCGTAATCTAGCAAAATCAGTGACCGTAGAATAAAATTGAGAAATATACGAACTTCCAAAGGAATGCCTTGTAATTTATCTTTTATTACAAGGCATTTTTCGTTAAATATTTGTGTTCTGCATCAATTGTACCGGCAATATATGCAACCTGTGTTCGATTTGTAGCCTCAAATTTTCTAAAAATGTGTTTCAAATGGGCTTTTACGGTGTGTGTACTAACAAACATTGCATCTGCTATTTGTTTATTTGTAAAACCTTTAATTAAATATTTTAATACTTCTGTTTCTCTGGCAGTCAATTTTTCCATAAGCACAAATTACCTTTTCGTTATTATAAAATTTAATATCTAAATAGAGATAAAAGAGGCTTCAGCTTTGCCAATATCAATCTTATTAAAAGGTTCATCAATATCTTCTGTCAGATAAAAATCTTCATCAGAAAGATTTAACTGAAGATGTAAAAATTCGGAAATATTAAAATCATTATCTGTTATAAATAGATAGAATTTGTTTACGTTTTTCATGTATAAGCCAAAAGCTTTAGATTTTGTCAGGTCTTTTAGAAATGACTGTTTTATATTGATTTTATTAAACCCGTCAAAAGTATAATCCTTCATTTGACCCAATTTTTTTGAAGTTTCTAATAAAACGTACGGTTCAATCCATTTTGTAATAATATATCCGGTCATTTACGCTACAGCTTCCTCCTGATTTTTAAACTGCATTTCATATAGTGTTTTGTAAACCCCGTTTTCTATATGCATTAGTTCGTCATGAGTGCCCAGTTCAGCCAGTTCACCCTCGTTAATAACAGCAATTCTATGGGCGTTTTTAATTGTTGAAAGTCTGTGAGCGATTACGAAAACTGTTTTATCTTTTATCAAATTGTCGAGAGCTTTCTGTACAATTGCTTCAGACTTGTTATCTAATGCTGATGTTGCCTCGTCCAAAATTACTATCGGGGCATCTTTTAGCATTGCACGGGCAATTGCAACGCGTTGTCTTTGACCGCCTGATAATGTAGTGCCGCGTTCTCCGACATATGTATCAATTCCGTTATCCAGAGAATCTATAAACTCATTTAAATGAGCCATTTCAACAACCTTTTGTAAATCTTCGGCTGTTGCATTTGGATTACCCATCATTATGTTATCTCTAATTGTGCCTGAGAACAAAAAGTTATCCTGAAAAACAAAAGATATATTATCACGTAATGAATGTAATTCAAATTTTCTTATGTCAACGCCGTCAAATTCAATAGTACCGGATTTTACATCATAAAATCTTGGAATAAGATTAACAATTGTACTTTTACCCCCGCCAGAGTTGCCGACAAGAGCTATAGTTTCATCTTTGTAAACTTGAAGATTTATATTTTTTAGTACCGGCACGCCTTCTTCGTATTCAAAACTTACGTTTTTAAATTCAATCATATTATGAAGCCCCGGCATAGGAATAGCATCTTTTGCGGAAGTTATATGAGGATTAATATCAAACAATTCAAATACACGTCCCATTGCCACAAAAGTGCCTTGTAAACTGGTTAAAGTGTTACCAAGGTTTTTGGTTGGCTTGTAAAGCAGGAGTAAAGATGTTACGAAAGACGCAAAGCTGCCGGCACTCATTTGACCTGACAAAATTAAGTGGTTGCCGTATGTCATAACTATAGCAATACCGATTGAGCAAACAAAATACATAATTGGTGACATCCATCCTACGCGTTTGGTTAAACTCATAGCAAGATCAAATTGTTGATGTATTTGATTTTCAAATTTTTTATTCTGAGTATCTTGCAGGTTGTAAGCTGCCATAATTTTATTACCTGCAAAAGTTTCGTTGAAATTGGTTGTCATATTGCCGCCTACAACCATAGCGGCATTAGATACGGATTTGATTTTTTTTCTGATGAATGTAACAGGTGTAATTGCAATAGCCATAACCGTACAGCCGATTAGGGCAAGCTGCCAGGAGTTATATAATAATACAGCAACAAGCCCTACAACTCCAAATGCCGTAGCGATAAATGATTTTAATGCTTCAATAATATTTTTGGATGCCGCATCAGGATCAGATAAAAATCTTGTTAAAACAAGACCTGATGAATTCACATCATAGAATTGAGGATCCATACAGGTTAAACGTTTAAATAAATCTATTTTCAAAGAATTAGATATTTTATTACCGGTCCAGTCTGTTAAATAATTACTCAAATATTTCAAAATTCCTTGAAACAGTGCAAATCCAACAATACCAAAAGGAATAATTGCGGCAAACCATGCTTGAATATGTACGGTTTGTCCGAGTATTTTAACTGTCATTTCAGGATTACCATTAACAACAAGATCTAAATAAGGTTTCAGAGACAGTGCAACAACCCCATCTAATAATCCCAGAGGAATGGCAATAAGCAGATTTATAAAAGCTCTGCCGAGTACAGGTTTTATATATGGGAAAATTCTTTTTAGAAGATATCCATATTTAAATGCGTCTTTAGAAACGGTATTTTGTAGTTTATAATCCATATGCTATCCCTTCAATTAAGTTATTCCTGTTATATAATTATTGCATAAACATGTCAGTTTTACAAAAACAACTTTTTAAATTAAAATAAAATTTAATAAAAGCCAACTTAAAGCAGGAGCTTAAGAGATGAAAAAGATAATTTCTGCATTGCTAATATTTATATTTTTAGTAACAGGTAGCGCATTTGCTGAAACTGTAATTTACAATCCAAACTCAAAAATTTATCATAATGAATACTGTCACAGTGCAAAAATATGTAAAGTTTGTATAAAAATAGAGAAAAAAGAGGCAATACGCCGCGGCGGTCGGGTCTGCAAAAGATGCGGCGGGTAATATTGACAATCAATTCTGTTTAACTTATATTATACATATTGACAATTTAATTTGGGCGTGTGGTGGAATGGTAGACACGCTAGTCTTAGGAACTAGTGCGCAAGCATGGGAGTTCGAGTCTCTTCACGCCCAGTTACTTTTTCTTTGCTAAAAAGAAAAGAACAAATTGTCTGCAGACATTGGTTGTTACCCCCTTATAATATTGGAAACTACAGGTCTGACTCTTTAGTGGTATTACTAGATTGAAAAATTAAAAAAACTTTTTTAAACTTATTAGTTGACGCGAAGTGTGCTGTCACCCCGAACTTGTTTCGGGATCTTACCGTCTTTGCGTGTTATAATTAGTCTATGAGCAAAACTTATGCTGTCTATATAATGACTAATGTTTATGTTAAATTAATAAAAAACAGTGTTGCTATTTTAAAGGAAGTAATATGAAAATTGTCAGATTGGTTGGAAGACTTGGGAATCAGATGTTCATTTATGCTTTTGCCAGGGCAATTGAGTATTATACCGGTGAAAAAGTCTATTTTGATATTTCTTTTTATGAGACACATCCTCATGATACATTAGAGCTTGAAAATATTTTTGAGCTCCAGCTGGATATCATTAGCAAGAAAGATATACCCAAAAAGTTTGCACGTTCCCCTTTTGCTGGAGTCCCTTTTATTGCTAACCATAAAAAGATTTTTAAACTTTTACTAAAAGATAATATTACAAGAGAAAAACATCCTAATAAATTTCAGCCGAACTTATTGACAGTTAAAGGGGATGCATATTTTGACGGGTATTTCCAATGCGAAAAATATTTTAAAGATATTGAGGAAGATATCAAAAAGGCTTTTACTTTTAAAGCGGTAAATAATGCTGAATTAATTAAGAAGCGAGAAGAAATAGAAGAATATGAATGCCCTGTTTTTATAAATGTCCGCCGCGGAGATTATGTAACTCTTGCTCAAAAAAATGTAGTAAACTGGCTGTGTGATATGTCCTATTATCAAAAAGCGGCAAGATTTATGAAAGAAAAATTTCCAAACTGCACATTCATTGCAGTGTCTGATGAACCTCAATGGCTTAAAGAAAATTTAAAAATTGATTATCCTTTTGAAATTTATTCAAGCAATACACCATATTGGGATATTTATCTGTTGCAGGCATGCAAACACGGTATCTGTGCAAACTCAAGTTACTCCTGGTGGGCTGCCTGGCTGATTGACAATAAAGATAAAGTTATTATCGCTCCGGATCCATGGCTACAATACGGGCGTGATGTAGATATAATTCCAGATAACTGGATAAAGTTTCCGCGTACGGATTAACGTTTTTCCGGATGCGCCGAATTTGAAAGTACTATCTCATAATACTCATTCTTATCAATATTCACGCCCATTGTCTTTATATTGGCGTAAACTTTTTTCTTTTTCTTTAATAACTTTTTGTAATCGCCTGCCATAACTTTATTATATTACAAAATCTTAAAAGCTACTTGAAATTTTAAATTATTTGTTCTAACATAAACCTACGAACGTGCGTCGGTGTGTTTTTGTGTGGAAAAAACGTTTTTCACCGATTAAGGAATTTAAAGAAAAAAGTACGAAATATAAAATATAAAGGAAAAATGAAATGAACCCTATTATTAAAGAATTAGAAAAATCTTATTTGAAAGAAGAAATCGCTGACGTAAATCCTGGTGATACCGTTAAAGTTTTCGTCAGAATCGTTGAAGGTAATAAAGAAAGAACTCAGGCTTTTGAAGGTACTGTTATTAAAGAACACGGTGCAGGCTTGAATAAAACTATTACCGTAAGAAAAGTATTTCAGGGCGTTGGCGTTGAACGTGTTTTCTTGCTTAATTCTCCGAGAATTGAAAAAATTAACGTTCTCAGACGCGGTGATGTTAGACGTTCTAAATTGTATTACTTGAGAGAACGTTCAGGTAAGGCAACTCGTATTAAGGAAAAAATTGAAAAAAGATAAACTTCACATTCACTGGTATCCGGGACATATTGCTAAAGCTGAAAAACAACTTAAACAACAGCTTTCATTAGTTGATGCAGTGATTGAAGTGGTTGATGCGAGATTACCTCTATCAAGTATTTATGATAATATTACGAGGCTTTTGGGTGAAAAGCCTCGTTTAATTTTGCTTAATAAAGCGGATCTTACGGATAAAACTGAATTAACAAAGTGGATTAAACTATTGGAGGCGAAAACAGGCTTTCCTGTTATTCCGACTGACGCAAAAAATTCAAATGATTTAAATAAGATAGTTAAAAAGGCTGTAGAGCTTTCAGAACCGCGTATTCAGTCAATCATGGCAAAAGGGTTACTGCGCAGACCGGCAAGAGTTATGGTTGTTGGCATGCCTAATGTTGGAAAATCCAGCATTATAAACAAACTAACGAGATCTTCAAAAACAAAAATTGGGGCAAAAGCCGGTGTTACCCGCCAGCAGCAGTGGGTCAGAATTAATCCGCAGCTTGAACTTCTTGATACACCCGGTATAATTCCGATGAAACAGGAAGATCAAATAAGGGCAAAAAAATTAGCATTTGTTAATGCTGTTTCTGAAAACGCCTATTCTAATGTTCCGGTCGCAAATGAGTTGCTTACGCTATTGGAAAAACTTTATCCGGATGACATAAAAGAGTTTTATAAAGTCGAAAATTTGACGGTTGAAGATATTGCGCTTGCGCGTAATTGGATTGTATCAGGCGGTTATCCTGATGTTGAACGTACTGCAATTTATATATTACGTGATTTTAGAGAGGGTAAAATAGGAAAGTTTATTCTTGATGAATTTGAGGGCGGGGCAGATGCCTAAAATTGAAGAAACAGAAAAAAATGAGAAAGAAAAAACTAATACACTTGTAAAAAAGCGGCTTAAGACAGATTTAACTGTTGACGATCACATAATACAGCTTTTTACGTTTGACTATAATCAGAAATGTCCTGTAATCGGTACAGATGAAGCAGGCAGAGGACCGGCAGCGGGCGGTGTTTTTGCAAGTGCAGTTTGCTTTCACCAAACTGATAGAGCACTAATCGAAAAGCTTATGCCGCTCAATGACAGCAAACAGTTGACAAAGAAAAAGCGTGAGGCATTATATGATATAATTCTGGAAAATTCACTTAATGCAACTGTGTGTATTGAGGTTGAAGAAATTGAACAGATAAATATTTTAAATGCATCTTTAAAAGCCATGCGTCTGGCATGTCTTGATGTAATTAAGCAACTGCAGGTAATTCAAAATCTTGAGGCACTGCCGGAATTATCCGGAAATGCGTCTGATGATGGATTTAAACTTATTCCTTACAATGGGATAATGACACTTGTAGATGGTAATAAAATGATTCCTGATTATCAGTATTCGCAACGCCGGGTAATTAAAGGCGATAGCCGCTCCGCCGCAATTGCAGCCGCAAGTATTCTTGCAAAAGTAACACGTGACAGATATATGGAAAGACTTGATGCAGAATATCCGCAATATGGCTGGGCAAAAAATGCCGGATACCTTACTAAAGAACATCTTGATGCTATTGATAAATACGGGTTGACCCCATATCACCGCCCTTCGTTTTTGAAAAAACACTTTGCAAAACAAGAGCAGTTGAGTTTGTTTTAAGATAACTCGAGATTAGTCTGTGACTTTAGCTTTGACTATTTTATAAATGTATTCTATTTTATTTATCATTGAGTGTTCCGCAGCTTCGGGCAGCAGCAGTTGTCGACGGACTCGGCGCACTTGCACTCGGCTATATTTAAACTAAAAGATTTTATAACTTATACGGATAATCATCCTTGAACTCCCAGCCGTCATATAGGAGTAATGTAGAACAATATGCTGTCAGATTTTTACATTTATTTAAGGCGTCTTCTCTTGATGAAACATTTTGTCGTAAGTATGTAGTGAACCCATAAGATTTACTGAACGAAAAAGCAAAATTTGCGCGTCCTACAGTATCAGGCTGCTTGTCTCCGTTAACGTCATAATATAAATCTAAATAATTTGCAGATAGGAATGTGCCGAGTTTTGAGCCATCGAGAAAATAAACAGTAACAGATTGTTTTTGTGTTCCTGTTTCTTCATCATAATCACCATCGGTTACTTTGCTGTAATTAAGATACGGGAGTAAATATTTATTTAACCAATCTTTAACTTCCATATAATTAGTGGAATAATCATAATTATTTTCATCATCGTATGCCACAGCAGGCAAATTCCACGTCGTTACTTCTCCATTATCAATTTCAGATAATTGTATAGCCTGCTGCATAGTTGAGTAGAATTTTTTCAGGCGGGTTGAATACTCTTTTTGCTTATAACTTTGCATTAATCCGGGAATAGTCAATGCAGCAACTATTCCGATTATAGCAAGTGTAATTAAAACTTCTGCTAAAGTGAATGCTTTTGTTCTCATATCTATCCTCCCCTAAATGTGATTAATTAGTCACTGAATATTGTTCAATATACACATATAATTGAATTTATGCAAGAAGATAGAGACTATAACGTCACAATTCGTAATAATATCCGTAAACTGCGTAAAAAAAACAAAATGTCACAGGAACAGCTTGCTGAAAAAATTGACTGCTGCCGAGAACATATTACGCGCATTGAAAACGGCAAATTAAATTTAGGGCTTGAAAATTTTATCAAAATTGCTGATGTTTTTGATATTTCGCTCGATGAACTTGCAGGCAGAAAATAATGCAGACCGTTAATATAAAATAAACATTACACATCAAATAGTTTGTGCAGTCGATTTCTCACATCATCCTCATCAAGATCATGTGTAATTTTATTTAAGTCAATAGCCATTTGATAGTAATTGGCAGCGTCATTTATAAAGCCCATAATTTGGCTTGCGCGTCCCGCATTAAAATACGCAAGCGTATAACTCGGATTCAATTCAATTGCCTGTTCAAAGTATTCCAATGCCTCTTCAGCATCACCAAGTCCATCCAGATAAATTATACCCAAATTGTTATGGGCAAATTCATTAACCGGATTTAATTCAATAGCTTTGTGGTAGGAAACTAAAGCTTCTTCAACATAGTCCTTTTCCCACAGTGCAATACCGGCTTTAGAATAAGCACGATAATTATCCGGATTTAAGGTAATGGCGTCACAATATGCGCGTATGGCACTGTCCAAATCATATTCAGCCATATGCACATCACCGAGTGCGAGATACAAATCGTAGTTATTCGGATCCAGAATAATTCCTGCCTGATATGTTGATACAGCAGCCTCAATATTTCCTTTGACTTCTGCATATAAAGCCCCCAGCGCATGACATACGATTGATGTCCATTCAGCATCAGGATTTATTGCAATAGCCTTTTTGTAATGCTCTATTGCATCGTCATACAAATCAGCCTTACTATAAGCGTATGCAAGTGAATTATTATAGAAAGGATTTTCCGGATCTCTTTCAAGTGCAAGCTTAAACGCGCTTACTGAATTAATTTTATCTTCTTTTCTCAAATAAAGGTGTCCTAATTCATAATAAATTTGCGCGCTATCAATATCAAATTGCAGAAGTTTTTCATAGCAGTCTATTGCCTCATCCGTATTTTCAGGAAAATACGTTTGAAGTACAGTTGCAAGTTTGATTAGAACTTCACGATTTAAACTGTTAGCCTCAAGAACTTTTCTATAGCAGTCAACTGTTAATTCAAGTTCATTATTTTTGAGTGCCAAATCTCCCATTTTGTTATAGAATATTTCGCTGTGATTGGTATCCATGACCGCTTTTTTATAGATATTTTCAGCAGCCGGATACATTTTGAAAGTTTCCATGAATTTTCCTACAGTATTATATGTAAATACGGAAAAATCATCAGACAAATTTTTATAGAACATTTTCATTGAAGGCTTGTCCCACGCAAGCATGAGACTTCCGGACAAGAAATAATACAAGAAGTTCAAATAGTCACCAACAGACCCGTTATTAGAGTTGATTTTCTGCAAAAGTGTCTGCGAAAGTACCAGACGCGGACGCGCAGATTTCAAGCGGTTAGCTTTAATAGCTTCTTTGAATTCAGATTCTGCAGCCTTGTAATCCTGAGCAAGTTTCATGAAAAATCCGGTATAAAGATGCGCATTCATATTTTTAGGTGCAAGAGAAATTGCGGTCTTACATTGCTCAATAGCCGTATCTACACTGATTTGCCCCTGTTCCCACATAAGGCTTGCCAGCCGATAATAGGTTTCCGGCAAAGACGGATCTAACTTAACTGCCTCAATATAATTTTCTATAGCCTCTTCCAAATCACCGTGATGCTGGCGGATCAGATATCTTTCATGCGCCAATCTGGCTTTTTCAAGTGATTCTTTTGCTTTAAGTTCTCTTTTATCGGACGATAGTGCTCTTGTTAAAATCTGTTCTGACATTTGAAGCTCCAAATAATATGTAGATAATATTATTGTCGTGATTGATTTTTCAAACTTTATTATTTACATCAAATATCATACAAATGAATTAGATAGCTGGATAAAAAAATCAATAAAAAGGCAATAAGGGGGTAGTGAACAGTGAACGGTGAACAGTTCAATGTTTTCTTTTTTGTAACCCCTTAGTCACTCAATCACCTAGTCACCCAGTTAACAAAAGGTTAGGCTATAGCCCGACAATAAAAATGTTGAATACTTCATGTCCTCCCCTTGAGACTCTGCCGAACAAAAACAATCCAGTGGATTGTTTTTGTGAGAGGAAACCGAAATCTTTGATTTCGAGGAGGGGTGGGCAGGCATAGTAAAAAAGGTGGGCACGCATTGCTTTGCCCACCCTACGAAACTTTTAGAAGATACTATTAATATTTTTTATACTATACGTAATGCCTACAACTCAGACGAAGATTTTAAGAAAAAATACGCGGAATATTTTAATGAGGAAGTAAAAGATTTTAGTAAAGAAATCTCTGAAAATAGAGATGACTCATTATCTGATTTTGCCAAAACAATTAGAAAGATTTATAATTCCAAAGATAAAAACGGCGATTGTTAAGCATTGTTAACCGTTTTAACCTATTTAGTGGAATTTGCTATATAAGTCCCTTAATTCTTCTCGATTAAAAAATTTTTCAAGTAATACAGGGATAAATTTAGCATTCAGTGCGCTAAAATCAAAGACAAATTCGTTAACTCCTGCTTTTGCAAGCTCTTCAACATCCGAAAAATCTTCTAATATACAATCTTCAAACATATGCATTCTGCAGAAACCATCACAGGTAAACGGATAGACTTTATCCAATGACGGGTCATGCAATGCATAACCGCCTCTATGACACGGCGCAGCACAGGAAAGACGTGAAATAATCGCACTATCATTATTCAGAGGGCATAATCCAAGACTCGGAACTCTTATGTTGCCGGCAATAGTATATTTACGGTTTGGGATTATATTTTTAATCTTTTTGATTGTTTTTATGGCACTCTCTTTATCTTTGAATGACGTAAAATCAACGGTATTCAGCGGCGTAAGACTATTTAGACATTTTATGGACAGGCTGTTTAGCAGATTAATTCCCTGACCTATTTCAAGCGGAATATCGTCCATATCTGTATCGTTTAAAATCATCCAGAAATAACCTATATTATTTATAATAAGCGAAGAAGGAACTGGATCGGATAAAATAATTTGTTTCACATATTCGTAAACCCTGTCAAAATCGCGTTCTATTAATATTCTCGGGGTTGATAATTGGAATTCTATATCGTATTTAGCACAGAATTTTTTGACTTTCATTATTATTTCGTTAAAACTGCTGGTTGCAAGATCGCTTGTCGCAAGTATTTCACCGTATTCTATTGAATAAACGGGGCATTTGCCGACTTTTTTAATATACTTTTCAAGTTCTTTAAGATGCGCAAGTTCAGACAGACGTAAGTTTATTCTGTATTTATTTTTTTTCGCGCCTTCATAATCTGATTTTATACGTGGAGTTTTTATATCCCAGTTGAAGTTTTTGATATTACAGCTGAATTCAAAGTCATTTCCTTCAGCACTTACAACTTCACCGGAAAAATGATTTGTTTGATAAATGCTTTTTCTCACGTGTTTAAACGGCAATTTTTGATTTTTAAACATTTTTGGATTAGCAAGTATTTTTTCAACAAGCTCAATGCCTTCAAGAATTTCTTCAGATGTCGCAAATTTCCCTTTAATAACAACACTGTCTATAGCTCCGAGTTTTTTGATATCTTCAGCGCACCACGGAAGATTGTCAGAATCTATTGCAAGCGGTAATTTTGTGTATTTTTTTATCTTAGTAATATTTTTCATATATATTTCTTCAGTGATAATCACTTCATCAATTTTATGAAAATTATTTAGAAAATCAATTCCCGCTATATTGTGAATATCAAAATAGCTGTCTACTATTATTTTAAACGGCAGATTAAAAACTTTTATAGCCTCCAGTATTGCAAAGCTGTTTATAAAAATCCCGTCAATTCCTGCTGTTTTAAGAAACTTAAGCATCCTTTTTATTTCTGCAAGATTTTCTTCAGTTATGTCGTGTTTGAAATTTATATAAATATTACTGTTATTGTCTTTTGCCGCAGAAACAAATTCTTTAACATAATCAAAATTATTATTAAGAAATTTTTTATAATAAACGTAATAATCCCGACACTTTGTTTCTTTTGCAAAAAGATTGATATCTTCAGGTTTTTTGACAGGTGCAATAATTTTAATCTCTTTCATTCCTGAATTATATCATAATTTTGTTATTCGAGTCAAAAATACACATCAGAAAATATAAAAAGCAAGAATATTAAGTTATGTTAACATTTGTGGTTGAAAAAAGCAATTTTACGGGAAAGAAATACTTAGTATATATACAAGGAATATTTTGGATAATATTTTCTCTAACAATCAATAGGAACACGAATACTAGGGAGGACACTTCATGGCAATAGGTGCTGAAGACTACATTGATCAACTATTAGTTAAAAAATATGCGGATGAAAAAGTTGACAATCATGACAATATGGAATCCATGGTTGACCCGAATAAAATGATGGGTGCAATGAATGATTATGCAAGTATGTACAGAAATATGATGGTATTGAAACAACGTCTGAACATAGCCTGCTATGCTATTAATGCTCGTACTGCGAGATATAATAAGACATCAAGATACTAATACATAACAGTTCCCGGAAAAAGTTTAAAATTCAGCTTTTTTTGATATGATATTCAAAGAAAGAGGAATTGGAAAATGGGAAAAATTATCCTGGCGTCTTCTTCTCCCAGAAGAGCCAATATTCTGAAAGAAAGTGGATACTGTTATGAAATTATTCCGTCACCGTATGAAGAACAACATACGCGGGCGGTTTTTTCTTATGATTATATAGAGGAGCTTGCGTATAAAAAAGCAAGTGCGGTTGTGCCTTTAGTGAGCGAGCCGGCATTAATTGTTGGGGCAGACACAATGGTAGTTGTAGATAATGAAATACTCGGCAAGCCGGAAGGTTTTGAAGATGCGTGTCAAATGCTTAGAAAACTTTCCGGACGAAAACATAAGGTTATAACGGCTGTTGTAGTTATCAATACCGAAAATAATGAAATAAAAAAACGGTCAGTAACAAGTGAGGTAGAATTTTATCCGCTGAGTGATGAACAAATACAAAAATATGTAAATGATTTTAAACCTTATGATAAGGCTGGATCTTATGGAATTCAGGAAATGCCTGAAGGCTATATTAAAGGCTATACCGGAAGTTTAAAAAATATTATAGGGTTATGTCCTGATGCTCTGGCGAAGATGCTTGGTTAAAAACTATCATCCAGTTCATCATTATCTATCCATATTATTGTGATATTTACAGGCTGTGAGGAAAAAGGATTGTGCAGGCTGAAACCAGATAGTGCGTTTTTCGCTATCTCATCATAAAAATTAATTTTTTCGGCGATTTTTCTGGTGTAATACAGTAAATTCATAATCACCTCCATCTTTTTCTTTATTCTTATTATCTTGTTTTTTTTCATAAGAATAATCCCCTTAAAGTAGTGATTTATATTAAAAAATATAGTAAAGCCGGCTAATCTTGTAATCTAATTGCTTGAATTGCATCTTTTTTAAATACTATAACGGTAAGACAAGGAGGATTATTATGCAAAAAGAAAATATAAAAGGAACAAGAACAGAACAAAATCTTATAAATGCGTTTGCAGGAGAATCGCAGGCGCGCAACAGATATTCTTTTTTTGCAAAAGTGGCTAAAGAAGAAGGATATGAACAAATTGCCGCAATATTCTTAGAAACCGCAGAAAATGAAAAAGAACATGCAAAGCTTTTCTATGAACCGCTTGGTAATATGCGTGCAATAGTTAATGCAGAGTATCCGTTTGAATTAGGTACAACAGAAGAAAATCTTGAAAGTGCAGCCGCAGGTGAAGAAGAAGAATGGAAAGTCCTTTATGCAGAAGGCGAGCGTGTTGCAAAAGAAGAAGGATTTGATAAAATTGCTGCGATATTTCATCACGTTATTCATGCGGAAAAACATCATCATCAAAGATATTTAAAGCTGTTAGAAAATGTAAAAAATAATACTGTATTTAAAAAGGATGCAGATACTAACTGGATGTGCAGAGAGTGCGGGTATATTCATTACGGCAAGTCTGCCCCTAAAGAATGTCCTAACTGTCATCATTCACAGGCTTATTTTGAAGTTCTTTGTGAAAATTATTGAAGATACAGTTCCCCTATTTTAGAAATCCCGTTACAAAATGAAAAATAATCTTGTTATCAGTTCTTATTTTATCGTTTTAGTCGTATAATTTAACAAGATATGAGAGGTAGTTTAAAAAGTTTAATACTGGCAGGATGCCTTACATTTTTATACGGGATTTATTATTGGGGAATTCCCGCTATTGTAAACCTGCCGGCAAGGGTTGATTTGATAAAATCAGCTGCACGTGCAGAAGGTTATAATATTGAATTAAAAAATCCGGAATTAAAAATGGGACTACGTCCGGCTGTAATTATTAAGGCAGATTATTTTGCGCTGCTTAATGATGATAACAGCAAGGCTTTGGAAATTGAAAGACCTTATCTTAAAGCCGCAATTTTACCTTTTATATTTAAAAAAGCTGTGATACGCGATTTTGAAGCAGAAAATATAAATGCGCAAATTATATATGATAAAACATTAAAACTTGGACAATATCCAATAAATATGGAACAAAAACAGCCGGTGAAACTTCAATATGCAAAGGCAAAACTTAACGGTTATTCAATTCATATGAGTGATTTGAATAACGGTAAAAAGGTTGATTTGTGCGGACAATACTTGACTCTGGAAAATTTTAATCCTGATAAAGAACTGGAGATGTCAACAATTGCAGACATAAAGACGGAAACACATAATTCTAAAATTAGTGTTGATATAAAAACAAAACTCCCTCTGAATAAAATATCAGGTGATAATCTAAATTTGGAAGGACAGATTGTTAATCTTAATCTTGATGATTTTACACCTTATGCAAAGGTTATTTCTAAAGATAAAATACAGGCTTTATCCGGAGTTGTGAATTCGACAGCCAGAACTATGACAAATGGCAAACAAAAAAATATACATCTTTATTCAGAAATAAGAGACCTTAATGTTCAGGAAAGAGAGTCCGCTGCCAACATTACATACAAAGATAAACTAAAATTAAACTCACAGTTGTTTATCCTCAACAATGGGGTTGAAATAAGAGAAATGAGTTTGAGCGGTGAAAAAATTAATACAGCAATTTCCGGAAAAATTACAAAGCTAACCTCAAAATTTCCAATGCTGGATTTGGATGTAAAAATAAATAATACCAGAACTGAGAATATAATACCTTTATTGCCGGGAATTGAAGATTTAGTCGGCGAAATAAATTTGTTGACTTTAAAAAAGACAGGGTTCTGGGGAAATATACAGGGTAATTTAAATATAAAGGGCAAGGCTGACTTTCCTGATGTTACAGGAAATATAACTGTTACAGACGGATATTTATTACAACCAATACCTAATTCTCCAAAAGCAACAATTAAGCTTGATTTTATAGGGCAGAAACTTATTTTGGATGCTCATGTTCCTACAACTCCCGTAGAATATGTTGATGTGAAAGGTCCTATAGAACTTTATAGGCAAAGAAATGCTGATTTGAAAATTACCAGTACAAAACATGTGGATTTGCAGACTGCTGAAATTGTGCTTAATCCTCTACATGAGATTTTGAAATTTGATCTGGGACCTGTACCGGTTATGGATATACATGGTAAAGGTAACATTGATTTGCATGTTAGCGGTAATAAAAAAGATCCGCATGCGTGGGGACAATTTAATTTCTATGATACGACGGCATCATTTATTGAAATTCATAATATGACTTTGAAAAACGGAAAAGGAAAGTTAACTTTTGATGACGTAGATACCCATTTCGTTACTGAATCTGCGACATTGAACGGTAAACCGGTTACAGTCGACGGCAAATGTAATCTGCAAGGAGTTTTGGATTTTGATATAACCGCCAACAATCAGAATATTAAAGATCTTGTTAAAATTATAAGAACATCACCAATGCTCGCTGATATACAAAAAATGATCGCGCCAATTCAAAATGCAGAAGGTAATGCTAATTTGCAACTTAAATTGACAGGAAAAGTAAAGGATCCTAAAGATATTGTTTTTAATAAGAATATTTTTGCAAAAGGAAAATTAGAACTGCTTTCTGATAGTATAAGAATTCAAGGGATGCCTTTTGATTTAAAAAATGTAACAGGAAATGCAAAATTTGAAAACACAAAAGTTATTTTAGATTTAGTTTCCTCCATAAATAATTCAAAAATAAGCGTTGCAGGAACGATAGACAATGATCGTGCTAATCTTACTATTGCATCAAACAGGTTAGTCTTGAATGATTTGATATCGTCTATGCAGGATATTAAACTCCCTTATCGTGAAGATCTGACAAAAATAGTTTCTTCATTTACTGCCAATTATTCAGGAACACTAACGCCGATAAATTATAATGCTATTACCATGAAAGGTAAAGTTTACCCGCATAGAGGAAATAATTTGAGTATTAACGGCGGTAATTTTGAACTTCGCAATTCTGTATTCAAACTTTCGCCTCTCTCCGGAAAATTTAAAAGCAGTCCTTATAAAATTTCTGCACAAATTAACAAAACTTTTGATAAATCACCTGTAATAAACGGGGCTTTTGATATAAATAATTTTAATATTAATTATCTTGATGATAAAAAGTTAAGAGATGTTTTGCCGGCGGATTTAGCAAAACAGTTAGAAAACTTTAGTGATTATAGAGGGATAATAAACTTTTCATGTAAGATAAAAAATAATAATCTCAGAGCTTACTCCCGTTTAAATGATATTAGTTTAACTTATTTGCCTTCACATGTGAAATTTGTAATAACAAGTGGCAATATATTTCTAAATAACAGCACAGTTCATTTGAATAAAATAAATTCCCGCTTTGGGGAAATGCCATTGCTTATTGATGGTCGTGTAAATAATATTTTTTCCAAAAATCCGGATTTAAATATATATGTTAACGCGAAACCGACTCAGGAATTTTTTGATCAGTTTTTCAATAATAAAGCACTTTACCCGATAAAATTGAAAGGTGATATCAGATTAAGCTCAAGATTAACAGGAAGACCTGACAATCTGCGTGTAAAAACAGAGTTAAATATGGATGAAAATTCAAGTTTGTACTATATGGGAGCGTCAATAGGCGACAGCCAGAATCCTGTAAGTATAAATCTTGACAGTACATTAACGCCTAATTCTGTTGTATTAAGACATTTTCAATATGACAAAACTATATCTTCCCAGAATAATCGTCCATTTGTCAATCCGCAATTGAATGTTTCCGGTACAATTAAATATTTACCGGATAATAATGCAGAATTTAGAAATTTGAAAATAAAAACTCAAACACCAACAGATGCTAAAATCTTTAATATTATATTCAGAAAACCCATTATGAAACAAGGAGTGTTTACTTCGGATTTAATACTTAATGGAACGACATTAAACCCGATTGTTAGAGGAAAATTAGAGGTTACGAGTATTGATATACCGTTTTTTGATTCAACGATAAAAGATATAAGCTTAGAGTTCAAGCCTGATAAAATTTATGTGCACTCCCGCGGGGTTGTTCTGACCAATAATATTATTTTAGATGCAGTAGCACAAAATAAACTTATTCCTCCGTATGTAATAGAAGATGTTAATCTGAAATTGGCGGATTTGGATATTAATAAGATTACCGCAACACTGAGGGATATGGAAGCAGAAGCCTCTACCAGAACGAAATCTTCTACCGGCGGTATACCGGCATTTGATATTACACAATTGATATTAAAGAATGCAGATATTACAGCTAATACAATAAGCGTAAGAAATATACGGGCAAATAATCTGGAAGCTCAGATGAGTTTAGATGAAAAAATGCTGCTTGATATTAATAAGTTTAAGTTTAATATTGCAGAGGGTACGGTTGATGGAAATTTCAAAAATAATTTGCTGACACGTGCCATAGATCTAAATCTTAATCTGGATAGAGCCAATGCGCAGATGATGACAGAAGCTTTATTTGACTTAAAAGGTCAAATTTACGGATCAATGACCGGAAATGTTAACTTAAAATGTAACGGCACATCTTATGAAAAATGTATGCAGACGATTAGAGGCAGCGGAAAATTTATCGTATCTGACGGCAAAATGCCAAAACTCGGTTCTCTGGAATATCTTTTAAAGGCAGGAAATCTTTTAAGAGGCGGCTTTATGGGACTTTCCATAAACAGTATTATTGATTTTATAACACCGTTAAAAACAGGAGAATTTAACAGTATTAGCGGAGATATGAAAATTAATAACGGAATAATTAACCCGATAAATATATATTCAGACGGTAAAGATTTAAATATGTATCTTACAGGGTCTTACAATGTTGTAACTTCTCTTGCGGATATGCGTATATTTGGAAGTTTATCTAAAAATGTTACGAATGTTTTTGGTAAGATTAAGAACGCATCTTTGAATACACTTTTAAATACAATACCGGGGATAAATCGTTTGGAAGAACCAAGCGAGTTTCAGGCAGATATTGAAAAAATTCCTAATATACAAAATTCAGAAAGTATTTCAAGATTTTTTAATGCTGAAATTTATGGAGATATCAACGGTGATAATTATGTCAAGAGTTTCAGATGGATAAAATAAATTAAAAATGAAGATTATTTTTTGACTTAATTTATCGCCATTGTATAATAAAATTATGAAAAAGATTATTGCCATACTGTTAATATTAGTCTTTAATTTGAACACTTTGCTTGTAAGTGCTGAAACACTTCAGGGTGGTGTTGAAAAAACGGATACTTATCAGCAGGAACTTCAGAAGGAATTATTTACAGGCGAAGTTGATAAATTAGAGAAAAAAGATGTTATAAGAATGACGGTTTCGCAGGTATTGGATGCCAATTTAAGCGTAGAAGGTGATGAGTTTTTCGCTGAAGTTACCGGTGAAGTTGTTGGTGATAAAGGGGTAATTATTCCCAAAGGAACAATTGCACATGGGCGAATAACTCAAAGTGTTGACCCGAAACGATTAGGGCGTTCCGGATGGATAGCATTAGATTTTGATTATTTAATAACTCCTGATGGTAGAGAAATACCAATAGAAGGAAAAATGTCAACCAAATTGCATCCGGTTGTTGAAACGACTAAAATTATCGCGCAGGATGTAGGCTATACAGTTGCCGGCGGAGCCGTAGGCGGTCTAATGGCATTGAATTGGCTGGGGCTGGAAGCTGCAATTGCCTCTCAGGGATATACACTTGCAGGAGGAGCTGCTATAGGCGGAGCTGTAGGATTAGGTATGGCTTTATTGAGAAAAGGCAGTGATGTTTTAATCGCTCCGGGAGATGAAATACGTGTAAAAATAAATACAAGTGTACCTCTACCGGTTTATCGTGAAGAAGCTTTGCAGCAGCATGAATTGTTTTATCCGGGATTGGATATCTTAATAAGCAATATTACTCATGAAGAAGACCCTT
Source organism: Candidatus Gastranaerophilales bacterium (assembly GCA_944324165.1). Lineage (GTDB taxonomy): Bacteria > Cyanobacteriota > Vampirovibrionia > Gastranaerophilales > Gastranaerophilaceae > CALUVH01. The sequence continues at coordinate 81,969 of CALUVG010000001.1, read as the reverse complement.
TTGGTGAACTTAATACTATAACGTTAACCGTTATGATTACTAATATGTCTGATAAGACATTTTCCGGGTTAGATATGGCACTTGTAAATGATTACAATTCAGTATTTCGACCGTCAATTTTTGGAGATACTAAATTAATGTTTAAACAAATAAAACCGGGAGATAAAATCGCGGGCAGAGTCTCTTTTGCGGTTGATAATATTGATCGAAGTTTCTGGCTGACATTCTATGATAGGCGTAATGGAACAGCATTGTCAAAAATTTCCATAGATAATGCATACCGTAATATTCCAAAAAAATCTAAAAAACGAAATGAAAGAGCCAGGAAAAGTAAACGTGATTACAAAAAAGAACCGGATTTGTTTAATGTAGATTAAAATTTTGTAAAAAATTATTGTAAAACACTTGAAAATAAAAATATTTATGTTACATTTATAGTAGTAGTTTATTTATAATAAAAGAAAGCAGAGGAATTTATATGGCATGCGGCAGTCTTGAAATTGATATTTTAAATTCGATTTGGAGAATGACAGAAGAAAGTGAAGATAGAGATATATCTATACAGGATATAGTAGATGATTTAGCTGCAAATGGAGTTGACAGAGCTTATACTACAATTAAGACTGTTATGGACAGACTTACTGTAAAAAGTGTTCTTGTTCGTTATAAATCAGGGAAAAAATTCTATTACAAAGCTGCCATGAATAAAGATGAAATGGCACGTGATTCAATCAAATTGATAGCAGATCAGTTTTTCGGCGGAAATCATATCGCTATGCTGCATTTTATAGAAAATGAATGCGAGTCAATGTTCATTAAATAATGGCTAAGAGTTTAAATAAAGAAGAATTAAAACTTGAAGAAAGAAAATATGTTGCAGAGCTTATCAGATATGTTCTGATTGGAAATTTGTGTGTGCGTGATGCAATATTAAATTATCCGCGTGCGACAAAGGATCCGAGTCTGGTTGCAGCATATCACGCGCTTATTCATTATGAAGCTGATGAGGATTTGCGTCATCGTGATTCTTTATATAAAGAGGAACAGGACGATTATCTGGAATTGCTTGCAAATATACTTGAAAAAGGTGAAGATTTGCCTGATAATATAATAAAGAATTACAAAAAATACTATAAGTCTGCAAATATTCCTAATGGAAACGATACTCGCGGACTAATAAAGAGTTTTTTGAGATTTTTGAATATTAGTTAAATAGGAGAACAACAAAAATGAAAAAGGTATTACTGACATTACTGGCAATGTTAATGATTAATTCAGCAGTATTTGCTTTTCCATTCTTTGGCAAAAAAGATACTACACTTACGACTGTGCCTTTATTTTCAACAGAGACTAACGCTGTTAACACTGTCTGGGTTGGAACATTTCAACTCGTGTGGAATGACCTTATGGATGATATAGTGAAGGGTGATGTTTTTTTGGAAGGCGGTAATGATGCAGTTGTAAACGGGTTGAATATGCAAATCTTTAAATCAAGTATGCTTTCCCCGTCAGCATATTACAAAACTCATGGCGTGATGACTTTACAACTTAGAGATAAAATCAATAATGCTTTGAGCAGAAAATTTAATGAGACAAGTGATTTGTTGGCAAGCGTAGACTGGAACGGACGAGATTATTTATTATATGCAATGTTGAAAAAAGATTTTCAGTTTCCATATGTGTATGATGTTTTGACTCCTGATAAATTCGCAAAGTCAAAAGAAAATGTTAAATATTTTGGAATTAATGATAAAAGTGATAAAGGACTGCGAGATACCATAGACGTGCTTTTCTATAACTCAAAAGACGATTATGCGTTGATTTTAAATACCAAAGATAAAGATATGGTAATGCTGTATCGTACTGATAACAAGCTTACTTTGGCTGATGCTTACAAAGAAATGCTCGACAAGTCCTTTAAATATGAAGGAGAAAGAAAGTTCACAGAAAGTGATGAATTGAAAGTACCTTTTATTAAATTTAAAAACGATTACACTTACAAAAATCTGACAAACAAAAAGATAAAAAATACAGATTTTACTATAGGGTCAGCAATGCAGACTATTGACTTTAATATGGATAATAAGGGTGTTAAATTGAAAAGCGAAGCTGCAATGATAATGAAAATGTCAATGGTATTACCTGAAAAAGCTCAGAAAAGAAAATTCTATTTTGATGATAATTTCTATCTGTTCATGCAGGAAAATTTAAATTATCCTTACTTTGCAATGAAAGTCGGAGATGTTACGGCTATAAATAAGTAAATAAGTTTAGAGGCGGTGTCATTTATGGCACCGCTGATATTTTAAAGAGCTGTAAATTTCCTGCATAACAATTGTCTTTTTTTATGATTTTATTGTATAATTTTTTTATAAAAAGAGAATAGGAGAGTAATTATGGGATATAAAATTTTATCAAAGAAAGAGATTTGTCCGAATCAATATGAAATAACAATTGATGCGCCTTATGTAGTAAGAAATGCTAAGGCTGGACAGTTTATCATATTTCGTGCCGATAAAGACGGGGAAAGAGTACCGCTGACAATAGCAGATGTAAATAAAGAAAAAGGTGAATTAACACTTGTATTCATGGCAGTCGGATATTCTACTAAAAAATTGGCAGCACTTAATCCCGGAGATGAAATAGCTGATATCGTAGGACCTTTAGGCAAACCTACCCATATCGAAAAATATGGAACTGTTGTTTGTCTTGCCGGCGGTTATGGCGCGGCTCCTTGCTATTTAATCGCAAAGGCTTTCAAAGAAGCAGGTAATAAAGTTTATATGGTAATGGGCGCAAGAACAAAGGATTTAATTTTCTGGCAGGATAAAATGAAGGATGCCTGCACAGAATTGTTTATCACAACTGATGATGGATCTTTAGGCGAAAAAGGATTTGTTACCGGTGTTTTAGACCGAATTATTAAACAGGAAAAGGTAGACTACGTTATAGCAGTAGGACCTATGCCAATGATGAGAGCAGTGGCGGATTTAACCCGCGATAAAAACATTTATACTGAAGCCAGCATGAACCCGATTATGGTTGATGGCACAGGAATGTGCGGTGCATGCCGTGTGACTGTAGGCGGTGAAGTAAAATTTGCCTGCGTTGACGGACCTGATTTTGATGCTCACAAAATTGATTTTGATGAAGTAATCAACAGAACTAGAATTTACAAAGATCAAGAGAAAAAACGCAGTGAAAATTGTAATCTCTTGAAACAGGCAGAAGTTCTGCAAAAGTAAAGGAGGGCTTGATGGTAAAAAAAGACTTGCCGTTTTGTCCGCTTATGAGTATCGGAACAGGTATAGACATGGTTTGTACTGGCGATAGATGCGCATGGTATTTACAGGGCGTAAAAAAATGTGCGGTTTATGTTATGGCGTATAATGCTGTGCTTGAAGCTAATCAGCGTCAGCAAGAATTAAAGAAAGATTAAAATATTTTATGAAAATACTCGTTTGCATAAAACAGGTACCTGACACTACAGATATAAAGTGGACAGAAAACAATACTATTCAGCGTGAAGGTGTTGAAAGTATAATTAATCCGTATGATGTTTATGCACTTGAGACTGCATTAAAGTTGAAAAAAATATTGAATGCTGAAATTACAGTTCTTTCAATGGGACCTGATCAGGCTGAAGATATTTTGAGAAAAGCCTTGGCAATAGGTTGTGACAATGCTGTTTTACTTTCTGATAAAAAATTTGCCGGGGCTGATACTTATGCAACCGGAAAGACTATAGCTGAAGCAATTAAAGCTAAGATACCGGATTTTGATCTAATTATATGCGGACAATTCGCAATAGACGGTGATACAGCGCAAACCGGTCCTACTATTGCTAATAATCTTGATATTCCACAGGTAACTTATGTAAAAGATGTTTTAGAATGCAGTATGCAACATCTGACTGTTAAGCGTGAAATTGAAGAAGGAACGGAAATTGTTAAAGTTTTACTGCCGGCTTTAATCTGTATTTTGAAAGGATATGAGGAGCCGACACGACCTACAATTAATGGTATTATCAAGGCTCAGGATTCTAAAATTACTGTATATTCACATGAAGATATCGGATTAGCTCCTGAAGAAACGGGGCTTAGAGGGTCTCCTACATATGTAAGCAAAGCTTTTAGACCGGAAACTAAAGGACAGTGTGTTTTTGTGAAAAGTAGTGATGAAATTATTAAAAAGTTAGAGGAGTTTGATATAATCAATGGCTAATGGTATTTTAATTTATGCAGAAGTCACAAAATCCGGCTACATACACCCTGTATTTTTTACTCTTGCGGCAAAAGCACAGGAATTATCAGCGAAACTTGGCGGCGCGGAAGTTTCTGCATTAATTATTACTTCTCCAGGAAAAACGGAGTTTTTTAAAGAAGGCTTTGAAAAGTGCGGATTTGATAAAGTTTATGCAGTTGAAGATTTGAGACTTGCACAATACAATACTGAACTGTACGCCAAAGCTGCTGTTGATATTATAAAAGAAATACAACCCGAAATATTTTTGATAGGGGCAACAACGCAGGGGCGAGATTTGGCGCCGCGTATTTCCTCTTCAATCCCGACCGGCTTGACCGCAGATTGTATAGAACTTGACATAAACGATAAAGGGCAGCTTGCCGCAACGCGTCCGACTTTTGGCGGAAAACTTATGGCAACTATTCTTTGTAAAAAATACCCGCAGATGGCAACCGTGCGTCCGGGAGTTTTCAAGCCGCTTGAACAAGATGTGGTTAAGAATACAGAAATTATTTATAAAACACCTGATTTAAATATAACCCCAAAAGTAGAGTTATTGGAATTTATAAAGGGTGTAGAGGAAGAAATAAATGATTTAGACAGTGCAGAGATAATTGTAGCCGGCGGCAAAGGAATGAAAAATTCTGACGGATTTAAGCTCTTAAAAGAGTTTGCAAAAGTTTTGGGCGGTGCTGTAGGAGCAAGCCGCGGAGCTGTAGATATGGGGCTTGCTGACCACAGTATACAAATAGGGCAAACCGGCAAAACTGTTTCGCCAAAACTTTATATTGCCTGCGGTATTTCCGGAGCCATTCAACACATAGTCGGCATGGATGCATCCAAAAGAATAATAGCAATTAATATAGACGAAAATGCTCCGATTTTCGATGTTGCCGATATTGGCTATGTTGGCGACGCATTTGAAGTAATTCCTGAAATAATTGATAAATTAAGCAGAAAATAAATTTATGACAGAATAACTTCGATAATTCTGTAAATTTCTGTAAGCTGTTGAAAATTTGCGTTTTTTAGCAGCCTGATAATATCTTTTTTAAGTTCCTGTTCTGTTCTAATATGCGAAAAAGCAAAAAGTTCTTTAATATTAACCCCTAATGCATAGGCAAATTTAAGCAGATGTTCATCTTTTGGAAAATGATAGCCTGATTCAATACGACTTATGCTTCTAGGCTCTAATCCTATTATTTCAGCCAGTTCTGACTGCTTTAGACCTTTTTTAAGGCGTAATTCGCGTATTCTTTGACCTATGAGCTTTTTGATATCATCCAATGTAATTTTCTCCTTTATAACATTATCAAATCAGGCTGTTGCATTATCAGAAATAGAAAATGGTCCAGCTGAACAGTGGGAAACATGTATAGTTGAAAATGGTACTCTGACAAGTAAAGAGTGGTGGGAAAAGTATTTCGCCAAATATATAAAAACCGTTAAGGTTGAATATTTTAATTCCAGTAATCGTGAAAGGATTGCAGTTTATCTACAGGATGGCAGTTTTATGTTAATAAGCGATGGATATGATATTTTCTATTATCCTAATGCTAAAGACTTCAATCCTGATGATCTCTATACAGGACGCGGCACTAAAATGTTTTCTTTTTCTTTTAATCCGGCAACTTCGATATTAGGTGATGTTCCTCTTAATGGTAACGACACTCTAAAAGCTAATGCAATAGACGCTTATCGCCAGTATTATACAACCATAGAAACAGATGAAAATGGAAATCAACAGGTAGTTATTCATTCAGATCTTAGTCATGAAGCTCTGCTCAATGATCCGCGATATGGTTGTAAAGCTTCACAATATAAGGGCTATTGTACTGCATTAATTGCCGAAAATGGCTGGAAAATTCCTGACGATTATCCTTTTAAGTTTTAAATTAAAAACTCCCGCGATACTTATTTATACGGGAGTTTTAAAAATTAATATTCATCGGCAACGCTTTTGAATGAAGTTATAAGAGAGATTATTGCGGCTATACCAACCAGAATATAGATTGTTCTTGTGAAAAACGTCATATCACCGAATATGGCTGACACAAGATTAAAGTTGAAAAGTCCTACAAGTCCCCAGTTTAGTGCGCCGATAATAACAAGTATAAAAGAGATAATTTTTAGAATACGCATTTTGACCTCCAATATTATTACAAAAGTATTTTGACAAAAATTGGTGAGTATTTAATCCCGCAAAATGTTAATCTTTTGCAAAGGTTTATCAACCGAAGGTATAATAAGTCGGACGGCTGAAAAATTTTTTTCAGCCGTCCGCTCAATTTCTTATATTGCTTTTAAAAATTATAATTTAGAAGCAACCATCAAAGTAGTTTCAGCTAAACGAGTTGAGTAACCCATTTCGTTGTCGTACCAAGAAATGATTTTAACTTGATTGCCGCCCATTACACGAGTTAATAAAGCGTCAACAGTTGAAGATTGAGAAGTTCCGATGTAGTCAGAAGATACAAGCGGTTCTTCAGTGTAGCAAAGAACGTGTCCGTCAGCCCCTTCTTTTAATGCTGCGTTAACTTCTTCAACAGTTACATCTTTAGAAAGTTCAAATACAACGTCAACCAAAGATACATCCGGAGTAGGAACTCTCATAGCGAAACCGTCCAATTTACCTTTTAATTGAGGTAAAACAAGAGCTACAGCTTTAGCAGCACCTGTTTTTGTAGGAACGATGTTCAAAGCGCCTGCTCTTGCACGACGAGGGTCTTTGTGACCGGCGTCTAATATTCTTTGGTCACCTGTGTAAGAGTGAACAGTTGTCATCAAACCTTTAACAATACCGAATTTTTCATCAATAACTTTAGCTACAGGAGCCAAGCAGTTAGTTGTGCAAGATGCCATAGAAATTACATTGTGTTTAGCAGGATCGTATTCTTTATCGTTTACGCCTAAAACAATTGTAATATCTTCATTTGTAGCAGGAGCAGAGATAATAACTTTTTTAGCACCTGCAGTGATGTGAGCTTTTGCTTTTTCAGCATCAGTGAAGAAACCTGTAGATTCAACTACAACTTCAACACCCAAATCTTTCCAAGGCAATTGAGCAGGGTCTTTTTCTGCAAAGAATTTAATCTTTTTGCCGTTTACGATGATACCTTCGTCATAAGCTTCAACAGTACCGTCGAATTTGCCCATAACTGAATCGTGTTTGAATAACAAAGCAGCTTCAGCCGGTTTCAAACCAGGGTCATTGATAGCTACATAATTAATTTTGTCAAAAATACCTTCTCTGATAGCGGCACGTAAAGTGTTACGACCGATTCTACCAAAACCGTTAATTGCTACGTTTACCATAAGTATTTACTCCTTCTTATTTTGTAAAACTTTTAACATGATTTTTATAACATCAACAAAAAAACTAATCAAGTGTTTAGAGTGCTTAAATAATTAAGAAATAGTTAATATTTTATAGCTTGTAGGGATAATCATCTTTGAACTCCCAGTTGTCGTATCGCAGTAGATTAGAACAATAAGCTGGCTGTGTTTTGCAGCGTTCCAATGCATTCTGTCGTGAGGTTATATTATTATATAAATATGTACGAAATCCTTGAGAAATAGCGTTTACACTACTATTACCGAAACATAAAGTAAACGCATAAAAATCCACGCCTTCTGTGAATGTAGAGCCACCATTAACATCGTAGTCAAAATCCATGCATAGTCCTCTGCGTATATATAATATGGAACCATCATTCAGATAAACTTGAAACATGTGCTCATTCGTTTCTGTGTCTGACATAATTTCATTATATCCTGAGACATATTTAGAGTATTGAATGTATGGTAAAATGTATTTTTTAGCCCAACTTTCTGTATAAGCAAAATTTGAGTCCAAATAGTTACCATCTTCATCCAGTTCATAATAAGTTATCAGAAATGATGGGGATAAGACGTATGAACATGGCTGAAACTGCAAGAATTGCAGGTTTGAGCCATGTTGTGGTCTTTAAGATTTACCATAACAGAACAAAGACAATAGAGCTTGAGACCATAAACAAACTTTGTTATGCATTGAACTGCCGCATACAAGATATATTTGAGTATATTCCTGACTAACAAAAAAATAAATTCAGTGTTTTTTAAACAGACATGCTAGATAGAATCGGACAATTTACACAGACGCAATATACTTTGCCGGTCATGGTTACGGCAAAACCTGATACTTCTGCCCCGCAAGGCAAAGAAACTTTTCTTGATAAATTTCAGAACAGCGTAAAAAATTCTGCAGACATGACAGATACAATAGTTGTGCCTCGAACGATTTTCAAAGGATATTTAGGGATTATGATAGGGACGGCACTGGCGACACTCGGGGCTTTTATCCCGAAACCTAAAGCATTATCAACTGCTTTAAAGGTGAGTGGTCTCGGGGTATCTACATATGGAACGTGGGCATTTGTCAGACCATTTATTATAAAAGATGCAAAAGGGGTTGAACATAAGAAATAGTATTTATTACGTGGGGTTGAAATTTTTGTGACGATATGTAATAATAGAAGTATGAGGACAGAACCTAGAGGAGTTTGGATGGCAGGAAAGCTGGCAGAAGAACAAATAAATACAGTAGGTTGGAGTTTCTACCCCAACAATGAAAATGTTGTTGCATCACAAAATTCCTGTGGTTGTGAAAGTTTGACCGACAAAAATACGGCAATAACTCCACTCACCACACTCACCACAGCCACGAATGAGGCTGAAACCCGCATGAATAGTGCATTTGCGGGGGGGGGGGGTATCTAACTTCAAGCCCCACAAGGCTTTCACATACATCATTCAAAAATGTAACCGACTTAACGTCTTATCGTCTTTATTAATTCCCTAGTGCCTTTTAGAAACAACAGTTCACTGTTCACCGTTTACTGTTCACTATCTCTATAACTCCCTACTGCCATTAAAAAATGCCGAAGAAGGGACTTGAACCCTTACGGATTGCTCCATACGCACCTGAAACGTACGTGTCTACCATTCCACCACTTCGGCATGTTCATTAATATTATAATACAAAAATTTATAATTTAAAAACTCAACAACAATTCTTTTACATCTTGAAAAATTTTTATACAACCTTTAAAATGATAAAATGGAGGTAACAATGAATTCGCAAGAAATATTAAATCTTATGGTTGAGGATTACAGCAGTCTGCCGGAAGTTGAAACAATTGTACTCGGCGGCTCTTCTGCGGCTAAGAGTGCAGATAATCGTTCGGATTATGATATTTATATTTACTGTAATGGCGACCCCGATGTTGAAAAAAGACGCCAAATAGCTCTTAAATATTCTGATAATCCCGAAATTGATAATCACTACTTTGAAACCGGTGATGTTTATGTGTTACGAGATACCGGCAAACCGATTGATATAATGTATCGCTCTACTGACTGGATTGAAGGCTGTGTGCGGAGAGTTTGGATAGATGGTAATGCATCATTAGGGTATACAACATGTTTTGTCGATAATGTTAATAAGTCTAAAATTCTGTATGACAAAAATGGAAAATTCGCTGAAATTCAAAAATTAACCAATACACCATACCCTGACAAACTTGCTAAAAATATTATTGATAAAAACATGTCCTTTATGAAGGGGGTAATGTTTTCTTACTATGACCAGTTGAATTCTGCGGAAAAAAGAAATGATATGGTAAGTATAAATCATCGTAGTGCTGCATTTTTGGCAAGTTATTTTGATGTTTTATTTGCACATAACAGAGTGATGAATCCCGGAGAAAAACGCCTTGTGGAATTTGCAAAAAATAACTGCAAAGACCTGCCTGAGGATTTTGAGAAAGATGTTAATAATATGGCAGTAGGTCCGGTTGAAGACAGGCTGAAAACAGCAGATAAATTAATCGAAAACTTAAGAAAGATATTATAGATAATTAAGCAATTCAGTAAGGTTTTTCTCTTCAATAATTATATCTGCTTGTTCTTTCACAAGCGGTTTGGCACAGAAGGCAACGCGTTTGCCTGCATATTTGAACATGCTTAAGTCATTTGCTCCATCACCGACAGCCAAAGTTTGTGACGGAGGAGTTTCTGTTAGCTCCTGAAGCCTTTTCAACATTTGTCCTTTGCTGTCATTAAACATCATTTCTCCGCCAACAAGACCGGTTAACACTCCTTCTTTAGTATGTAAAATATTAGAAAACTCACAATCAAGTCCCAATTTTTCTTTAAACGGGATAGTTGCGTTTTTAAATCCGCCGGAAAAACATACAACTTTAAAGCCCATTTTCTTTAATTCTTTAATAGTTTCCCGCGCGCCCTTCATAGGGGGCAGATTTTCGCAGATGTCGTTAACACGCCTGAGTGAAAGTCCTTTCAAAAGCGAAACTCTTTTTACTAAACTTTCAAAAAAGTCCAGTTCGCCATTCATTGCTTTATATGTTATTTTTTTAATTTCTGCTGCAATGCCGACTTCTCGGGCAAGAAATTCTAATGTTTCTCCGTCCATCAATGTTGAATCAAAGTCAAAGACTGCTAATTTCATTTTCTAACTCCGGTACACTAGTCCTGTGCGTTTAAACTAATATATTTTGGATTGTGAACTCCTTCAATTTTCGCAATTTCATTCAGAACATCGTTACTAACCGCAGACTCAATGTTTATAACCATTATAGATTCTGTTTCGTGTTTGTCATTCTTTTGAACAACGTTCATTGAACCGATGTTAATATTATTCGCGCCTATGACTTGAGCAACTTTTGCAATCATAGAAGGCTGGTTTTTGTGCGGAACAATCAGCATGTGTTTTTGAGGGCGGATACTTGTTTCATAGTCATTAATCTTGACTATTCTAGGAATATCTTTGGCTACAAGCGCACCTGCAACAACGCTTATCCCTTTATCCGTTGTAAGTTTAACGGTTAATAATCCCGCAAAATTACATTTAACTTTGGATCTGGTTGAAATAATGTCAATACCGCGTTTTTTAGCCAGAACAGGCGCATTAACATAGTTAACGCTTTCCAGCATAGATGAAAGTGCTCCTTTTAAGACCGCAACTTCTAATGGCTGTATATCAAGTTCTGCAAGATCTCCCTGCGCAGTAATTTCTATGGCTTTAATTACTCCGTCAGAAATTTGCATTGCCAGTTCGCCTGAATTTTCTGCAATTTGCATATAATCTTTAACCGGCTCAAGTTTGTCAGGGCGCAAAGATGGAATATTAACCGCAGATGATGCGGAGCCGCCTGACAGAACTTCCTTAATCTGTTCGGCAACATCTATTGCTACATTCAATTGTGCTTCTTGAGTGCTTGCTCCTAAATGAGGGGTCAAAACTATATTTCCATCGCAATGAATTAAAGGACAGCTTGCAATATCAGGTTCATTTTCATAAACATCAATTGCCGCCGCAGAAACCTGTCCGCTTTCTATCGCTTCTTTCAAGTCATTTTCATTGATAATACCGCCTCTTGCGCAATTGACCAGCTTAACTCCTTTTTTCATTTTGCTTATTGCATCTTTATTTATTAAGTTAATAGTTTCTTTTGTCTTTGGTACATGTACCGTTATAAAGTCACATTTGCCCCAAAAATCATCAAGAGTACTTGTGTATTCTGCCCCCATTTTTTCTACAATTTCTTTAGATGTATAAGGATCAAACACAACAAGTTTCATACCGAATGCAAGTGCGATTTCAGCTACATGTGTTCCTATTTTACCGAGTCCGATAATCCCGAGAGTTTTCTTGTAAAGTTCGCAGCCTGTGAATTTGGAGCGTTCCCATTTTCCTGCTTTCGTAGATAATGCTGCCGGCACAATATTTCTTGCCATTGAAAGCATTAAAGCTACAGTATGTTCTGCCGCTGCCATAGTATTTCCATCCGGAGAATTAACAACAATTATACCTTTCTGGGTTGCTGCATCAACATCAATATTATCAACACCTACACCTGCACGACCTATAATTTTTAAGTTTTTGCCGGCTTCTATTATCTTTGCTGTTACTTTTGTTTGACTTCTTACCATTAATGCATCATATTCAGGAATTATATTGATTAATTCTTCTTCTGTCATTGTCGGTAAAAAATCAACCTCTGCCGCCTGCTCAATAATTTTTCCCGCGGCTTCATTAATTTTATCTGTAATTAAAACTTTCATATCTAATCCTTTATTTCACTTTATTTATTTAATTCACTAATAAGAGTTTGTACGCCGGCACCCAGTTGGAACTTGTGACCTAATTTTAATAGAGTTGCTTCCAATGCGCCTACAGATGCAATCAGATCTCTGTCGCAGACGAAACCTAATGTTCCCATTCTGAAGATTTTATCTTTCAATTGATTTTGTCCGTTAGCAACAACTATGTCATACTCTTTTTGCAAAGTTTTTCTGATATCAGGTACTGAAATACCTTCCGGCGGCAATATAGAAGTTATTGAATAACTGGCATGTTCATCATCCTCAACAAGAAGTTTTAGATTAATAGCTTTTAAAGCAGCTCTAAGTGCCATTGCATGACGTTTATGACGGGCATTCATATTATCTATGCCTTCTTCTTTAATCATTTTTAAAGCGACATTTAATCCGGCAATAAGGTTTACTGCAGGAGTAAACGGTGTTGAATTTGCTCTGACAGATTTTCTATGAGCTGCCCAGTCAAAGTAAAAACTTGGATGTTTGCACTGTTCGTAAACACTCCATGCCTTCTCATTGGCAGTTAAAAATGCAAGCCCCGGCGGTATCATAAAGCCTTTTTGCGAGCCTGAAACAAGTACATCAATTCCCCATTCATCAGGTTTGCAAGGCATTGCACAAACGCTTGTAACTCCATCCACAACTGACAATGCTCCGTGTTCTTTTATAATTGCACATAGTGTTTTTATATCATTTGCAGCACCGGTTGATGTTTCACTGTGAGTTAGAGTAACAATTTTGATTTCTTTATTGATATCTTCAGCCAAACGTTTTTGTAACACCTCAGGATTTATTACCTCACCCGGGTCAACTTCTATTTTTTCAACTAATGCGCCGCGTGATTCTGCAATTTTAGCCCAGCGGTTACCAAAATTACCTATAACGAGCGACAGAACTTTGTCCCCTTCATTTATTAAATTTTCAAGTGCAGCGCACATTGCGCCTGTTCCGCTTGAAGTAAACATGAATACATCGTTTTCTGTCTGAAAAACATATTTTAAATTTTCATAAACTTCTTCTAATATGGAGGAAAATTCCGAGCTTCTGTGTCCAATCGGATGCTTTGCTATTTCCAGTAAAACGCGTTCAGGTACAGGTGTAGGACCAGGGATCATTAAAAAAGTTTTGTCTTTCATTTATTTTCCTCCTTCTTTTTTAGCTATTATGGCACACGCTGAAGATTAAGGACACAATTTAATAAAACTACACATTGAATGGATTAAGAAAAGTAACAATTCCACATTTTTTTGTTGACAAGGAAACAAAAAAGAGTAATAATATTGTTGACAGGGAAACAAAATGGCGGTTATGTTATGAATGAAAAAATTTTGGATTTATTGATTAGATACTTTGAAAATCAAAAAATGCTGGAAAAAATATATAAAAATGAAAGCTCTAACATCTTAAATGATTACCGTATAAGCGAAATGCACTGTGTGGATTATATCGGAAAAATAGACAAACCTAATGTAACCAAATTATCTGCATTATTAAATGTTACCCGCGGAGGAGTAAGTAAAATAATTAAAAAACTTATGAAAAAAGGGGCTGTTGCAAGCTTTACCTCAGAGACAAACAAAAAAGAAATATATTACAGCCTAACCTCTGTCGGAGAGGAAATATTTAATGCCCATGCAAGGATGCATGAAAGCTGGTATTGCAAAGATGTGGAATATCTTGAAAAATGTGATAGTAAAAAATTGGAAACAGTTGCTGAATTTTTAGATAAATACAACAAATATCTGGAACAAAAAATTGATTTGCAAAAAGGAGATGTTTAATATGGCGGAACATGAACATGTACATAGTGTTAGTACTGAAAATGAAAGAAGAACATTAATTGTAATTCTGTTTACAATAATTGCAATGTGTGCAGAAATTGCATACGGCTATTTTACAAACTCAATGGCACTTCTTGCTGACGGTTACCATATGGGAACACATGCATTAGCACTAGGGCTTACATATGCGGCTTATGTTTTGACAAGAAAATTTGCAGGCTCACCATTATTTGCTAATGGTACAGATAAGATAGGAACGCTTACAGCATACACAAGTTCGTTGTTTTTGGGCTTAACCGGTATATGGATTATCGCAGAAGCTTTTATGCGATTTGTCAATCCTTTAGAAATTAAATTTGATGAAGCAATTCTTGTCGCAGTTATAGGGCTTGTTGTTAATGCAGTATGTATATTGATTATGGAGTTTAAGCACAACTCTCAAGAAGAACATCATCATGACGAACACGGAGCAGAAGAACATGACGGACATATGGATGCTCATAACAAAGACTACAATTTTATGGCTGCATATTACCATATTTTAGCAGATGCTCTCACATCAGTTCTTGCAATCGGAGCGTTAATTGCCGGTAAATATTTTAACATAGTATGTTTGGATTCTTTAATAGGTATTCTAGGAGGTGTACTAATATTAAGATGGTCTTATGGACTTTTAAAAAATACTGTTAAAATTCTTGTTGATATAAAATAATATTAACGGATAAAATTATATGGGACAAATTTGTTATGGATATAAAAACTGATAGAATTACTCTTGCAGAACTGCCCGTAGGTAAAGATGCGATTATTTCATCAATTGAATGCGACAGCAAAACACTAAGATGTCATATTTTGGATATGGGGTTAACTCCAGGTGTTGAGGTTACGTTGATAAAAACGGCACCGATGGGGGATCCACTTGAAATAAGACTTCGCGGTTATGAATTAACCTTGAGAAAGGATGATGCCGCTAAAATAGTAATAAAAGATATACATGATGCACATAATTGTCCCAGAAAAAATAAACAATTTAAAGATATAGCGCATTCTCAAATCGGAGAAAAGTCACCATATAAAAGTTTAAAGAAACATAAACCGTCAGATACAACAAGAATATCACTTGCGCTTGCGGGAAATCAAAATTGCGGCAAAACAACTTTGTTTAATAAGCTTACCGGATCAAATCAGCATGTCGGTAATTTCCCGGGGGTTACGGTAGATCGGACTGACGGAGTGATAAAACATTATGATAATGTAACGATTACGGATTTGCCGGGAATTTATTCTCTTTCGCCATATAGCAGTGAAGAGATTGTGACACGTAATTTTATATTAAACGAAAAGCCGGATGGAATAATAAACATTGTTGATGCTACAAATATTGAAAGAAATTTGTATTTAACAATGCAGTTGATAGAACTTGATGTTCCTATGGTTATTGCATTAAATATGATGGATGAAATTCGAGAAAGCGGCGGCAGTATAGATATAAACGGGTTGGAAGCCGCACTGGGTGTGCCGGTTATTCCTATATCAGCATCGAAATCCGAGGGATTGTCTGAACTTTGTGAGCATGCTGTAAACGTTGCTGAATACGATGAGCATCCTACGGTATTGGACTTTTGTCCGTCTGATGACGGAAAATCAGGGGCAGTGCACAGATGTATCCACTCTGTTATCCATTTGATTGAAGATCACGCACAAAGAGCTAAAATTCCAGTCAGGTTTGCTGCGACAAAAATAGCAGAAGGCGATACAATAACTCTTCAGGCTTTAAATCTTGAAGATGATGAAAAGGCTACCTGCGAGCAAATAATACAGCAAATGGAAGAAGAAACAGGCATGGATAGAAATGCTGCGCTTGCTGATATGCGATTTTCATTTATTGAAGATTTGTGCAGTCATTATGTAAGTAAATTTTCTGAAACTCCGGGGTATAAACTTTCTGCCAGAGCGGATAAGATATTGACAGGTAAATTTACGGCTTTGCCGGCATTTTTTGCTATTATGGCTTTAATATTTTATATTACGTTTGGACCTGTAGGAACCTTTTTATCGGATTTAATGGAAACAGGAATAAATTGGGTTACTCAAACGGTAGATTCCGCATTAACTGCGTATGGGCTGAACACAGTTGTACATTCCTTAATTATAGATGGAATATTTGCCGGAGTTGGCAGTGTGTTAAGTTTTTTACCGGTAATTGTTGTGTTATTTTTCTTCTTATCAATACTGGAAGATACCGGTTATATGGCAAGAGTTGCATTTGTAATGGATAAATTACTCAGAAAAATCGGATTGTCAGGAAGAAGTTTTGTGCCTATGCTTATGGGATTTGGATGTTCTGTTCCTGCTATTATGTCTACAAGAACTTTGCCTTCTGAACGTGATAGAAAAATGACAATATTTTTAACGCCTTTTATGAGTTGTTCGGCTAAATTGCCTATATATGCGTTATTTACTGCTGCATTTTTTGTTGATAATCAGGTTTTGGTAATTCTTAGTCTTTATGTAACCGGTATAATTATAGGGATAATTTTTGCCTACATTATGAAATTTTTTGTATTCAAAGGTGAGCCTGTACCTTTTGTAATGGAATTGCCTAATTATAGAATGCCCGGAGCAGTGAATGTTTACAGATTAATTTATGCAAAATCTAAGGGATTTATTACAAAAGCATTTACGATTATTTTTACTGCAACAATAATAATATGGTTTTTGCAGACATTTGACACCCGTTTAAATCTGGTTACAGATACATCAAACAGTTTGCTTGCATTATTAGGCAATTCTATAGTACCTTTGTTTAAGCCTCTTGGTATTGCGGATTGGCGGGTCGCTACATCTGTTTTAACCGGATTTATGGCAAAAGAAAGCGTTGTCAGTACATTGAGTGTTTTACTCGGGGACACTTCAAAACTGCCTTTACTGTTTACTCCTCTAACAGCATTTGTATTTTTGGTGTTTTCATTGCTTTATACTCCTTGCGTGGCAACAATTGCAACTGTTAAACGTGAATTAGGCACTATTTATGCCTGTTTAGTTATTCTCGTTCAATGCTCTATTGCCTGGCTGGTGGCTTTTCTCGTATACCAAATCGGACTGTTGCTGATATAATCGCGTTTTAGCAATAGACATTAAGCTTTTTTAATATTCTTGTTTTTGTAGCGTCTTTGGGGTAATATTTTTTTAGTTTAATTAATGAAAAGACTGAGAGGTGAAGAATGCATTTAGAACATATTAAAAAAGTTGATCCTGTTGTTGCGGAACAGATTGAACTTGAATTGAAAAGACAACAGGAAACAATAGAACTTATCGCCAGTGAAAATATTACTTCTCAGGCCGTAATGGAGGCAGCAGGCAGTGTTTTAACAAATAAATACGCTGAAGGTAAGCCTCATAAAAGATTTTATAACGGATGTGAGCATGTTGATGTTATAGAAGAAATAGCTCAAAAACGTGCTTGTGAACTGTTCCATATGGAGCATGCCAATGTACAGCCGCATAGCGGGGCGCAGGCGAACATGGCAGTGTTTATGTACTGTTTGAAACCCGGAGATTGTGTACTTGGTATGGATTTATCAAATGGCGGTCACCTTTCTCATGGGTCTCCTGTTAATTTTTCAGGGTTGTACTTTGATGTAAAGAGTTATGGCGTTGATGAAGAGGGTAATATTGATTATGATAATGTTCGCAAAATTGCCTTGGAAAATAAGCCTAAACTTATTATTTGCGGAGCATCAAACTATTCTAAAATTATAGATTTTAAAAAGTTTAAAGAAATTGCGAACGAAGTTGGCGCATATCTGCTTGCAGATATTGCACATATTGCAGGACTTGTTGCCGCCGGATTGCATCCGTCACCGGCTCCTTATGCTGATTTTGTAACAACAACAACACATAAATCATTAAGAGGACCGCGCGGCGGTATTATTATGTGTAAACAGGAACATGCCGCAGGTATAGATAAAGCTGTTTTCCCCGGCATGCAGGGGGGGCCTTTGGAGCATATTATTGCTGCAAAAGCCGTTGCTTTGCTTGAGGCATCTAAACCTGAATTCAAAACATATGCAGAACAAATTATTAAAAATGCAAAAGCTCTGGCTCAAGGACTTATGGATGAAGGTATGGATATTGTCGGCGGTATGACAGAAAATCATTTAATGACTCTTGATTTAAGACGGACAGGTAAAACGGGCAAGGATATGGCTAATGTTCTGGAGCGTGTAGGTATTACCGCAAATAAAAATACCGTTCCGAATGATCCGCAGAGTCCTTTTGTTACCAGCGGAATTCGTCTGGGAACACCGGCTGTTACAACAAGAGGATTTAAAGAAGATGATATGGTTGAAGTTGCAAAAATTATTGCATCTGCGATATTTTCGTCTGATAATGAAATAGGATTACAAAACTTAAGGGAACGTTCGCTTAAACTTTGTAGAAAATATCCGCTTTATCAGGATTAACTAATAAATGCAGATTAAATTATTGCTTTAAAGGATAAATGATGTTTATAAAACTCACACACGCACATATTCTGGGAACGGTTATAGCCTATATATTCGGAGTATTTTTGGTTCCGCTGGTTATAAGTTTTTCCAAAAAAGAAGGTCTTGTAGACGTACCCAATGAAAGAAAAATTCATACCAAACCAATTTCCAGAATAGGCGGAGTTGCAATATGGCTAAGTGCAATGTTGTCATTTTTATGCCTTGTATTTTTAAGTTATTATCCTTATGGCAGTCTGCTGTCCGGAATATTGCTCGGAAGTTCTTTAATGTTTTTACTCGGGCTTATTGACGATATTTATAATCTTGATGCAAAATTTAAACTGTTTATACAAATTGCTATTTCAACACTGGTATATCTTTTAGGTGTTCAAATAAATCATATACCATTTTTTGGAGGGTTAGATTTAGGATTATGGTCTTATCCAATAACAGTTTTATGGCTTGTGGGAATTAGTAATGCATTTAACTTTATAGATGGTGTAGACGGGCTTGCCGGGTCTGTTGTTACAATAAATGCTGTAACACTTGCGATAATTGCCGTGTCTATTACTCCATCAAGCCCTATTAGTGCATTGATAGGCTTTATTCTTGCCGGTTCAATGCTGGCATTTTTAACATATAATTACAATCCTGCAAAAATATTTATGGGAGATTCCGGTGCGCTGTTTTCAGGATTCTTGCTTGCGGCAATTTCTATTACAGGGGTTATGAAGGCGGCGACACTTGCTATTCTTTTGCCATTTGTTGTTTTAGCAGTACCAATTATGGATATAACTTATTCAAGTTTAAGAAGAATATGGAAAGGAAAATCACCGTTTGTTGCTGATGCGGAACATATTCATCACAAACTTCTGCATGCAGGATTTTCTCAAAAGAAAACAGTTGTAATTCTTGCCTCTTTTGCAATTATAGCAGGTGCAATGGCTACATTATTTGTTGGTGTAATTAAATATTATTTTATTGCAATTGCTGTGCTGGTCATAATTATGTTGTTACTAAACTTCATAAAAGTATTGACAAAAAAATAATTATGTGTTATTGTTTGAAATGGATTTAATTACTCAGTTTTAAAATTAGTGTTTTTTCTGCAACAAGGGTTTTAAAATATTTAAGTGTAAATCTGCAATATATACGAGAGATAAGTTTAAAAGTGTTATTTAAACATTTAAAAACTTATCAGATATCGTGTTATTACGAGGTGTTAGTTAAATTAAGTAGTGAGGTTTAGCTATGGCAACAGTAAATGCAGTACATCAAAATGACAACTCTATGTTGGGTAATGTTTTAAAAGGTATTACGTTGGGAGCAGGAGCAGGGTATATTTCTAAATATATGCTGCCGGTGCAGCCCGGAGAGAAAAATACCAAAGAATATCAGGAGGCAATGAAAATTATTAAGAGAGAGACAGGTAATATTAAGGGAGTAATAATAGACAAAATTCGTAATATACCTGACAAAACTCCGGCTCAAGATATTTTTATCAAAATGGTAGATACAGAAGCCGGTGATATTCCTGAAAAAATTGTAAATATGAAAGGTAAAGAAGTTCCAACTGATATCAGTATGTTTAAATCCGCTAAAAAACTAAAATTAATTAAAACTTTATCACCTGAAGATAAACTTGAATTGCGTAATATTGTAGCAACAGTAAATGACTATGCCGCTAAGATGTTAAAACGTCATATTACAGCTTACGAAGTCGGAGTAACTAAACGCATAAGACCGGCATTTGTAGGGCTTGGTGCTTTCACAGGGTTTGCGTTAGCTGTTGCATATAATGTTATGAAAACAGATACCCAAAAGGCTTAATTTTGTCTAAACATTTTAGACCTTTCTTTTTTGATATCGGAGATTATCTTCGGATAATCTCCGCAGATGAGAGATCCAACTGCTTTGTATAGTTTAAGAATAGAATGTTGTATATTCTCGGCATTCATTGTTACCATGTCATTTGCCATTTCTTCATTAGAAAGTGCTAAACGTGTCATATCTCTAAAGCCGCTGGAAGCAATTTCTAATGCAAGTGGGTTTTCTGATGCCGCTAAAAACAAAGCCTGTGATATGACCATAGGCATATGAGATATCAGTGCAACAGCCTCATCATGTTTTTGTGGTGAAGTAAAAATAGTGGTTGCCCCTAATTTTTCTACAATTTCTGTTAATTCTTTTACTCCTGCGTTTGATTTATCAGTTGTAATAACCCATTTTGCCCCTTTAAAAAGTCCCTGAAAAGAGTTTTCAAATCCTTTATTTTCAGTTCCTGCCATTGGATGGGAAGGTATAAATTTATAAGGTCTGTGCTTTTTACTAACAAATTCTTTGAGGCTGCAAACATCTGTAACTATAGTATCCGTAGATAAAATAGATTCTAAATCATCAAGAATAGCAAGAGTTTTATTCATTGCTGAACAAACAAAGATTAAATTGCAGTCTTTTAAATCCTCATATGATTTATAAATATTTTGTCCTTGCTGAGATTGAGATACAGCCTTAACCTCATATCCTAAGGCTGTTAAATCTTTAAATATAGAGCCGCCTATTAAGCCTAATCCGATAATTCCAATTTTCTGCATTTTATTACCTTATTAAATTTACCTTCTTTCGGAAAGTTCGTTATTTAACGTTGCAGCTGTTTGTAAAGCAGGAGTTCACATATCTATATGGGTGAATTTTTTCTCTCCGCTTACATAATCTGCAACAATATGCCCTTTGCCTTTTAGTTTATATTTGTATATTGTAAGCCCTTCAAGCCCCACCGGTCCTCTGGCATGCGTTTTGTTTGTGGAAATTCCAACCTCAGCCCCGAAACCATAGCGGTAGCCGTCAGCAAATCTTGTGGAGGCGTTGTGGTATACTCCTGCTGAATCAACTTTGTTCATAAATTTTTCGGCATTTTCAATATTTGAAGTCAAAATACTATCGGTATGACCGGAACCATAAGTATTTATATGTTCTATTGCTTCATCAATATCTTTTACAGTTTTATAGGCAAGAATTTTATCCCCATATTCAAATGCCCAGCTTTCAGGAGTTGAAATTAGTTTTATTCCTGCGGTCTCAAGTGCATTTAATAATTCTGTTTTGTTTTGAAATTCTTCGTGTATGAGTAATGTTTCAACAGAATTGCAGGCACTAGGATACTGTGTTTTTGCATCTATGATTACTTTTTTAGCCATTTCAATATCAGCGGATTTATCCGCGAATATATGACAAATACCGTCTGCGTGTCCTAAAACAGGAATTTTTGTGTTTTCTTTTATGAATTTAACAAGTTTATTCCCGCCGCGTGGAATTATAAGATTAATATACTTATCACATTTTAGCATTTCAGCGACATCTTCGCGTGTAAAAACTTGATTTAGGACATTTTTCGGAAATCCTTCTATTTTATCCAGAGTGGAGTTTATTATGGATAAAATTGTTTTGTTAGTATTTATGGATTCTTTCCCGCCTTTTAAAATTACTGCGTTTGCGGATTTTATTGCAAGTGAAGAAATTTGAGCGATTACATCAGGGCGTGCCTCAAAAATTATTCCTAACACTCCAATAGGGCAGGAAATTTTATATAAAATCAAATCTTTATCCAGTTCGCGGGTAAAAAGAGTTTTGTTAACCGGATCTTCCAATTTTACAATATCGCGGATACCTGATATCATATCGCGCATTTTATTATCGTCAAGTTTAAGCCTGTTAAAAGTTGCCTGTGACAATTCACCTAATTCAACAAGGTGTTTAGCCTCTTCTAAATCTTTTTTATTTGCGTTAAATATTTCGTCTTTATGAGTTTCAAGTGCATCTGCAATAGCAGTTAAAGCCTTATTTTTTAGTTCAGTAGAAATATCTGCAATTTCCAGAGCCGCCTGTTTTGCTGATTTTGCAATATTTGTAAAATCCATTATATTCCCCTTTTTATAAGATAGTAATATTATCACGGGTTATTATAGCATCATAATTTTTAAACCCGAGAATTTCAAGAATATTATCAGAGTGACAGCCTATAACTTTTTTACATGCACTGGAATTGTAATTTACAATGCCGCGCGCAAATTCTTTTTCATTTTCGTCAAGAATGGAAATGACATCACCCTTATCAAATTTGTTTATAACTTTTAAGACTCCGATAGGCAAAAGACTTTTTCGTTTTTCAATGAGTGCCTTTTTAGCCCCGTTGTTTACAACAATTTTACCTATAATATTAGTAGCGTAACCTATCCAGCGTTTTTTATCTGACAAAAATTCACCTTGAGGAAGGAACATAGTGCCAAGATCTTCTCCTGAAAATATTTTTTTGATGACATATGGAATTTTTCCATTTGCGATTAAAACTTTTCCTCCAAAACGTGTAACAAGACGTGCTGCCTCAAGTTTGGTCGCCATGCCGCCGCGCCCGCCTGAAGAGACTCCTTGAGCAAGTGAAAGAATTTCATCACTAACTTCCGGAACCTCTTTAATAAGTTTTGCATCAGGATTATCTTTGGGATTAGCATCAAACAGTCCGTCGATATCTGAAAGTATAATTAACAAATCTGCATCAAGTTCGCTGGCTACAAGAGCGGAAAGTTTATCATTATCCGAAAAACAAACAAGTCTGTCCTCGTAACGCTGAGAAATTTCAAGAGTTGAGACAGTATCATTTTGATTAATTATAGGTACAGTGCCGAGTTCAAGGAGTTTATTCATAGTTGTTCTTAAGCTGAGGTATCTTTTTCTTATAGAAAAATCATCTTCTGTCAAAAGAATTTGCGCGGCAACCAGTCCATATGCATCAAAACCTGTTTCGTATACAGACATCAGTTTACCCTGACCAATAGCTGCACATGCCTGTTTCATAGCCATTCCTTCAGTACTTTCAAGCCCCATGCGTTTTTTGCCCATACCAACGGCACCGGAGGTTATCAATATAACTTCTTTACCGTTTTTTACAAGGGAGGCCATATCCTCTATAAATGAGAACACACGCGGCAGAGAGATGTTTCCATCATCATTTCTCAATACATTTGTCCCTAATTTAATGACTATACGTTTAGCATTTATAAATTCTTTTCTGTCCATATAATTATTTTAGCATGAAAATAATTAGTTATTTAACAAAAAAATAAAAATGCAGACCATTTTTAAGTGTCCATGTTACAATTAATTTATGAGCACAAAAGAGATTAAATGGACTATATTTATAATCACGGTTATCGGCAATTTTATTGCGATGCTGGATGGCACAACCGTTAATCTGGCGTTGTATCCAATGTCTCAGGATTTGCATGTAAATATATCCATGATCCAGTGGGTTGTAATAGCTTATATGCTGGTATTAACAGTGTTTTTGCCATTTTTCGGAAAATTGGGTGATATTTTTCCTAAAAATAAGCTTTATGCTGTAGGATTTTTGGTATTTGCCCTTGGGTCATTTTTAAATACAACAGCAACAAGTTTTGGCTTGTTGATTACCTACAGATGTATAGAAGCACTTGGGGCATCTATAATGCTTTCCAATGCGCAGGCAATTATTGCAACTATATTCAAAAATGAAAGACGCGGAAAAGCATTGGGTATTAACGGCGGAATTATAGCTGTTGGCGGAATGAGCGGACCTGCATTGGGGGGGATTTTAATTAATTATTTCGGCTGGCATGCTATTTTTGTCCCTTGCATTCCTATTGCACTTGCCGGAGCTTACTATTCTTGGAAAATGCTGCCTTCGCATGTTACAGCACATGATAAAATTTTTAAATTTGATTATAAAGGATTTCTTTATTTTAGTGTTGCTCTATTTGCATTGCTGCTTGCTATATCTGAAGGGCATACCTGGGGCTGGACATCTTTAAAAATAATTGTATTAGGTGTGCTTACTTTGATTTTTGGAGCACTATTTTATATTAGAGACCACAGAATTAACTATCCTCTTATTAATTTTGAAATATTTAAAATAAGGACATTTACATTTGGCAGCCTTGCAGTAATGACGTCATATATGGCAATGTACACAAACAGTGTATTGCTGCCATTCTTTTTGCAGGAAATTTTGAAATATAATCCATTTGTAACAGGACTTTTGATTTTACCTTATTCACTCACTCTGTCTGTGACAGCCCCGATTTGCGGTAATCTTGCAGGTAAATACGGAAGCCGCTATTTAACTCTTGCAGGACCTATTGTTTTTTCTGCCGCTTTATTAATGTTTACTCTGTATGGAAAAGACGCTGCAATGTGGCAGATTGTTTTAGCATCAGGTATTATGGGGATAGGAAACGGATTATTTCAGTCTCCCTCTAATACTGCTATTATGACAAGTGTGAATAAATCAGAATTGGGAGTTGCAAGCGGAATTCTTGCATTATCCAGAAATATGGGAAATATTTTAGGGGTTGCGGTAACAATAACATTGTTTGAATGCTTTAAAAATATATTTCTCGCAAAAGGACTAATATATGAAAATGCATTTTTGAATTCTTACCGCACAACAATGACTTTTGGCATATTATTTGGTCTTGTGTGCCTGACATTTGCTTTTGTTGCACATAAACCAACCCGAAAATTATAGCTGAAAATTTATAAAAATCTTTAAAAAATTCCTATTACAATGGATTAAAGAAAGCTTACAAATTTTCAAGTGCTGCAAGTTTCATAACATTGAAGTCAGGTGTTTGGTTAAGCCATATTTCCTGAGCACTTACAGCCTGATATACCAGCATATCAAGCCCATTGATTGTCTGAAGTCCTAGACTTTCTGCATCTTTTAACAGAATTGTTTTTTTAGGATTGTAAATAATATCATATACAACTGCGTCTTTTGGTAATGTTTTTAAAGCAGGCATCTCAACCGGCGTCATGTCCGCTGAACGCCCGAGCATTCCGATAGGTGTTGCATTAACAAGCATTGAAAGTTCTGACAAATCTCTTATTGCATCAATTTGATGTGTTGAGAATTCTACATTCGGAAATGTTCTGCGTACATAATTCAAAAACTCAAGAGAATTAGGGATATTCCTTGTGTAATATGCTATATGTTTAACCCCGCATTCTGTCAATGCAACCGTTGCAGCGCGGCTGGCTCCGCCTGTTCCTAATATACCAACCTTTTTACCTTTTAAGTCAATTCCATAAGGAATAGCTTTTTTAAATCCGGCTACATCTGTATTGTGACCTTTCATTGTTTTATCCGGATTAATTGTAACTGTATTAATTGCTCCGGCTATATCTGCTCGTTTATCTACTTCATCAACAAAAAGTGCTACCGGCAATTTTAAAGGAATTGTCACGTTAAACCCTGTATAATTTTCACGTTTAAGCATTTTTATGCGTGTAACCAAATCTTCCGGAGGCGTTTCTAAAATTTCATATGTTGCCTGCACGCCGATACTTTCAAAGCCGGCTTTATGAATAACCGCTGACAGTGAATGCCCTAAAGGATACCCTATCAAACCAAATTTATACATAATACCTCCTATTCTTGCGGAGTTTCTGAAGTTTCTTCAGTACGCTTATATCCGCAGTTTCTGTTTGAACATTCTATAACAGTTCCTTTTTTAAGCTGTTTTTTTACAAGCAGCGCACCGCAATCCGGACATTCTTCACCCGTCGGTTCATTCCAAAGAGTAAAATCACAATCCGGATATCTGTTGCAACCATAAAATACGGTACCGCGTTTTGATTTTCGTTCAACTATTTCTCCCTGACCGCATTTCGGGCATTTTACGCCTGTAGATTTGCGATAAGGTTTGCGGTGTTTACAATTTTCGTTTGTACATTCCATATATTTCCCGTATGGACCGGTTTTGAATACCATATCTGAACCGCATTTTTCACACTTCTCTTCACAAATTTCCTGTGGCTTATCAGCGGTTGTGCCATCTTCCTGCTGTTCGGATAAAACATTCATTGACATAACTGTTTTGCACTCAGGATAACCGGAGCAGCCAAGGAATTGAGTACCGAATTTGCTTGTTCTGACAATCATTGTCCTACCGCAATTCGGACATTTTATATTTGTTTCTATATTTATCTTATGAGCTGTTTTCATTACAGAGTTTACTTCAGCCATAAATGGATCATAAAAATCTTTTAGTACTTTATTCCAGACAGCTTTTTTTTCAGCAATTTTATCCAGTTTTTCTTCCATGCCGGCTGTAAATTTGTAGTCCATAATATCAGAAAACTGGGTTACTAATTGTTTTGAAACCGTGCGTCCGAGAATTGTCGGATGCAGAGCCTTGTCACGTTTTTCTACATACTTTCTTGTCTGTATAACCGTAATAATCGTAGCATAGGTTGAAGGTCGTCCTATGCCGTATTCTTCAAGTGCTTTAACAAGTGATGCTTCGTTGTACCGTGGCGGCGGCTGGGTGAAATGTTGTTTCGGAGTTATTTTTTGACAGTCAACTTTATCGCCCTTTTCAAGATCCGGTATCTTTGAATCCTCAACTTTTTCTTTGTCCTCTTCGCTGTCATTATATAATTTTAAAAAACCGTCAAAAGTTACTTTGCTTGTTCCGGCTTTCAGAGTATAGTCTCCGGCTTGAATTTCTATTGATTTGTTTGCAAATTCAGCATTTGACATCTGGGATGACATAAATTTTTCCCAGATTAATTTATATAATTTATATTGGTCATTATCCAAATATTTTTTAATACTTTCCGGAGTTCTTTCTGGATAAGAAGGGCGAATGGCTTCGTGTGCATCCTGAACATTTTGTTTACCTTTAGCATAAATATTAGGTGTTTCAGGATAATACTTTTCACCATAGTTGGTCAGAATAAAATCTTTAGCCATAGCCATTGCATCATCAGAAACACGTACACTGTCAGTTCTCATATAAGTAATTAAACCGACAGCCCCGGAGTCTAATTCAATACCTTCGTATAATTTTTGTGCAACCTGCATTGTTTTTTGAACGCCAAATCCAAGTTTAGAGCTGGCAGCACGCTGAAGGGTTGAAGTTATAAAAGGAGCGGTTGGTTTACGTTTTGTAGCTTTATTTGTGACCTTAGAAACATTAAAATCTGCCCCTGTCAAATAGTCTACAATTTTTTGTGCTTCTTCCTGATTTTTAATATTTTTTTCTATAGGTTCATTTTTATATTTAGCGACTTCTGCTTCAAAGACTTTGCCGTCCTTAGCAAGATCAGCGTGAATAGACCAGTATTCCTGCGGCACAAAAGCTTCTATTTCATCCTCTCGTTCGCAAATCATACGTAGTGCAACTGATTGAACGCGTCCGGCTGAAAGGTTATAATTCCCCATCTGTTTCCACAACACAGGAGAAAGTTTATAACCAACCAGTTTATCGAGAATTTGTCTGGTTTGCTGCGCCTGAACCATGTCCATATTTATCATTCGCGGGTGTTCAACTGAATACTTAACCGCTTTCGGTGTGATTTCATTAAACTCTATACGTTTAATTTTTTCATCAGGGACATCAAGTACCTGACGTACATGCCAGGCAATTGCTTCACCTTCGCGGTCGGGGTCGGATGCAATGTAGATATTGTCGAATTTTTTTGCAAGGGTATTTAATTTTTTTACAACTTCTTTTTTACCCGGAATAATTTCAAATTTAGGTTCAAAATTTTTATCAACATCAAATCCAAGGTTATCTGTTTTGGGATCCTTTGTCGGCAAATTTCTAATATGCCCGAAACTTGCCTCAATCTGATAACCGTCTCCCAGAATTTTTTTTATTGTTTTGGATTTAGCAGGAGACTCAACTATTACGAGTGATTTTTCAGTTTTTTTTGACTTTGCTGCTTTCTCTTTTACTTCTGCCATATGTAACCTTTATTAATTGATTTTTCTGTATCTGTCCCCGTCGACTTGTTTTATTATGCCTTTAAGCTCCATCATTGTCAAGTTAGTTAGGAGTGTATCGACATCTAATTTTGTTATAGTTAATAATTCATCAAAGCCTTTTTCTTCTATTTCAAGAGCTTTGAATATTTTCTCCTCATCTGATTCAAGTTCAGTAGCAAACAATTTTTGTTGTTCAGCCGGTTTGACTTCCCAATTTAGGGCATTTAAAATATCCTCGGCACATGTAACGAGGGTTGCTCCGTTTTTTAACAGTTTATAAATTCCTTCAGTATTCGGGTTTGTGATAAGCCCCGGAATACACATTAATTCTCTTCCTTGTTCAAGTGTTAAATTAGCAGTAATTAAAGCTCCGCTTTTTAAGGATGCTTCAGCAACCAGAGTTCCGTAGGAAAGACCTGATACAATTCTGTTACGCTGTGGAAATCTGAATTTTATAGGTTCAAATGTCGGGTAGTATTCGCTTACAACCGCTCCATTACCGTTTTCTATTCTTTCATAAAGCTGCTTATTTGCAGCAGGGTAGGTAAAATCAAAGCCGCTTGCAATGACACCAATAGTTTTAAGATTAGCGTTAAGAGCGGTTATATGGGCAGTTGTGTCAATACCTGAGGCTAGTCCCGATACAATGCAGATATCAGTATTTGCAAGTTCTGAAAGAATTTTGCTAAGAGCGTCTTTAGCATAACTGGATGCTCTTCTTGAGCCTACAACCGCAAGCGTTCTGTGCAAATTACAGCTTTCCAAATCACCCTTGTAATATAATACCGCCGGCGGATTATCTATATTATGCAGCATTTGAGGATATTTTTCATCTTCAAATGTATAAAAGCTAATCCCGCGTTCAGCAACTAGTGCTATGGCTTTATCCGGATTTACTTTATCTCTGTGTTTGACAAAATTTTCAGCCTTTTTTACACTCAACCCCTCGATTTGCGAAAGTTCCTTTGTGCTTGCCTCAAAAGCTGTTTTTATATCGCCAAAATAGTTGTATAAACGTTGAATAAAATTGCTGTCAATCTGTTCTATTGACGAAAAAGCAATCCAGTATTTAGAGTTGTTCATGTTCTTGTTTTTTCTTAATTCTGTTTATCAGTTCTTTAATCTGAGCGGCTTCTTCCTTCGGAATATCCATTCCCAGATAATCCTCAAAATATTCCAGCGCGTCCTCGTAATCGCCGCGTGCAAGAAATAAAATCCCTACCTTTTTATATGCAGGAATAAAGTTAGAATTTACGGCAATAGCTTTAAGATAATTTGAAATAGCTTTGTCTATCTCGTTGTTAGCCTCATAAGCCTGTGCCAGATAATAATAAACCCACTCATTATTATCTTTATATTCCAGTACATTTTCGAAATTTTCAATTGCAACATCATAATTACCGAGTTCAAAGTTTACGCGTGCAAGGTCGTAATATGCATCGAAATTTTCTGGCTGTTCATCCAGTATTTTGTATAATTCATCAATTGCTAAATCAAGACGTGCATCTTCCATATAAAATCTTGCAAGATAATGCCGCAGTACAAGATTATCCGGAATTTCATATATTCCTTGTGAGAGCAATTCAATTCCATTCATGTATTCTTTCTTTTTGTAATATATATCAGCTAAATTAATATATATTTGCGGCAGTTTCGGATTAAGTTCCTGTGCTTTCAAAAAGTTTTTTTCAGCCTTGTCCACATCACCGGTATTAGAATAACAAAGTGCTATATTATTGTATAATTCAGCACTTGGCTCGCCTGTTTCAAGAACTGAACTGAATAAATCTATTGCCTTCTGATAATCTTTTTTATTATAAGCCTCGATAGCTTTTTCAGCCTTACTACTCATTTATTTTATCCTTATTATAATCCTAAGCCCATGCCGGAATCTTCGCTGCCGTTTGAATTGTTGCCGGAGCCTATATTTTTAATAACAGTTCTAGTATTGCCTTCAGCCTGAAAATCTTTTGGATCAACCGTCATTCTTATTCTGTCCGCGTAAATCGTTCTGACTCCCTGTGTAATACTTGAACGTCCGTTCATATAAATATCATTAGGTTTGCCTGTAGTTTTGGAAGGGTATACGGTAACTTTCGGACCTACTGCATAATAATCCTGATACCATACTCTTACATTACCGCTGGCATTAAATATATTTTTAGCTTTTGTATATTCCTGATAGTTAGCTTTTAAAATAAAAGTACTGCCGTCATCGTTAATAGATTTTGAAGTAGTGTTACCGTGAGCGGTCAGGACATCTGTTGCAGAATCATAGAAAAATCTGTCAGCATAAGATTCGTTGCCTTTTTCTTTAATTCTGGCAGCTCCGATAAGCTCAATATTTTTCATATCGCCATTTTTATCACTTTTAACTTTAGCCATATTGGAGAATGTTTCCAGATCTTTGTAATGAATAGTAACTGCGCCTGTTGCTGTCATAATACCTGTTTTAGTGTCATATTCCTGAACATCGGCATTTATAACCGCAACCGGTGTTTTGCCGTCAAAAATAATAGACTGCGTGTCACCTTCTGCTCTTACTACTTTTGTTATTAAGGATACTTTTAATATATTTGCTTTAACTTCACGTTTTTTATTCTTCTTAACCTCATAAGCATAAGGTTTGTCGTAAAAAGTAGCCGTATCAAGCTGCTGTTCGCCATTTACATTAACATCAGCAGAATCACCGACAACTTTCATATCATCAATTGTTACTTTTACATCGCCGTCAAATTTTATTTTATTTTCGCCTTCATTGAAAGTCTGTGTTTTAGATTCAATAACGAGATCTGAGGCATAAACACCTATGCCTAATGTAAATGCAGCAATTAATATGGCAGTAAGTATCTTTTTCATTATTTCTCCTTAGCCTGGTAGAGTTTGGAAACAGTGTTTCCTGTAACTTTAAAATGAGTATAATCCGGACTGATTTCTACCTTATCAGCCAGAGTTAAGAGATTGTTATCGCGGGTTATACGCACTTTACCTGTAGCGACAATAGGTTTGTCGTTGCCAGACCAGACAAGCCTGTCAGCTTCAAGCGTTGTACCGTCTTTGATAACTATAAATGTATCATCATACAGAGTAATCTGTTTTTTTACTGAATTATAAGTGCCGTTTGTTGACTGAAAACTCATTGAAACTTCATTATCTTTATAGAAGTTTCCAAGAACATTAGTTAGCATTGCAACTTCGTTGTTACTGTCATACGTACCTGTTTCGCCGTAAATTTCCCAGTATTTCATTTCATCTTTAGTTTCAGTCAGAATAATGCCGTTGATAAGCGCTTCTTTTCTGTCCTGCTCACCGGCAACCTGACTGCGGTTGAAATTGTGGGTAATAATACCTGCGGATATAAAAGCCCACATTAAGATACCGACAATTGTAACAAGTGCCGCTATATAAGCTCTTTTTTTCCTGCTCAAATTTTTCCACTTCATAATTATCATGTTAACATGAAAAATTTAAAGTGTACAAAAATTAAAGAAATATGACAGGAGCAGAAAAAAGACCACACGAAGGTAGGAAGTTACTAAGGCACAAGCCGGCTCGTTCCGTTCGCTATCCGGACTCGCTTGCTCTGCTCACTCCGTCCGTCCGCAAATCCGCTAGTGCCTTAGTAACTTAGTGCCTTTGGGTAACAACTGTTCACTTAGATGCGTATATTTCAGGCGTTTCGGGCAACTGCATCAACTATATCATTTAGCAGGTTAAGTTGTTTTCTGTCGACTGTTTTAATCTTTTCGATAATCTCATTTCTAATATTTTCTGTAGGCTCATATTCAATTCCGAAAAACTCATTTATGTCGAAATGTAAATTTTTCGCAATCTTGATAAATGTATCAAGTGAAGGTATAGAATTACCATTTTCTATGACACACATCTGACGGGGCGAAATGTCCACCAGTTCTGATAATTTCTCCTGCGAGATCCCCCTTTGAATACGTATTTGTTTAAGTTGTTTACCTACAAAATTCTTATCCAATACAGTCCCCTTTTTAATAAGTATATACGTGATTTTACACTTAATAAATGATATTTGTATCAATAATCTTGACAAATTGATATTGATATGATATACTGATTATGTAATAGAAAATCGGAGGTAAACATGAGACTAATTACAAAAAACAATGCAATGAACAATGCATTCACACTTGCTGAAGTTTTGATTACTTTGGCGATTATCGGGGTAGTTGCGGCTATGACAATGCCAACTTTGATTAACAACACAAATGGCGCGCAATTCAAAACCGCATATAAAAAAGCTTTATCAGTCCTTTCTCAGGCTGTTGTCATGAACATCGCTCTTGATGATTATGACCTGGCGGGTACGTCTGCAAATACAGATAAAAATGAGAACACTCCTTCATTGTACAGAATGTTCACTGAAAGAACTAACGGTACGTTGATCGAAGGTGATGAATTAACAAATTATGCTGATGCTTTAACGTTTGGAACTAGTGAAGATGCAGATGGTGGAGATGAAAACGCAATTAATTCTAACTATGTATTTCGTTTCCAAGACGGTATAGTCTTTACTTTCCCAAATAGTGGTGCTAGTTGTACAGAAGCAGATCCTTGCAAAGGATTTATTGATACAAATGGTACTAAGGGACCGAATAAACTCGTTGAATGTACTAACTCTGATGGAGATTGTACAAGTAAAGTTACTATCAATGATATTTTCCCGATCAAATTCTATGATCAAACTGTAGCACCAAACTCACCAGCTGCTCGTGCAGTATTATATGGGTCTGAAAACAATGAACAAGGTACAGAAACAAATCCTAGCGATGGTACTGGCTCATAACAACAAGTTTACACAGATGTGAAACCAAAACGATTACTGTGCCGTCAATAGCTGACGGCACTTTTTTTCTTGATTTTCTTTTCTGCTTGTGGTATTTATATAGTATTGTTAGGAGAGAGGCGATGATTAAACCCGAATGTGCTAAAGATAGAATTATTCTTGCCTTAGATGTTGACAACCTTAAAGAGGCTAGAGAATTAGTTAGAGAGCTTAAAGATTACGTAGGTTATTTCAAAATAGGGTTACCATTAATTGTTAATTACGGATTTGAGGCGTTCAGACTACTTGAGGAACTCGGTGCAAAATGCTATTTCGACTGCAAATTCCATGACATTCCGCATACTGTTCAAAAAGCAGCAATAAGCCTTGTTAAAAACAGAATTAACTTCTTTAACGTACATATTCAAGGCGGCTCAAAAATGGTTGCCTCTGTTGTTAAAGCATCTCGCGCTGCTGCAAAATCCATTGGATGCGAACCTCCTACAATACTTGGAGTAACTTTGCTTTCAAGCTTTGGACAGAGAACTCTGACTGAAGAATTATGTGTTGATAAAAATATTGAATCATATGTCCTGCAGCTTGCAAAAGTCGCAGAAGAAAACGGATTAGACGGGGTTGTAGCGAGCGCAGAAGAGGCTAAAAAGATAAGAAAATGCGTTAGAGAAGACTTTATAATACTCTGTCCTGCTACACGCCCTACCTGGGCATCTGTAAACGATCAGGTTAGAGTTGATACACCGCGTGACGCAATTCTTGCCGGAGTGGATTACATGGTAGTCGGCAGACCTATAACCATGGCAGAAGATAGAATCGCCGCCGCAAGATTGATTATTGATGAAATTGAATCGGCTATGGAAGAATTGAACGAAAATATGTAATTTTAGAGGCGGCAATGAAAATTTTTTCATTGCCGCCTCTATCAGGTATCATTATTATTTGGTTTCATCTTTCCTGAATGTAATCTCGTCATTATTTACATCAATTACCACTTCATCACCGCGGCGAAATTTCTGTTCAAGCAGTAATTTAGATAACGGATTTTCTACCATTTGACGAATTACTCTTTTCAAAGGTCTTGCACCATAAACAGGATTAAATCCGCGTGTAGCAAGAAATTCCTTTGCCTCATCAGTTATTCTGAACAGTATTTCCTGATCAGCAAGCAATTTTCTCAAGTAATCCATCTGAATATCTACAATTGCAGATAACTGCTGTAAATTCAAGGCTTTGAAGAATATAATCTCATCAATTCTGTTTAAGAATTCCGGTTTGAAACGACTTCTTAAAACTTCAAGAACTTTATTTTTTGTCTCTTCAAAATCACTCTGTGACAACATTGAATTAAGCGTGTTTTCAAGAATAATATCGCTGCCAATGTTACTTGTCATTATGATAAGAGTGTTTTTGAAGTCGATTGTTCTGCCTTTTGAATCAGTCAAACGTCCGTCATCAAAGATTTGCAGCATTATGTTGAATACATCCGGATGAGCTTTTTCAATTTCATCAAAAAGCACAACAGAATAAGGTTTTCTTCTGACAGCCTCGGTTAATTGACCGCCTTCTTCATAGCCGACATATCCCGGAGGCGCTCCAACAAGTCTTGCAACATTGTGTTTTTCCATATATTCTGACATATCAATACGGATAAGCGCATCTTCATCGTTAAACATAAATTCTGCAAGCGCCTTGGCTAACTCTGTTTTACCAACACCGGTCGGACCTAAGAACAGGAATGTTCCAATAGGGCGTTTCGGGTCTTTCAAGCCGGAACGCGCACGGCGTATTGCATCTGAAACCGTTGCCACAGCCTCATCCTGACCTATCAAACGTTTATGCAAAATGTCTTCCATATGTAATAGTTTTTGCATTTCGCTTTCAACAAGTTTGTTTACGGGAATACCTGTCCACTTGCTTACTACATTTGCAATATCTTCCGCATCTATCTCTTCTTTTAAAAGTTGATTAGATACTTTTTCTTTGTTTTGTATTGCTTTTAATTGTTTTTCCAATTCAAGCAATTTGCCGTATTTAAGTTCCGCAGCGGTTTGCAAATCTGTGTTGCGTTCAGCCTCTTCTATTTTACGTTTTACATCTTCAATTTGCTCTTTCAAGCCGGCTTCACCGGTAATTGTTGCTTTTTCGCTTTCCCACTGGGCTTTTAGTTTTGAAGTTTTAGCTTCAAGTTCATCAATTTGTTTGGTTATATCTGCAACTTTAGCTTTAGCCTCATCACTATCTTCTTTTTTCAGGGCTTCACGTTCAATTTCAAGTTGAATTTTCTGACGCAGCATTGAATCTATTTCTTCCGGCATGGAATCTATCTGGATACGCAAAGAAGATGCGGCTTCATCAATCAAATCAATCGCTTTATCCGGCAAAAATCTGTCTGTAATATATCTGTCAGATAATTTTGCGGCTTCTATTAGTGCATCATCAAGAATTCTTACTCCGTGGTGAACTTCGTATTTGTCTTTCAGCCCTCTGAGAATGCTGATTGTATCCTCAACACTTGGCTCATCAACCATTACAGGCTGGAAACGACGCTCAAGTGCCGGATCTTTTTCTATGTATTTTCTATATTCATTGATTGTAGTTGCCCCTATTGTTCGCAGAATACCGCGTGCAAGCATTGGTTTTAAAAGGTTGCCTGCATCCATTGAGCCTTCAGTTGCTCCTGCGCCAACAACCGTATGTAATTCATCAATAAACATTACAATCTCGCCGTTGGAGTCTTCAACTTCTTTCAATACGGCTTTCAATCGTTCTTCAAATTCTCCGCGGAACTTAGCCCCTGCAACCAGTGCGCCCAAATCCAGAGAAATAAGTTTAACATCCTTAAGGCTCATCGGTACATCGCCTCTTACGATACGTTGTGCCAGACCTTCAACTATTGCAGTTTTACCAACTCCGGGTTCACCAATCAGAACAGGGTTGTTTTTTGTTCTTCTGTTAAGTACCTGAATTATTCTTCTGACTTCTTCATCACGACCGATTACAGGATCAAGTTTGCCTTTTCTTGCTAAAGCCGTTAGATCGGTTGAATATTTTTCAAGTGCTTTCATATTTTCTTCAGCATTTTTATTATCCACTTTTTTATTACCTCTTATTTTTTTCATTGCGTTAAGTACATTTGAACTTTCAACTCTAAAATCTTTCAAAAGTTTTTGAATATTAGAATTGTCAAGTTTGGTCATTGCAAGTAAAATCAATTCAATACCAATAAATTCATCTTTCATATCGCCTGCAAGTTCTTCTGCAATATCAAGCAGCTTGTATGTCTGGCTTGAAAGAAACAGTTGACTTGTGTTTGGCGGGGATGAAACAGTAGGAAAAGAATTGACTGCTGTAACTATTTTGTCGATAAATCCCTGATTGAGAAGTTTAAGTTCTGTCAGGTAGTCCTTAATTATGCCGTTATCTTTAATCATTGCAAGCATAATGTGTTCCGGCTGCAGTTCCGTATTCTTGTGCGAACTCATAATCGCACTTGCTGAAGACAGAATTTCCTGAGAATAATTAGTCAATTTGTTAAAATCTACCATAGTACAACTCCATTTATTATATTCTTTATTTTTATTTTAAGGCTTATTTTAAAAAAGTCAGTAAAATTAATGATTAATTAATATTTTGTCACGTGAGTACAGAAAATTAATACTTTTATAGAACTGTTTAAATCCGGAAGAAAAAAATAATTAAAAATAATTAATATTTATTAATACATAATTTGCTTTTAAATATTCTTTGATTTATGATGTCGGTTAATGATGTGACCGGGTTGGAATTAAAAAACTTACCGGTCGGTACAAAAATAAATTAAGGAGAAATTGGAAATGACACCAAGAAATTTTTTGTTCACTTCTGAATCAGTTACAGAAGGTCACCCCGACAAAGTTTGCGATCAGATATCTGATGCAATTTTGGATGAATTTTTAACAAAGTATCCGCGTGCACGTGTTGCTGCCGAAACTACTGTTACAACAGGCATGGCACTTGTTTGCGGCGAAATTACTGCTGATTGTTATGTTGATATTCCGGCAGTTGTTAGAAATACTATTAAAAACATTGGTTATGTAGGCACTAATGGCGGAGGGTTTGATTATAAAACTTGCGCTGTTTTGACAAGTATTGATGAACAGTCTTGCGATATTGCAGGCGGAGTTAATAAAGCTCTTGAATCTCGTTCTGATAATGCTGATACTTCAGTTGCAGAAACTGAAAATATCGGTGCGGGAGATCAAGGTATTATGTTTGGTTATGCTTGCAATGAAACACCTGAATTAATGCCTTTGCCTATAAGCCTTGCTCATAAATTGTCTTACAGATTGGCTCAGGTTAGAAAACAAGGTATTTTAAACTACCTTAGACCGGATGGCAAATCTCAGGTTACTGTTGAATATGTTGACGGTAAACCGGCGAGAATTGATACTGTATTAATTTCTACGCAGCACGACCCTGAAATTAACGGTGAATGTGATAATCAAAAAGTTCAGGATATAATCAGAAGAGATATCATTGCTTATGTTATTGACGAAGTTTTTGCGCACGAAACAATTAAACTTGACGATACAACAAAAATCCTTGTAAACCCTTCAGGACGTTTTGTAGTAGGTGGTCCGCAAGGCGATGCAGGATTGACAGGGCGTAAAATTATTGTTGATACTTATGGCGGCTATTCCCGTCACGGCGGCGGAGCATTCTCAGGAAAAGATCCGACAAAAGTTGACCGTTCTGCTGCTTATGCTGCTAGATATGTGGCTAAAAATATTGTAGCTGCCGGTTTAGCTGAAAAATGCGAAATAGAATTGGCTTATGCAATTGGAGTTGCTGAACCTGTTTCAATTATGGTTGATACATTTGGTACCGGTAAAATTTCTGATGATGAAATTTCTGAATTGGTATCTAAAAACTTTGACCTGAGACCGGCTGCAATAATCAATCAGTTTGATCTTCGCGGTTTGCCGGCTAAAAACGGCGGAAAATTCTATCAATTATTAGCTGCTTACGGTCATATGGGCAGAACTGATATTGATGTACCGTGGGAAAGAACTGATAAAGCTGACTCTTTAAAGTCTCAAGCTTGCGGTAAAGTTGCCTGCGGTTGTTCAAAGTAGTTTTTATTTAAACTAAAACTGGAAAGGAGCGTTTTTCAACGCTCCTTTTTTATTACTGTGGAACCGTCGGTCCGTTGTAGCTGCGATAAAGCCGCATTACCTCAGGTGAATATTTTTCACCGTTCAGCATTCCTGCATAGACCTCTGCTACAAACTCCATAGGTTCACTTTTCGCGTAACCTGAAACCTGTTCTGCTGTATTTTGTTTGCGGGGATTTGATTTAAATTCATCTGTATGCTCTTTTAAGGATTCAAACGAAGTGGTCTTAAAATGCATAAAATGCCCGTATTCGTGGAAAATTACATGAAATTTGTTATTTTCTGCAAATTTTTGAGGCTCGACATAAGCATTTATTCCTTTTTCTTTTAGTTTATCCAGTATTTTATAAAATTCCTGTTTTTGTTCGTCTTTGTCCAAACGGGATATTTGTACAAGAGATTTAAATTCAGGACTTTCTAATGCTTTCTTGTATTTTGGATTATTGTATAGATCTGCTATTAACTTCATAGGATTTGTTTTTAAGATATGTTTTGTCTCCAGCAGTGCATTTATTTCGTGATAGAGCTGTTTGACATCTGTAACCTCAAAAATCTCCGGAAAATGTTGAAATTCCTGAATATGTTGAGCAACCTGCTTTTGGAATTTCGGATCAATGTATGGTATTTGAGAATAATCTTCTTTTAGTGCTCTTTTATACCAGCGAGTAAGCGGGCGGTTGCTGCTTTCCCAGGTATTTTCGATGTTACGAAGGAGTCTTGTTAAGACTTTCTTTTTGTTGTCCGGAGCAATAGCAAGAGTATCTCGATTTAAGTTATAATATGCATCTCCAATCATATCCTTGCTGCCGTCTTTTATTACATTAGATGGCATTGGTACCTTGCCTTTGTATTTGTTATATATTGCCGTCAGTCCTTCATTTACCCAGTTTGCAAGTTCAAGATCATTTTGCATGTTAAAATTCTTTATACCGAGTTTTGTTCGGGCATAATTCACCGCCTCCTGCATTGTTTCTGCTTTTTGGAATTTAAGAACTTGATGTCCTGTGTTTATATTGTAACGCCGAAACTGCTGTATATTTACAGTTTTCGACTTCCCTACATTTCCTCCTGGAGGAATTGTGGGCTGCGCAAAAGGATTGGATGTAAATATAGATTCCTGTTGCGGCAATTCATAAACAAGCGGAGCATAATATGCCTGCGTCCCATTTTTTTGTAATGCAGTGCGTTGTGTTGTAAGCCAGGTCAGCCTGGTATCAAACCTTTCCCAATAATTTTCATTCATAGATATAAATATCCCCTAACATATATATAAAGTATTATTTGAATGAAATATTGCTTATTTTATAAAGTTTTATTACTTTTTTTCAAAATTAAAATCAGGTCTTTCTTTATGTTTTTTCATAAGATAAGCGCTTATTATAGCGGTAAGCGGTACGCAGGCAAGAATAGCTATACTTCCTACAAGAGCAGAGGTAATTTCTGTTGCAACTTGATTCAGGTTAAAAAATTTATTTAAATCTATATTATTAGCCAGTAACACCAGAGGCAGAGCACTTCCTAAATAAACAAGGATTAAGGTATTTGACATTGTACCTATTACATCGCGTCCTACATTCATTCCGGAATGAAAAAGTTCTCTAATACTGAGAGATGAATCCGTATCATGAATTTCGTTTATAGTGCTGGCAATAGAAACACCTGTATCCATGAGTGCCCCAAGAGCAGCTATAATTATTGATGCGGCAAGAAGTCCGGTAAAATCAAGATCAGGTCTTGCTGTATATAAAAACATTGTTTCTTCGCCGGCAAATCCTGTCAGGTGGGTAATTTTGATGGTTAGAACAGCAAGCAGGGCTGAGACTATAAGGCTTGCCGTTGTTCCAAGAATTGCCGCTGTACTTTTTGCGTTTAAGCCGCCAACAAGATAAATGGTTATTATTGTCGATAATATACCAACAAGTGTAGCTGCAAATATTGGCGAAAGTCCGTTTAGCACCATAGGCATCAGCATATAAAAGATTAATCCTACGGTTGCGGCAATAGAAATTAAACTGTTAAGTCCTTTGCGTTTGCCTATAATCAGTACAAGTAAAGCAAAAATGCCGAATGTAAGATACATAGCTTTATCACGTTTTATATCCGCAATAAAAATATCCACATCATCAGCGGTTATTACATCATCAGAAACCGGTTCAAAGTGCAGAACGACTTTATCGCCTTTATTCAATTGGATATCATAAGCCGGATTGCCGGTAAGCATATTGTCTACAATTCTTTCGGCTCCCTTAAACTCTCCTGTCAAAACTTTTACGGTAACTTCCTGTTTAACATTTTGATCTCCCTGATTTAATTCTGAGACATCCACATAATTGATGTTTTCAACAATGCCTGTTTCGGACGGCAAAACTTTTTTATCATCAGCAAATGCTGGTGTTATAAGCCCTAAAATTAAAAACAAAATAACCGCTAATTTTTTCATGAACATATCTCCCGAAGATTAGTTTATCATAAAAAACTAATCCGAAAAATTAAAAAGCCGAACAACTTCAATATTCAATGCCTCCGCAAGTCTGCCTATTGTCTGCATTGTAATATTTCTTCTGCCGCGCTCTATATCGCTGATATAATGCGGAGCCACAAGGAGTTTTTCAGCAAGTTCTTCCTGAGTTAAATTACGTTTTAACCGCCAGTATTTCAGTTTTATACCAAAATTTATCAGTAATTCTTTTTGATCCATAAAAATATTGTAATAATATTTTAATATCGTATAAATAATATTGACATATTATAAAATGTATATTATAATATACATAAGTTCGGATTACAGAAAGGTATTTAAAATGAAACATGGATTTACACTGGCAGAAGTTCTTATTACTCTTGCGATAATTGGTATTGTTGCAGTTTTAACAATCCCTAATCTTTTGCATCAATATAAGAAAACGGAAATAGAAACAAAATTAAAACGTTTTTATTCTATGGCAAATCAGGCAATACAATTGTCGGAAATAGAGAACGGACCAAAAGAAAGCTGGGATTTTGAGGCAGGATGTTCAACCGGGTATGAAGAAAGTTGTATAAGAGGATTTTGGGATAAATATTTAGAAAAGTATTTTAAATATAATAAAGCAGAATTTGTGCCCAGAGAAGATTTGGGTGAAAATGATAATGGTGACCTTCTTGGCGGATTAAGAGTTTATCTGGCAGATGGTTCATGTTTTCATATTGGCTATTCCGGACAGGATTATGTGTATTATATAAACTGCGGACAAGAGTCAGAAATGGGAAAAAATGCATTTATGTTTGCCTTTTATCCTCAAACAACAGATATCTGGGCAAAAAGATACGAGTATTTCCATAATAAAGGTATTGTGCCTTATATTGATTCCCCTTGGAATGGTACAAAAGAAGATTTATATAACTATCCCAACTCATTTACTAAAATAATTGAACTAAACGGCTGGAAAATACCCGATGATTATCCTGTTAAATTGTAGACACTGTTAAGAAAAAATGTTAAAATCGGAGTATGGAAAAAGTAAGTCTATTACAAAATATATTATTGGGTATATTAATAGTGGAAATAGCAATATGTGGACATGTGTTATCTAAGTCAATAAGTAAATTTACAAAAGATTCCAAATCTAACAAAAAGATTTAAAACAGCCCCTGTTGTTCCGGAGGAGTGTTTTTATATCCCAAATGTCTGTATGCAGCCGGAGAAACTTTTCTGCCGCGCGGAGTTCTTTGTAATAGTCCGGCTTGCAAAAGATAAGGTTCGCAGACATCTTCAAGTGTTCGGACATCTTCGCCAATTGCCGCGGCAATTGTTTCTATTCCGACCGGTCCTCCGTCGTATTTTTCAATAATAAGCTTTAATAAGGCTCTATCGGTTGTGTCTAAGCCAAAGTGGTCAATTTTTAGAATATCAAGTGATTTATTCGCTACATCTTCTGTAATCTTGCCGTCGTGTTTAACTAGTGCATAGTCAGAGACTCTTTTAACCAGACGGTTGGCAATACGTGGTGTGCCTCGTGAGCGTTTTGCAATTGCGTGTGCCCCTTCTTCAGTTATTTCAATGTTTAATATTCCTGCCGTACGGGTTATAACCTGTGCAAGTTCGTCTTCTGTATAGAATTCCAGACGGTGAATTATCCCAAATCTGTCACGCAGCGGTCCGGATAATTCGCCGGCTTTCGTCGTTGCTCCAATTAATGTAAATTTTGGCAAAGGTACCCGTAATGTCTTAACTGTCTGGCTTTTACCCGTTGTCATATCAAGAAAAAAGTCTTCCATAGCAGGATACAAAATTTCTTCGGCAACTTTATTCAGGCGGTGTATTTCATCAATAAATAGAATTTCGCCGCCCTTAAGCGACATTAAAATTCCTATTATATCACGCGGTCGTTCAAGTGCAGGCGCAGAAGTAATTTTTATTTCAACCCCCATTTGCTCAGCTATAACTCCGGCTAATGTTGTTTTGCCAAGTCCCGGAGGACCATAAAAAAGCAGATGGTCAAGCGGAAGTTCTCGCTTTTTAGCCGCCTCTATAGATATTTTAAGAGTTTCTTTCAGGGCTGATTGACCGATATAGGTGTCAAAACTCTTAGGGCGTATGCAGTTTTCAAAATTTTTGTCAAATTCAATTGACTCTGCCTTTATTACCGGATTTTTACCCCCGTGTTTTTTTATTGCAAAATCGTTGTCATCAGCTACAATACTCATTTATATGACCTTTTTTAAAATATTTCACATTTCTATATTTTCATGTTATCATAAAATTGACCTGATGAAAATATTATTAAGGGAGAGAAGTTATGAAAGTTTCAGAACGTTTAGAAAAAATTCCACCATACCTGTTTGCAGAAATAGATAGAAAAATAGCAGAAGCAAAAGCTAAAGGCATTGATATAATCAGTTTGGGAATAGGTGATCCTGATACACCTACACTTGCGCCTGTTGTTGAAGAAATGCACAGAGCAATTGACAATCCTAAAAATCATGATTATCCGCCTTATAACGGAACCGAAAAATTCAGAAAAGCAGCTTGTGCGTGGATGAAGAAACGTTTTGGTGTTGAACTTGATCCTGATAAGGAAATGCTTGCAAATATCGGATCTAAAGAAGCTATTGCTCATATTTTCTTTGCATTTGTAGATGAAGGTGATTATACGCTTGTTCCTGATCCAGGGTATCCTGTATATAAAAATGCTACAATATTTGCGGGCGGTACCCCATATGCAATGCCATTATTGGAAGAAAACGGTTATCTCCCTGATTTTGATAAAATTCCTGAAGATATAGCTAAAAAATCAAAATTAATGTTTTTGAATTATCCTAATAATCCAACAGGAGCTGTTGCTGATTTGGTCTTTTTCAAAAAGGCTGTCGATTTCTGTAAAAAATATGACATATTACTTTGTTCAGATATGGCATATTCTGAAATGACATATGACGGCTATGTTGCGCCTTCTGTTCTGCAAGTTGAGGGGGCAAAAGACATTGCTGTTGAATTTTACTCACATTCAAAGTCATACAATATGACCGGATGGAGAGTCGGGTTTGTCTGCGGTAATGCTGAGGCAATTAAAGCACTGGGGACTATAAAGAATAATATAGACAGCGGTACATTTAAAGCTATTCAGGATGCTGCTGCAGCAGCTTTTGATATAGATAAATCTACTATAGACAAGCTTAATAAAATGTATCAGGAACGCCGTGATGCGGCTGAAGAAGGATTTAGGGAACTTGGTTGGAATGTGAAACCTGCTAAAGCAACTTTCTATCTCTGGCTTCCGGTACCTAAGGGAATGACCAGCGAGGAATTCGTAACTATGATGCTTGAAAAGGCTCATGTCGTTGTTCCGGCAGGTAATGGATACGGGCAGTGTGGTGAAGGCTATTTCCGTGTTGCATTAACCAAAGATGTTCCTACAATAAAAGAATGCATCAGAAGAATGAAAGATGCAGGTATTCGATATGACTTGTCAGTTTAAGAAAGTGTGATATAATTTCATTATGGAATGTCCAAAATGCGGTTTAGAAATAGATGATAAAGCGTTAGTTTGCCCGAATTGTAAAAAGGTGCTTAAGCTCGTTTGCCCTGTTTGTAAGGCTGTAAACGAGGGTAGTACCTGTAAAAAGTGCGGGTATGTTATCGTAACTAAATGTAATAAGTGCGGTAAAGTAAATCAAACTGCAAAGAAAAAATGTTCTAATTGCGGCTTTTCGCTTGAAAAAAGCGTAATTCTTAATGAATC
Organism: Candidatus Gastranaerophilales bacterium; assembly: GCA_944324165.1. Taxonomy (GTDB): domain Bacteria; phylum Cyanobacteriota; class Vampirovibrionia; order Gastranaerophilales; family Gastranaerophilaceae; genus CALUVH01. The sequence continues at coordinate 37,298 of CALUVG010000001.1, read as the reverse complement.
TAATACTGATAACTTTGTCATTTTGACCATTGACTTTCCTAATATGGCTGATATGCGTACACTTTTGGGGTCAGCGAAACTTGTTAATAAGTTCAAAATTAATCTTGATAAGATTATTTATGACTATGCAAAGTCAGTAGGACTCAGACGTCAATTGGTAGGTAATACTTATGTAATAAGATTTGATAAGGATTACACAATTGGCAGCTCTGCAAATAATGCAATTACTGCTGCTGTTGAAATATTGAATTTGATATCTAAAACAAATGCTCGTCTTACAAAAAAGAAAAATGCTACAGTTCGTTGTAATATGTTTCTTTTAAAACGTTCTGTTGATGATGATCCGTATAATATAGATTCCGGGTTCAATATTAATCTGTTGTCTCACGGTAAAGGCGGTGCTGAAGAAAAAGTATTGAGTGCTTTTCAAGTTCTTTCCGATTCAGAGGTTCAGGATATTCTTTCAAAAGATTATGAATTTGCCCCGCTGAACTCGGTTATGATTAACGGTGAAATGAAAATGTTTTACGAAGTTAACGTGAAAGATTTGATTACTGTTGAGCAAATCCCTGATGAGGAAAATGAAAAGATTGAAATACCAAACTTTGTTCAAAATATGCTTATAGAACAGGACAAAATTGACGGTATGGCATTAAGGAAAATGGATACACCATATGACCCTGATGCAATTTATGATATTGAAACAATAAAATTTAGCGAAATTCAGGCTGATTTTGTTCGAACAGAAAATATAGATGTCTTTTATCATGTTATTAACCGTTTGCAATCTGTTCCTAAGGGAATACTTGCAATAAAGACAATGGAGCTTTATAAACCTTATTCGTTGAAAATTATTAACACAATTGAAGATTTAAATTTATACAGTAATATTATTAGTGTTACGTGTTATGATGAAATGAAATATTCGCCGTATTCATTCTTCAGAGAACTTGTTTCTGCAATTTTTAGTTACACTGTTTCGCAGAAATTATTCTCTCAAAATGATTTTTCAATGTTTGCATCAGTTGATCCGGATTCAATGGTTAAAGACTTGATAACATTAACTAAACGAAATACAACAAATGCCGAAGATACACGATATGTATATTTTGATATTTTCCTGACGCTATTGAAGGCTATCCCGAATAGTTTGATATTTATTGAAAATTTTGAAAAGATAGATGCAAGTTCTTATGATGTACTTAAGCATTTGTTTGCTGCATTTGACCAGCTTGATATTAGTTATCTTCTTTCTTATGAAAGTACATTCTCACTTCACAGAGATTGTTATTTCTTATTAGAACAGCCTTATTATACGGAAATGGCATTAAAACCTACGCCATTTGAGAAGATGATTGAGGAAAATAAAGAGTATTACAAAAACATTTTGAATGATTTTTATTTTCACAGAATCGCAAAATATTCCTGCGGCAGTATTCTGTTTTTAGATTTTGCTCTTCAATACTTGATGGAATCGGGTGTTTATAAAGCAACAGAAGACAGTATAGAGTTAGATACAGCAAAAACAATTATAATACCATCCAGTTTGCCAAAGCTGCTGAAACGTAGATTAAATCTATTGGAAGATGATCCGACAACATTGAAATTTCTGGCATCATTGCTGCTGTTAGGTACACGGATTGACACTGCAACAATTGAAAGTCTCGGCTATGAAAATATTGGCGAAATTATAGATAAATTAGGCGCAATGGGCTATATATACCAATATAATAATTGTATTTATTTCCCTAACTACAATTTATTATGTCAAAATTTGCTGGAATCAGTTAAACCGGAATTGTTAAAAGAAGTTGCACAAGAATTGTTTGAAAAAGTTTTCATAGATGAAATGCCAAGTCCTACAAAGGCTTATTTATATAATCTTCTGGAACAATATGACAAAGAGTTTGCAGAATGGGAAAAATTGGCTGATATTGACCTTTCAATGGGCGATTTCAGTGCATATTTGAATTGCGCTAACAAAATTATTGATATGATGGAAACAAAAATCAATGAAGATAATTTTGAAAATATAGAAAATTATAAAATGGAATTATACGATAAAATTTCAAATAACTTATATCAGTATATTCCAAGTAAAACTTCTGATATTGCACAAATTACGCTGGATAATCTTGAAAGATCCGATGCGGAGACAGGAAAGATTATCGAATTGTGTAATAAAATGATACTGGGATCGTTGGATGTCGGAAATTATCATAAAGCATTGGAGTTGATGCATAAGGTATTATCATTACTGCCTAATACATCTTTAGATCCTAATGCATCAAATTTTAACAGTTATTTCTTCCTGATGTCATTTATACATATAGAGATTTTATTCAATATAGGAGCTCTAAAAGATTGTCTTGATGTCGGATATAAAGTAATGAGTGTTGTTAAAGAGGCAAATCTGGAAAAGCTGCGTCCGCAGGAGTATACGCCGGAACAATTTAGAGATATGCTAATAAGTTCGGTTGGATTTGTAGCACTTGCAAATGTTTTGAATCTGAGCGGAAACGTAAAAGAATTTCTGGATATGATAGGCGCGGATTTGCAGGGAATACCTGCATCATATAATATATTTATTCTTCTGGAAGAATTATTACATGGTCGTCTTTCAGAGCTGCCGGAAATGGAGATAGCCCCAAATGACCGTTTTGCAATGACTATTTATCATATAATGTCAGCGTTTATGTATTTACGCACAGATCCGGTTAAGTTTGCAGAAGAAATTTATATTGCGAAATTAAACGCAAAAGATCATAATTTACATCAGATAGAATTGTTCTGTGATGTTTTGATCGGGTCTTCTTACATGGATATGGAATCTTATACCAAAGCTGTTAATATATTCTATAGGATAATTAATGAAACGAGTGAAAATGGTATGACAAATATATTATACTTTGCCTGGTATCTGTTGAGTGAATATAATTTACGAATGAAAAAGTATGATGTTGCTTATGGTATTGTAAATAATTCTATTATACAATTGGAAAGAAGCGATTATTCTAATGAGTATCTTACACTGCTGTTTAAATATAACATGTTTAAAGTCCTTATGTTTATGAAACAATATGACAGCGCCAAACTTTGTATTGAACAGGCTGTAAATATGGCTCAGAAGAAAGGCATCAACATTGAATTTGACCTTGATCCGGCACATTACGAAGCCGAAGACATGGAAGAATCTTCAGAAGGCACAGAGGGAACTGAAGGAGCAGAGGGGGCATCCGGAGAAAATGCTTTTGCAGAAGGCAGCATTCAGGATTTAGATCAGCTTCAGCCGAATAATGAAGATTCACCTGCACAAAAGCCATAAAAGGACAAATGAGTTTAATATCCGTAATATAAGGAGAAATATATGAAAATATTATTTGCATCAGCAGAGGTAGCGCCATTTTCAAAGGCAGGCGGGTTGGCAGATGTTGTTGGAAGTCTGCCTAAATATCTGGAAAAAGATGCGGAAATAGCTATTTTTACACCGCTGCATGGATGTATTGATGTAAATAAATATAATATTAAAGAATTAGAAAATTCTGAAATGTGGTTAATGTTTGGTAATCAGGGACATAAATTCAGATTGTTTATGTGTAAATTGCCGGGTACCGATATTAATGTTTTTTTTGTTCATAATGACTGGTATTTTACCTGCTTTAAAGATGTTTATCCCAAATGGCTTGATACGCGATATGAACATGAACGTTATGTTGCGTTTTCTCTTGCGGTGATGGAATATGCAAAAGCGTTGAATTTTCGCGCTGATGTAATCCATGCTAATGATTGGCATACTGCTATGCTGCCTTTATATTTACATAGCAATTATAAGTTTGATGAATTCTGGTCAAAAACGAAATCTGTTTTTGAGATACATAACCTTGCGTATCAAGGCGTGTGGTTTGAAGATATTCTGGATTTCGCCAATATGCGTAAAGATATTGTGTATAATGAATGGGGCTGTGAGCATTACGGTAAAGTCAACTGGATGAAAGGCGCAATAAATTATGCGGATAAAGTTATTGCTGTTTCTCCGACTTATGCAAATGAAATATTAACAGGAGAATACGGCGAGGGCATGGATTATACTCTTCGTGGGGCAAAACATAAGCTTGTGGGCATATTGAACGGAATTGACTATGATGTTTTTAATCCGAAGAAAGATAAATCTATAATAAAAAATTATGATTCTAACTCTTTGGTGGGTAAACAAGATAATAAAAAGGCTGTTTGTGAATTTTTTGGACTTAAGTATAATCCGCAGCGTCCTTTAATCGGCTTTATATCGCGTCTTGTAGAACAAAAAGGAATTGATTTAATCAGACAGGTTGAAAATGAGTTGAAAGGATTAGATGCAGATTTTGTATTTCTGGGCAGCGGTAATCATGACTATGAAAATCTTTTAATCTGGTTATCCAATAATTCCGCAAATGTGCGTGCATATATAGGGTATAAGGCAGAATTAGCTAATTTAATATATGCAGGGGCAGATTTCTTTCTTATGCCTTCAAAATTTGAACCTTGCGGCTTAAGTCAGCTTATTGCAATGCATTATGGCGCATTGCCGGTTGTTCGTGCTACAGGAGGTCTTGAAGATACAGTGACAGGTTATCCGCTGGACAATTCTACCGGATTTAAGTTCTGGCGTTACGACGGATGGGATATGCTGCAGGCAATAAACTGTGCTCTGGGCGTTTATAAAGATAAATATACTTTTAATGCGATGCAAAAGTCTGCAATGGAAGCTGATTTTTCATGGAAAAAAAGCAGCGAAAAATATCTGGCACTTTATAAGGAGCTTGTAGGTTAAATGTCTAAAAAGATAGTTGCATTTATTATATTTTTAATCGGGCTTGGAATTTTCTTTTTGGGAATGTTACAGACAAATCTGTCTTGTGACAAAGAGTTAAATAAATGTTCTTTAAACTCAAGTATACCGGCATTACATATAATACTTGATAGTATTACTTTTAAGTTTTCAGATATCAAATATATAACCTGTGAGCGCAGAACTCAGGCGGCACGCGGCGGCGGACGCCGTGCCTATTATGAATTAACTCTTGAAGTTAATAAAGAGCCTTTTGTGCTGGAATCTTGTCCTAATTTGAGAATATGCAGACGCCATGCCGACAAATTGCTTGATATGAGGGCTTTTCCGCAATATAAAACTATTGATTATCGCTCAAGTATTGGCGTTGCTAATGTTATGGGGATTATACTCGGCGTTGCTTTGTTAATATTAGGCGGCAAAATGTTTTTTGATAAAACTGAGCCTCAGGATGAAGACTCTGATGAAATTTAAAATTGTATGATAAAACAAAAGCTCCGTTTCTGACGGAGCCTAAAAATTTATTATGTATGCATCAAATTAATTATTGCTTAATACAAGTCTGAAAGTGGCAAGATTTTTGATAGAAAGCATTGCGTGTTTGTTATGCTGTTCTTTAGATATATTGAAGATTCGAATAATACGTTGAATTTCTTCCAGATCTCTACGTGAATTGATTTTATATACGTTATTAATCGGGTCTGAAACTACTGACATTAAAGTATTTAATTCCTGTTCTTTCATAATCTTAAATCCTCTTTCCTGTATATTTATATAAAGGATTTTTTGATCAGAGAATTGCTTTTTTGGGTTAGTCATACGTTACATTTCTTTACATTTGTTTTAAATACTACTGTACTGCCTTTTTAGCCTGTTGCCATAATGCGTCATATTCCGTAAAAGAATATTCTTCAAGCGGCTTTGTTGCAAATTCTTCCATTTTTCTAAAACGGGTTGTGAATTTTTTGTTAGCTTTTAAAAGAGCTTGTTCTGCATCAATTTTGTTCCATCTTGCAAGATTTACAATTGCAAACAGAATATCGCCAAACTCTTCTTCCATATTTTCTTTATTTTGAGTTTTTACAGCTTGTTTAAATTCTTCAAACTCTGAATAAATGCATTTATATAAAGATTTTTCATCAGGCCATTCAAATCCGCATTTTACAGCTTTTTTACTGATTTTTTGAGCACTCATCAAAGCAGATTGGGATTTTGATATGCCATCCATTGCTGATTTTCGATGCTTTTTCTCTTCTTGTTTGAGTTTATCCCAGTTGTCTATTATATCCTGCGTAGAGTTAACTTTTACGTTTCCGAAAACATGAGGGTGTCTGTGTATAAGTTTATCTGTAAGTCCTCCAGCTACATCCTCAATAGTAAATTCGTTTTCATCTGCTGCAATTTGGGCATGCAAAACAACCTGTAATAATACATCTCCCAATTCTTCTTTCAGATGTTTCATATCTCCGCTGTCCATTGCATCTACAGCCTCATATGCCTCCTCAAGCATGTTTGGACGCAAAGATTTATGCGTCTGTGCTCTATCCCACTGGCAGCCTTCAGGAGAGCGTAATTTTTTAACTACTTCAATTAATTTCTCTAAATTTTCATATCCCATAGCATAATTATACCATAGAAAAACTGCAACTAAAGTATAATATTTTATATGAATAATCATCCAAAAGGTTGAGCAAATTATAAAATGAAATGCTATTCTATATATGTAAATTAAAGAGAAGAGAGGACTACATATGGCAAATTTATCAATTTCAAACATCCGTGAACGTATCTTCAATACTTCTAAGCATGAAGCAAGCGTTGCAAGACCTGCAAACAGCGTTTCTAATCCGTTTGCAGCTAACACTTTTAAAGGAAATGTATTAACAGCTGATGTTTTCGAAACATCTAAACCTAAAGAACCTGCATTTACAGGGGCTACTAAATTAAAAGCTAGTGCGCTTGTGGGATCTTTAACAAATTTAGGCTCAAAAATTCAAGCCGGTATTGAAAACATTGTTGCTTTTGGCAAAAGAATGAAAGAAGGCATTTCTAATGCATGGCAAAAAATGAGAGAAACTGAAATTTCTTTTGCTCCGTTGAAAGACGCATTTAAAGGTGCTGTATCAAACGCAAAAGAAAATATGACAAATAAAATTAATTCAATGTTTGATAAAGGTATAACCGCTAAGCAGGTAGAAAATATGAAAATTTCAGATATTAAGCCTATGCTTGCCGGTGAAGTGGCACAGGCTGAAGATGCAGCAAAATTGGTAGCTTAAGGGAGGTAGAAGATGACAGCATTAATGGCAAAAAATAATAAACATTTGAAAAATGTAAGTAATATAATTGAAGGTTTGGGTAACCATAAAGATCCTGAATCGGTACAAGTTCTGGAAGAAATCGGTACAAATTCTTCACTTGATGTTATCCGTGAAATGACCTCCCGTGCTCTGGTAAAGAAAAATAATCATGAATCTTTATCAGTTGTTATTACTAACAAAGGTAAAGGGATAAATGACCTTTCAACAATGGTAGCGATGAGTACTATTAATGAATTGTTAGGTTTAAAAGATAAGACTGAGGCAATTAAAATTTTGGCAGATACTGTTGAAAAGCACTCTGATGAAGAAGTCAGAGATAATGCCCGCTCAGTAAAAGCATTAATGGCATTAAGTTAGTTGTTGATAATTTGCTTGATTATATATAAAAAAGGCACTTTCAAAAATTTGGAAGTGCCTTTAAATAATAAAATATCTATCAAACAGTATGAAAAATAAATGATAGATAGCTGCAAACTAAAACTGTTTCAAGAATCTTTCGTCATTATTAAAGAAAAGACGAATATCATCAATCGCATATTTCAGCATAGCCAGACGTTCTACCCCCATACCGAATGCAAATCCGGAATAAACATCAGGGTCTATGCCAACATTACGTAGAACATTAGGATCAACCATGCCAGACCCCAAAATTTCCAGCCAGCCTGTGCCGGAACATGTTCTGCATCCCTTACCTTCACACATAATACATTGAACATCAATTTCCGCAGAAGGCTCGGTAAACGGGAAAAAGCTGCTTCTAAATCTGGTTGGACGGCTTGCTCCGAAATAAATTCTTATAAATTCATTAAGAACTCCTTTTAAGTCTCCGAATGTTATATTTTTATCAACGTATAATCCTTCAATCTGATGGAAGAAGTTGTTTTTACGTGCATTTATGTTTTCATTTCTATAAACGCGTCCCGGAGAGATTACTCTTATAGGCGGATTTTTACCTTCCATTGCATGAATTTGAGCCCCTGAAGTCTGACTTCTCAATACTACATTTGATGCAAGTTCAGTGTAGAATGTATCCTGTACATCGCGTGCAGGGTGATCTTTAGGCACATTCAATGCATCAAAATTATAGTATTCAGTTTCAACTTCCGGAGATTGTTCATCCGGAACTACTGAAAATCCCAGACTTTGGAATATTGAAACTATTTCATTTGTGGTTGCTGTAAGCGGATGAACTTTTCCGCGCGGTATAAATTTGCCGGGCAGAGTTATATCTATTCTTTCTTTTTGAAGTTTTTCGTTTAATTCTTTTTTATAGAATTCATCATATTTAGTTTTGAGTGAAGATTCAAGTTTCTGCGTTATTTCATTTGCAAGTGAGCCAACAATACGTTTGTCTTCATCTGACAAATTTTTAAGATTCTTTTTTATTTCATTAAATTCACCCTTACGGCTTAAATATTTGGCTCTTATTTCTTCAATATCATTAATAGAAGATGCTTTGTTAAGATCTTCTGTTGCATTTGCATAAATTTTTTCCAGTTGTTCTTTCATTATTGCCTCGTCTATCTAATAATTAATAATTTCGTTATTATTTTTTTCATATCCTATAGTTGTTGAAGAACCGTGACCGGGGTAAACAGTTGTATTTTGATCCAGATTGAACAAAATATTGACAACGCTGTTGTGAAGTTTTTTGAAATCACCACCCATAAGATCAGTTCTTCCAACACTCTCATAAAATAAAGTATCTCCTGAAAAAAGTTTGTCGTCAATAAGATAGCAAACGCCGCCTTCCGTATGCCCAGGAGTTTCCAGAATATTTATTTTATGTTTTCCGATTGAAAAGTCGGCACCGCTTTCTATAAAATGTGTGACAGCAGGATTAGCGGCTCCTTGAATGCCAAAAGCAGACATTATGCTGGATGTGCTTTCAAGCTGCGGAATATCAAATTTGTTAACAAAAGCAGGGGCATTCAATTCTTTCTGCATGTCATTTACGCCCAGGGCATGGTCAAAATGCCCGTGAGTAAGAAGAATGTATTTAACTTTTAATTGTTGATTTTTAACCTCATCAAGAATTTCCTGTTTCCTTTCAGAACAGTCAATAAGAACAGCCTCTTTTGACTCTTCATCAATTACCAGATAGTTATTTGCTTGAATTGGTCCTGCGACATATGTTTTTATAATCATTTATGCTCTCACAAGTTGAAATATTTGTTTGCAAATTTTGAATAAATCTTCGGCTTTATCCAGAGGAATCATATTTGGTCCGTCGCATTTTGCGCAATCAGGATCAGGGTGAATTTCAAAAAACAGAACATTGGCTCCTGCAGCCATAGCAGCTTTAGCAAGCACCGGAACAAATTTTCTGTCACCGCCTGAGCATGTGCCGCCGGCTCCCGGCAATTGGACGCTGTGGGTTGCGTCAAAGACTACAGGATATCCAAAAGACTGCATAATCGGAATTGCACGGAAATCTACAACCAGATTGTTATATCCGAATGTTACGCCGCGGTCGGTTACCATAATATTGGTATTCCCGCTGTCCTCAACTTTTTTTATTAGAGACCCCATTTGTTCAGGCGCAAGAAATTGCCCTTTTTTAATATTTACAATTTTACCTGTTTTTGCCGCAGCTACAAGAAGATCTGTTTGGCGGCATAAAAATGCCGGTATTTGTAATATATCAGCAACTTCTGCCACCGGGTCAGCCTGATCGGGAGTGTGAATGTCTGTGACTATTGGCAAATCATATTTTGATTTAATTGCTGCCAGCATCTCCAGTCCTTTTTTCAATCCCGGACCACGAAAAGAGTTTATTGATGAGCGGTTAGCCTTATCAAAAGATGATTTAAATACAAAATTAATATCCAGACGGTTAGTTATTTCTTTCAGACCTTTAGCGGTTTCATCAAGAATTTCCATACTCTCAATGGCGCATGGACCTGCTAATATTGTTAATTTATCCCCGCCTATTTCAAAATTTTTAAGTTTGACAGTTTTTATATTTTCCATACTGTGAGTATATCAAAAAATTATTTAAAATACAAGTTTGCAGAGCTTTAAACCGCCACTTGTGCAGTATGTTAATTTGTGGTATATTAATTGTGTATAGAAAAATAAGTGAGGGAAGAAAAATGGCAAGATTAATAAGACCAACATGGGCAATCAGATGTGTGCAATCCGGCTGTAGAACTCTTTTTGAAGTAGCACAGCTTGAAGAAGGTAAACAACAGGAAGTTGTTTGCCCTAATTGCGGCGAACATTATGTTTATCCGATAATTGAAGAAAAAGAAAATGCCTAATTGGTTATGTGCGCTGACGGAGATAATAAACGCTATAATCAGTTTAGCCGGCTCTTAAAGGATAAATTCGGAGTTAAAGTTTATAAAATCACACTGGATGCCGGATTTTCCTGTCCGAACAGAGACGGTACCATTTCTCATGGCGGATGTGTTTTTTGTGATGAGGGGGGAAGTTTTTCTCAGGCTCATTCAAATCTCTTGAGTATAGAGCAACAGGTTGAGGAAGGGATTAAGACTCTTTCTGCCCGTTTTAAGGCTGAAAAATTTATGTCCTATTTTCAGGCTTACAGTAATACTTATAAGCCTGTTGACGAACTTGAAAAAATTTATAACTCGGCTTTGAATAATGAAAAGATAGTAGGACTTTCAATAGGAACAAGACCTGACTGCGTTGATGAGGATAAACTATCTTTAATTTCAGGATATAAAGATGATTATTATACGTGGATTGAGTACGGACTGCAGTCCATTCATGACAGGACGCTAAAAAAAATAAACAGAGGGCATGATTTTGATTGTTTTTTACGTGCATATGAAAAAACAAAAGAAAAAGGCATTAATGTATGTGTGCATGTGATTTTGGGCTTGTGGGAAACCCACGATGAAATGATGCAGACTGCTCAGAAACTTGCCGAGTTAAAAGTCGACGGGGTTAAAATTCATATGCTTTGTGCACTGGAAAATACCGGACTTGCATCACTTTATAATAATGGTGAAATTGATTTTATGGGTGAAGACGATTACGTGCAGACTGTTTGTGATTTTTTGGAGTATCTTCCTCCGGAAACGTCAGTTCACCGTCTAGCAGGCAACGGTCTAAAGAAAAATTTAATTGCCCCGCGCTGGCTAGGAAAAAAATTGGATTGTCTTAACAAAATAGACCGCGAATTTATTAAGAGAAATTCATATCAAGGAGCAAAATATCAGATTACATCTTTACAAAATTGATATCATGTGAAATAATATAAATGAAGGTAGTGTATTTTGTAAATATTTCTTAATATTATTTGTGTAACTAGCAATAAATATTTTTTAGTGGTCTTATAGTTAATGCAAATCAGTATTAGAAGGTAGTGGTGAAAATATGTTAAACATTTCCGGTATTTCCAAAAATTCTGCATCATTCGGTAACAGAGAACCAAGGATTATCGTTTTAAATCCGCAAAATCAGCAGCCAAAAAATTCAGAACTGCATAACAATTCAGAATTTGGTGATGTTGTTGATATTTCAGATGCAGATGTCGTTAATGATTTTACAATGAGAAATGCCTCTGACCCTATTGATGAAAAAGCTAAATACGATGAACAAAAAGATTTTTTGAATAATGCCAAACGCAATGTAGAAGAAACACTTAACAATGTTGAAGATATGGTAGGCAATTCAAAAGTCGGCAAGCCGATTAAAACTGCCGGAAAAATAATTCTTGGCGCAATCAGTGTGGCAATGGGATTTGTCTCAATGAAATGGGCAACAATAGGAACAATGAAAGTCGGTGAAAATATTGTCAAAAGTCCTGTTGCTCAAAAAATTGCTAAAGAAATGGCTAAACCGTTTACCGCAGGCTATGATTTAGTCGCAGATGCTGTCAAAAAAGGTAAATTCGGAGAAAAAATCTCTAAAACAGTATCCGGTGCCGCATCAGCACTTACTGAAAAATTAAAAGGCACAAAAGCCGGTCAAACCTTAAATGATTTAACCGATAATGCTAAGAATAGTAATATTTTTAAACGCGTTGCTGAATTAGCTGATAATGCATTTGAAAAAGTTAATAATGTTGTTTCCACAATAAAAGAAAAAGGTTCAAAGATTACAGGCGAAAAAGTAAAAGCAACAATTGCTAACTTCTTTGGAGTAAGCGGCGGTGTTACTGCAGGCGTTGAAACTATTCAGGCAGAACATAACAGAGCCTAAGCAAACAAAACAGGGTGTGTGAAAAAAATGAAAGTTGATGCAGTTAATTACAACAACATAGCTTATGCCGGACGCAACGGCAAGGATGATGACCAGAAAAAAGTCACAACCTCTGAAGTTGCGGCAGTTACCGGTACTTCTGCCGCTACTGCAACTGCATCAAGAACAGGTGCCTGGAAAACTTTTAAACAATTTGGATTTGACACTCAAAAAATGAGAAATATGTCTGCAGAAACTAAAGAAGCTATTCAGTTTGCGCAAAAAACAGGACAGGAAGCAAAAGGTTTGTGGGCAGGATTATCAAAGAATGCAAAACGTTTTACTGATGCTATAATCGACTGGGGACACACTGTTAAAGCCAATCGTTTTGTAAAACCAATTCTGGAAAGCGGCATTTATAAACGTACTGCAGGAGTTATAGGCGGTGCCGTTGCATTTTTCGTATTTGTAACAGGCGTCGGAAACATGACTAAAAAAGTCGTTAACGGGGTTAATGACAGATCTGATAAGTTTATGAGAATTGCAATGCCGGATTCTGATAGTTATTCAAGTGTCGCTTAAAAACTGTTCATAAAATTAACTTGTTTATATACTCAAATCGTGCTACATTTAATGTATGCACGATTTTATTTTGAAAAATATTGTAAATACTGATATGGAAATTGAACTTGAAAAAATAGGGTTTGATAAATCTTATTTGCATAAGGCGTGCGATAAATTTCAGTATCGCAATATAAAAATTTACGGGTTGTCAGTTGCACAGGCAAACATATTGAAACAAACAGCACTTTCTATTGGAGCAGATTGTGCAACACATCAAGAAACAATCACGGGTAAAATCGACAAATCAGATTGTATTCTTGGCGGGAGTGTTTCGCAATTAATCAAAATCGCAGAAAAATTACAATTCCAGCCGTTTAAATTGAAAAGTTTAGGTCTAGAATTAAAAGAGTTTTTGCAGGAAAAACGTCATGAAAGGACAAAAATTGTCGGAATTTTAAATATTACAGAGAATTCTTTTTCTGACGGAGGGATGTATTTTAATACTGATAAAGCCTGTGAACATTTGCATCAGCTTGTTGATGGCGGTGCAGATATAATTGATATTGGTGCCGAATCTACAAAGCCGTTTTCTGAGCCTGTAAGTGCAGAAAATCAATTGGAAAGAATTTTGCCTGTTTTGAGTTATATCAAAGATAAAAATATAAATATCCCTATAAGCATTGATACTCGCAGTTCACTTGTCGCAAAAAAATGTATAGAATACGGCGTTAAGATTATCAATGATGTTTCAGGGCTTGATTATGATAAGAATATGGCAGATATAATTGCATCAAGCGGCGTTCAGGTTATTATTCAACATTCAAAAGGGACACCTGAAAATATGCAGATTTCTCCTCATTATGAGAGCTTGATGGACGAAATTTATCTTGACTTGAAGAAACGGATTGATTTTGCGGTTTCAAAAGGCATTAAAGTTGAAAATATAATTATTGACCCCGGAATAGGATTTGGCAAAACAAGAGAGGACAATTTTGAAATTATTCGAAGAATTGAGGAGTTGTACGGGCTGGGCTGCCCTGTTATGTTAGGAGTGTCAAGGAAAAGCTTACTAAATATGCAAGAAAAAGACAATTTAACTAAAGATATATTTACTGTTGCATTGAATACTCTGGCGGTTGAACGAAAAGTTGATTATATAAGAGTTCACAATGTCAAATTGCATAGAGAACTGCTAGATCTCAATATTTAAATTCAAAAGTTTTCCTAAATCAACATTTAGAACTTGTGCGATTTTTCTAAGATAAAGTATTGAACAGTTAGCCTTGCCGCATTCAAGCCTGCTGTAATAAGCCCTGTCTATATTTAATTCGCCCATAATATCTTCTTGCGAAAGACCGCGGAGTGTACGCAAAATTTTAATGTTGTGTCCTATTTTTTTTAGAAATTCTTCATCGTTCATTTTTAAATAATAAATGATTGACAAAGTGTCAACAATGGTATATAGTAAAATTAATGTTGTTTATAAGACACAAAATAAAGATTATAAACAATATTTGTTTAAAATAATCCAAATGGGAATAAAGATGGAACTAACAAATGAGAAAAGATTTAAAAAGTATTATTAATCTCAACGTAACTAATCACGTAGAAATAAAGCCTAAAAAATATAAAGGACTTAACGTCTTTAAACACGAATCCGCCTTCACTCTCGCGGAGGTGCTAATCACCCTCGCGATTATAGGTATAGTTGCTGCAATAACAATACCTTCTTTGATACAAAAACATAATGAAAGAGTTACTGTAACCAGATTAAAAAAGATGCATTCAGTCCTTAATAATGCATTACGATTATCGGTTGTTCAACACGGTGAAATAAATCAGTGGGGGCTGTCTTTGAGCGGAGAGAGCGAGCTTCCTGAAGATACCCCACAAGAAGAAATTGATGCCCGCAGGAATATGGCTAAATTTATAAGGGAACGAATCAGAGAAAACTTAAAGGTAATAGAAGTTTGTGATGATGTTGAAACCGGTTGCGGTATATTTGTAAAACGATACACATTAGATGGTCAGGAATATAGCCATTGGGGGTCTCGAATAGTATTGGCTGATGGGAGTGTTATTTATGGGGCTACTATAATCTCTGCAGATTGTACAGGATCAAACGGAGATAGTAAATTACTTCAAAATATTTGCGGGCAAATATTTGTGGATGTTAACGGCATTAAAGAACCTAATACACAAGGCAAAGATGTATTTCTCTTTTATTATTCTAAAGACGGCAGTGTTATTCCTATGGGGAGTAAAGATGATACAGGTGTACCATTCCCTCGATATTGTAATAGAAAAACAGGTCACCGTGTCACTAACGGCTATGGATGTACAGCATGGGTTATAGAAAATGAAAATATGGATTATCTTCATTGTGATGACCTGAGCTGGGACGGTAAGCATAAATGTTCTGATAAATAAGTTTTATAAGAGGGCGGTACCTTTCTGGCAGTGCCCTCACCATTTATTTTATTTCTTTTTGATATGCCCAGGCTGAATGATTGTGAATACTTTCAAAGGCTTCGCATTCCACCTCAAATTCCTTAACAATCGGATGTTTGCGGAGTTTTACAACAACATCACGCAATACATCTTCTACGAATTTAGGATTTTCCCAGGCTTTTTCCGTAACATATTTTTCATCTTCTCTTTTTAATAGAGGATAAACTTCACAGGATGCGCAGCTTTCGATTAGTTCAATAAGATCTTCAAGCCAGATTTGTTCATTTTCATCGTATGAAACTTTTACAGAAATATACGCCCGCTGATTATGAGCACCGTTGTCGGATATTTCTTTAGAACACGGACAAAGTGTTGTAACCGGCACAACAACCCCTAGAATAAACTTGTAATCTCCTTTTTCTATTTTGCCTTCAAATGTGCATTCATAACTCATCGGGGCAATGTTGCCGGTCACAGGTGATTTTTTGTCGATAAAATATTTGAATTTAAATTGTAATTCACCGCTTTGTGCATCAAGATTTTTTATGATTTTTTCAAGACATCCTTTTATATCGACCCCTAGCAAGTTTTTATGCTGCCATTCGGTTAAAACTTCCACAAAGCGTGACATATGCGTGCCTTTGTAATCCCTCGGTAATGAAACGCTTACTCTTGCTTTTGCGCAAACTATCTGATTTGAGTTATTTTTCCGCTGGATTATCAAAGGTAAATCAAGATGTTTTATCCCAACTTTTTGAATATCAACTTCGCGTGTATCTTTTAAATTTTGAACGTCTTTCATAATTTATAAACTTTTTTCTTAATATTTCTTAATAAATGACCTGTTTTTAGCAATTTTTGAGTTCATTAATACTTTATATAAATATAAAGCTCTCTCTTCTTATTTAAACGGATAGGCCTTGAATACCAAGGTCTTTTTTTTTGCTATTCTTGCGGAGTTGAGCAGCTCTGTGCAGAATCCAACAAACTTCTTATTTTTAAATATCTATCCAATTCTGCACGCAGTTTTTTCAAATCCATATAAATACCATTGTTTAAATGAACACGGTTGTCATATTTCGGGTCGAAAATATATAATGTTGGCAGCCCTGTGAGTGCTATGTCCTCTACAAGTGCTTGATTATTATCAGCTTCGCCGTTCAGCATTACAAAGTTGTAGTCATCTTTATATAACTTGCTGATGATTTTGAATTTCGGCATAAACTTTTTGCAGTAGCCGCACCAGTCAGTATAAAACAGTATTATTGCAGGTTTGTCAGACTGCATTGCCTCAGGATATGAAATGCCGATTTTATATTCTGATGGGGTCATGCCTGCCGGGTTAAACGCTCCGTTAGCAAAGCCCCAGCCTACTGTCGCAAAAATCGCTGTAATTATTAAACTAAATATAATTATAAACTTCTTTTTCATAGTTTGCCTCCCTATAACAAATATATCACAAATTTTTGGCATAATAAAACGAACTGCTTAAATATTTTTTTATAATTCGTAATAAAACTTTACAAAGGGGTTGACAAAGTATATATTATGATATATACTAAGTATATATAGTTGTATTTAAAATATATAAAATGTTCCCGTTGTCCTAGAGTAAATAAATCGTGTACGTCTCAAATTAAAAACAGAAGAGAAGGAGTTTAGAGTCTATGAGTAAGAATGCCCCAATCAGAATGAAAAAGACAGAGTCCTCAAATCCGGCAAAATATGAAGTGTTAGAAGCCAATACAAATAGCGAGCTTGCCGGATACATCAGAGAAATTTCAAATTATCCGCAGCTTAGTGCGGCAGAAGAAAGAGAACTGGCCAAAAGAGCAAAAGAAGGAGATGAAGATGCTAAAAAACAGCTTATTCAATCTAATCTTAAACTAGTTATAATTATTGCCAAAAAAGCGATACATATGTCTAAATTACCAATGGTTGACCTGATTCAGGAAGGTAATCTCGGGTTGATGATTGCTGCTGAAAAATTCAATTACAAACTCGGATACAAGTTTGCGACATATGCAAGCTGGTGGATTAAACAATCAATGTTCAAAGCAATATCAGAACAATCTCATTGTATGAAAATTCCTGTATATATTCAGGAAACACTTTCAAAATTTTCTAAAGTTAAATCCCAGATGGAAAAAGAAAATAACTGTCAGGTTAAGAATGAAGATGTTGCAAAACGTATGAATATTGATTCTGACAAGATAGAGACATTTTTGTCTGCATACAGCAAGACTATATCTTTAGAAAGCGGATTTGAAAATAGTGACGGCAAAGATATGAGTTTTGCGGATATCATAGAAGACGAGAATGCGTCTGTTATTGCTACAGTTGAATATGAAGGGTTAAAAAAAGATATTTTAAGTGTTGTTTCAACGTTGAAAGAGAGAGAGCAGGCAGTGGTCAAGATGCGTTATGGACTGGATGATACGACAAGAAGAACACTTGAAGAAATTGGTAATATATACGGTGTTACGAAAGAATGTATTCGACAGACAGAGCTGCGAGCATTGAAAAAAATGCGTATTTCAGCACTGGGACAAGAAGTCTTGTCCTGTTACATGGACTAAATGGTTCTTTATATTAATACTTTGATGTGCTTATTCCGGTTTCACTACCGGAATTTTTTATATATTTTTTAAACAGAATTGTTCATGCTACAATTCTGATAGAAGGAAAAAATAGATAAAAGGAGAAAAACATGTCAGGACACTCAAAGTGGTCAACTATTAAACATAAAAAGGCAAAAGTAGATTCGCAGCGCGCCGTTGTATTCCAGAAATATTCAAGAGAATTGATTGTAGCAGCAAGACTTGGCGGAGCCGATCCTGCCGGTAATTTCAGATTGAGAACGGCAATTGAAAAAGCAAAAGCAGCCGGACTGCCAAACGATAATATTAAACGCGCAATTGAAAAAGGTGCCGGCGCAGGAGCATCTGAAAATTACGAAGAATTAATTTATGAAGGATATGCTGCCGGAGGGGTTGCTGTTGTTGTAGAAGCAATGACGGACAACAGAAACCGTACGGCAGGTGATATCAGAAGTTACTTTACAAAGTACAACGGAAGTTTGGGGGCAACCGGTTGTGTCGGCTGGATGTTTGATCAAAAAGGCGTTATTTCTTTTGATAAATCTGTTGATTATGAAAAGTTGTTTGAGGCTGCAATTAATCTTGACGCAGAAGATATAACTGAAGAGGAAGATGAATATAAGGTATTTACCTCTGTTGAAAATTTTCAAAAAGTTGTAGAAGGATTAGAACAAGAAGGGTTTAAAAGTACGACTGCCGAACTTACCAGAATACCTCAAAATACCGTAGAAGTTACTGATGAAAATGTTGCCGCGCAGGTAATGAAATTGTTGGAAAAACTGGAAGAACACGACGATGTGCAAAATGTTTACGCAAACTTTGACATATCAGACGAGATTTTGCAAAAAATAGAGGGATAATGCAGGAAAAAATAAAAAATCTTTTAACATTGTTTAATGATACTTTTGGAGCCAAAAGTATTGTTGTTGCACTGTCTGATTTTTTTGTTAACAATTTCGGAATAAACTCACTTGATATTTATATTTATGACGATACAACCAAAAGTTTGCGTGATTTTTCTAAAAATTGGGTTTATATAGAAGAAATTTGTGATAAAAATATGGCTGCATCTTTATATACTCATTTTAATTTGCTTAAAGACAGAGTATATATGGAAGATAAAAAAATTCTTTATTACGGACTGTATAAATCTCAAAAACTCATCGGTATGCTCAGGATGGATGTGAGTTTTATTGATACGGAAAATCTTATCAATTTTTTGGATATTTCGGCTTATATAATATCTTTAAAAATACAGAACGTAATCCTTTCTGATAAAATGCAAAAAAATGTTGAGTTTCATGACTCAATGAAGAACATTGCTAAAATTATAGAAACACAGTATGAATTGAGTTATATAATACCTTTAATCGGTGAAATGATTGATAAATTTGTATCAAATCATTTAATATATATTTTCTTGCGAGATGAGGAAACTGAAAATTATAATCTGTGCTGGCCAAACTCATGCCGCGATGATAAAATTCTTGGGTTGTTGAGTATATTAACGCCAAATTCGGATTGCATAATGACGGCAGATAAAAAAACAGGTTTGTTTCCTCTTGTTACCGAAGGCAAATTGATAGGCTGTGTAGTTGCAAAAAGTACTGACGGCAAACTTAATGAAAAGGAAGTTGAATATATAGAACAGCTTACCAATCAGGCCGCAACAACTATAGACAGGGCTAATGTTTACGCAGAAATCTTAAAACATGCGACACTTGATGCCTTGACAGGATTCTATAACAGACGTCAATTGGAAGAGCGTATAAAGCAGGAAGTTGCCGGTGCTAAACGTAAAAATAATAATTTATGCGCAATAATGATAGATATAGACTTTTTCAAAAATGTTAACGACACTTACGGACATGCCGTCGGTGATTTAGTGCTAAAAACTGTTGCGCATATTATAAAAGCTCAGTTAAGAGAATACGATATTGCCGGTCGTTATGGCGGAGAAGAATTTACTGTTCTATTGCCGTTTACTAAACTTGAAGATGCACAAAGTGTAGCAGAACGTCTAAGAAAGGCGGTAGAGCGAAAATCGGTTGACATATCCAAAGTTGTACCTGATACATTGAATAAAAATATAAATGTGACAATAAGCTTAGGTGTTTATCAGCTGCAAAGCAGTGATGAAGATGTTGATTTATTACAAAAAGCTGATAATGCACTTTATCAGGCAAAATCAGATGGACGAAATAAGGTAGTGGTTTATGATATTCAGTAAAACTTGTAAAACATTGGAAGACACAAAACAATTGGCACAGGTCTTTGCACAATTGGTAACAGATGGGGCTTTTGTAAGTCTTTACGGCGAGATAGGTGCCGGTAAAACTGCTTTTGTAAAACTGGTTGCAGATGCACTTGATGTTAAGGAAAAAGTAACAAGTCCGAGTTTTGTTATTTTAAATGAATACCATAGCGGAATAATACCGGTTTACCATTTTGATTTATACAGATTGGAAAATGAAGGTGTAAGCACAATATTGGATGAATTAAGAGAATATTCGGAAGGTCATCAATTGACATTTGTAGAGTGGGCAGAATTTTCACAGGATGAAATTCCGTTCGATCATCTTAAAATTAATGTTACCTATTCGGATGATGATGCCAGAATATACGCGTTTGAAGGTATTGGACAAACATCAACAAATATCGTTAGAAGATTAAGTGAAACAATATCATAAATAAAAAAACATTAAAAATTCCTGAAAGGATTAGTATGACAACAATTTTAGCTTTTGATACATGTTTGGACAAAATGTATGCAGTTCTTAAAAAAGACGGCAAAATACTTGCATCTGATGTGGTTGAAAATACAGATACCAAGTATCATTCTGCATTTTTAATTTCAACTTTACAGGAAATTATGAGTCAAAATAACGTGAGACCTTCTGATATAGACTTAATAGCAATAAATATAGGTCCCGGCAGTTTTACCGGAATACGTGCATGTACAACAGTCGCACGGGTTATGGCTCAGCAGTTAAATTGTAAAACCGTAGGCGTATCTTCTCTTGAGATTTTGTCAAAACTGGCGGACAAAAATCCTTTGGTAGCATTGGATGCCCGTAAAAATATGGCTTATCTTTTGTGTGATAATGAAATTAAAGGAGCATTGCCGTTAGAACAGGTAAAAGAGATTATTGCAAACGGAGATTATGATGTTATAACAGATAATAAACTTCAACCTTTGCTTGGTGGTATTTCCTATCAGGCTGACAATTATCCGCTTGGTGAAATTCTGGCATCTCTGGCAGAAGAAAAGATTAATAGTGCAACGGGCAATTGGGGTGAGCTTCTACCGCTATATATACAGCCGCCGCCAATGGGATAAAAATTATAATTTGCCGGTAATATTTCTTAATAAACCGGCAAATTTTTTTATTATGGAAGTTATATGAATATGAAGATATTAGGGGTACTTACATCAAATATATTTCAATATAAAAATCAGCCGGTAAATGCTCAGAAAGATTATACTGCAGGTAGAATTTCTTTTTCAGGTATGCAGCCCTCTAAAGATGTGTTTATAAAAAGCCAGCCGACATTTGGAATATTGCGCAGTGCAGGAGATTTTCGTAGTCTTGCAAATACAAGAACTGTACATTGTCTTTATTGCGGACGTCCGATGCTGAGTAACAAAGTTGCAGGAAGATTAAAAAATACCGGAATTTTTTCTGGTCCAATCAAAAATTTTGTTCAGGAAATGTTTAATTATCTCGATTATCTTCATCCAACAGAAAAAGAAGCATTAAAGAAAATTACGATGATGACATTTGACTCTCCGGATATCAGACTTTCTGAAGCTATAAAAAGACTATATCCTGAGGCAAATAAGGAACTTTTAAAAGAACAAAAACCTATTTTGAAGGAAATTTCGGCATTAAGTGATGAGTTGCCTCGCGGCTGGAAAACAAAATTTAATAAATTAATGAGAATTTCACGTTACAGGCTGGAAGAAAAAGAATATATTCCGGATGAATTCAGTGGCAAAGAATTTTCCTACAAAATAGGAAGGATAAGCGATTCGATTAAAGACGATTATCTTGCAGGACGAATTCTAAAATTGGCAGAACCGTTAACACATCCTATTTTTAAGTCAAAAGATACTCCTTTGAATGCTAAATTCGTTTCAAAAGTTTTATCTATGACAGAAACTCGAGACGTTAATAATATGATGGTCGATAAAGTTTATCTTCAAAAATTATTAATAAGACAAATTGCAAAGTATGGAGAAATATTGAATCGTAAAGATTTATTAAATCTTTGCGACACGGCACTAAAAACAATAGACCGTCAGCCGGTTAAAGTAAAATTCAGTAATAAAGCATTTAGATACGATTTGAATGAGGCACTGGAGGGGATGCCGGATGAAGGGTTGCGTAAAAGAATTGATGATATTGTAAAACGTTTGCCAAATTCCCAAACCAGTGTAAATTCATTTATTACAAAGCATGAAAATGCAGCATCTGATGCCATAGGATATGATATGCTCAGACCTTCACTTGCAACAATTGAACATATGCATCCAAAGTCACTCGGCGGACCTGATGTATTAGGTAACTTTGCATTAGCCTGCGGACGTGACAACAACAATCGTTCCAGCGAAGATATGCATCATTTTATAGAGCAGTTCAAACAGTCAAATCAGCAGCGTTATTTTATGGATATATGGCAGGAAGTAAAGCGTAATAATCTGCCTAAAAATGTGTTCTTTAAAATGGTGGACACATTTGTTCAGGAGAGCGGACGCAAAATTGACACTACTAAATTTAAATAGAATATTAACAATTGTAAAAATAATAAGTAAAAGCCTAAACTTTTGACAAAATTATGCCGAATAAATAAGTGTAATTAAACTTAGTCAATAAGGAAGTAAACGGATATGACAGAAGCAGGTGCATCATTTAATCGCCCATACAAACCTTTCGGGATGAATGTAAAGGTACCGGAAAGAACATTGAAACTTGCTGGTGAAACTCTCGGCAACCTTGCAAAATCTCCGGCAGATCCATTGTTTAAATTTTTGGAAGAAAATGAAAATGTGTTCAATGGAGATATAAATTATCAAATTAATAAATTATTTGCAGAAAGTTTCACAATCGGGTCTGCAATGCGTATGGAAGATGAAAAAATGAACGGTATGCCGCCTAGCTTTGACATGCACTTTTAGATTAAATAAACACAAATCATATATTTCATTGTCTACATTAGATAGAAAGCCCCGACGAGGGGCTTTTTAGTATTGTAAAAAATATTCAGGTATATTCTTAGAGTTTAATGTAATTTTTTGAATGAAATTTTTAATTTATTTAAATGATTAAAATGAACACCCAATGTGCTTAAATCGTTATATTCATGAATGTAATAATTTGTTGAGGACGTAATACATTTTGAAGATATTCATAAAAGCTATATTTCTGATAGTTTTATTAGGTGCATTTATACCGGTGGAAGCTATAGAAAATGTTTCTATTCAAAAAAATGCAGTTCTTTCTATAACGGACTGTATTCAATTGGCATTGCAGAATAGTCCGGCAATTAAAAAAGCACGGTATAACTATAATGTTTCAAAAAATAATACAAGTATTGCAAAGTCTGATTATTTTCCTACAATAGGCGTAGGAACCGGTTATTACGCCACGGAGAATGCAACAAGCAGCAGTTTAATGCGCCGAGGTCGAAACAATTATTACAGCGCAGAAGCATCTTTAACACAATTGATTTGGGATTTTGGCAAAACTAATGCCAATATAAGAATGAATAAATTTAATGCCATTGCCGCTTTATATTCATTTGATGACACAGTTCTTGATACAATTTTTGGAGTTAAAACAAATTATTACGGCGTTCTGGCTGCAAAAGCCGCTGTTGATATAAACAAGGCAAATGTACAGATAAATGAGAGAAATTACCAGAGAACAAAAGCCTATTTTGAAGAAGGTATTAAGTCTAAAATTGATCTTGTTAATGCTGAGGTGAATTTAAGTGATTCAAAAGTAACCCTTGTAAATTCAGTTAAAGAATATCAGAATGCACTGGTAAAACTTAATAATTCTATGTATATAGCTTTTGCGCCGGAATATGAAATAACAAATACTGAAACCTTTAATTTTAATGCTAATGTGCCGGTTAGTTTAGAAAAAATTGATGACAAAGTAGATATCAGCCCGCCTCCGGAAGGTGTGTCCGATGCTTTTTTGACTTCAAAGGTTGAAAAATTAGATATTCTGGAAGATTTTAAATTTGATCCGTTTCCTTATACATTTGAAGAAAGTGTTGAACTTGCATATAAAAATCGTCCGGATTTAAAAGCTTTTGATGCAACGCTAGAGGCGATGAAACAATCGTTATTATATATCAAACGTGAATATTACCCTTCAATTCAAGGGCGTGCAGGTTATGGATATAGAGATACAAACAATACACAATCATTTAATGTCTCAGTTAGTTTAAACACTTCTTTAAATATAGTGGGGAAAAAGTTTGAAATTGATAATGGTAAATTGCAGGTTAAACTTGCCGAAAACGAGATTGAGCAGAGCAAGCAGAATATATATTTTGAAGTACAAAATGCATATGTTAATATGATACAATTGGAAAAACAAATACCGCTTGCGGCTGTAAAAGTTAAACAAACACTTGAAAATTTTGAACTTGCGGACGGTCGTTACGGGGTTGGACTGGGTGATTATATTGAACTTCAAGATGCAAAAGTTAAATATAACAGCGCGCAGCAAGAATATGTTCAAACAGTATATAATTATAATGTAGCAAGAGCTAATCTTGAACTTGCCATGGCATTGCCGCAGGCAGTAACAACAACAGTTGAGGATGAGAAATAATGATTAAAATGAAACCAAAATATTGGATACCTGTTATAATTGTTATTCTATTAATTCTATCAATGGTAATAACAACCAAAATTAAAAATAGGGTAAGATATGAAACAAGAGATATAAAACGCTGTACAATTACACAATTTGTGGAAGCATCAGGCACGATAAATCCTGTTAACACAGTAAGCGTTGGTTCAACTGTTTCCGGGTTGATTAAAGAAATATATGTTGATTATAATTCACAGGTTAAAAAAGGTCAGGTGCTTGCGCAAATTGACCCGGCTACTTTTGAGGCGACTGTCCAGCAAAATCAGGCACAAATAGCTAATGCTCAGGCAAATGTTGCAAAATTAGAGGCTGTAACTGAATACGACCGGATGACTTATCAGCGTTATAAAAATTTATATGCCAAAAATTTTGTTGCAAAAAGTGAATTAGATCAGGCTTACAGTACATATAAGTCAGATCTTGCTCAAATTGCGGCTGCTAAAGCTCAAATTAGACAATATCAAGCATCATTGCAAACTGCATTGACCAATCTGGGCTATACAAGAATTATAGCTCCGGTTGACGGTACAGTTATTTCTCGTGAAATTGATGTTGGACAGCCGGTAGCTGCAAGCTTTCAGGCTCCAGAATTGTTTACTATTGCTCAGGATTTGACTAAAATGCAGATAGAAGTTAATGTTTCAGAGGCAGATATAGGAGAGGTAAAAGAAGGACAGGATGTAACCTATACGCTTGACGGATATGCTGATAGCGTTTTTGAAGGTAAAGTTACTCAGGTGCGTCTGGCTTCTACCAATACATCTAATGTTGTAACTTATTCTGTAATTGTTGATGTCGCAAATGATGATTTAAAACTTAAACCGGGTATGACGGCTAATGTTTCTATTATTACCAATAAACGGGAAAATGTTCTTTGCGCTCCAACTACAGCATTAAAATTTACCCCTAATACTGATGGCAAAAAGTATAAAACTAAAGGTATATGGGTTATGAATAAACGTAAACCGGAAAGAATTACAATAGAAACCGGTGCCAGTGATGACTCTCGTACAGAAATTATTTCAAAACATATAAAAGAAGGCACTAAGGTTATAACCGGTATCAAAGGAAAAGATAGCAAAACCGGTGAACATAAACCTCCAATGAGAATGTTTTAGAAAGGTGTAAATTTGAGTTTAATAGAAGTAAAAAATGCGATAAAAACATATCAGACAGGTGAAGATTCATTTAATGCACTTAATAATGTTTCTTTATCCATTGATGAGGGTGAATTTGTCGCTATCATGGGGGCGTCCGGTTCAGGAAAATCAACCTTTATGAATATGCTTGGCACTCTGGATAAACCTAATTCCGGGAGTTATCACCTTGATGGTATAGATGTTTTATCTCTAAATTCTGATGAACTTTCTAAAATAAGAAATGTAAAAATGGGGTTTGTATTTCAAGGGTTTAATCTTATATCGCGAACTACCGCTGTTGAAAATGTGGAACTTCCGATGATATATTACGGTGTCCCGGAACATGAACGACGTGAGAGAGCAATGGAGGCTTTGAGAATAGTTGGACTTGAGGGGCGAGCAAATCATATGCCCAATCAAATGTCAGGAGGTCAGCAGCAGCGTGTTGCTATTGCAAGGGCAATAATTAATGATCCGCCTCTTATCCTTGCTGATGAGCCTACAGGTAATCTTGATACAAAAACCAGTATTGAGGTTATGGAGTTTTTTGTTAATCTTAATGCCAAAACCGGCAAAACAATCGTTCTTGTAACACATGAACCTGATATTGCGGAATACTGTAAGCGGGTTGTTAGGTTTAAAGACGGAAATATAATTTCCGATGAGGTAAAAGTATGATTGATTTTAAATCCTTGTTAAAGATGTCTGTTGTGTCTTTAAAAATTAATAAAATGCGTTCAATGCTTACAAGTTTGGGAATAATTATCGGTGTCAGCGCAGTTATTATAATGCTGGCTGTAGGTACGGGGGCCAGTGAAAAAATCGCTAAAGATATGGAATCTATGGGGAGTAATCTTTTGATGATACGTTCCGGATCTGTTACCTCAGGCGGTGTTCGTATGGGGAGCGGTACTAAACCAACGCTTACTTTAAAAGACGCTGAAGCTATTGAAAAAAGTGTAAACGGAATTTTTGCAGTCGCCCCATATAGCTCGGAAGCACAGCAATTAACGTACGGTAATCAAAACTGGTCTACGACTGTAGCCGGAACTACTGCATCTTATCTCGTTATAAGAAATTGGGAAATTATGTCAGGCAGAAATTTTATTCCTGAAGATATAAAAAATACAACCAAGGTTGCCATAATTGGGGATACTGTCTCTACAGAACTTTTTGGAGATATGGATCCAATTAATAAAACAATCAGAATAGGTAATATTCCGTTTAAAGTGATAGGAACCTTAAAGGTGAAAGGTGAAAACGGAATGGGAATGGATCAGGATGACCTTGTATTTATACCAATAACCACAGCCCAGAAAAAAGTTTTTGGTACAGATTTTCCCGGAACAGTCAAAATGATTAATGTCCAAACTCAATCTGATGAATATCTTTCAAGTGCAGAACAAGAAATTGCAGAACTTCTTAGAAAACGTCATCATCTCGGCAAAACTCAGGAGGATGATTTTCAGGTAAGAAATTTGACTGAAATGCAGGAAACAATTAAATCCTCAACACGGACTATGTCACTGCTTTTGGGGGCTATAGCATCTGTTTCTTTACTGGTGGGAGGAATAGGTATTATGAATATTATGCTTGTTTCTGTTACGGAAAGAACAAAAGAAATAGGTATTCGTATGGCAATAGGAGCCAAAGCCTCTGATATAAGGCTGCAATTTTTGATTGAGTCATTTTTATTATCAATAATAGGGGGGCTTATCGGAGTTTTAATAGGTATTTTGGGGGCAAAGAGTATGGAAATTTTCGGCGGAATGACTATTTCCATATCAACTTTCTCTATTGTTCTTTCACTTGGATTTTCGGGAGCTATAGGTGTATTGTTCGGGTACTATCCTGCCTATAAAGCTTCCCTGTTAAATCCTATTGATGCACTAAGATATGAGTAATAAAAACGAGGTCAAATAACCTCGTTTTATAAATTTATTCAGTTTCTGTAGTTGTTTTAGTTGCCGCTGTATTGCCTGTATTTTCTGTTTCTGTCTTATCTTTTTTGTTGAATAATTTTCCCAGAGTGTGGTTCCATAACCATTTTGCTCCTTGTCCGATTTTCTTTCCAACCCATTTCATGCCGTTCCAGACCCCTTTAGCCCCTTTGGCAATCATGTTTCCTGTCCATTTTAGTCCTGACCAGATGCCTTTTCCAACAGTCGAGAAGAATTTACCTATAGGTTTCGCAAATCTTACGATTAATCCTGCTCCTACAGCGGCTCCGGCTCCTATTAATAACCCTTTTTCCAATCCTGTTAATTTTCCGCCGTCGTCATAACCGCCATAACCGTTCCCACAGCAACAGTCATAACCGTATCCCATCATTCCCATACCGCCAAAGGTATCATAGCATCCGCCGACCATAGGCGGTATGCAGCCTCCAGCCATAAATAAAGATGGCGAATTGAATGTTACCGGTGCCATAAATCCGGGTTGACCGTACATTGGAAATGTCTGCTGTGTGTAGTTGGTATAAATTCCAAAAGTCATTTCTATACTCTCGTTAATATGTTCTTCATATATATAAAATATATAAAGAATAATTTATTGCCTTTTAAAGCGTTAATATTAAGTATTATTAAGCATTTTCACTAACCTAAATAAAAGCTTTAAAAATATATATTTTTTCCTTAAAATAATTGTGAAGATATAAAGTAAGGACTATGTTGAATGAAAGCATTAATCCAGAGGGTTAAACATGCCTCTGTTACAATAGAAAAAAACTTGTATTCAGAAATAGGAAAAGGGCTGCTTGTATTTTTGGGGGTTGAAAAAACGGATACCCGTCAAAATGCGGAAAAACTTGCGCAAAAGATTGTAAATTTACGTATTTTTGAGGATGAAAATGAAAAAATGAATTATTCATTATTGGATGTTAAAGGTGAAATACTTATAGTTTCACAGTTTACACTTTGCGGTGATTGCAAAAAGGGTACACGCCCTTCGTTTGATAAATCTGCTCCTCCTGATATGGCAGTTGACTTATATGAATATTTCATTAAATGTGTTAATAGCTGCGGTCTGCACTCCAAAACAGGCAAATTCCGCGCTATGATGGATGTAGAGCTGATTAATGACGGTCCTGTAACATTTTATATCGAAAAATAAAACTTACCACTTGAAAATTTTCAGATATTGTGTTATAATAATATTACTTAGCATAGATCTATTTTGTGAAGAAAATTTATTTTTTTACACTGAGGAGAATTTACTTTATTAACTTTATTATTTTTTATTAATGTATCGTATTATTTTTAATTAAGAGGCTAATCTATTATGTATGTAAACAAGTGTATCAAATGCGGTCGTGAGTTTGAAACTAAAAACCCCAAAAGAGTTATCTGTCCGGATTGTTTGTACCCGGATAAAAGCATGATGATAAATTCGACTGCAACCGATGGTGAGAATAAGCAGCAAGAAGAAACACAACAACCGCTGCAGTCATATAGTACTCCTGAAGCACCAAGATTTTATAGTGCCGGCGGTACTTCTCAAAGACCGCAGCAAAGACCTCAGCGTTCAAGTTATAATGCAGGCGGCTACAATAGAGATGCCCGTCAACAGGGAAATCGTTCTAATTATGGCAGCCGTAATCCGTATAATCGTGATAGACGTAATAATTCATACGGTGGTCAAAAGGCTCAAGGCAGTCGTGATAACAGATTTAACAGACGTACGCAAAATAACAAATTTAGACGTCCAAGCAGCAAACCTAAAGCTCCAAAACAACTTCTTGTAACAAAAGAACAGCTGGATCAGATAGAATTACTCTATAAGGCTATGCTGCCATTGCCAAATCCTGATGCACATGAAGTTATCGGTGAAAAAATCGGTCTTGAACCAAGAAAGGTATTTTTCGGTATTAATTTGATAAGACAAAAACTCATGCTGCCGAAATTACCGTTCCCTAAACGAAAACTTGCAATTTCTCCTGATCAGCTATTTGCTATAAAAAATCTTTATGAACCGCTTTTGCCTTTGCCTCCAATCGGATGTCATAAAATTATAGCAGCTCAGTTAAAAATGGATGAATGGCGTGTTCACGTAGGCATAGGTTTGATTCGCGCTCAAATGGGCTTGAAAAGATGGAATCAGGATAGACCTGATGCTCCAGAAGAATACAGAAAACCTCCTAAGAAAGTTAAACCTCAACCGGAAGAAACAGTTGAAAATGTACAGGAAAAAACAGATGCCGCTCCTGAACAAGAAACTAATGTTTCTGAAGATATAAAAGAAATAGTAGAAGAAACTCCTAAATCTGAAGAAACCGCGGTCGCTGAAGAAAAACCGGCTGAAGAAACAAAACCTAAACGCGGAAGAAAATCTAAGAAAGCGGAAGAAACAGCTGAAGCATGAATGATAAATTAGTTTCAGTAGGTAAGATTTTAAATTTTCACGGAATACAGGGTGAAGCAAAAGTCGGTTTCTCAAAAAATCAGCAGGATTTTTTCTGCTCATTAAAGGAAGTTTTTGTTAAACATAACAATGAATATTTACCTTTAAAAATTTTGCGTGTGCGTATTTCCAAAAATGTTGCTATTGTCAAGTTTGAGGGAATTGAGTCCATTAATGATTTGATTGATTACAAAGGTGACCTGCTTTTTGTAACTGAACAAACTATAAGAGAAAATCTTGAAGAAGATGAGTTTTTGATAGATGAACTTGTAGGAATGGAAGTTTTCGATAATAATAACAAAAAATTAGGGTTTGTTATTGGGGTTTCCAATAATGGCGCAAATGATCTGTTATCAGTAAAAACAAATTCCAAAAAAATTTCTCTAATTCCTTTTGTAAAAGCGATTGTGACAGATGTAAAATTGTCAGATAGAAGAATTTTTATAAATAATCTGGAAGGGTTGTTAGAATGAGATTTGATGTATTGACACTTTTCCCGGAAATGATAGAACAATTTTGCAGTTACAGCATAATGAAAAGGGCAGTAGAACGCGACGTTTTTCGGTTAAACGTGGTAAATCCGCGAGAGTTCACGCTGGATAAACATAAAAAGGTGGATGACACGCCATATGGGGGTGGCGCAGGAATGGTCTTAATGGCACAGCCTTATGTTGATGCATATGAAAGTATTGTTCGTGCAGACAAATCAATAACTGTTTTGCTTTCCCCGCAGGGAGAACCTTTTACTGACAGTATAGTTAATGAGTTTGCGCAGGCTGATCAAATTATATTGCTTTGCGGGCATTATGAGGGATTTGATGAAAGAATTCGGGATATAATTAATCCACGGGAAATTTCTATTGGAGATTTTGTCTTGACTGGAGGAGAATTACCTGCATTATGCGTAATTGATGCAGTCAGCCGTAAACTGGAAGGTACTCTCGGAAAACTTGAATCAGCAGAAGAAGACAGTTTTTCAAACGGTCTTTTGGAATATCCTCATTACACAAAGCCGAGAGAATACAGAGGGTTGAATGTGCCGGATGTTTTATTGAACGGTAATCATAAACAGATAAAAGAGTTTCGTTATCAGGAAAGTCTGAAAAGAACTCAAGAACGCCGTCCTGATTTATACGAAAAGTTTATTAAAACTTCTTCTTAAAGTCGTTGGAGTGTCCGAGCCCGCAGACATCTTTCAAAAATTTAATTACTCCATAGACTGCAAGACCTATACCGAAGCCTCCTGCAACTTTATTGTTTTTTGATAAAAGTGCTCCTGCACCGAGTCCAAGCGGTACAACAGAATTAACAAGCATGGACCCGAATCCTTTAAAATAACCGATAGCAGAATTTACAAAATGACGGACATTATCCTGAACCTGTAAATCAAATAGGAAATTTTTAGCCTTTGAGGTTGTGATACTTGGATCAGCAAGAAACATAGTGTTATTATAAGAATCTCTGCACGCCTTAGCATCTTGAGTTTTAGCATAAGCATCTGAATTTATTTTGCCAAGTACATGCGAATCATAGCCTACAATGCCAAGAGCCAGCACACCTGCGCCTTTTGCAAGATATTTACCATAATTGTTTTTTATTGCAGAAATTATCGTCATAATAATGTCATTACCTTGTTAATATCTTCTGATTTTTCTTTTTTCTTATCTTTACTTGTTACTTCAAATTCTTTTTCAGTTGTTTGTCCTGACATTTTGAGAAGGATATTAGCTGCCATTAGGGCATCTTGTCCGTAACCGGTTGTTGTGTTCTGCATATTAGTTAATATTTGTGCAGTGGTTGCGTCTCCGGTTATGTTGCGAGAATACAACAGGCTCAGACCAAGAAATCTTACTTTCATATCCGGATCCTGTATCATTTTATTTACAAGTGCAGTAAGTGCCTTATCATCTTTTCTTGAAGGATCTTCAAGGGCTCTGGCTACAACTTCTTTAGCCCCCATTAAACGAACTTCTTTATCCTGACTATTTAAATAATTTTCAACATTTTTTATATAGTCATCTGTCAACATTACAATAGTTCTTTTTTCTGTTTTTTTACCTGCATCTGTAGATGCAGCTGCTGTTGCAGATGCCTGACCGTTTTGAGGTATTTGTGACTGTTGTGTATTTATACCATTCTGTGCAGGCATATTGGAGGCATTGTATTCAGGAATAGGGTTAACAGTTACATTCTGAGTTTGAGTTACTCCGCCGTTAATTGACTGTCCCGGGACATTTGAACAAGGGTATTGCGGCACACAGCAGCCTTGACCCCAGTTATTTGTATAATAATTGGATGGATAACTTGGAGTCTGATTTGGATTTGTTCCGTAAGAAGGAGCATTTACATTATAAACGGGAGCTCCTCCTGGCATTCCTACAGAGGGATTAAATATTTGTATATGCACACCTGACTGGCTGCCCGGAATTATTGGGGCTGGCTGCGGGGCATATGCTTGTGCCTGCGGCTGTACAGGTTGTGTTTGATATTGTCCTACTGAGTTTTCCATGACTACCCTTTACTACTTACTTATATTATAAAAGTATTTAACATAAAAAATATTGCTTATTTTAGTGTAAGTTTAAGAAATGTAACGATTATTAACTTTTTCAGGCATGCAGTTTTATAATAATACTATGGATTCATATGAAAAAAATTATTTAAACAAGCGTCCTCAAAATTTATGTTTAATGTGTGGAAAATGTTGTCGTGTGGTGACAACCGGCACGCCGCATGAAGAATTGGTAGAACTTGCGGCAAAAGGTGATGTATATGCCAAAGAGTTTTTAGAAATTTTTGCGCCTTATCCGTCTATTGATGATGCTCGTAAAGCCAGTAATGAAACTGTTGAAAACATTCTTGAGCATATGAAAAATGATGATAAAAGTACTGATAACTTAACTTTTTACTATTGCAGATACCTTCAGGATGATAACATGTGTTCCAGATATGAAGACAGAATGACCTTATGTAAGCATTTCCCGAGCTCACCATGGGCTATCGTGCCTCCGGGATGTGGATTTTCCGGCTGGTTATTTCTGAAAAGAGAAGAAGACAAAGAACGGGTACGCAAAGCAAAAGAAGAATTGCTTGATTTGAAGGTGCTTCGTAAAAAATTAACTAATAAAGAAACATTAGAAAAAATTGAAATGGTAGAAAAGAAATTAAATAAAACTATAGAGCTTTACAAAAAGTATGGTTCGGAAGATTGGTAATTAGTTTTAAGCTCGCGTTTCTTATATAGTGATTTTTATATTTAATATTCGCTTAACTGTTTATCTTTATTTATTCTTAATATAAAACTACTTGACCTTTTTGGAAAAAAAGTCTTTAATATTAAGGTTATGTTTTAGTTAAATTTTACAAAAAGAAAGTAGGTAGGTATGACAGAATTTAAGCACATTCCGCTTAACAACAAAAATTATTCGGATGAAGACATTAAAGAACTTATTAAACAATACAATATTAAGTTCATTAAATTACAATTCGTTGATATAAACGGACAGGTTAAAAATTTGTCAATACCTTCCGATCACATTGAAAAAGTTCTTGCAAATGAAATTATGCTTGACGGTTCATCTATCAAAGGGTTTAGAAGTATTGAAACTTCTGATATGTATTTTTATCCGGATAGAAACACATTCCAAATTTTGCCTTGGAAGGAAAGAGGCGGCGTGAATGCCGCAAGATTAATTTGTGACATTCATAATGCAGACGGAACTCCTTTTGAAGGCTGCCCTAGATGTAATTTGAAAAGAGTTATGCAAGAAGCCGAGAAAATGGGATTTTCAATGAATATGGGACCAGAAGCTGAATTTTTCCTTTTTGCAAAAGATGAAAACGGAAATGTTACAACAAAGACTTCAGACCATGCCGGATATTATGATGTAGGACCGGACGACCTTGGAGAAGATATAAGATCCGATATTGTTTTAACCTTACAGGAAATGGGATTTGATATTGAGGCATCACACCACGAAGTTGCAGACGGGCAACATGAAGTTGATTTTAAATATGCAGATATTCTCACAACTGCTGATAATGTTGCGACTTTTAAAATAGCGGTAAAGGCTGTGGCTGCACGTCACAATCTTCATGCTACATTTATGCCTAAACCTATATATGGTATTAATGGCTCCGGAATGCACTGTAATGTCTCATTGTTTAAAGACGGCAAGAATGCTTTTTATGATCCAAATGCAGAATATCAATTATCTGATATTGCAAAATATTCAATAGGCGGAATGCTTAAACACGTAAAATCAATTACTGCAATTCTCAACCCTACAGTAAACAGCTATAAAAGACTTGTACCGGGGTATGAAGCTCCTGTTTATCAGGCTTGGTCTCTGGCAAACAGAAGCGCACTTTTGAGAGTGCCTGCTAAACGCGGTAATGCCACACGTGTTGAATTACGTTCACCTGATCCGGCATGCAACCCTTATCTTGCATTTGCTGCGATTTTGGAAGCTTGCTTAGACGGGGTTCGAAATAAGATAGATCCGCCGGCACCGGTTGAAAGCAACATTTATAAGTTGACTTCAAAAGAACGTAAAAAACAAAGAATTGATTCTTTGCCGGGTGATTTATCTGAGGCTCTGGATTGTTTAGATAAATCTTTAGTTGGACGTGCAGCTCTTGGTGAACATATATTTAATGAGTTCATGAATAGCAAAAATAAAGAATGGGATTCATTTAGAACTTACGTTTCTCAGTGGGAGCTTGACAGATATCTGGAAAGATATTAATCGGATTTAATGGCAAGCGGGGCGGCTGTGAAAAGCCGCCCCGCTTGTTCTATATAGTTTTCAAATATTCAACTAATTCAGCCATAGAATAAATGTTCTGTATAACCAGGAATTCTTTTCCTGTTTGCTTGCGGACATAATCCAAATTATTTCCGTCAAGAAAATCTTCACTATAGGGTTTTAACATGACAGAAGGAATTATAACTAAGTCTGCATCAATATCTTTAACCGTGTTTATCAAGTCTTCTGTTGTAATCAAACCAGCAACGGTTATATCTTTACCCCAGTATTCGGACTTAACAGGACAAACAAGCGGTGTAAAGTTTTTTATGAGTTTTAATTTATCGGCAATTTCAGTAAGGGCGTCTTTTGCTGCATAAGAAGTCGCAAATGCTGCTTTTATCGGCTTTTTAATATTTGTGGGCAGTTTAATGTTGTGGAAATCATCAAGCAGCATTCTTATAGAGCCTACGCCGTCATCTAACTGTGAAAAACTTCCGTAATATTCAGCCTCCGGAATAGGGTTATCTGCCAGTAAAAAGAATTCATCAGAACAGCATACTCGTTTATATTTAGAGGCAATTTTTAAGGTTTCTTCAGCAATTTTTTTATCGACCTGCTTTAAAAGTTCGTCCCTGAATTTTGTTATGCCAACCGGAACAATTGCAACAGAAAGTACAACCTCGCCCAATTTTTTTAAATCCTCCAATGTCCGCCTCAATTCTTCTCCATCATTCAATCCGGGACATAGAACAATCTGTGCATGAAATGGTATTTCATTTTCTTTAAACCAATTTAAATTATCTAAAGCTTTTCCAGCATTAGGATTTCTCAGCATTTTTACTCGCAGGTCAGGATTTGTAGTGTGGACAGAAACATAAAACGGTCCCAGATGCATTCTGGCAATACGTTCTTTATCTTTTTCCGTTAAATTCGTCAATGTAATGTATGTTCCCTGCAAATATGAAAGTCTGTAGTCGTCATCTTTAACATAAAGAGTTTCCCGCAGTCCTTGGGGCTGCTGATCTACAAAACAGAATATACAATGGTTTAGGCACGGTTTTACGCGGTCAAAGACTGCACTTTCAAACACAATACCTAAATCTTCATCAAAATCCTTTTCAAGTTCAATAACTTCAATTTCACCATTCACTTTTTTAATTTCGAGAGTAATAACTTCTGATTTGCAAAGATAGTTATAATCAATCATATCCTGCATTTGGGTATCATCAATTGTGAGTATTTCGTCTCCTGCCTGAATTTCTAATTCTTCAGCAATTGAGTTTGCTAAAACTTTGCTAACTATTGCGGGCATTATCTTTTTCCAGTCCTTCTATAATTGTTATAAAATTTTTATATTCACACAAAGTATTATCGAGAACAATTTTTTGATAAAAATTTAACGGAGTATATTCGTCATTTAGTATATTTTCGGCGGCATTTTTATGCTGCATCGTGCGGGATTTTAGGATAAAAAACATTTTTTTTCGTTCGTCAGATGAAAGATGTTCAGCGCAGCAGAGACGAATACGCGCTTCTGATAAAAATTGCAGAGGATTTGTACTAATTTCAGATAACAGCAGCTTGCACAATTCATTTTTGCCTTTTGAGGTTATAGAATAATAGGCAGAAAGCTTTCCGCCATCGGACATCATTTTACGGCAGGTCAGACATTCTTTTTCTTCAAGACGTGTAAGTGCCGGTTTTATTGCCCCGAAACTCGGCTGTGTATATGCGGAAAAATAATCTGTTATATGCTTTCTTATAGCATACATGGTCAGATCTCTTTTCATTAATACATCCAGTATAAGTATTTCTAACATAGTTTTATACTAACACGAAAATACATTATCTGCACGCTTATTTAAGTTTTTCCTCCAGCTTTTCAAGGCGAGCTTCAAGTTCAGCATTTTTCTTTTCAAGAGCCTGAATTTTCAAGTCTTTTTCATTATCTTTGTTTGCAAGTTCTTTTATGGCATTAACCATAGCATAGAACATGTCTTCTTTGCGAATTCTATAGTAGCCGTCGTTATCTGTTATGACAGCATCAGGAAATATTTTTTGCAGATCCTGAGCCATAACCCCTACATGCGGAGTGTTCTTCGTATCATTTTTATATGTAAAATTGAAAGTTTTTAATTGCTTAATTTTATCAAGCCCGTCATTGTTTTCACCTTTTACATTTTTAAGACGGATATC